>JAYPEK010000004.1:0-143721 GCA_038125725.1 Rhodospirillaceae bacterium
ACAAGGGCTGTTTCTTTGGGTGGGGTAGGGTGGGGGTTGCTCCAAATCTGCTCCACTACAGCTCCACGAAATACACGAAAAAATCCCCTCAAGATAGGTTAGCCGCTATCAAAAGTAGACGAAGTTTGATAGATTGTTATCGATGTTAAAACGGAATTCAGGGTTGTTCTGCACATAGAATCAATGGTTTGAATTGAAGCGGGTGTATCTCAAGCGTTAGCTTGAGGGAGGAGCGCAGCGACGGGCCTCAGGGGTAGAGCGCAACCTTGCCAAGGTTGAAGTCGTGAGTTCGAATCTCATCGCCCGCTCCATTTTCCCGGTTTATTTCCCTACTTCTCGGTATTATCCAAGATATTGGCGTTTTCCCCGCGCGCCTCTGCCGATGGCCGTGCCGTGGATGCCAGGGTTATGACGCAGCCTAATCGGGGACCAGAATGCCATGGCGAAGCTGACCTTTTACGGCGCCACCGAAGACGTCACGGGATCCGCCTATCTGCTTGAAACCGAGCGTGCCACGGTCCTGCTGGAATGCGGCTTGGTGCAGGGCAGCCGGGAACAGGAAGCCGCTAACCGGGATCCGTTTCCATTCGACATTGGCCGGCTCGATGCCGTCGTTCTTTCCCACGCCCATCTGGATCACAGCGGCCGCTTGCCGAAATTAGCAGCCGACGGATATGACGGGCCGGTGTTCATGACGCAGCCGACCGGCGAGCTTCTGACGATCATGCTCAAGGATTCGGCCTTCCTCGAACAGCGTGACGTGGAGTGGGAAAACAAGTTTCGGCGCCGCGCCGGCAAGCCCGAGCTTGAACCGGTGTTTACCCTTGCCGACGCCGAAGCGGTGCTTGCCATGAGCGAGGGCGTGGCATACGGACGGCGGTTCGCGGTGGCGGACGGGATCGAGGCGCGGTTCCGCGATGCGGGCCATATCCTGGGCTCCGCCGTCGTCGAGATTTTCATCGCCGATGGCGGCGGCGAGCGGAAGCTGGTTTTTTCCGGCGACCTCGGCAACAGCGACGCGGCGCTGCTGCGCGATCCGGAACCGGTCGACACGGCCGATGTCTTGCTGCTCGAATCGACCTATGGCGACCGCGATCACCGTTCCATGGAAAATACCCTGGAGGAGTTCGAGGCCATTCTCGCCGAGGCTACCGAGACCGGCGGCAATGTTCTGATCCCGGCATTCGCGGTCGGCCGCACGCAGGAGATCATCTTCCGGCTTGGCGAACTTTATCACGCCGGGAAACTTCCGCGCCACAGGGTCTATCTCGACAGCCCGATGGCCATCGCCGCGACCGAGGCGTATCAGCGCTACCAGGACGTGTTCAACCGCGAAGACAGGAGCGTGTTGCGGCGGGGAAAAACCGGGTCCCTGAAAACGTTTCTGCCGGTGCTCGGATTTACGCACAGCACCGAGGAATCGATGGCGCTCAATCGTATATCGGGCGGTGCCGTCATCATCGCCGGGAGTGGCATGTGCACGGGTGGCCGCATCCGCCACCATCTGAAGCACAATCTATGGCGCGCGACGTCGCATATCGTGATCGTCGGATTTCAAGCGCGCGGGACGCCGGGACGGGCACTGATCGACGGGGCCCGGACATTCCGCCTGGGCGGTGAGGAAATTGCGGTGAAAGCGAAAATCCACACGCTCGGCGGCTTTTCAGCGCACGCCGGCCAGTCGCAATTGCTCGATTGGGTGACGGGGTTTTCTCGGCAGCGGCCGGAGATCTATCTGGTGCACGGCGAACCGGATGCCAAGTCGGCGCTTCACCGGCGCTTGAGCGAGGCCGGTTGGCGCGCGAATGTCGCGCGTAGCGGCCAGGCGATCACCTTCTGACCGGCGCGGCCCTAGAGCCCGCAGTCCCTGAAGATGCGCTCCAGCGCCGGCTTGTCGATGCGCCCGGCGCGGCGGTGATGGGTGGCGCAGAGCGCGCCGAACCGGACCACCGCCGCGGCTCCGGAAAAAGCCCGCCAACAGGCCGCGGGGAGACCGACGCGACCTGTTGGCGGCGCGCCATCGAGAGGCGCGGGCGCAACCATCATGTGATCAGGCATGGGTCGCGCCGATGATATCGGTCGGCTTGTGCGGCGCCGGTTCGCCGCGCAGCGCCTGCGCTTCCTTGGCGCGGGTGAGCGCGCCCAGGGCCTTGCGCTTGGCGTGAGCGACGCGGATGGCGACGAACAGTGCCACGGCGCGGGCCATCTGGCGCATCATCGCGGCGCGCAGTTCGTGGGCGCGCTCGATGTGGCGCCGCAAGTCGTCGCTGGAGATCACGTCCCGCAGTTCGGGCAGGGCGTCGGTGGCGGGGCTTTCGGGTTTCGTGTCGAGGCCGGTCATGGCGCTCTCCTTCGGTATGTCCATTTATCTTTTGTTTGCGTTGCAACATGATTTATGCCGCACTGCAAAAGTACGGGGCATTGAGTCATTGGACAATCGGGGGGCGACGCAAAGCCCTTATGCGTTTCACGCACAGAACAATCGTGCGTTTTCGGCAAACCCGTGGACGGACGAACCCCGTTGAACCTCGCCAGCCAGCTGATCCTGTTCGCAAATGTCGTCGACCACGGCAGCTTTTCCGCCACCGCGCGGGCGCTCGGCCTGACGCCCTCGGCGGTCAGCCGCCAGATCGCGCACCTGGAAGATCATTTCGGCGTGCGGCTTCTGCAACGCTCCACCCGCAAGGTGTCGCTGACCGAGGAGGGCCGCTCGCTCTACAGCCACTGCGCCGGCATCGCCCGCGAGGTGAGCGAGGTCGAGCAACTGGCGCAATCGCTTAGCGGCGCGCCGCGGGGCACGCTCCGCGTCGCCACCACCGTCGCCTTCGGCAAATCGCAACTGCTGCCGGCGCTGCCGGCCTTTCTCGACAACTATCCCGACCTCCGGGTGATGGTGGAGCTTTCCGACCGGCCGGTGGATCTGACCGAATCGGGCCACGACGTGGCCATCCGCTTCGCCGACCAGATCGAGGACGCCTCGCTGGTCGCCTGCAAGCTGGCCTCGAACGATCGCGTCGTCTGCGCCGCGCCGTCATACATAGAGCGCCACGGCGCGCTCCAGTGCCCGGCCGACCTGGCGCAGCACAACTGCCTCCGGGTGTCGACGGTCGACACCTGGAACGAATGGCATTTCGGCGATGCCGGCAGCAACGTCGCCATTCACGCCAGCGGCAACTTCGAGGCCAATAGCGCCGACGGCGTCTATCATGCGGCGCTCGCCGGCATCGGCATCGCCCGACTGTCGGCCTATCTGGTCAATCCCGACCTGCAGAGTGGCCGGCTGGTGGAGCTGATGCCCGATTTCGGCGAGGAACGCACCGACATCTTCGCCGTTTACCCCGACCGCCACAACCTGTCGCCCAAGGTGCGCGCCTTCGTCGATCACCTGATCCAGCACTTCCGTCCGGTGCCGCCCTGGGAACGCCAGCGGCCCCCTGTCCGGCCGCACTGATTGCCGCTTCAGGCATATCCAAGCCCTTGTCATAAAATAACCTTTTGAGCCCGGAATCGGTTTGCGTTAGCCTTTCAGGGCCGGGGCGTCGGTTCCGGTGACAAAATGGGAGGCAAGGTCATCGCCGGGGATTCCGACAAGCTGAGGTCCAGTTTCGTTCAACAGGTGTGCCGCCAGAGCAAGAAACGGCTGAAGGGCGCCGAGGCGAAGATTTTCGACGCCATGGCCGGCAGCTACCTCGCCAACGTGCCGCCGGACGACCTGGAGGACTACGGTGCCGCCAACCTGTCGTGCCTGATCGCCGGTCACCTGGATTTTGCCGCCAAGCGCAGCCCGGGCACAGCGACGGTCCGGGTGTTCAACCCGACCGAGGCCGACAACGGCTATAGCTCCGGCCACACGGTGGTCGAGATCGTCAACGACGACATGCCGTTTTTGGTCGATTCGGTCGTCGCCCAGGTCAACCAGCGCGGTATGACCGCGCACCTGATCATCCATCCCATCGTCAAGGCCATGCGCGACAAGGCGGGCAAGCTCACCGGCATCCTCGAGCCCGGCCAGCCGGACCAGGGCGCGGTGATGGAATCCTTCATGCACCTGGAGGTTACCGAACTGGCCGAAAGCCGGCACGCGGACCTGAAGCGCGCCATCGAGCGCGTGCTCACCGACGTGCGCGCCGCCGTCGAGGACTGGCGCGCCATGCGCGAGCGGATGGGCGCCATCATCGAGGAGCTGGTGGTCGAGCCCAAGGGCACGCCGCCAGAGGACGCGCGCGAGGTGCGCGAGTTTCTGCGCTGGATCCACGACAATCACTACACCTTCCTGGGCTCGCGCGAGTACGACCTCAAGGGCAGCGGCAAAAACCTCGCCCCGGTGGCGAAAAAAGGCAGCGGCCTCGGCGTGCTGCGCGATCCGAAGTCCACGGTGTTCGACCTGGAAAGCCAGGGCGCCAACCTGCCGCCCGACATGCGCGACTTCCTGACCAAGCCGTCGCTCTTGTTGGTAACCAAGGGCGATCATCGCTCCACCGTGCACCGGCCGGTGCCGCTGGACGTGGTCGACATCAAGAAGCTGGATGCTGCCGGCAAGGTCGTCGGCCACCGCATCTTCGTCGGCCTGTTCACCTCCGTCGCCTATAACAAGAGCCCGCGCGACATTCCGCTGCTGCGCCGGCGGCTGACCAAGGTTATCGACCAGGCCGGCTTCGAGCGCACCAGCCACGACGGCAAGGCGCTGACCAACATCCTCGAGACCTTCCCGCGCGACGAGCTGTTCCAGGCCTCCGACGCGCACCTGAACGATACCGCCATGGGCATCCTGCATTTGCAGGAACGCCAGCGCGTGGCGCTGTTCGCCCGCGCCGACAACTTCCGCCGTTTCATCTCCTGCCTGGTGTTCGTGCCGCGCGACAGCTATTCGACCGAGGTCGGTCGGCGTATCCGCGACGTCCTGCTCCGCGCCTTCAACGGCAGCGAGGCCGAGTACCAATCACAGGTCGGCGAATCGGCGCTGGCGCGCATCCACTACACGATCACCACCGACGTGACGCCGACGATGCTCGATCGGGTGGAGGAAATCGAGGCCGAGATCGCCGAGGCGGCGCGGTCGTGGACCGACAAGCTGAGCCGCGTCCTGGTCGAGCGCCACGGCGAGGCCGCCGGACTGGAACTGATGGTTCGCTACGCCAAGGCCTTCGGCCCCGGCTACCAGGCGCGCTACCTGTCCGACGAGGTCGACGCCGACATCACCGAGATCGAGCGCATCCTCAAGGTCGCGGGCATCGGCATGAACTTGCACCGCGAAGCCGGCTCCGAGCCCGACGAAGTGCGCTTCAAGCTCTACCACTTCGACCATCCAGTGCCCTTGTCCGACGTGCTGCCGGTGTTCGAGCATCTGGGTTTCCGCGTCATCGACGAGGTCGGCCCGCACGTGGTCGATTTGTCCGAGGCCGGGCGCGGCAAGTTGATCATCCACAACTTCGGCCTGCGTTCCGCCAGCGGTGCCGCCGTCGACCTGGACGCCATTCGTGACAATTTCCACGAAACCTTCGAGCGCGTCTGGAATGACGAGATCGAAAGCGACGGTTTCAACGCGCTCGTCGCCTGCGCCGGGCTGGCGCCGCGGGAGGTCATGGTGCTGCGCGCCATCTGCAAATACCTGCTGCAGGCACGCATCCCCTTCTCCCAGGCCTACATGGAAGAAACCCTGATCGCCAATCCGGGCGTCGCCGCCGACATGGTGAAGCTGTTCCAGGCGACGTTCGATCCCGCCGGCACCGACAGCGCCAAGGCGCCGCGCATCAAGCGCCGCATCCTGAAGGCGCTGGAGGCGGTCGAAAGCGCCGACCAGGACCGTATCCTTCGGCGTTACCTGAACCTGTTGGAAAGCATGCTGCGGACCAACTACTACCAGGCCGGTGGCACCAAGCCTTACTTCTCGTTCAAGCTCGATTCCAAGGCCATCGAGGCGCTGCCGCTGCCGAGGCCGTTCCGCGAGATCTTCGTCTACAGCCCGCGCGTCGAGGGGGTGCATCTCCGCTTCGGTTACGTGGCGCGCGGCGGGCTTCGCTGGTCCGACCGGCGCGAGGATTTCCGCACGGAAATCCTGGGGCTGGTGAAGGCGCAGCAGGTGAAGAACGCCGTCATCGTGCCGGTGGGCTCGAAGGGCGGCTTCGTCCTGAAGCGGCCGCCGGCGTCGAACGACCGCGCCGCGTTCCTGGAAGAAGGCATTGCGTGTTACAAGACTTTCATCTCCGGGCTTCTGGACATCACCGACAACATCAAGGGTCCGAAGATCGTACCGCCGAAGGACACCGTTCGCCTCGATGACGACGACCCCTACCTGGTAGTCGCCGCCGACAAGGGCACGGCGACCTTCTCGGATATCGCCAACGGCGTCTCTCTGGAATACGGCCACTGGCTCGGCGACGCCTTCGCGTCCGGCGGCAGCCAGGGCTACGACCACAAGAAGATGGGCATCACCGCGCGCGGCGGCTGGGAATCGGTGAAGCGCCACTTCCGGGAAATGGGTCACGACACTCAGACCGAGGACTTCACCGTCGTCGGCGTCGGCGACATGGCCGGCGACGTGTTCGGCAACGGCATGCTGCTGTCGAAGCACATCAAGCTGTTGGGTGCCTTCAACCACATGCACATCTTCGTCGACCCGAACCCGGACCCGGCCAAGAGCTGGGCCGAGCGAAAGCGCCTGTTCGATACCCCCGGCACCAGCTGGGAAGACTACGACGCCAAGCTGCTGTCCAAGGGCGGCGCCATCTATTCGCGCAAGTCCAAGTCGCTGGAGCTTTCCAAGGAAGTGCGCGACCTGTTCGGCATCACCAAGAAATCGGTGACGCCCGAGGAACTGATGGGCATCCTGCTCCGGGCCGAGGTCGACTTGATGTGGTTCGGCGGCATCGGCACCTACATCAAGGCGAGCGTCGAATCGCACCTGGACGTGGGCGACCGTGCCAACGACGCCATCCGCGTCAACGGCCATGAGCTCAATTGCAAGGTCATCGGCGAAGGGGCGAACCTGGGCGCCACGCAGTTGGGCCGCATCGAATACGCGCTGCACGGCGGCCGGCTCAATACCGATTCCATCGACAACTCGGCAGGCGTCGATTCGTCCGATCACGAGGTCAACATCAAGATCCTGGTCGACGCCGTCCAGGCCAAGGGCGGGCTCACGCAGAAAAGCCGAAACGCGCTATTGGCCAAGATGACCGACGAGGTCGGGCAACTGGTGCTGACGCACAACTACCGTCAGACCCAGGCCATGAGCATGATCGAGGCCAAGGGCGTGCATGGCCTCGCCAACCATCAGCGCCTGATGCGATTCCTGGAGCGCCAGGGCCGCCTCGACCGCAGCGTCGAATACCTGCCCGACGACGAGGTCATCGGCGAACGCGCGCTGGCGCGGCGCGGCCTGACGCGGCCGGAAATCTCGGTGATGCTGTCCTATGCCAAAATCTGGCTCTACGACCAGATCATGGAGTCCGATCTGCCGGACGACGCTTACCTGTTCGAGGACCTGGTGACCTATTTCCCCGGTCCCCTGCGCCAGAAATACACCAAGGAGATCGGCCAGCACCGGCTGCGGCGCGAAATCATCGCGACGCGCGCCACCAACTCGCTGGTCGACCGGGCCGGCGACACCTTCGTTCTGGAATTCATGGAGAAGACCGGCCTCGCGGCGCCGGAGATCGCCCGCGCCTACGTCATCGCGCGCGACGCCTTCAAGCTGCGTGACATGTGGGCCGACATCGAGGCGCTGGACAACAAGGTCGACAGCGACGTGCAGATGGGCATGCTCGCCGACATCAACCACCTGCTCGAATGGGTGGTGCTCTGGTTCCTCCGGAACGGCGATGCCGGACTGGCGCTCGGCCCCAACATCGAAACCTACCAGGCGGGCGTGCTGGAACTGATGCATGGCGTCAACCAGGCGCTGCCGGCGCATTACGTCACCGATGCCGCGAACCGCGCCAGCGTCTACACCGACAAGGGCGTGCCGCCTGCCCTCGCCGCCAAGGTGGTGGGGCTGGTGAACCTCTATTCCGCCTGCGACGTGGTGCGCCTGGCGGCCAGGCGCAAGGCCGGGGTCATCGATGTCGGCAAGGTCTACTTCATGGTCGGCTCGCGCTTCCGCTTGGGGAGATTGCGCGCCGCGGCGGAAAAGATGGAATCCGACAGCCACTGGCAGCAGCTCGCCATCGCCGCCCTGATCGAGGAGATCTACGCGCACCAGTTGGCGCTCACCAACCGGGTCATCGACCATGCCGGCGTCAAGGGCGACGCGGCCAAGGCGGTGCAAAGCTGGATCGACGCCAACCCGTCGCTGGTGGCGCCGACGGAGCAGCTCCTGAACGAGCTCTGGGCGACGGAGGTCAACGATCTTTCGATGATCGCGGTCGCCAGCCGGCAGTTCCGGGCGATGATCGAAGCCGGTGGCTGACGCCGCCGGCCCGCAGCAGGCCGAGGACAAGAAGGGCCTCGCCGCCTGGTGCGTCTACGACTGGGCCAACTCCGCCTTCCCGACGGTGATCACCACCTTCGTTTTTGCCGCCTACTTCGCCAAGGGCGTGGCGGCGGACGAGGTCACCGGCACCAGCCAGTGGGGATACGCCTTGAGTCTGTCGGGGCTCGCCATCGCGCTCGCGGCGCCGGTGCTGGGCGCCATCGCCGACCAGTCGGGGCGGCGCAAGCCCTGGATCGCCCTGTTTACCCTGATCGCGGCGCTGGCCAGCGCGGCGCTCTGGCAGGTGGCGCCGGAGACGCGCTCGGTGACGCTGGCGCTCACGCTCGTCGCCGTCGCCAACTTCGCCTTCGAGATGGGCATGGTTTTCTACAACGCCATGCTGCCGGACCTGGCGCCGAAGCCGCGCATCGGGCGCTGGTCGGGCTGGGCCTGGGGGCTCGGCTACGCCGGCGGGCTTGTTTGCCTGGGCGTGGTATTGGTCGGTTTCGTGCAGGCGGAGACGCCCTGGTTCGGCCTCGACAAGGAAGCCGCCGAACATCTGCGCGCCACCGGGCCCTTCGTCGGGCTCTGGATGGCGGTCTTCGCGCTGCCGCTGTTGCTGCTCACGCCGGACCGCCGGGCGGCGTCGCTCTCGATGGCGGCGGCCATGCGCCAGGGGTTGGCGGCGCTGGCCGGCACGCTCCGGAACCTGGGGCGCTACCGCGATGCCGCCTGGTTCCTGGTGGCGCGCATGATCTACACCGATGGCCTCAACACGCTGTTCGCCTTCGGCGGCATCTACGCCGCCGGCACCTTCGGCATGGATTTCCAGGAACTGATCCTGTTCGGCATCGCCATGAACGTCACCGCCGGGCTCGGCGCCGTCGCCTTTTCCTGGGCCGACGACAGGCTCGGCGCCAAGTGGACGATCACCGTCGCCGTGGTGGCGCTGATCGGGCTCGGCTCGGCGGTGCTGGTGGTGGAGGGCAAGACCCTCTTTTGGGTGTTCGGCGTGCCGCTGGGCCTGTTCGTCGGCCCGGCGCAGGCGGCCAGCCGCTCGATGATGGCGCGCCTGGCGCCGGCGGAACTGCGCACCGAGTTCTTCGGCCTCTACGCGTTGTCGGGCAAGGCCACCGCCTTCCTGGGCCCGGCCCTGGTGGCCTTGGTGACCGACATGTTCCAGAGCCAGCGCGCCGGCATGGCGACGATCGTGGCGTTTTTCGTGATCGGTGTCCTGATGCTGAGAAAAGTGCCGGATGTCCGTTGAATTGGCCGGCCATCGGGCCTAGCTTTCGCAGATGACGTTTCCAGACCACAGCTACGGCGTCATCGGCGCTTTTGCCGACGATTATTTCGACCGCCTTGCCGGCGCCGCGGAATCGGTGGATCGCGCCCAACTGACGGCGGCGGCCGATCTGCTGGCCAGGACCTACGCGGCCGGCGGCACGGTTTTCGCCTGCGGCAACGGCGGCTCGGCGGCGATCTCCAACCATCTGCATTGCGACCACTTGAAGGGCGTGCAGACCGACACGCATCTCAAGCCCAAGGTGGTCAGCCTCAGCGCCACCATCGAGACTATCACCGCCATCGCCAACGACATCAGCTACGATGAGGTCTACGCCTATCAGCTCCGCACCCTGGCGGAGGCCGGCGACGTGCTGATCACCGTGTCGTCGTCGGGCGATTCGGAAAACATCGTGCGCGCCTGCCAGTGGGCCAAGGACAACAATGTGGGCACCATCGCCATGACCGGTTTCGGCGGTGGGCGCAGTGCCGAATTGGCCGACATCAACCTGCACGTCGATGCCGACAACTACGGCGTCGTCGAGGACGTGCACCAGAGCCTGATGCACATCCTGGCGCAGTTCCTGCGGCTCGATCACATGGATGCGGCGCTGATCCCCGAACGCAAGTTCTGAGGCCTGGACGGGCGGCGCGTTTGCCCCTAACGTGGCGCCATCATGAGCACCATCGACACCCCCGACAAACTGCGCGCGCTCTACGGCCATGCCACCGGGCGCGCCGTCTCCAAGGAAATCACCCGGCTGGAGCCGCACTCAAAGCGCTTCATCGAACTGTCGCCGTTCCTGGTGATGGCCACGTCGCGTCCCGACGGTTTGGCGGACGCGTCTCCCAAGGGCGACCATCCGGGCTTCGTGCAGGTGCTTGACGACGAGACCATCGGCATTCCCGACCGTCCCGGCAACAACCGCCTCGACACCATGGAGAACATCCTGGTCAATCCGGCGATCGGCCTGATCTTCTTCATTCCCGGCGTCAACGAGACGCTGCGCATCAACGGCACCGCCGAAATCAGCGACGATCCCGAACTGCTGGCGCGCTTCGCCGTCGACGGTAAGCTGCCGAAGACCGTCTTCGTGGTGAAGGCGGAGGAAGTCTACCTGCATTGTGCCAAGGCACTGATGCGCTCCAAGCTCTGGTCTTCCGACGCGCAGGCCGCCGAGCGCCCGATTCCGACCATGGCGCAGATGCTCCGCGACCAGACCAGCGACGATGTGGAAGACGAGAGCCAGGAAGACATGGAAGCGCGCTACCAGAAGGTTCTCTACTAGCGCCGCGCGCGGCCGACCCCGAGAAACCGAGGATCTGGGTTGATCGAAATCAACGCTTGTACGGCTCTCAAATGATAATGATACTCATTCTTATCAATTGATCGCCGAGCCCATTGCCATGAAGTTCTGCAAATTTTCCGGATTTCTCGCCCTGCTGATGATCGCGCAGCCGGCCGCCGGCGCCGAGTTCGCTTCCGTCGCCGCGTTGGGCAAGGCGCTGTTCTTCGATGTCAACCTGTCGAAGAACCGCACCCAGGCCTGCGCCACCTGCCACGACCCGGAGGCCGCCTTCACCGATCCGCGCGAGACGGAGGCCGGGCGCGCCGTTTCCTTGGGCGACGACGGCACCTCGCTGGGCGACCGCAACACGCCGACAGCCGCCTATGCGCGCTTCTCGCCTGTCTTCCACCGCACCGACAAAGGCGTCTACGTGGGCGGCCAGTTCCTGGACGGGCGCGAGAAGGACCTCGCCGGCCAGGCCGGCGGGCCGCCCCTGAACCCGATCGAGATGGGAATGGCCGACAAGGCGGCCGTGGCGGCGCGCCTGCGCGAGAACCCCGATTACGTTGCCGCGTTCAAGGCGTTCCATGGCGCCGAAATCTTCGACGATGACGACAAGGCCTACGCGGCGATGGCCAAGAGCATCGCCGCCTTCGAGCTGACCGATTTCTTCGCCAGCTTCGATTCCAAGTACGACCGCTTCCTGAGGGGGGAGGAAAAGCTCACCGACCAGGAGGAGTTGGGCCGGCTGCTGTTCTTCTCGCAGCAGTTCACCAACTGCAACCTCTGCCACCAGTTGCGCACCTCGCAGACGGCCAAGGACGAAACCTTCTCCAACTACCAGTATCACAACATCGGCGTGCCGGTGAACACAGAGGCGCGCCGGGTCAACGGGGTCAAGGCCGGCCACGTGGATCACGGGTTGCTGGACAATCCCGCCGTTACCGACGCCGCCCAGGACGGCAAGTTCAAGGTGCCGACGCTCAGGAACGTGGCGGTCACCGGGCCTTATATGCACAACGGCGTTTTCAAGGACCTGCGCACCACGATCCTGTTCTACAACAAATACAATTCCAAAGCCGAGGCCCGCCAGATCAACCCGGAAACCGGCAAGCGCTGGCGCGCGCCGGAGGTGCCGGCGACGCTGTCGGTCAAGGAACTGACGCACGGACCCGCCCTCGACGATGCGCGCATCGACGCCTTGGTGGTGTTCCTGAAAACGCTCACCGACCGGCGCTACGAGCACCTGATGGCTGAGTAAACCGGTCGTCCCGTTCAAACGTGCCCAGGGTTAAACCATTTATGTCTTCTTTTTTGGAACCCGCACCTTAATCGGAAAAGCTCGTTTTCCAAACTGTGAGGCGTAGATTCGACGACCATTTTTCAGCGTGAAATACGGGCGAAAAATGACAATCTCTTCGAAGTCGTCAAAAAGTTCATACTGACTCATTGGTCAGCTCTCCTTGGGGCAGGATATTGCCCTCAACCCCGGGAGACGCTATGTGTATGGTGCGAGCAAACACATGCTGTTTTTCGGGGTAGGCGCCTACGATTAGTGCACCTTCGACTAATAGCAGGTTTGTAACGGGCGGCCCGGGCTTCGGTTCGGGCCGTTCCATTTAGAATGGGATGCTGTCGTCGTCTATAGGACTCCCCCAGTCGCCAGATATTGATCCGTTGCTCCCATCTTGCTGAGGTTCCCCAGGAACCTTGCTGTAGTAGTATTTCCCATCGTGAAACTGAATCGTGTTTGACGATTTTGCTCTACTCAGTTGTGAGCTCACAGTCCGTGCCTTGACCTGAATATTCTTCTTTCGCGCTAAATCCACGATTTCTTTTGAAGTTAAACCTTCTGGTGCTGCCTCTTTTAAAATCGAGAGAATTGATTGCCATTTAGAACCGGTCTGACCCTCTACATCGTGGGGTATTACGCCAAGGTCTTGAAGTTCACTCGGAACTGGTGCGCCAGTATGCTCAAAAAAGAGTTGGGCTGCTTTTTGGATGCCAGACATTTCGCCGGCAATCTGCTCAATTTCTGCTTTCAGCTTTTTCTGCCGAGATGAAAGCCGCTGAAGTTCTTTCTGAACACTTGCGATGTAGCCGTCACTCATATGAGCCCCTCCGAATCACAACATCCCCCATAACAAACTCGTCAACGCTCTGTCAACATCTACATAGAAAAAACATATATGAAACAAAAATCGCATCAACAAAATAACACAATATATAGATTGACGCCCTTGTTTTTTGAATTCTGATCAACATATAGGTTAACAAAATGTGATTTTAATGCCGCTGACAAACGGGCTTATTGCCCTAATGTTCTTGCGATTCGACGAATGTCACAAAAAAACCCGGGAAACCCGGGTTTAGTCAGTCTTTCTGGAAAACCGTATCCTATGGAGCCTTCAATATCAAAGGCGCCCCTACATTGATGTGGAAACCCATCTCAACGTAACCCACTCTGTTTTGCCACTTTTCTAACCGCTTAAAGCAGTGAGACTCAGCGGAGGAACTC
The DNA here is from genome assembly GCA_038125725.1 of Rhodospirillaceae bacterium. Classification (GTDB taxonomy): domain Bacteria; phylum Pseudomonadota; class Alphaproteobacteria; order Rhodospirillales; family Casp-alpha2; genus TMED8. The sequence goes on from JAYPEK010000004.1 coordinate 13,502, forward strand.
GCCGACGAACACGATCCGGTCGTCGAGCGCGGTTTCGGAAAGATGCAGGCGAATGGTGAAGCTGTCGCCATTCCGGTGCCGGGCGGTGACTTGGCGTTCGGTGCCGATGATGCTCTGCTCCCCGGTTTTCAGGTAGGTGTCGACCATGCCGGCGTGCTCGGCCGCGGTCTCGGTCGGCATCAGCATGCGGACGTTCCGGCCAACAAGCTCGGATCCCGCAAAGCCGAACAGTTCGCCGCAGGCGCGGTTGGCGACCAGGATGTCGCCACGGTCGTCGGTGCAGACCACGGCGTTGACCATGGCGTCCAGCAAAGGTTTGAACCGCGCCAGTTCGGACGCGCGGTCGAGCACGTCCTCCATGCGCGCGCGGTTGCGCTCCGCCATCATCCGCACAAGGCTCGCCGTCGCCTTGTGGTTGTCGGTGAAGGCGACGCCGCAGCAATATCCATCGACCCAGGCGCAATGACCCTCGAACGAACCGAAGGCGGGCACCTCCAGATCGACCGCCTCGCCCGGCCTGATCTCGGCCAGCGCCGACGCGTCGGCGTCGAACATCGCGCCCTCGCCGGAAATCGACAGCAGCACCACGTCGAAGTTGCCGCCGGCATGGCGGGCAAGCGCCTTGACCATCAGGGGAAAGCGCTCGGATCGGCGTCGTTCGGACGATTCGTTCGAATGATCCATGGCCTGGAGTCCCATAATACCTGATCAAATCCCTTTGTTTCTGAACCGTAACATTATTGAGAGGTTACGCCATAAAGCCCGGAAATCATGTGATAATGGTCACAGGCGCCAGAGATAGGGTCAAAAAAAACCCGGGTTTGCACCCGGGTTTCAGCGTTTTCGAATGTTGTTCGATTCAGTGGCGGAAATGCCGCATCCCGGTCAGCACCATGGCGATGCCCTTTTCATCGGCGGCGGCGATCACCTCGTCGTCGCGCATCGATCCGCCCGGCTGGATGACGGCCGTGACACCGGCCTCGGCGGCGGCCAACAGCCCGTCGGCGAACGGGAAGAAGGCGTCGGATGCGACGACCGAGCCCCTGGCCCAGCTTTCCTCGTCGCCGGCGACGCGGGCCGCGTCCTCGGCCTTCCACGCCGCGATGCGCGCCGAGTTGACGCGGCTCATCTGGCCGGCGCCGACGCCGACGGTCATGCCGTTCTTGACGTAGATGATGGCATTCGATTTCACGTGTTTGCAGACGGTGAAGGCGAACTTGAGGTCCGCCAATTCGGCTTCCGTCGGCGCGCGCTTGGTCACCACCTTCAATTCCTCCAGCACGCGGTTGTCGCGGCCTTGCAGCAAATACCCGCCGGCCAGCGAACGCACGGTCATGCCGGGGCTGCCCGCGTCGGGCATGGCGCCGGTGGCGAGGACGCGCAGGTTCTTCTTGGCGCCCAGGATCTCGCGCGCGTCGGCGCTGATTTCGGGCGCGATGATCACCTCCGCGAACAGCTTCGCCACCTCTTCCGCCGTCGCCCCGTCGAGCGCCTGGTTGAAGGCGATGATGCCGCCGAAGGCGCTTTCGGTATCGCACGACAATGCGCGCAGGTAGGCGGTCTTGAGGTCGCCCGCTTGCGCGACGCCACAGGGATTGGCGTGCTTGACGATGACGCAGGCCGGGCCGTCGGTGAACTCGGCGGCCAGCTCGAAGGCGGCGTCGGTGTCGTTCAGGTTATTGAAGGAGAGCTCCTTGCCTTGCAGCTGCTCGGCGGTGGCGATGCCGGGCCGCGCCTCGCCGCCGGCGTAGAAGGCGGCTTCCTGGTGCGGGTTCTCGCCGTAGCGCAGCGTTTGGCGAAGCTCGCCGGCTAAGACGGCACGGGCGGGGAAGGTCTCGCCGGTCCGATCGGCGAACCAGGCGGCGATGGCCGCGTCGTAGGCGCCGGTGCGCGCATAGGCCTTGGCCGCGAGGGTGCGGCGGAAATCGTCCGAGGTGGCGCCCGATCCGGATTTCATTTCATCGATGACGCGGCCGTAATCACCGGGGTCGACGACGACGGTAACGAAGGCATGGTTCTTCGACGCGGCGCGGATCAGCGCCGGCCCGCCGATGTCGATGTTCTCGATGCAGGTATCGAAGTCGGCGCCCGCCGCCACGGTGGCCTCGAACGGATAAAGGTTCACCGCCAGCAGGTCGATGGGCTGGATGCCGTGCTCGGCCATGGCCGCTTCGTGCTCGGCGTTTCCACGCACCGCCAAGAGCCCGCCGTGGATGGTCGGCTGCAGGGTCTTGACCCGGCCATCCATGATTTCCGGAAAGCCGGTGAAGTCGGACACCTCGACCACCGGCACGCCGGCGTCGCGAAGCGCCTTGGCGGAACCGCCGGTGGAAAGAATCTCGACCCCGGCGTCGGCCAGGGCGCGGCCGAAATCTACCAGGCCGGTCTTGTCGGAAACGGAGATGAGCGCGCGTTTGATGGGGAGCGACATGGGCAAATTACCTCGGGCTATTCTTTTTTGTTCAGCCGGATGCGGCAGCCTTGCCGTCCGATGCGGGGCGCGCGAATTCCGGCACCAGTTCGTGCAGCACCCGGAGCGCCTGGGACCGGTCGAGACCGCCGCAGACGGCGACGAGCCGGTCGACCGCCTGTTCGACGGCGTTTATATCAGCGGCTCTCGGCGCGGCAAGGAGAATCCCCGGTGACGTGGTCTCCATCAGCGGCTCGGCGCCGTGGAACACTTCCTCGAACAGTTTTTCGCCGGGCCTGAGCCCAACGATTTCGATCTTTACGTCGACATCGGGCTTCAGCCCGGCCAGGCGGATCATCTGCCTGGCCAGGTCGATGATCTTCACCGGCTCGCCCATGTCGAGGACGCAGATGTTGCCGGGCGGCACCTCGCCGCCGGTCTCCCCGGCGCCCAGGGCGGCCGCCTGCAGCACAAGTTCCACGGCTTCGCGGATGGTCATGAAATAACGCCGCATGTCCGGGTGGGTGACGGTCAAGGGGCCGCCGTGCTCGAGCTGGCGGCGGAACAGCGGCACCACGGAACCGGTGGAGCCAAGCACGTTGCCGAACCGTACGGTGACGAAACGGGTTACCGTCTCGGCGCCGGCGCCGGTACGCGCCTCGAGGTCCCGCGCCTGGCAGTAGATCTCCGCCAGGCGTTTGGCGGCGCCCATGACCGAGGTCGGGTTGACCGCCTTGTCGGTGGAGATCAGCACCATCTGCCGGGTGCCGTGCCGGCGGCAGGCATCGGCAACGTTGACGGTGCCTAGCGTATTGGTGGCGATGCCTTCCAGGACGTTGGCTTCAACCATGGGCACGTGCTTCAGTGCCGCGGCGTGAAAGACGACCTCCGGCCGGGTGGTGGTGAACACCTCTTCCAGGCGCGCCTTGTCGCGGACGTCAGCGATCTCGGCGCTGCGCGGGATGGCCGGGAAATTTTCGGAAGCCTCCAGGTCGATGCGGTAGAGCGCGTATTCGGAGTTGTCGAGAAGTGTCAGTGCCGCCGGGCCCAGCGCCGCCACCTGGCGGACCAGCTCCGAGCCGATGGAACCGCCGGCGCCCGTTACCAGCACCCGCTTGCCGCCGATCAGCCGCGCCATGGCGTCCTTGTCCAGCGGCACCTGTGGCCGGCCCAAGAGGTCTTCCACGGCGACCGGCTTGATCTCCATCTTGTCCGAAAGCCCGGCCTTGAGGTCGGTCATCTTCGGCAATCTTGCCAGGGTGAGACCCAGCGCGGCAGCCCTGTCCAACAGCTCGCCGACGCGCTGGCCGTCCATGTCGTCCTTGGTCAGGATCAGCCGTTGCGGTGCCGCGCCATCGCGTTTCAGCCGCGCCACGGCATCATTCAGGTTCTCCAGCGTGTCGACCACCTGGACGCCGTGAATTTCACGGCCGACCCGGCCGGGGCCTTCCGACAGGATGCCGACCACCCGGTAGGGCGCGTCCGAGGACTGGCGCAGCGCGCGCAGGAACATCTCGGCGCCGTCCGCCGCGCCCGCCAGCAATACCGGGATGCGTTCGCCCGGGCGGGCGGCACGCTCGAAGCCGAATTGACGGTCCTTGAGCAGGCGGTAGAAGAACCTGGGCCCGCCCAGCAGCGCCATCAGCACGAACCATTCGATGACCAGCACCGAGCGCGGCAGCGGCTCCAGGCGCACCCATATGAACATGGTGAAGGCGAAGATCACCACCGTCAGCGACACAGCGCGGGTGATCGCCCAGAGATCGTTCAGCGACGCGTAGCGCCAGACCCCGCGATACAGCCCCGACGACCAGAACACGGCGGCCGCGATGGCGGTGAACAGGGCGCCGGCGACCAGCCAGGTGTCGCTCAGGTATTCGAAAATCCAGAAATCCAGGCGCAGGTAGACCGACAGCACGAACGACAGCGCCGCCATGACGATGTCGTGGGCGAAAACGATCAGTCCGCGCGGTTGAATTTTATGCAGCATCGCCGTCCGTTTCCTGCGCCGGTTGGTGCTGCTTAAACCAAGCCGCCGTGCGTTCCAAGCCCTGATCGACCGAATAGGGCGCTTGCCAGCCCAACTCGGTGCCGAGAGCCGAGCCGTCGACCCGGAGCGAGCCGGTCAGCCGTGAAATCGCGGCATCCTTGCCGGTGAGCCTACCGGCAAGTTTCAGCAGCGCTGCCGGTACCGGCAACAGCCGCGCCCGGACGCCGAGAGCGGCGGCGATGCGCCGCACCAGAGATGTCGTGGACAGGTCCTCGCTGTCTGACACCAGGTAGGTGCGGCCCGCGGCGTCGCCCGATTCGAGGCAGCGGATCAACGCCGAGCAGAGGTTCTCCACGTAGATCAGGCTGCGGCGATTGTCGATCCTGCCGAGCGGCAGCCAGGTTCCGGCGGCAACGGCGCGCATCAGTTTCTCGAAGTTGCCTTTGACGCCGGGGCCGTAGACCAGCGGCGAACGCAGGATGGTGAGTTCGGTCGAGGTGCCCTCGGTGGCGATGGCCAGTTCCTTCTCGGCCGAGAGCTTGGTACGCCCGTAGGCGTCCTCCGGCGCCGGGGTGTCGGCGGCGGTGTAGGGCCGATCCTTCGGCGTGGCCTCGCCGTTGACCTTGATCGAGCTCATGAAGACGATGCGCTTGATGCCCAGCAGCGTGCACTCGGTGGCGAGCCGTCGGGTGACCTCGACGTTCATGCGCCGGTAGGCCATTTCGGGATTGCTTGCGGTCTCGTGCATGACGTGGGTACGCGCCGCCAGGTGCACCACCGCGTCCTGGCCGGCGAGCGCGCCCCGCCAAACCGTGCCGGCGGTCAGCTCGCCGACGTCGATGACGGTGGCGCCGTCGAGCGGCGGCGACGGCTCGGCACGCACGGCGGCGGTTACTTCGTGGCCCGCCTCGATCAGCATGCGGCAGAGATGCCGGCCGACGAAACCGGTGGCGCCGGTGACTAGGACCTTCACGTGGTTCCCTCCTGGGCCGATTGCAGGACCGCCATCATATCCCGGGCCTGTGTCTCACGGCTATGACTTGGCGCGGCGGCGAGGCTGGTGGCGGCAAGCGACTGCAACAGCACCTTGTCGTCATGCAGGCGTGCGACCCCGCCGGCAAGGGCATCCGGATCCTCGGCCGGCACGTGCAGCCCGGCGCCGTCGGCGGCCAAGATGGCACTGGCCTCGCCTTCCGGCGCCGCCATCAGGATCGGCAGACCCATGGCCATGGCCTCGAACATCTTTGACGGGATCACTTCCTTGAACACTGGCGAATCCTTCAGATGCACCAGCGCCACGTCGCAGAGGCTCCAGACCGCCGGCATGCGCTCCTTGGGCTGGCGCGCCAGAAAGACGACATTCGAGAGCCCGCGCTGTTCGGCTTCGGCCACCAGCATGTCGCGCTCGGCGCCGCCGCCAGCCAGCAGGAAGGCGATCTCCGGACGGTCGCGCAAGCGCTCGGCGGCGTCCAGCACATTGATCAGCGCATGCGCCATGCCGTGCGTGCCGACGTAACCGACGACGAACTTGTCCGCGAGCCTGGTCTCGCGTGCCAGTTCCGGGTCGCGCGCGCGCGGGCCGTAGCGCCAGGTGTCGACGCCGTTGATGACGACGCTGATCTTGTCGGCGTCGATGCCGCGTCCCACCAGATTGCGCTTGAACGCATGAGTTAGTGCCGCCACGGCGGCCGATCGGCGATAGAGAAAAAGCTCCAGCTTCTCCATCATCCGGAGCCCAAGACTCGGGCGCATGGCGCCGACGGCGACGATGGAGGCCGGCCACAGATCGCCCAACTCGAACACGAAAGGAACGCGGCGCACGAAGCCCAACGCCCAGCCAGCAACCGCGGCGAAAAACTGCGGCGAGGTGGCGGCGATGACATTGGGTCGGCGCTCGAACAGGCCGGCGCCGAATGCAGTGACCATGAAGCTCAGGAAATCCAGCGTGCGCTTCACCGTGCCCCGGTTGGCGGCGACGTAGGTCTTGACTCGCACCACGCGGATGCCCTGCATCTCTTCGACTTGGTGCCAGCGGTTTTTATAGCCCTCATAGACCTGGCCGTCGGGGAAGTTGGGGGCGCAGGTGAGGACCGTCACCTGGTGCCCCCACTCGGCCCAATAGCAGGCCCGCTCGAAGACACGTGTGGCGGCGGCATTGGTTTCCGGCGGAAAGTTTTCGGTCAGGAACAGGATCCGCATGGCCCGCTCATTCGCCCATTCACTCGCCCATTCACTCAGTCGGCCCGCCCTTGGCAAGCAGGAACATCAACAGCGCCGTCGCCGCCACGGCGCCGGAGACCGCGGCCCACGGCAGGCCGCGCATGGCGACCATGGTCAGCGCCACCATGAACAGCCCGGCGACGGCGACGATGCCGGCGACTTGGTCATGACGGAGCCCGCTTTTGACGGCGAGCTGATAGAAATGATCGCGGTGCGCCTCCCAGATGCGCTCGCCGCGCGCGAGGCGCCTGAGCAAAGTCAGCGTCGCATCGCCGACGAAATAGGCCGGCAGGATCAGCGCCGGCGCCGGGTAGCCGGACGCGGCGAGCCCCAGCAACAACCAGCCGAGCAGGAAGCCCAACGGGATGCTGCCGACATCGCCCAGGAAGATCTTCGCTGGGTGCCAGTTCCAGCGCAGGAAACCGACCGCCGCGCCGGCGGTGGAGAGGCCCAACGCCAGCCAGGCGGGATCGAGCTTGCCGATCTTCGCGGCGATGAAAACGCCGAGCCCGATGGCGGCCACCTCAACCCCGGCGATGCCGTCGATGCCGTCCATGAAGTTGAACAGGTTGATGAACCAGAGCCAGATCAGCGCCGTCAGCGCGAGATCGAGGGCCGGCGGCAGATGGCCGCCGAACACCGGCCCCGGCAACGGCGCCAGGTAGAGCACCGCCGCCACGGCCAGGGCCTGCGCGGCGAAGCGTGGCAGCGCGCCGAGGCCGCGTACGTCATCAATCCAGGAGACCGCGGCGAGGATGACGGCGATGAGCGCGATCACCGGCACCGGGCCGGGCCCGCCCGGTAGCCAGGCCCAGGCCGCCAGCCAAACGGGCAGCATCGCCGCCAGCACGGCGATGCCGCCGCCGCGCGGGACGGGCGTGTCGTGGCTGGAGCGGTGGTTCGGGTGGTCGAGAACAGCCCGGCGCGTGAGCAGGCCGATCAATAGCCGGGTGCCGATGTAAGCGACGAAAAAGGCGACGGCGGCCATGAGGGCGGCCACGGGTACGGGAGGGAGGTTCTGGAGCGTCATGGCCGCAGTCTAAACCGGGCCATCGTTTCGCCCAAGCAAAGCAAGGCCGGTATTGAAGAAAAAGTCAGCCGCGGCCGTAGGTGTCTTCCAGCCGGACGATGTCGTCCTCGCCGATATAGCCGCCGGATTGCACTTCGATCAAGTGCAGCGGTTCGTCGCCGGGGTTCTCCAACCGGTGCGGCGCACCGATGGGGATGTAGGTGGACTGGTTGGGGCCGAGATCGATGGTTTCCTCGCCGTTGGTAACGCGCGCCGTGCCGGCGACCACGATCCAATGTTCGGCTCGGTGATGGTGATATTGCAGGCTGAGCTTGGCGCCAGGTTTGACGACGATGCGTTTGACCAGAAAACCGTCACCGCCCTCCAGGTTCTGATAGTGCCCCCAAGGACGGTAGACGCTGGTATGACTGACGGTCTCCTCGAATCCTAATTGATCCAGGTGCGCGAAGATGTCCTTCACTTCCTGGGTACGGTCCTTGGGCAGCACCAGGACGACGTCATCGGTGGCGACGATAACCAGGTTCTCGACACCCATGGTGGCGACCAATGGCTTTTGGCTGCGCACAAACGTATTGCGCGAGTCCAGAACCAGCGCCGGCCCATCGGCGACATTGCCATCGGCGTCCGCATCGCTTAGTTCCCACAGGCTTGCCCAGGATCCGACGTCGCTCCACTTAATTTGCAGCGGCACGACGGCGGCGCGGTCGGTCTTCTCCATGACGGCGTAATCGATGGAGATGGCCGGCGCTGTGGCAAAGGCCTGCTCGTCCAGGCGGGTGAAGTCGAGATCCTGTTTTGCGCCGTCCAGCCCCGCCAGCGTGGCGGTATTGATATCGGGATTGAATTTTTCGATTTCAGCCAGCAGCGTCTTGGCCGAGAACAAGAAGATTCCGGCGTTCCAGTAGTAGTCGCCATGGCGGAGGTACTCTTCGGCCAGGGCCTTGTCGGGCTTTTCGACGAAGCGGTCGACATGATAACCGACCGGTCCCAGCGGCTCGCCCCGGCGAATATAGCCGTAACCGGTTTCGGGGCGGTCCGGTCGGACGCCGAAGGTCACCAATTGCCCTTGCGCGGCGAGCTCGCCGGCCGAAGTCACGGTTTCACGGAAAGAGGCGGCGTCTTCGATCACATGGTCCGAGGACAGGACCAGCATCAGGGCGTCCGGGTTCGTCTTCGCCAACTGGTGCGCGGCAACGGCGATGGCCGGCCCGGTGTTGCGTCCAAGCGGCTCCAGCAGAATGGCCTCGGCCGTCATGTCGTGGGTGCGAAGCTCTTCGGCGACCAAGAAACGATGTTCATGGTTGCAGACGATCAGCGGCGGCTGAAACGGCGCGCCGTCGACCCGGGCCAGGGTCTGAGTGAACATGGTGTCGGCACCATGGATATCGATAAACTGCTTGGGGCGCAGCTTGCGCGATAGGGGCCAAAGGCGGGTGCCCGAACCACCGGAAAGAATAACGGGGACGATCATCTTAGATGGGAAACTTTATTTGAAGCCGGACCGAAGCATTTGATAATGGCTTCCTTGAACCAATGCCGATTACTTGAACAGATTATAGCGCAAGATGCAGTAGATCGCCCTGAATCCGTCTTTCCAGGTGATCTTCTTGCCTTCGCCGTACGTCCGCCCGTTATAACTGATACCGACTTCGTAGATACGGGGACGGGGATTGAGCCGGCTGATCTTGGCGGTCATTTCAGGCTCGATGCCGAACCTTCTTTCCCGCAGGTCGAGTTTGGAGATGACCTCGCGACGGAAGACCTTGTAGCAGGTTTCCATGTCCGTGAGGTTCAGGTCCGTCATCATGTTCGAAAACAGGGTGAGAACCTTGTTGCCGACGCTGTGCCAGAAGTAGAGCACGCGGTGGCTGTGCCCGCCGGAAAACCGAGAGCCGTACACGACGTCGGCCTGCTCGTGGAAAATCGGCTGCAGCAGTTTCGGATACTCGCTCGGATCGTACTCCAGGTCCGCATCCTGGATCAGCACGATGTCGCCTTCGGCAAGCTTGAAGCCGGTAACGAGCGCCGCCCCTTTTCCCTGGTTGTACGGGTGCTTCGCAAGCCTGACCGCCGAATGATCGCGCGCCAGGCCTTCGGCGATCTCCACGGACCTGTCTTGCGAGGCATCGTCGACAATCAGGATTTCCAGTTCCAGGCCCTTGATGTCGGCTTTCAGGATTTTGTCGATCATCGTCGCAAGCGTGGCTTCTTCGTTGTAGCAAGGAACAACGACGGACAATTTTTGGTCGCTCATGTGCTCTCTCAAACACCCTGCTGGCGGCGCTGCGCCACGAGGACAATGTTTTTTCCAAGCGGAGGCCGGATGGCGGACTCGAGCCAAGTGCCGAGAGGCACGAAAAACCGATCATAAATCCGGACCAGAGTGGGATTGAAGTCGGTCTTTCCGGCAAGAGTGTTGATGATCCACCACGGAAGCACCCCGATGAAATCCATGTAACTTGCAACGGATATGTGAAAGCCGGCATCGGCCAGCATGGATGTGAGCGATTTCAGGCGGTATCGCCGAAAATGGCCGAGCCGAATATCCATGTTACTGAACAAAAAGGGAAGCGCCGGTACCATGATGTGCAAATGCCCACCGGGTTTCAGCGCGCGGTGCATTTGCGCGATGGCGCCGTTGTCGTCTTCGATATGCTCCAGGACGTTTACCATGACGATACTGTCGACGCTCGCTTCCGGCATCGAAACAAGCTGGGCTTCCAGGGTGTTCTCACAAATCCGGACATGATCGTGACCGTGGAATTTCGACCGTAACATATGCACATGTTTAGAGGATGGTTCGACGAGGATCAATTCAGGGCAGTATTTCGAAAGATGTTCGGAAATCGCGCCCGAGCCGGAGCCGAGTTCCAGCACCGTTCCCCTCAGGGTGTTCCGAAAGTGGGACAGAATCCACTCTTGATACCGAACGAGTTCAGCGAGGCTTTCCAGGTCGAAGCCGTCATACTCGAAGTCGGAACTGGCGGGTGCAGGGCTATCGGGCATCTGACCGGCTAATCATTGCACGCCGGTGTAGACGGTATCCGACCAATCCAGGAAGCGTTTCAGACCGTCGTCGAGATCCACCGCGGGGCTATAGTCCAGTTGCAGCCGCGCCTTGCGGATATCCGGCGCACGCCGGTTCGGTTCGTCCGCCGGATAGCTGTCCGGATATTCGACGACGTCATAGGCGACCGTGTTGGATGATACTTTCTCGATGCGCTTGACCAGGTCGACCATGGAAATTTCCGGCTCCGGGTTGCCGATGTTATAGGCCTCGCCGGCGACACCCTTCAGCACCACCAGGAGGAATCCGACGATAGCGTCGGTGATATAGCAGAACGTCCGGGTCTGGTTGCCGGTGCCGTAAACAAGCAGCGGCAGGCTGCCCTTGATGCGGCTGGCGAAGTTCGGCAGCACCCGGTAGTCGGTTTCCTGCATGCCGGGACCGAAAACGTTGAAGGGCCGGATGGTGTTGGTGTGGGTGCCCTTGGCACCATGGAAGATGTAACAGAGCGTTTCGCCGACCCGCTTGCTTTCGTCGTAACAGGCGCGAGGGCCCTGGCACGACACGTTGCCACGGTAGCTCTCCGCCATGGGTACGTGTTTCGGATCGGGGTCGCCGTAGATCTCGCTGGACGAAAAAAAGGTCAGGCGCGCGTCGTGTTGATCGGCCAACTCCAGCATCCGCCTCGTGCCGGTGATGGCGACCTCCAGGGTCTCCAGCGGATAAGCGCGGTAATAGTAGGGGCTGGCGATACCAGCGGCATGGATGACGTAGTCCAATTGCCGGTCCCACTCAAAAGGCTGAATGACGTCATGCTGAATGAACTCCACATTCGGCAGGTTGGGGACCTGCGCCCCTTCCTTGCCGGCGGTGATCATGTTGTCCATGGCGACCAGCGACACCGGCTGTTCAAGCACCCGCCTGTTCAAGGCGCCGAACACTTCCATGAAATAACGGCCGAGAAAGCCGCGGCCACCTGTCAGCAGGACGGTCTTCCCGCCGAAGGCTTTGGCCTCGTCTCCGAGGCGGTCGACGATCTCATCAATATCGGAGGCAAGAAGGAAATCACTCATCGGTCAAATATCTCTACGTTGGGCAGGGGCACGACAAAGCGCCCCCCTTGTTCGAGGTAGCGGGCATGGTTGCGCATGATCGGTTCGGCAAAATTCCAGGCCAGTATGACCACGGCATCCGGCTTTTTGCTAAAGATGGCCTCCGACGGCAAGACAGAAATGTGCATGCCCGGCGAATAGAGGCCTTGTTTCAGGGGGCTGTCATCGACGATGAAGTCGATAACGTCGGGGCCGATTCCGAAGTGATACATCAAGGTCGTGGCTTTGGCCGGCGCGCCAAAAGCGGCGATGGAACAGCCTTGCGATTTTAGATCCTGCAAGAGCGCGATCAGCTCCGCCTTTACCCGGTCGATCTTATCGCCAAGGGCTTGCAGCGTTTCGGCGCGGTCGAGCCCGAGCTCTTCTTCCCGAGCAATCAGCGCCTGAACCGAGGGCGTCACCCGGTGCGGTCCGCCCTTGAGCTGGGCGACGCCCCTCAGGCTGCCGCCGTGTGATCCCACCCGTTCTGCGGCGATCAGTTCCATGCCCTGGTTCTGGAAAAACCGCTGCAAAGGTTTCACCGAATGGTAGGCCAGGTGCTCATGATAAATCGTGTCGAACAGGGTCTTCTCGAAGACGTCCACCAGGTAGGACACCTCGAAAACGAAAACGCCGCCGTCGGCCAGCAGGGTGTGGATGCCTTCGGTGATGCCGACCAGGTCGTCGGCATGGGCGAAGACATTGTTGGCGGTGATAATCTGTGCGGCGCCGCGTTCCCGCCTCAGGGTCTGGGCCAGGTCATGGGAAAAGAACGCCGGCAGGGTCTCGATCCCCGCCGCCGTCGCCCGCGCCGCGATTTCGCGGGCCGGATCGACGCCGAGCACGGAAAAACCCAAGGCCTTGAACTGGGATAACAAGGTGCCGTCATTGGAGCCGATGTCGAGCACCAGGGCACCGAGAGGTTCCGGTGCGTAGGTATTGGTGACGGCTTCGGCATAGGCACGGAAATGTTCGACGAAGACCGGCGAGGTGCCGGAAACATAGACGTAATCGGCGAACAGGAGTTCCGGATCGACGACGTCCAGCAACTGAACATGAGCGCAGTCTTCGCAGAAAAACACGTCCAGCGGAAAGGCCTGCTGCGGTTCCGAAAGCCGCGCCTCATCGACGAAGGCGTTGGCGGGAGGCGTCGGCGTGAGTTCGAGAACCGGCGTCAGGCGGCGGCTGCCACACAGCCGGCAGGTGTCGCGGCGATGACAAAGCGGTTGGCTCAATTACCGTCGCCCTTGCTGCCTTCTTCGCCGCCATCCCGATCACCGCGGCTTTGTTCGTCTCCGGGCTTCCACGAGGTCAGGCCTTCGGTCGGCACGAATTCGACCCGCACGACATCGGCCTCATAGGTGGCCTGGTCGCGCGGGTTGCGGCCGAGGGTCAGGAAGACCGTATCGACGGGAAAGCGCATGCCGTGATCAACCATCGGCGGGGTGAAGACCATTTCGCCTTCATTGACGACGATGACGTCGGGCTTGGCGTCGGAGCCGGTGGGCCGGTGCAGATACTCGATCTGGCCGGACAGGACGTAGCAATAGTGCCAGTCGGTCTTGTGATAGTGATTGGCGCGCAGCGAGCCGGCTTTCGATTCGATCATCACCGCGGAGCGCATCATCTCGTCGACCAGCGGCTGGATCTTGCCGCGCGCGTCGATGAACGGTTTTTCCAGCTTGACCACGCCGTGCGCCGGCCAACGGGCTTTTTCTTCGTCGGTGACAGGGGGGATGTTTACCGGGCCCATGACAGCATTTCCTGAGATTTATGGAGAACGGCTCGGCGGCCGCGCTGCGGCGCCGGAAGACGACATTTCCTGGCGAGAATAGTCGCCTCGGGACAACCATTTTTCGATGAGGCAATAGAGCACAATGAAAAGATAGCGACTACCCATTTCTCGGATTTTGAGTTTGGAGACGCCGAATTTCCGGTTGTGCCAAGAGTTCGGCAGCCAGGTGTAACTGTAGCCGCGAATAATCGCCTTCAGCGGCAACTCCACGGTCAGGTTGAAATGGTGCGCGAGGATCGGTTGCAGCCCGGCGATGACATGCCGGCGGTAGCACTTGCACGCGTTCGTCATGTCGTTGTAGCGCAGGCCAAAGATCAGTCTGATGAAGTTGTTGGCGAGGCGATTGAGGAACAGCTTGTGCGGCGGATAGTCGATGAACTTTCCGCCCTTGATGAACCGCGAGCCGAAAACGCAGTCGTAGCCCTCTTCCAGCTTCTGGTAGAAAGCGACGATGTCTTCCGGAGCATCGGACCCGTCGGCCATGACGATGACGACGGCATCGCCGCGGAATTCCTGCAAACCGCGGCGAACGGCGAGGCCAAAACCGTTGGGGGGTGGGTTGTCGATATGCCGGAGGGTCGGCAGGCGCGTCTCGATTTCGCTCAAAAGCCGTTTCGTGCCATCGGTGCTGCCGTCGTTGATGACCAGGATTTCGTGCTGAATGGCGGCGGCCTCCAGGGCGGCCGCCAGTGACAGGACCGTCTCCTCGATACAGCCTTCCTCGTTGTAGGCGGGCATGACGACCGAGAGCGTTCCGGCCCGACCGGCTTCAACCCAATCACTCATGGAGACGATATCGACCATTGAAGATGTGTCAGACAGCCCGCAACGAGGTTTCGCGTTCGCGCAGCGCTTCGAACATCTCCACGATGGTTGCCCTCAGGTCGTACTTGTAGGTCCAACTTGGGTAGTCTTTCTGGAAACGGCGGGTGTCGCTGACCCACCAGATGTGATCGCCGATCCTGTTGGTGTCGGAATAGGACCAGCGCATGGGTTTGCTGTTCAACTCTTCAAGCAGCGTGATCGCCTCGAGCACCGAGCAGTTTGCAACGACGCCGCCGCCGATATTGTAAACGGCGCTGGGCTTGGGGTCTTGAAAGACACACCACAAGGCTTGCACGAGGTCATGGCTGTGGATGTTGTCGCGGACCTGTTTGCCTTTGTAGCCAAAAACCGTATAGGGCGTGTCCGTAACCGCGCATTTGACCAGATAGGCGAGAAAACCGTGGAGCTCGGCGCCGGAGTGCGCGGGCCCGGTCAGGCAGCCGCCCCTGAAGCAAGCCGTGTTCATGCCGAAATAGCGGCCGTACTCCTGCACCAGTAGGTCGGCGGAGGCCTTGGAGGCGCCGAACAGGCTGTGCAGGCAGGCATCGATGCTCATGGTTTCGTCGATGCCGTATTCCGAGAACGGATGGTCGTCGGCAACGGTCCATCGGGTTTCCGTTTCGACCAGCGGCAGGCTGTTCGGCTGATCGCCGTAGACCTTGTTGGTGCTCAGATAAATAAAGGATGCGTTCGGGCAATGGTTGCGGGTCGCCTCTAGCAGGACCAGGGTGCCGTTGGCGTTGATCGAAAAATCCATGATCGGGTCGCGGGCGGCCCAATCGTGCGACGGCTGCGCCGCGCAATGGATGACGGTCGCGATGTTCGCGCCGAAATGCGCGAAGATGCGCTGGATTTCCGTCTGGTCGCGGATGTCGACGTTTTCATGGGTGAAATTCGGGACTTCCGATTGCAGCCGCTGCAGGTTCCAAGACGTGCTGGCGTCGGCGCCGAAGAAGTGCGCCCGCATATCGTTGTCGATACCGACGATATCCAACCCTTGTTGCGAAAAAAAGCGAACGGCTTCGGAGCCGATCAGCCCAGATGCGCCTGTTATGATGGCAACACTCAATGTATTGATCTCCGGTCGAAGACTTGCATGACGAAATACCTCAGGCGCAAAAAACCGGCTCCAGGATACCGCGGTTTTGTTGAAGCCAAAGGTGGGTTTCCTCCACGATTTGTTGCGCGCCTCGCTGGGGTTTCCAGCCGGTTAACTCTCTCACTCTGCGGCAGTCCGATACATAATAGGCGATATCGGCTTTTCTGGTTTCCGGATCGCGGCCGATGTTGATGCTTTGGCCGGTGACCTGGCCGCACATTTCGGTCAGTTCGCGCAGGGAGACACTGACATCCCTGCCGCCGCCGACATTAAAGGTCGCACCGGTGAAGCGCCGGGGTTCCCGCATCTGGATTTTCAACAGCTCATAGAGATCTTCCGGATGCAGAATGTCCCTGACCTGCCGGCCCTCGCCGTTGAATCCCATGTAGTTCAACCGGCCGCCGAACAGGTGGCGGGCAACCCACAACGAAACGAAGCCTTGATCCACCTTGCCCATCTGCCAGGGGCCGGCGATGACGCCGCAACGGTTGATGATCGCAGGCAGATCGTAGGTCTCGCTGTATTCTTGGATCAACAGTTCGGCGGACAGTTTCGTGGTGCCGTACAGCGAGCGGACGCCGCTCAAGGTAAAATCTTCCGAGATGCCTTCGGTGGACCAGCCGGGGCCGGCGGCATTGGGCGCAATGTCGAGGCGATTGCCGGCGATCTCGGTCGGCAGGTCGCGCAGCGCCTGGATCGGATACACCCGGCTGGTGGAGATAAACACCATCACGCCACCGGTCTGGCGAAGAAATTCCAGACAATTGATGGCGCCCAGAAGGTTCGTGTCAATCAGGTACGTGGGCGACTCCCCATAACCGGCATGCACGCTCGGTTCCGCCGAACATTCAATCAGGAAGTCAACCGGGCCGACGTCGATCAATTGTTCGATCTGCCTGACGTCGCCCTTTACGAACTTCACGCCGGCCTTCTCGAGCCGCGGCAGGTTTAGTTCGCTGCCATTTCTGTGCAGATTGTCAAAAGCGACAACCTCAGAGTTCGGATGGTCGCGTTTGAGGAACAATGAGAGCTGGGAACCAACGAAGCCTGCACCGCCGGTGACAAGATACCGCATTGAAGAATGTTCCTAGCTGTCCGGTTTTCGAAGGTAAACGGCGCGATTCGCGCATAGATCCGGCTGCCGTTGATACTTGATTAACTGGACGCCGTCAAAGACTTGGTCCGTCCGTTTCGGCAACAGTAGCGCGCCGAAATATCCTTCGGCGATCAAGCCGCCGATGCCGCCGTCCTTGAATGGTTTTCCTGCGGCGCGGTCGGCTTCATAGTTGTAGGCGCGCACTAGGTGTGGCGGCGACGGATTGATCCAGGGCAGCGCCGCTATGCGGTTATAGGTGAACACCGGCTTGGCCAGCCGTTCGATGCATTGTTTTTCGGCCATCAGCGCTTCGTGGCTGTCGAGGAGCGAGAGCTTGGCGCCGCCGAAAACCCCGTACAGGGACGCGCCCGCGAACAGCGCCCAGCCGCCGAACAGAATGGCCCTGGCCATCACGTCCCGCGCCGCCATCTGTGCCTCGAACGTCGCCGAGGCGATCAGGCCCAGGAAAAGCAATGCGGAGAAATGGTAGTTTTCCGCCGCGCCGACTTTCGCGCTGGCCGGAAGCAAAAGCACTGCCCATGCGGCGAGTCCGCACAAGCCAAGCACGAACGCGTCGTTTGGCTTCACCGTCTGCCGGTATTCCCCATTTGTGGCGAAGCGCGCCACCGGCCCGACCGCATGGGCCCAGGCCGGCAGCGCCTTGATGGCGAAATTGACCAACACGACAAGCCATGCGTGCGGCGAAAAACTGACGGCGCTGCCCCGCAACAGGATCGTCGAGCGATATTGATCGTCGCCGAGCTGGAAGCTGATGCTGACCAACGCCCAAAAAACACCAACGACGACAAACAGATGATTGAAGCGCCGCCGCCAGATCAGGAACAGGCAAATGGCGACGGGCGCCGCGACGGCGGTCTGCTTGAAAGACCAGGCCAGATAACAAAGTACCGCGGCGGCGAACACGCCGAACAATCGGTCCCTGCCGCGCCCGTGAAGCAGCGCCAAGACAGCCAGGGCTTCAAGGGCGGAGGCCCAAACGTCCGGCCGCACGGCGATGGCCCAATAGCCGACCAGCGGCCCCAGGAACAACAGGCCGGCGAACAGCACGGCAGGCACGAGGGCCTTGCCGGCGGCGTTCCGATAGAGCGCCAGCGCGATGAAAAACCCGCTGAGGCAGCCGCCCAAGGAAACCCAGCGGCACAGCATGGGAATCCAATTGTCGTCAAGGCCGCGCCAGTTTTGCACCAAGCCGACGAGCAATCCGTAAAAATGGTAGAATCCCCAGTTGAAGTAAGAGGCGGCGTAGGGAACGGTGAAGGGGTCGGCATAGAGTTTCTGGCCGTTGACGACCTTCCAGATCGCGAACAGGGATTCTTCCTCGAAGCCGCCTGCTGCCATTTGGTAGGGCGTCTCAAAGGAAAAGGCGTCGAAGATTCGCAGCAACATGATGGCCGCCGCGATGGCGAGACCGAACCCCGCGAGCAGGGTCAGCGTACCGGAGTGTCTGGTTTCATCCATCATTGGTACTTAAGATGCGGCGCGGTCCAGAGTTTATGAGAAGAATGAGCCCATGGAATTGAATAAAATCTATCGGCATCGGTTTTCGCCCGATGATGTTGATCAGATGAACGCGGTTTGGCGCGTCCTGGTCGAGGGGTTTTTTCAAAAGTGGGTTCCTGAAAACTCCTCGGTCCTCGATATCGGCGCGGGAACTTGCCTCTTTATCAATAATATCAAGGCGCAACATAGGGTTGCTTACGATTTAAATCCGGAAACGTCAAAGTTTTGTGCCCCGGATGTGCGGTTCTTCGGCGGCGATTTCATTGAGAAAATCGAGTTTCCGATGAAATTCGATTGTGTGTTCATGAGCAATTTTCTCGAGCATATGGACGACAATGACGCCGTCCTGAAGATGCTCGGAAGCGCGGGGCGGTTGCTGAAGCCGGGCGGGCAGATCCTGATCCTGCAGCCCAACTTCGCACTGACCGGCGCGAAGTATTTCGATTTCATCGATCACAAGGTCATCTTGACGGACAAAAGCCTTGTCGAGGCGCTGGAGCTCGAAGGATACGACGTTGAATACCTGAAGAAACGGTTTCTGCCCTATACGTCAAAATCCGCCTTGCCGCGCAGTGCCTGGCTGGTGTGGCTTTATCTGAAGCTGCCGTTCGCCCAATGGCTGTTGGGAGAGCAGACCTTCGTCGTCGCCCGCAAGAGCGGCGGCGCCTAGCTTGTTCGCCGCTGCGACACGATGACGACGATCAGCCCCGTCAACCATAGCGACGCAAGCCACCAGCTCTGCCATGCCCCGTAACTGAGGCAGAAAATCGTCAACGCGGTCACGAAGGTCGCGTAAATCATTCTAATGGTCGGCGGGCTTTCGATCCGGCTGTTGGCGGTTTGCAGGACCGAAAGCAGGAATCCGACAAACAGGACGACACCGACCAGGCCCAACTCCAGCCAGATCTGCAAGACGCCGTTGTGGGTATGAAGCGGAATCGGCTGCAGGATTCGTTCACCGCCCCAGGGCCTGGGAATGTCGAAGGCGACGACGGAATCCTTGTCCGAATAAAAAGAGCGGGCCGAGTTCAGGCCGTTGCCCAGGATCGGCGCTTCCGCGATAAGCTTGTTGGTCGATTGCCAAATGAACAGCCGGGTGAAAAATGAATCGGGCAATTGCTTCCATTCCCGGGCCGCGACCTTGACGTCGGGGAAAGCGGCGGGAATGGCGGGCGCCGCCAGCGCCCCGACAACGACGACGCCAAAAACCAGCCGGGTCATCCACTTCGTCGAATAGGCGCCGAACAGGTAGACGGCACCGCCCAGGAGCAGGGCCGCCTTGAAGGCAAACCCGCCGGCAAGGAAAACGACCGAAACGGTGGCGGCAACCGCGATCCAGCTTGCCCCTTTGTTCGATTGCCGGATGACATGGAAGACCGGAAAAAGCAGCAACACGAACAGCGTACTTCCGCCATTCAAGAAGTTCGTATAGGTGCGGAACAGCTCGATTTCCTGATTCAGGAGAATTAGCCTCAGAAAGCGGATGATTTGAATTTCCGAGAAATACTCATAGGCCGTAAATGCCAAGCCCGCGAAATAGGCGGCGAGCAAGAACCTGATGATCGTTTCCTGTTCCGAGGCCTCGCTCCGCGACCATAGGGTGACAAGAAAAAGACCGCCGAGCATGGTGCCGGCAAGGCCAGGCAGAAGCGCCAGGGTATCGTCCCCCGACACCGACCAAAAGAAACTGGCGCCGCCCCAGATAACGATGAGGGCGAGCCATCCGGCGATGATTTTGGAGACGGGTGGCGAGCTGAGCTTTGCCGCAAAATGCAAGACAGCCGTGCCCAGCACCGCCAGCACGAACGTCGGTGCCAGGCCCTTTGGCGCCAAGATGGCGACCGGGATGCTGAGCGCGACGATCCAGGCCAAATAGCGGCTTCTCAGGCTGTTGTTACGGGAAATCGAAAGCAAACGGACAGGGCCTTTGTTTGGAAATATGGCCACGTTGTAGCCTGTCGGTCGGGGCTACGCCAGTGCGGGTTCGGCGCCTAGCGTTAAGACTGAACGAGACCCGTCAGCAAATTCCAGATCGGCCGGGTCAGATGCTTGAACTGGTACAGGTAGGCGACGGTGCCGGCCAGCACCCACACCCACAGAAACCGGATTGCGAAGGCGTGCCGCCGCGTAACGTCCGGCATCGACAAGGCCGCTGACAGGATGTCGGCGGCAACCATGAAGGGGCAAACGAGGGCCGTCAGCAACGCCTGCCCCCGCGCGCCGTTCTTCCGGTGCGCGTTGAAGGCCTCGCGGTAAATAATGATCTCCCGCAGCGCGAACTCCGCCAGTTGCCGAAATCGCGAGCCGGGCAGATGGCCGATATGGCGAAGGGCGATCTGCCGGCAACATCGAACCCGGCGGTCGACGTGGCTCATGATGCTGCCCGCGACGATGTGGTAACGCGCCAAGACATCGTCGAAGACCAGAAACGATTTCGACCGATCGCGCAGCACCGACAGCCATAGGTCAAAATCCTGGGCGTTCCGCAAGCTTTCGTCGAAGCCGCCGGAAACGAGGATGTCCTGGCGCCTGGCCACGACCGTCGATGTACTGATGTAGCCCTTGCGGTAAAGCGTGATGTAGGGATCGCGGTCTTCGTTGAAACGCTGGGCGCAGTCGTTCAGTTGTTCGCGCCCGTTGTCGACGATCCATTCATTGTGTGCGACCAGCACATGGTCGCCGGACTCCAATGCCGCGACCGATCGTTCGATGTGGCCGGGCAGCCATTCGTCGTCGGCATCCAGGAAGGCGACGTAGGAAAACCGCGCCGCGCTCAAGGCCCGGTTTCTGGCGGCGCCGGCGCCCTGGTTCGACTGCTGTATCAGGATAATCGGCAGCGATGCCTCGAGCGATTGAATGACCGAAACGGTATCGTCCGTCGAGCCATCGTCGACGATGACGATTTCGTCGACCGGCCGCGTCTGGCCGGCGACGCTGTCGAGCGCCCGCCCGATGGTCGCCGCCACGTTATAGGCCGGGATCACGACGCTGATGCCGCTCGGATTAGAGGTCATTGACATAGTCTTCCAACGAAATATTCGGCGGCTCCGCATGGAATGGCTGTTCGATATGCAGGCGAACCGTCAGTTCGAGAATCATCAGGGTATAAAGTTGAAAGGCATTTCGTCGAGGATTGGAAAGCAGGCGGTCGAGTGCCGCGTTCGTCCACCAACCTCTACCCAGGCTTTTCGGCTGCTTCAGCAAATTCGCCGCGCTGGATGCAAGCCCGCGCTCGAACCACACGGGGACAGGCGAGGCGAAGCCGCGCTTGGGCGCGTCGAGAATCTCTTCGGGGAGAAAATCGGCAGCGATCGATTTCTGCAGGCCCTTGGCGCGGCCGTCGGGGGTGCGCACTTCCGGGGGGACGGCCAGGGCGGCCTCGACAAGCCGGTGATCCAGATAGGGGACGCGGCCCTCGACGCTGACCGCCATGGATGTGCGATCGAGCAGGGCCATCAGGTTGTCGATCAGATAAGTGCAGATATCCGCGTTCAGTGCCGCGGATTGTGCCGGCCCTTGATAGCCGTCGAAGTATTTCCTCTGCGCCGGCGCGGGTAAGGGCCCGGTCCAGCCCATTTGCCTCAGCGTCGGCGCCGGAAACTGGGTCGTGTGATCGTGCAGGTAGCCGCCGCCGTCCTGTCGGAACTTATCCGCGCGCGCCAACTTCCAGGCCAGCTCGGGCTTGAAAAGGGCGGTCAGCGGCTCGACCAGATTTTCCCGAAGGCGCCGTGGGAGCGAGAGATAACGGGTTTCGACGGGAAGCGGAAAGTATCGGCCGTAGCCGGCGAAGAGCTCATCGCCGCCGCTGCCGTTCAAGGCGACTTTCACATGTTCGGACAATGCGCGCTCGACCAGGAAATTCGGCAGCAACGCCGCGTCGTTGATCGGATCGTCGCAATACCAGACCAGGTTCAGCAGGTGCTCGGATATGGAGGCGGCGCTGACATCCAGCGTTTGATGCCGGGTCCCGTATTTCTTCGCCACCAGGGCGGCGAGCGGCGTCTCATCGACGTTGGACCCCTCGAACCGGACGGAAAACGTATTGATGGGGATGTCCGACATTTCCGCCGCCAAGGCGACCATGAGGCCGGAGTCGACGCCGCCCGACAACAGCGCGCCGACCGGCACATCGCTCCTGAGCTGCAGCCTGACGCTGTCGCGAAGAAGGTCGGTCAGGTTGGCCTTGATCCGGTCGGGATCGTCGAGCGCCGCACCGGGATGCGGTTTCCAGTATTGCCGCGTGGAAATCTCACCCTTGGCATCGAAGCTCAGGATGCAGCCGGGTGGTACTTTTTGGATGCCGTCATAAAGCGTCAGCGGCGCGGGAACATAGCCATGCGTGATAAACAGCCGGGCGGCGGCGTCATTGGCACTCGGCGTGATCCCGCCCAGGCCGAGCAATCCCTTGATCTCGGAGCTGAAGACGATGGACCCATCGTGCCGGCGGCACCAATACAGGGGCTTCACGCCCATGGGGTCGCGGATGAGATGCAACGCCTTCGCCGTCTCGTCGTACAGGGCGATTGCGAACATGCCGTTCAGGTCTTCGACGAACCGCAGCCCATCCCTTTCATAGAGAGCCAGCGCGGCCTCCATGTCGCCCGACGTGCGAAAGCGGTAATCGGGCAGCTGCTGGCGTATCTCCAGGTAGTTGTAGACCTCGCCGTTGCCGATGAAGGCGTGCCCGGCGGCGCTGGAAATCAGCGGCTGGTCACCCGTGTCCAAATCGATGATGGAAAGCCGGCGAAAGCCGCATCCGAAGGTTTGCGCCGGGTTGATGTACTGGCGCTCGCCGTCCGGCCCCCTGTGCCGCAGGGCGTGCAGCGCGGGGGCCAGATCGGGTGGCGGAACGTGGACGCCGTCGGGAAGGAAGTATCCGACAAAGCCGCACATGCTACAGCACCTCTATCATCATGGTCTCCGACCATGGCAATGATGCCCTGGTCTCGACCTCGATTGTCGTCACCGTCCGATGCTCCCCGTAGGCAATCCACTGCCGGCTTGGTTTTATTGTCACCTCGCCGTCGACGGTCAGGCGGAAGGCCAGGGAGTCGGAGCGGAGGAGCATGCCGTCCGCCGTGCTTTCGACCCGCAGCGGCGTGTGCAGGGCGCAGTTAATCCGATGCGCTCCGGTGCCCTCCACCGTATCAGTCACGGTCAGCGCGGTTCCGTTTATCCGGCCCTGCCGGGTGTATCGCTCGATGCCCTTGTGTCGGGCAAACCCCTTGTGGGAGACCTCGAGCCGATCGCGTCCGGCCGCGATGTCCGGCGGCGGCCCGGAAACGGCGGCCCTGAACGACGGGCTGTAGTAGGGCCGATTGATGGGGAATGGGTCCATGCCATTAATGCTCAAGCTGTTGTGGGCGCGGGCGGAGCAGGCAAACGCCGAGGTTGCGTCCATCCGGTAGGACCCGCGCCCGAGATCGACCAAGACGGGCTGGCCGTTGAAATGGAGCTGGAACGAACCGCTGTCCTGATGCCCGTGCCCGGGCATTGGCGGAACGCCATCGGGGCTGAGGTACCAAAGGCTGTCCCAGCCGTCGCATCCCCAGCGCAGCCATCCGTCTTTTTGCTCCGGCCGGTCCGGAGACCGCAACTCTTGCGCCGACAGCGACGCAATCAGGCCCTGCTCCGCCTCGGAAAGCGTGCCGAGCCAGCCATCGGTTTTGCCGCTTGCAATGCCTGCAACGAAGGCGG
The DNA here is from genome assembly GCA_038125725.1 of Rhodospirillaceae bacterium. Classification (GTDB taxonomy): domain Bacteria; phylum Pseudomonadota; class Alphaproteobacteria; order Rhodospirillales; family Casp-alpha2; genus TMED8. The sequence goes on from JAYPEK010000004.1 coordinate 37,283, forward strand.
GCGGACAGTCCGGCGAGATGTCGCCGATCAACGGAACGACGCCTGGAAAGTTGAATGTCTGGGCCGCGGCCAGGGCCCGGCCCGCGACCTCGCCAAGGGCGGCGGCGGCTTCGTCATCGTGACGGACGGCCAACAGCCAGGCGGCGAGATAGTTCTTGGTCAACAAGAGGTGATAGTGGGAGGAGCCTTCCCGGAGCATGCCGGAAGGCAGGAAAATCCGCCCGGCCTCGTTGAGGAGGATCTCCCGTCCCAAGGCGGCCGCCCTCGGCAGGCCGAGCTCCAGGCCGAGGGTGAACAGACCCCGGCCATTGTTGGCTAGATGGTTCGACGTGAAGTGCTCGCCGAAATACTCGAGATGATCGGCGATCCATTTTGCGTGTTTGGCCAACCCGTCCAGGGATTTTTGCGCCGGCGCTGGCAGGCCGTGTGATCGCGCATAGGACAGGATATTGATCGCCCGTTCGGCGGCCGTGTACGGATGCCAGGGCCAGCCCTCCCCGCCATCGCCGAAATGGTCCAGCCAGGTTCCCCACAAATGCCAGACCCATTCCGGTGCCACCGGTTCATGGGCAAACGGCAGCCAGGCGAAGCGGTGCAGGCCCAGGTAGGTTTCGTGATCCTCTTGCGGCTCCAGAAAAACGCGTTCTGCATCCGCCGCCGCCAGCCGGATGACCTTTCCGTGCAGGCGAATCTCCAGCGCGTCCAGCGGCGCCGGTACCGGCGCGCATTCAAAGCCATCGCCGTTGCCGACTGGCTCCGAGGGAATGGGTAATGAACCCGAGAGGTAGGGCGGTCGGTGCGGGACAAATCGGGGCGGCCCCCCGGTCAGCCTCAAGGCCCGCCTGAGCAGCCATGAGCGCAAAACCGGATCGGATCGCAGTTGATTGAGTTTCCGAAGAATCGCTGACATAGCGGATCGAACCAAACCCGGTTTGCACCCGGTTACGGCGTTTGCTTTCGAATAACCCGGGCCGGATTTCCCACCACGGTTTCTCCGTCCGCGACATCGCGGATAACCACGGCGCCGGCGCCGACGAGCGCGCCATCGCCGATTCTGATGCCCTGGATGATCGTCGCGCCGGTTCCGATGTGGGTTCCCTCGCCGACCTCGACGCTGCCGGAAAGGGTGCAGCCGGGCGCGATATGGCAGTGCCGGCCGATCGTGCAATCATGGTCGACCGAAGCCGCGGTATTGATGATGGTGTTCTCGCCGATTCTGGCACCGCATTGGATGGTCGCATGTGCGAAAACCTGGGCGCCTTCGTCCAGGGTTGCGGAGGGGGATACATATGCTCTTTCGTGCATGACGGAGACAAACCCGTATCCCCGGGCCTTATAGGTCTCATAGAGCGCCTGGCGGGCCTTCGTCGAGCTTGCGCCGCCGAGCCCGTTGGCCAGTTGCACCGTATCCGGATCGTAATTCTCGATGATCGAATCGTCTCCCAGGACCGGGATTTGGCCCAACAGCAGGCTGCCTCCGGGCTTCTGCGGGTCGGTAAAGCCGATGATTTCAAGCTGCCGCATCTGCATCGCCTCGGCGACGACCACTGCGTGGCCGCCGGCTGACAGAATGAGGACTGGCTTGGACATCTCTACGGCAATCGGCTGTTGAGCATCGGACGGTATTTCTTAGTCCGTTTCTGGCGAGTTTGCCATGCGCATCAGCCGCTCGGCCTGCTGAAAGTCCGGAAGCGTATCGATGTCGACGGACCGTTCGGGCGGCATGAAATAGGCCAGTGTCGCGGCATCCAACAATGTCTTGTGCTGCAAGTACCAATCAATTTTCACAATGTAGACGGCGCCGTTCAGCAGGTAGACGGGCGGCAGGTCGTGCCGGGGCGTATTGACCATCTCCCAGCCCATGACGGGTGTCATCCTGTGTTCGCCATCCACGGAAAACATCCAATAGGGCGGTTTCGGCGCCGTCGTGACGCTGAGGCAGGCCATGGCCCCCGCCTCGATGCAGAGGTTGAAGCATCCGTCGATGTCCTCGCTTCGGCGCAAGGGGGATGTCGGCTGCAGCACGGCCAGATATTCGCAGCCGTGATCGAAGGCCGTCAGCGCATGGGTCAGCGTATCGGATAGCAAGGCCTCGTCGGTGGCCAATTCGTCGGGCCGCTGAAAGGGCACTTCGCAGCCGAGATCGCGGCACACGGCGATGATTTCCGGATCGTCGCTGGTCAGGATCAGCCGCTCGACGCAGGCGGCGCCCCTCGCCGCCTCGATGGTCCAGGCAATCAACGGCTTGCCGTGGAGCGGGCGCAAATTCTTGCCGGGCAGGCCCTTGGAGCCGCCGCGCGCGGGAATGACCGCCAGAACAGAATTCTTCTTCGACATTGGCCCGTAAATACCGTTACGCCGGTCTCAGACAGCAGACTTAACAGAGACGGCCATCAAATGCACAAACCTTTACATTCAAATACGCCGACCCTTACATTTCATTTTCGCCGTCGTCGCGGCATCTTGCTTTGTGTGTTGGCCGGAGGTAGCGTCCGCGCGCCGTCGCAAGGCAGGACATCGTTCAGTGAGCCACTCCGCGCTTCCGGCGCGGACGAAAAGCCGATTTACGGGAAGCGCGATTGTTATTCCAATCTGTTGAGTTTTGCTTCTTCTTCCTTCCGCTAGCCTATTTCGGCTATTTGCTCATTGGCAGGTCCGGAAATTCAACGCTCAGCGTCTATTGGATGATCGGGCTTTCACTGGTCTTCTATGGTTGGTGGAATCCACCTTATGTGCTGCTTTTGTTGGGTTCTGTCGTATTCAATTACCTGATTGGCCGGGCCATCGAGGCAAATTTGAAAAGCCGGCGGGCGACGTTTTTCCTGATCATGGGCTGTGCGGGAAATCTACTGTTCCTGGGCCATTTCAAATACACGGATTTCTTGATCGAAAACTTTAACTGGATTTTCGATACCGATTACCAAGTGCAAGGGATTCTGCTGCCGCTTGCAATATCGTTCTATTCGTTCCAGCAAATTGCTTTCTTGGCCGACACCCATGCCGGATTGAGCCGTCGCCCCAGCTTCGCGAAGTACAGTTTGTTCGTGATCTTTTTTCCGCAGTTGATCGCCGGTCCGATTGTTCATCAGCGTGAGATGCTGCCGCAGTTCGAAGAGCGCGATTTCTCGGCGTCCAGCGCCCGGGATGCGGCCATCGGCCTTTCGATTTTTATCATCGGCTTGTTCAAAAAAGTCATTATCGCGGACCCATTGGCGGTTCACGTCAACACGGTCTATGGCGCGGCCGGCGGCGCGGTTCATTTTTTCGACGCCTGGGCGGTGTGGGCGGGATACACATTTCAGCTCTATTTCGATTTCTCCGCCTATTCGGATATGGCGGTCGGTCTTGCCCGCCTGTTCGGCATTGTCTTGCCGATCAATTTTTATTCCCCGTTGAAATCCACCAGCATGATCATGTTCTTCCAGCGCTGGCACATAACCGTCACGCGCTTTTTCCTGATGTATCTGTACACGCCGATCTCCACCTATCTGATGCGCCGGACCCGGAGCCGGAAATTAACCCCTTTCCCGCAGTTCATGCTGATCATGGCGTTGCCCATGGTTATTACCTTTCTGTTATCAGGCCTATGGCATGGCGCGGCCTGGGGATACGTTTTTTGCCTCGGGATTCTCGGGCTGGCGCTGGTGGCAAACCACGCCTGGCGATTTTTCCAGTTTCCGCGGCTCAATTGGCTGGTGGGCGGCGCCTTAACCTTCGCGACCTTCTCCACAAGCCTCGTCTACTTCCGTGCTGAAGAAATCGGCCTCGCACATCAGATTTTCTTTGCCATGTTCGGCGGAAACGGCGTTTCGTTGCCGATGGCGCTGAAAGCGCACCTTGGAGCCCTGATGAACCCGGAGGTCCTGCCGGTCCATTGGGCGCATGCGCGGGTGAGCCTCGTTTTCATACCGCAGATCATTCTTGTTTCGGCCCTGGTGTTCTGGCTGCCCAATGTCTATCAGATTTTCGCGTCCTGGAACCCAGGACTTGGTGGCGCCGGCTCAACGCCCGATCCGGAGGCCCGGGCGGTTTTCAAATGGTCGTTCAAAGCCGGTTGGGCGGCGTTTATCGCGGCGCTGGCGGCCGCATGTATTTTGAAGGGCGGGGTGCCGCAGGAATTCCAATATTTTCAGTTCTAGCCGCGCTGAAGACTAGGCCTTGGAAAGGAGCGCGCCGTAATTCATGGGCCGCTTTACCATGTCAGGGGTATCCGTCGGATAGATCGGCAATGGCCAGTCGTTTTCAATCCGCCAGCCCGATGCCGTGACCAACTTGCGAATATCGTCGACTTTTTCGAACATGAAGATGTGGTCGATATTTGCGGCGAAGACCACCGTCGTGATGAACAGCTTGGTTCGGTCGTCGGCCAGTTCGCGCAGGTTTTCCAGGACTTGCCCGGGCGTTTCGATATGCTCAAGCACTTCGCCCATGATGATGCCGTCAAGTTTGGCGGCGGGCGGGCGATAGTCGCCGGTGATGCTTGCCAGTTGAAAATCTACGCTCGAGCCGGCATCCAGGTCCGGTGCCGTGAAGGTCTTGCAGAAATCGATGGCGAATTGACTGATGTCTATGCCTTCATAGGTCACGCATTCATGCGCCGTCAGCAGTTGCGAAAGGTGGTAGCCCGTTCCGACGCCGATTTCCAAGACCGATGGGGACGCAGGTAATTGCGTCAGGAACGCGGTCTTGAAAGCATGATTGAGCCTGAAGTGGTTCGGCCATAAGGCCTCGGTCAGCAGCAGTCCGGGCAGGTAATAGGCGCCGAACACATCCTCATTGTGATAGACCTGTTCCGCCGCCTCGCGTTCACTGGACAGCAGATAGCGCCCGGTTTTTTCCAATTGTTGTTGAAGACGCAGAAACTCAATGGACAGGTGGATATACGATTTAACCATCCCATCAATCCAGAGCCGGTCGTCGTCGAAGATCAGTTGCAGGCGACGACCGGTCGTCTCAAGGACGGCCAGCCGTTCGTTGAAGGAATGCGGATCCGATTCGAGCGCGGCTTTGTGCAGAAACGGCATCTGCTGCTGCAGGGACGCGAGAATGGCATGCGCAACAGGAGTTTGATGCTGACCTGTCGGCGCGGAGGTCACGAAAAATCGACCCCTTTTGCCTCGAGGGCATCCTTGATGATTCCGATCGTCCGAAACTCGACGATTTCCAGCACGTTGAAACTCACCTCGAAGACCATCTCCAGCTCATTAATGAGATTGATCATGCCGAAGGAATCCCATCGAGCGATCGAATCTTGGGAAGAGCTTTCATCGAGGGTCGACGGGTCAACCTTGAAGACCTCCCCGACCGTTTCAAACAGGGTCTGCAAATTATTCATCGTGGGAGCCTTTTAAACATCCATATGGGCGAATTCAATCCAATCGGGCGCGTCGACAGTCGCGGGAAGTTCAAACACATAGTGCTTGGCGTCCGGCCCAGACGCTTCCAGGTTCATGCCCAGGTCGTCGAAGAGGTTTTCACATTGGCCATTTTTCTTGGTTTTCAGGTATAACGCGCGGATGCGGGCATAGCCGGCACGGGTCGCGGACGCGACGAAGGCCGCGAACAGGGCGCGCTCCACGCCCCGGCCCAAGGCGCGACAGCTTATCAATAGGCTATCGATTTCGATTTCCCGGACGTCAGAGGCGCCACTGATGGGGCGGCCCAGGCACAAGGCAATGATGCCTTGATCGCCAAATCGGTCTGATAGGGTCGCGGTGAAATAAATGCCATCATCCGCAACGAATGCCGCGAGGTCGGCTTCCGAATGCCGCCTGGTCGTTACATTGAATTGGTTCGTGCGGGCGCACATTTGCGCGGCGCGCGTAATTGTCGCCGCTCCCAATGGGTCGACGGTCATCCGCATTTCCAGGCTGCGCAGGAACGTTTCCAGATTTGAAGAGGCCGCGCGCAATTTGCGCCGCTCGCTCTCGCGCGAATAATCTTCGCTGCGCTGAAGATCCGCGTCAGTCAGGCCATAGCGGGCGAACCAGGGGTTTTGGGCCAGCATCTCGATGACCTCTAACGGGTCTTCGCCGATTTCCGGCACTTCCACGTCGGGGAGGTGGAACCTCATGGCCTCTCGTTCAATGGCCTGGTCATCGATGAACACCACGCTGTCGAGGCCGAGGCGCAACTCGTCGATTGCTTCTTGCAGGTTATCCGCCTTGGGGCGCCAGTTGGCCTTGATCACCGTGAAATCGGTTAGTGACAGGGGCATATCCGATCGTGTGGAGAACGCCTCTTCCACGTCGGCAGGGTTGTTCTTGCTCAACAATATGAGAATCACGCCGCGCGCTTTCAAAGACGCGACGAGTTCCTGAATCCGCCAATAGAGCTTGCCCGGATAATCCTGGCCGATGGACAGGCCGGCGATGCCGTCCTCCCCAAGCACGCCGCCCCAAAGGGTATTGTCCAGGTCGACGGCCAAGACCTTCTTCATCGGTCCGACAAGCGGGCGGAAGTGCTCGGCAAGGCAAGAGCCAAAGGCCGGCGCAGCCTGTGCGGCGATCGGCTGTTTGGCGACGAAATCCATTTTCGAGCTGTACCAGCCGGCCTTTTGCCGTTGCGACCATCCGGCGAAATCGAACACATGAACGCCCGGGTTCTCCGCCGCGCAGGCCAGAACGGTTTCGTTCAATCGGGTAATCGCCGCCAAAATCCCCGCCGGCTGATTTGTCTCCATAACATCGCCCGCCATCATCAGGGATGATGGCAGGGTCGAGAGGAAAAGCGGCAGCGGCGAGGCCCCGGCGTAGGCGGAAACCAACTGTCGGATCCTTCCGGCGGCCTGATCGATAATTTCCTGGCGCTGATCCGTTGCCAGCAAGTGCCTGCGGCGCAGCAGCTCAGCCAGTAGTTCTTCGGCGCGCCAGAGCACCAACAGGGCGTCAAGGGGCTGGACCAGCAACGGTGAAGCCGGGTCCAGCAGATCCTGTTCGATAGTGTCGTGGTCGGAGATCACGATATGCGGATTTGACGGGATGGTCGATAAGCCGAGTTCCAACGCGGGCCGCTGCGGACCCAGGGTAAAGGTGGAAGTGATGCCGAGAGAAAAAGCCGGTGCCTGGTGTATGACGGCCTGTTCGTGAGCCGCATCCAGGGCCGCGGCAATGGCGCTTGGCCTGCCGCTTTTCAGGGCGTCGCGAATGAGACTCCTTGCCTCCGGCTGCCACGCTTTGAGGGACCAGGAAGCCGGGGTCATCCCGCGGTCAGTCCACCGGTAACCGGAATGTTTGCGCCATTGATGAAGCTCGCACCGGGCCCCATCAGGAAGGTGACCGTGGCGGCGACGTCTTCGACGCTGCAAAGTCTGCGGAGCGGATTTTTCGCCTCCTCGATCCGTTTCGTCGCCTGCGGAACGTCCCGGGAAAACGGCGTATCCATCATTGATGGCGATACGGCGTTGCACCGAATGTTCCGAGGGCCCAGCTCTATCGCAAGCGTTCGCACCAGCCCCAACAAGGCCAGTTTGGCGGCGCTATAGGCGCCCATGCCCTCGGGCGGCATATCCAGGGTGTATTGGGTCGATATGGCGCAGATCGACGCGCCGGATTGAAGTCCTGCCTGCAAGCCCAAAATCAATTGATGAAAGGCGACGGGCCCGACATCGAAATGGGCCTGCATTTCGGAGGCACTTTTTTTGTCGGTCAATCGGACGGCCTCGGCGTTTGGTGCCGCGGCATGGACCAGCCCATGGATGTCGCCGCTTTCAAGAATGGCGCCGCATGCCGTCTCAATGGCGTAGGCATCGCGCAAGTCGGTGGTGATGACATTGCGGCATTGCGCGGCAAGCGAAACCGCTGCCGCCTTGAGGCGGCCGGGGTCCCGGCCGAGTAGCGTCAACTCGGCGCCCATCGAGGCAAGTTTCGATGCGATGCCAGACCCCAGTGCGCCGTTGCCGCCCGTGACGACGATATGTTTTCCCGCGAGGAGCAGGTCGCGATCCGTGTCAGCGGCCTTCGCGGCTTGCTTCTCGCTGGCGGATAACAACGAAACCGTGGCTTCGGCATCGAAATACTTGCGGGTCCCATCGATATCGGTGCCGGCGATTTCGACGGCCATGGTGTTGCTCGAGTGATGAACGGCTTTCACCACGGCGGTAAACTTCACGTTGTCATTGATTCGAATCGGCTGGCGCCAATTGATGTTGAAGGACAACCATAGTGCCCCCGGTCCCGGCAGTTCATTGCCGATCAGCGCGGAGATATGGGCAGCCGCCAACATGCCGTGAACGACGGGCTCGCCCATCGAGGTTTCAGAAGCAAATTCGCGGCTCAGGTGGATCGGATTGATGTCACCCGACATATCGGCAAAGGCCTCTACGTCCTTGGCCGTAAACAGGTGCACAATCACACGTTGATCGCCCGCCTTCCATTTCTGAATGTCTTGCATGCCTACTCTCCAAGTCGAAACCAAATACTGCGTGGTTTCAGGCTCTTACCCCGTGGCTGGCGGCGTCTCGCAAATGGGATTTGCCGCCCTTTCGTGCTCCGTGTCGCGGATCAGCGCCCTTAGGTCGCGCATGGGATCAGTATTTTCCGCCATCCAATTCATGAGCAACGCCCGCGCCCTGTCCAGGTGTCTTGTGATATTGCCCGGTTCAAGCTTGACGCCAAACCTATTTCCCTCGTCAGCGGCAGCGCGGCGCGGCCCGAGGACCGTATCGAGAATGCGATTTCCAATTCCAATATCAAAATGCGGCGCATCATAATAGTTTTTCATGTGCGCTTCCGGCATCGATGCGGACGGGACGGGTTCGGTTGTAATGTTGCCGACGTCGCTGAAATCCCAGATGGCGAATGGATCGGCGCCGTAGGTACTGGCCATCCGGCTGTTCAGGGCGACGGCGCCTTGGAGCCAATGCCCGAAGATATCGTACAGCCCCAGTTCCATCATGCTTGCCGAATACTCGACATGATAAGGATCGACGACAAAGACCAAGGAAATGCCGTTTTCATATCCAAAGCGTAAAATATCCTCAAAAACCTTAAGCGTGTCGCGGTTCGATGCCGCCGGGCAAAATTTCCTTTCGGGCAGCGGAAACCAAAGATAACCCATGAATGCTTCAAGACCGTTTCTCAGCCGCCGATTGTAGCCGCCGCTTTTTACGATGTTCTCGCGATGTGCCTCGCCGAGAACACGGCGTCCTTTTTGCGTATAGGTCTTGCCCCTGAAGACCGATTGCGTCGATGCATCCTGAAAGAAGTTCCAGGCCGCAACGCGGCCGCTCGCAACCAATGCATCGACCGATAGCAGATGGTTGAAGATATAACCCCTTCTGGCGACAAGGCCGGCGCGATCGCCACGTGCATTGACGAGCAAGCGATCCTCGAGGAAGTCCGGCCGTTCGCCCTGATAGGCGTTGATGCTCGAGGGAACGATGGAGATAAGGGCCTGCTTCAGGGGTGATGCGGCGTGGCTATGTTGGAGGTAGCGAAAGATCTCATACAGGTTCGCGCCACTGAGCCCCAGATTAAACACAGGTCGGTATTGCCACGCCTTGTGTTCTGGATCGAAGCCGACTTCGGCGGATGACGCGCCGAGAATGACGGTCGCGGGTTTGACTTTCATGACCCGAAGAGCCTTGCCCATGCGGCCATAGGCTCCGTACTCCATCCTGTCGGCGTTCAGCCACCGAATATCGGGAAAATTCAGAACTCTGTAGGGATCGACCAGGATGTTGATTCCCGAAACCAGGGAAATGAATACGAAAACGAATAAAAGAAGAAGCCGTAGATACCGCTTTTCCATGCCCAAAGACAATTTGCTATCGCTCGGTTCGGTCAACATCGATTGGGGTGCGTGTCTTTATGTCGCCGCATCACGTGAGTTCGATAAAGTTTTGAAGAACCCGCAAGCCCGTGGGGCCGCTCTTCTCCGGATGAAACTGGCATCCCCACAGGGAGCCGGCCCTGACGGCGGCGCAGAGCTCCACGCCATCGTAACGGGTCGAGGCGGCGACATTCGAAGGGTTTTCCGGGCGCGCGACGAAAGAATGGACGAAGTAGACGCTCTCCCCGGCGGCGACACCGGAAAACAAGGAGGCGCCGCATTCCGGCGCATCCGGAAAAGACAGCTCGCCCCAGCCGACATGGGGAATCTTGTGGTGCGTGCCGTTCGGGCTCGTGTCCGGAATGGCCTCGACCGCACCCGGGATGAATCCAAGCCCGTCATGGCGCCCGAACTCATGGCTTTCATCCAGCATGATCTGCATGCCGACGCAGATGCCCAGGTACGGACGCCCTGTCTCCGCAAAACCGCGGATCGCGTCTTCGAGGCCGCGCTTGGAAATCTCGGCCATGACGTGGCCAAAGGCACCGACACCGGGAAGGATGAGCCGCTCGGCGGCAAGAATGTCATCTTCGTTTGCCGTAATTTTCGGCGCCGCCCCGACCTTCTCACAAGCACGCAGCACGCTCAGCAAATTGCCGCTGCCTGCATCGACGATGGTAACCGGTTTCTCTTTGCTCATTCGATCCACTCAGATTGGCCGGCGGACGAGGGCCGGCCGAAATCGCGATTTCAAATCGCCCGGACAGGAATCCCCAGCTCGAGCGCCGCGGCGCGGATCGAAACCGGATCATCTTTGTCGAAATGAAAAAGGCTGGCGATCGCCGCGGCATTGGCATGTCCGTCGAACGCCACGGCGGCCAGATGATCGGCGGTTCCCATGCCGCCGCTGGCAATGACCGGCACCGGGACGGCGTCCGCCACGGCCCGGGTCAATTCAACATCGAACCCGCGACGCGTGCCGTCTTGATCGACGGACGTGAGCAGAATTTCTCCCGCGCCCAGCTCGCAAGCCTGTTGCGCCCAATCGAGAACATCCAGGCCTGTATGTTCCCGGCCCAGGTCCGTTAATGCCTCCCATGAGCCAGTCCGATCGTCTTTCTTGGCCTCGATGGAGAGCACCACGCATTGGGATCCAAACCGGTTGGAAATTTCACTGATCAGGCGGGGGGTTTTCGTCGCCGCGGTGTTGATTGCGATCTTGTCGGCTCCGGCATTCAACAGGACATCGGCGTCCTCAAGGCTTCTGATGCCGCCGCCCACGGTGATCGGGATGAAAACCTCCTTGGCGGTGTGGGTGAGGACCTCCGCCAGGTTGTTCCGATTGTACAGGCTGGCGACCGCGTCCATGTAGACGATCTCATCGATGCCCTGGTCGTAATAGCGCTGGGCAAACGCGCCGGGGTCGCCGACCTTGCGCCAGCCTTCCAAGTGGATGCCCTTGATGAGGGTGTCCATTTTGACGTCGAGGCGGGCGATGATGCGGAAGTTTCCGGCGGGTTGCGGCATGTTGTCGGTGCTCGGCGATACAAGTGAATGCGTTACAGGTCGGTGATGAGCTTTCGGGCTCGTTCTAGGTCATCCGGCCGGCCAATATCAAGCCAGAGCTCGCCGACGGGGAAGGCGGCGATCTTTTCTCCCGCAGCCAACAGGGAGTTCATCAGGTCGGGCATGTCGAGCGGCCGATCTTTCGGCACATCGGCGACCACTGACGGCTCCAACACATAAAGACCGGCGTTCACATGCAGGCGCTGGACCGGCTTTTCGTTGATCCGCGAGACGAGGTGCTGGCTGAATTCGACGATGCCGAACGGCACGTCGATATCGTATTCACGCACGCACATGGTCGCCGCGCATTCATACTCCTGATGGTACGACAACAGGCTGGTGAAGTTGACGTTGGTGAGAAGATCGCCGTTCATGACAATGAGCGAAGAGGTCAGGGGAAACGGAATCAGCCCCATGGCGCCGGCCGTGCCAAGCTGGCTTTCTTCGTTGAGATAGACGATTTCCGCGTTCCAGCGGTTGCCATCGCCAAAATGCTCCTGAATCATTTTTGCCTTGTAGTTGACGGCGATGAAGAAGCGGCGGAAACCCTGCTTGATGAAGTTTTCGATGATCGTCTCGAGCAACGGCTTGTCACCGACCTGCAGCAAGGGTTTCGGCATGTCCGCGGTGAAGGGGCGAAGGCGGGTGCCGAGACCGCCGGCCATCAGCAGCACCCAATTGTCCTCGCGTTGCTGGGTCAGAAACAAGTCTTCGATGGTTTCCAGCCCGACGACCCGCCTGGCGGAATCCAGGATCGGCAGGTGACGAAGCCGGCTGCTGGCGAGCATTTCCAACAGCTCGTCGCCTGGGGTCGCCGCCGACGCATGCCGGGGGTTGGTGTTCATGATGCTGTCGACGGGCTGGTCCAGGCTCTGGGCGTTCAACAAGGCCCGCCGGATGTCGCCGTCGGTGACGATGCCGAGAAGGGTTTCCTGGTCATCGACGACCAGGCAAACCTGCGCCTCGTTTTCCGAGATACATTTCAGCGCCTCACCAATTGTAATGCCTGGTGAAACGAGGGTTTTCTTCCAAGCAACCATTTTGCGTACTCGGTATTGTAGATGGGGAAGGTTGGACGGTTATTCTTAAACGCGGTGTTTTAAAAGGTGGAAAGCCTCGGCGGCCATCGTCCCGATTTTGGCGCCGTTGAGTTGTGCCAGCGCCTGAATGGACGTTTCGCTCCGCGGGAAGGGATGAGCACCCAATTCACTTTCGTAGACCTTCAGAATTTCGATCTTCTTTTCCAAGAACTCGGTTATATCAACAAAGTAGTTCGGCACGAACCGATCTCTCGCTGCCAAGGCGAAATCGGTCTCGGATACGGTTTCGTAACTCAGGATTGTCGTCACCGAGGGATAGCGGAACCACTTTGATGTCGCCTGTACGGCGGCAGCGGCGATGCGGTGATCACTGTGGATATCACCGTCGTGCGGTGCATAGACGACGGCGGCTTCGGTCGCTTCGATGGCCTTTCCGATGGCCGCGACGAGATCCGAGCGTGGGGCCTGATCAAGCGAGGCGGGGGCATATTCCAGGCAGTTAGTGGACTTGAACCCGTAAGCACCTGCGACCTTGTCGATTTGCTCGCGCCGGGATGCGATTTGCTGCGGAGAGTATCCGGCATCTGCGCTCATTGACGTCAGCAACAGCCAGTGAATGTCGTCACCCTCGGCTTTGTGGCGAAGAAGCGTGCCCCCGCACCCCAGCGTTTCGTCATCTGCGTGGGGGGCGATCACCAAAACCGAATTCATAGGTAGCTTCCAATTTTCGGGAGTTCCGGGAACTCGTGGTCCAACAGGCGGATCGCGCCATCGCCACATTGAACGACCAGTTGCCGGCCATTGTGCCGCAGGACCTTTCCGGGTTCCAGGTTTTTCAAGGCCCCCTCGACCAGCGCTGTTTTCCAGATCTTTACGGAACCCGTGCCATGGCGGCACTCCGCGCCGGGATAGGGGTGGGCGAGCGCTCGGACAAGATTGTGGATCGCCGTCGCCGACATGCGCCAGTCGATCATGCCGTCGGCGGCGCTTCGTTTTCGCCATGTGTTCGCGGCCGTATCATCCTGTTGCCGCGCCACCAGTGTCCCGTTGGAAAGGCCTTCGACGACCGATCCGATCTGGCGTTTCGCTTCGGCTTTCAGTTTTTCGTAGAGCGTGCCGGCGTCGTCGGCATCGTCGATGGCGATAACGGCCTGGTCCAAGATGTCGCCGCTGTCGGCGCCCTCATCCATGATGAAAAAGGTCGCCCCGGTTGTCGGCAGTCCCAGGGCAAGCGCCCAGATGATCGGGTGGCGCCCCCGGTTTTGCGGCAACAGCGCCGGGTGATAGCCGACCACGCCGCCAGGCGCCGCATCCAGCACGGACCTGGGAAGCAGATGCGACCAACCAAAACAGAAAACGACATCGGCTTCGGCTTTCGCGATTTCGGCCTCGAGCGATATCGAAGGCTGCTGGTCGACATTGATGCATGGGGCGCCCATGGATTGAGCCAGCGGCTCAAGCGAGCGGAAGTCGGCGTTCGCGGACGATGCCGACTTGGTAACGACCAGGACGATCTCGGCCTCCGGTACATCGGCGAGGGTCTCGAGAAGCGCGAAACTGAAATCCACACATCCGATGAAGGCGATCTTCATGATGCCGGCGCCTCGCTTGATCCCGGCGGATCGAAAAACCGCTTATAGAGAATGCCGTCCAGATTGGCGGTAGTGAGAATTTCACAGATTTTTCGCGAGGCCCCGGCCTTGCCGTAAGCCGCCGGCGCCCGCGAAATGGCGCGCCGGAATTCCGGGTCCAATGCCTTGTCGATCGCCGCGGCAATCGCATCCGCGTCTTCCTCGCAGTCGATGATCGATGCACCGCGAAGGCGGCCTTTTTGCCGGTCTCCGATGTTGACGGTCGGTACGTTCAGGGCCGGCGCCTCGATAATGCCGCTTGAGGAATTGCCGATCACGGCATCGGCGACCGACATCAGACTTAGGTAAACCAATTGGCCGAGGGACGAGGCAATGTGGCATCGGCCGGGGTTTTGGTCGGCGTATTGCTTGAGGACCTGAAAAATCCGGTCGTTGTACGGGTCGGCGTTGACGCCGGTGAAGACCAGGCTGGCTTTTGGATAACGGTCCAGCGCCCGCAGCAGCTCGCGCGTCGGTATCGTGGGATCTGTTTGGCTGAGGGTCACGGGGTGGTAGGTAATCAGGAAGACCTGATCCGTCAGCGGTATCTGCAGGCGCGCCTCAAGTGCATCGCGGTCAAGCCTGTCCAACGTGGAAATGATATCGAGGCCGGGCGCGCCGGTTACGAACACGTGGTCCGGGTTCTCTCCCATCGACCTGATCCTTCGTGCATATGGCTCCGTCGCGGCAAAATGCAGATGCGCCATCTTGGTCACGGCATGGCGGATGGCCTCGTCGATCAGGCCTTCGGTCGATTCACCGCCATGAATATGCGCGATGGGAATCCTGAGGATCATCGCGGCCTGCGCGGCGGCCAGGATTTCATAGCGGTCGCCCAAGACAACGAGCACATCCGGGGACAATCGCTGCAAGGCCTGCGCCATGCCGGAAATACCGCTGGCCATGGCGCCGCAAATCGAAAGCGGGTCATCATCGGTTAGGTCGAGAGGCACGCGCTCAGCGATACCGAAACCATCACTGACGATGACGTCGACGGTATTGCCGTATTTCGGCTCAAGATGCGTGCCGGTGACGATCACCTGCAATTGCAGGGAGGGCGCCTCGTCAATTTCACGCATAAGCGTCTGCAGCAGTCCATACTCCGCGCGGCTTCCCGTGACGACGGCGATCTTTCTCATAAGCGGATTTCGAGGAGCTCGAGTTTGAGCAAGAGGCTGAGGCCGTTGGTGGAAAGGCGCGTGCCCTGCTCGTCCTTGAACGTCCAGCTCCTGACCGGGTCCGAAGGGTGGGGTTCCAGATCGATCGGCAACTCGAAAGGATGGAAGGCGTGATCTTCGACCTTTTCGATGCCGTCCAAATAGGCACTGATCGATTGCCGCGAAAAGATATTCCACCCCGGTTCTCGATGGGAGTCGTCGTGTTCTTCAACGGACCTGTATTTCACCCAGACGTCGACAGGATGCGGGTTGAAGGCGCCGAAAACGAAGATGTGGCCCGCCGGGCGGGTCCAGGAGATCAGATTGCCCAGCGCCGGCCGGTAATCGTCGAAAATCGAAAGGACACCGGAAAGGAACGCCGTGTCGATGGCGTTCGCCGCGAGGAGATCGGGTTCCGTCACGGAGCCGGACCGCCAAGATACGGAGGGCGATCGCGAGCGGGCTTTTTCGATCAGCACGTCGAGAACGTCGATGCCCAGGTAGTCGGGGCCGACATGAGCCCGGCTCAGGTAGTACAGGAACTCACCGGCGGCGCAGCCGAAATCGACGACAGTCTTTTGGTCGCCCAGGGCGCCGCGCGCGTCGGCATGGGCGGCGATCCACTTGAACATTTCCTTGGGTTCGTCATACCGCTCGGCTGTCAGGTAGAGATGGTCGTGCGTTCGCTGCGGGCCGGAAGTCATTTCACTGTCCTGTCTGTGACGGCAGCATCCAGGGACTTGAAGGCAGATTGACCAGTCGCGATTCCAGCATCCTGGCATGGGTCAAGTCCGGCGCCTGGATGGCGTCTCGATAAGCGGCGGTGTTGGGGATGAGCGTCCAACATGGACGGGTCTGGATATCCCGGGAATTGGTCAGCTCCAAGAACATGTCGCGCTGTTCGGCGTTCGGCAGGATGATGGCGTTCAGCCAATAGTTGCTCCTGCATCTCGCGGGTTCCGAAACCCATAGGACATCGGCCAGCTGCGACAGCCGGTTCTCATAGGCCTTGGCGATCTTGCGCTTGCTTTCGATGATCGCCCCCAGCTTGCGCATCTGGGCGATTCCCAATGCGGCGTTCAAGCTCGGCAGACGGTAATTGAAGCCGATCTCATCGTGGTCGTAGCGCCAGGCATGAGGCAGCTTGGCGGTCGTGGTCACGTGCTTCAATCTTTTGGCCAGGCTTTCGTCGTTGGTTACGATCGCGCCGCCGCCGCCGGTGGTCACCGGTTTGTTGCCATTGAAGCTGAGCGTGGCCGCCGTACCGAAACCGCCACAGGGCCTTCCATCGAACGAGCTTCCGAGCGCCTCGGCGGCGTCTTCGATGATAGCGATGTTCCAGTTCCGGCAAATATCGGTCAGTGCATGAAGGTCGCAGGCATGGCCGAAGACATGAACCGGGACAATGGCCTTGATCGCGCGGCCGCTTTTCTTGTGCCGGGCTTGGGCGTTCTGATGGGAGCATTCCGTCTCGAGGAAATGGCTTAATTTTTTCAAATCGATGCCCAGGTCGGAGATACTGCTGTCGAGGAAAATCGGCGCGGCGCCGGTGTAGGAAATGGCGTTGGCCGTGGCGATAAATGTCAGCGCGGGGCACAAGACCGCGTCATCCTTGGTCACGCCGATGCAATGCAGCGCGGCATGCAGGGCCGAGGTTCCATTGGTCGTCGCGATCGCATGTTTGACATCGCAGGCGCGGGCGATCAGCGCCTCGAATTCGTCGACGAAATGACCGGCCGTCGAGACCCATCCTTCATCCAGACAGGCGTTTACGAGTTCCTTGTCGGCGGCATCGAATTTCGGCGCATGCAATGGAATCGGGCCAACCAGCCCGAAATCGCCGCGCAAGACCTCATCGACGGCGGCGGCGGCCTCATGACTGGGCGATATGACCTGATGCTGGTTCAAATGTTGAACAAGTCCGTCTTATAGAATGAGAGATTTTTGCTGTCCCTGAACCATTTGACAGTCTTTTCGATTCCCATGCGGAACCCGTCGAGCCCCGAATAGGACGGCGACCAGTCGGTGCGCTGCCGGGCTTTCTCGACACTGGCCCACAAACGGTCGACCTCACTGTTGGCCGGCCGCAGCCGCGACTCATCCAATTTGATTTCCGCCGCGGGGTTGATTTCGTCGCGGATGGCGCGGGCCATGTCGCCGATGCTGATCTCGAAGCCGCTGCCGAAATTGGTCACCTGGCCGATGGTTTCGTGGGCGCCGATCATGGCGATAAACGCCGCCGCCATATCTTCGACGTAGGTGAAATCGCGCGTCGGCTCCAGATTGCCGAGCTTGATCTCCGCCTTTCCGGCGAGGAGCTGCGAAATGACGGTGGGAATCACGGCGCGCGCGGATTGGCGCGGACCGAAAGTATTGAACGGCCGGATAACCGACACCGGCATGTCGAAGGACCGATGGAATGACAGAGCCAACTGGTCTGCCGCGATTTTTGTTGCTGCGTAGGGCGACTGCGCATTCAGGGGATGTTCCTCGGTGATGGGAACGAACTGCGCGGTGCCGTAGACCTCGCTTGTCGAGGTGTGAATGAAGTGCTCGACCCTACCGTCGCGGGCCGCTTGCAAGAGGTTGAGCGTGCCGTTGACATTGGTATCAACATAGCTGGAGGGGGCATGGTACGAATAGGGGATCGCGATCAGCGATGCCAGGTGCATGACGATATTGGCGCCGTTGACGAGATCGCGCATGGACTGGGGATCCCGCACGTCGCCGCTGACGATTTTCATCTGCGAGGTCAGCGTTGCATCGCTGTGATCCAGCCAGCCCCAACTGTTGAAGGAATTGTACTGAACCAGCGCCGTCACGTCGTAGCCGGCCCCGACCAGGGCTTCGGCCACATGACTGCCAATAAAACCGTCGGCCCCGGTAATGGCGACACGTTTAGCAGGCATCTATCTACGCTGTCCCAAAAGAAATACGTTGCGTGGAATCATTCATCGTAGATCGTGTGACGGAGCGTCCATCGGTTTCCCTCGTAATTCCAAATATGCGGAGAGCGGAAACGGTCACACAGATTTTCAAAGTAGGATTGATCCATGATCGGTTGTTCAAAGTGGTCCTGCGCGGAGGGGAACTCGGTTGCAGGAAGGCTGAGGTACTCGAACAGGGTTTCGGCGAAACGAGCTGGAAACTCACCGTCATAACGGCGCACCAGTGCAATCGCTTCTTCGCGGGTCAGGTCTCCGGAGCGCACTTCTTGGGCCGCATCGTAGGTTGCTCTGCCGATCCCGAATTTTACGAACAGTGTATAAAAATGGAAGTCATCCATTTTATCGTCAATTGAATTGTACTTGCTGAAAGTGCCAGCCGTCCGCTCCGGCGATGCGCGGAAACCGCCGTGCTCGACAGAGTAGTAGTATGCGCTCTGGGGGTGCCATTTCAGATAGTAGCCCAGGTAGTGAACCTGGACGTTTCGCTCCGCCAGCAAAGTGGGGTCTCCGGGCAGATAGATATCGAAATCCTGCGGGCTCAGGCCATAGGCTTCCTGCAACTCGCTGACGGGTTGGCCGCTGATGAAAAGCTCATTGTCGGAACCTTTGACGAAATAGGAGCTGTCGCGCACGGCGCTATCGTTGTCTTGGATCGGGTTGCCGTATTCCGCCTCGTTCTCTCCGTAGAAGACGAGGGGGATATCGTGCAGGGCGGCGACGCGAGGCGCGATGTTTTTCTGGCCGAGGATGAAGGGTTGAAACGGATGCAGAAGATTTTCCAACGCCAGGCGCGTCAGCAACCGGTGAACTGGTCCGTTTGGCGTAAACAACTGGTTGTCGAAACCGGCATGAATCCAGGCCTGAAAGTTTTGCCATCCCCAGTCGGTGTAAATATTCGGTGCCCATGTCACCGTTAGGGGGTGCATGCCGAATTCGTATTTCAGCACGTGGGCGGCGAAAAAACTGTCTTTCCCGCCCGAGCCGGGCACGACGCAATCGTAGCGGCCGTCGCTGCGCCGGTATCTGGTGCAAAGTTCCTCGAGTTCCTGGCGGCGGGTGGTCCAGTCGATCGTTGCGTTTTTCTGTTCCGCGGCCCGGCAGGCCGCGCAGACGCCCTCCTGGTCGAACAGAATGGTTTCCTTTTTGGCGCCTCGCTGGTTCTGGAATTCGACCGTTGAGTTCGGCCGCTGGTTTGAGATCGCACATTTCTTGCAGAACAAGACTTCGGACGGCAGGCCGTGCCTGGTCTCGCGATCCGAGGTTGCCGGTGTGAACTTGGCAAGGTCTATATCGACGTGGGCGGGGAAGGGCTTCATGATCATATCGTTTCGCGCTGTGCGGATCGTTACTCCGCCGTCTTTCGAATGCCGTAGTTTAATATGCCAACAATTGTTAAACGGCCAGTCCAAACTCGTTGGCCGCATTGGGCTTCGGTCCGCATTCTAATAGTGGCATGCATGCGGATTTAAGCGGAGCAGCTGCGCTGTGTCCGCTGCCCGGCTCAGCTTCATGCTTGGCAAGGTGCGCGATGAGATCACGTCGACCTTGAAGGTTTTCACGATCTCCAGACAGCCGGTCTTGAACAGTTTCTGGCTCATTTCCCAGAACGCGGACTTGATCCCGTCGGTGAATTGCTGCGCGACGACGCGAGGATCGTCGGCGGTAATGGTGCCGAGCACGAAAATATGGGTGATCTTGAGCTCCCTCAATTGCCGCCAGAACGTTTGCGGATCCTTTGAATCGGGCCGGACGTTCAATTGTGCCTGCAAAGACGGCAACGCCAGGAAATTCGGTACGGTCAAAAGATAGTTCAAGGCACGCACGTTGTGCGCAACCTTGTCCGTCGGGCGGAGGTGGGCATTGATCCACGGAACGGGGGCGTATTGAGAGACGTTTCTCTGCAGGAACTCGCCTCGGCTCTGGTCCGAAAGGGCGTAGGAAAAGTACTTAACCGACGACACCGCCGTGCCGCCGAGCTGAATGACGATTGATGCCGCAAGCGCAGCCATCACAGGTAGAGAGAAACCGCTGCCATGGCCCACGCGTGCGACAGCCATCGTCGCGATGGCGAAGCTTATGGGCAGCAGCGGTAAGAGATGGCGGATACGCTGAGACGATCCGGTGAAGAACCAAAGCGCGTAGAAACCAATGACGATAACGGCAACCGGAAACAGCGCGTGGACGGCGACCGCGCGTCCGTTGCGCCAGAGAAACACTGCCACGAGCGGAAACACCAGCAACAGGTAAGGGCCGAAACCCGTCCGCGTGGACTCGAACTCCGGCAATGCGTCCAGCGTCGCCTTGAACGGGTAAGCGAAAAACCAGAACAGATTGCGCGGCACGGCAAGCTCGGAGCCGAAAAACTCCTGACGGAAATACCGTTGTTGCGCGGCGTTCCAGATGGCCGAATCCTTGACGCCGACAAAATCGAACAACATCGGAAAAAACGGGTCACCGGTGTGCAGCCAGTTCCAGAAATACCATTGAAACCCGGCGATAACGGCGGCGGCACTGTAAATGGAAGCCCTTCGAATTCCACCCTTTCCATAGAGCATTGCAAGACCGACCGCCGCGACGAACAGCAACCCGGTGTACTTTCCGCCAGCGTAAAATCCGGCCGCCATGCCGGCGATGACGACAAAGGCGATGTCTTGTTTAGACCTTGCGGCAACCGTCGCCAGGCAGGCAATGGTCACGAACAGCGCCAATCTGATTTCAACCTGCCCGGTTCCGGCTGAATAAAGCACGGCCGGGACGGTCGCCAGGATCGCAAGCAAGGCCAGGGCCCAAACGCCGGAAAGGAAACGTCGAACGAACACGGCAGCGAAAACGATGGCCGCCCAACCGGAAACGAAAAGCCACAAATTGACGGCACGCTCGCCGCCAAGCGCAAACAGGGGAAGGTAGGTCATGTTGACCAGCATCGGCGACGTGGCGTCGACGGCCCGCGGCACGAAGGTGATCCTGTGTGCGGACAGGAACTGTATGGGTTGGGCGAAATGGTAGGCCAGCGTGTCGCCGTCGGCCGCCGGTGCCAAGGCCTCGACGAAGTCGGAAATCGCGATCAAGACGATCATGGCGCCGAGGGCCCAATGCAGCCAAGACAGCGTCTTCAGCCGCAGGGCGCCGATCCTTGGCGGATGGATCCGGAACAAGAACAAGACACCGAACGAACAGCCGACAAGCATGATCGCGAAGGGCATGGGGGCCAAATGGCCCGAGATGCCTACGAAAAATGTAAGCCAGCCGATGACGCCCATGCCGAGACCGAAACACCAGAAGGGTGCCTCGAGGGCGGCGATCCGGTCGAGTGCCCGCAGTCCGGCCAGCAAGGCGGCGCCAGCTCCCAATGAGGCCGCGGCCATCAGCGCCGTGACCAGCGCCGGGATGATGTATCCGCTCAAGCTTCGGTCTCCAGGGAATGGCTCGTCCGGCCGGGCGACACCACCGACGCCCAGACATTCAGGTCCACCGCGGCGAACACGTCCTCCCACGCCACCGGTGCTGCCGGGGCAATGGAGCCGATGGCATCGCGCAGGCCGTCCAGATCGCAGGGCACCGGCTTAACTTCGCTGGGCAGTACGTCCATGGCGATGCCGTCGTCGGGAAGAAACCGTATGGTCGGGATGCCGAGCAGCATGGCTTCCAGCCCGACGATGCTCGCGCAATACAGGACCGCCGACAGCGATTCCTGCTGCATGAGCCCCAGGGGCGTCTGCCGAACCGTATCGGATTCGATGATTTCGACAGGATACATCGGGTGGGCCTTGATCAAGAACCTGCGGCCGCACGGGGTCGCGTGGTCGACGGCCTTGAGCATTTGCCGGCTGGCGCTCAGGTTGCTCGAAAGCGCGACGAAAACCGGCCCCTCGGGATCATGGCGCGCGCCCTGCGCCTTTGCGAACCGGGTGGTGCCGGCGACCACGAGGCGGTCGCTGGGAAGCCCCATTGATTCGACGGTCCGCACATAACCGGGCCCAATCAGCAAAAGCCTGTCCGGAACGGCCTTGAGGCCATCCGCGTTCATGTTGGGACTGTTATTGATCATCTGCGGCCCGATGGCCGTATGCAGATACCCCGCAGTTGGAATATTCCGATCCGCGCAGGCGCGCGCCATGGCTTTTTCCCAGGGATGGTTTTCCCACGGCCAGATGACGACCGACGGCCGCGCGGCATCCAGCCATCGGTCCTGGCAATGAATTTGCCATGCGGTCATGGCCGCGCTGGCACCGCCCGCTTCATGGGCGGCGGCCCGCTTGATCAACCATCCGAACGCGCCTTGGCGAAGCGTCTTGGATGGGGTCCATGTCTTGCCGATCAATTTAAGTGCGGCCATCGGGCTGCCCCAGGCGTGGGCGGTGAATGTCCTTCGGTCCTGGCTCAGCTCGCGGGCGCGCGGTGCCCTGCAATCCGTATGGATCATCCTCAGTGTCTGGGGAAAGCTCGACATCATATCCGCGAAATAGGCGTCGAACCCGTCGGGCCGGCTTTGCGGATGCCCGTAAACATAAAAGAACGGCTTCCCCGGTTCGATCGCGCGATGCGGCGAGCCGAACCGGAACCTGGTATGGAGCAGGCGAAGCGCCGTAAAAGACCGCGCGACCAAGCCGCGGAACCGAAGCTTCAAGGCGAGCGGCCAAAGCGATGGGGGCGATCCCGCCGATACGTTCTTTTCCTGGCGGAGTTGCCGGAACAGCCACGGGTCGTCGCAGATCGCCAGCACCGACTGATCCGATTGGGCCAGCTCCTTGATCAACCCCGTCCAGGCCAGCATCGAACCGAAATCGGACGCCGATGGCGCGCAACAGGCAACGTGTGAAAACGACCCTGTCGGTTCCGCCGCGATTTCCCTTGCGATCTCCCACCATCGGGGGCCCGCGGCGGTGAAAGCGCGATCCAGGCGGTAGGCAATGCCCTTGAGCCGTTTCTCCGCCGCATCCGGCGTTGCTGAAACTTCGCCCACGGAGAACCACGAATCGTACCCGAGATCCCGTGGAATGTCAGAAGACCGGCAAAGATGAACAGGCATGATGGCGGTGTCGGTTGTGTCTCAAGGTTCAGGCGGCTCCCGTCCGCGGGAGCGTCGGCCAAGATGGAGGGCGCTTACTCTACGCTATCGGGCATCAAGTGGGTAATGAGCGTCCGCGTGGAGAAGTTTCGCAACAAAGACGTGACGATATGCTTAATGGCGTCGTCGGAGAGACTTGTCGAGGATGGCAGGCTCAGGCCGTTCCTCGATATCTCGGCGCTCACGGGCAAGGCGTTTCCGTCTGCGTAGGCACGAAAGACGGGCATCTCGTTCAATGGGTAGAAAACAGGCCTGGTTTCGATGCCCGCGAGATTGAGTTTGTTCATCAGTTCGTCGCGTGAAATGCCGGCGGCGTCCTGGTCGATGATGATGGTGAAGGCCCAGTGGCTGTTGACGCCGTTTTCCGCCAGGGGCGGCAGCTCAATTCCCTCGCCCCCTTGAAGCAGGTCTCTATAGAGCTGGGAAATTTCATGCTTGCGCGCCATGATCGTGTCGATCTTTTCCATCTGGGCCACGCCGATGGCGGCCTGCAGGTTGGTCAGGCGAAAATTGAACCCGACCTCCTGGTGCCAGTAGCGCCGGTCGGGGTCCATGCCGTGATCTCGCAGGATGCGGGCGCGGGCGGCGATTTCAGGATCCGCGAACAAGACCATTCCGCCTTCACCGGTGGTGATGGTCTTGTTTCCGAAAAAACTGAAGCAACCGGCATCGCCCAGGCCGCCGACGTGACGCCCTTCATGAAAACTGCCGATCCCTTCCGCCGCGTCTTCGACGACAAACAAGCCGTGCCGCCGGGCGAGCGCGTTGATCGCCGTCATGTCCACCGGCATCCCGTAGAGGTGCACCGGCATGATCGCCCGGGTTCGCGGCGTTATCGCCTGTTCGGCCAGGGAGGCATCAAGGTTCCAGTCGCCACGGTTCACATCGACCAAGACAGGCTTGGCGCCCGTGTGGATCACGGCGGAAGCAGACGCCGCGAAGGTCAGGTTGGGCACGATGACTTCATCGCCGGGGCCGATGCCCAGGGCGGCCAGCGCCAATTGCAAGGCGGTCGTGCCGTTGCTGACCGCGATCGCGTTTTCGCTGCCCGTGTATGCCGCGAACGCGCTTTCGAACTTGGCGATATATGCGCCTTTCGATGAAATCCAATTGGTATGCAGGCAATCGAGAACGTAGGCGGCCTCGTTGCCGGTCAGGCTCGGTTCGGAGACGGGAATCCGTTTATGGCGGCTGAAGGTCGCGAAATCGACCGGCCGGTTGGATTCGTCGACGAGGGGGATAATGTGAATCTTGTCGCTTAGGGCGGCGAAAATGTCCGAAGCACGGGCATTGATCGGAAGGCAAATGAATTCACGCGTCATGGCGCTGCTGATCTCGCCGTCCAAGGAGATGTCGGTCAGCAAGGCCCGCCGGATGTCGCCGTCGGTGGCGATCCCCACCAGAACCTCGGCATCATCGACGACGAAGGCGATCCCGTGCGCATTTCGATCGATTTTCAACAGGGTATCGCGGAGCGTCGTCGATTGGTGGACAAGCAGGTTGTCGATCATCTTACCGTCCTTCGGGCCGTGCTTGTTCGATTGCGGCCAGACACTGCGCGTAGTCGTCCTGGTCCATGTTGTAGGCCTCGATTGTTATCGGGACAGACGGGATTTTTCCGAGCCAGGGAAGAAACCAAGCATCCGAGGAGAAGGCCAGGTTTTGATCGGCGGACCCGTCGTTGTCGCTCAAGTGAAAGGCCCGGATCAAATGTTGAAGCCGGGTCATCGCTTCGTCGCAGTCGAAGCCGAGTGTGTGGGCGCTGACCTTGAGATGGCCCACATCCATGAGCAGGCCGAAATCAGGCGTGTTCAGGGCCTCGGCAAATTCCAGAATTTCGTCCGGCGATGTGAGCAGCAGTTTGTCGTTCACGCCGTCGGGCGCATTGAAAGGTGCGCAGACATTGTTCTCGACCAGAAAACCGACACCAAGCGAACGGGCGAAATCCAGCAGCGCGCTTACGCTTTCCATAAAGACATTGAAACACTTGTCTTTGGCGGTCGTCTCCGGGGCATCCAGGACATGGCCCAATTCTTCGGGCCGGGGATCGAACAGATAGCCGGCATGCGCCGCATAGAATGGCGCTCCCAACTGGGCGGTGATTTCCAGGCCACGACGGCAGTGCGCGCGGCTGCGTTCCAGGTTGGCGTCGTCCAGAGAGGCGAGGTTGAGAACGAACGGCTCTTCGGGCGCGGGGAAATAATTGTGGGCGAGAAAATTGAAGTTGTCGGACTCGGCGCTGATCAGGCTCAACGTGTCCGCGTGAAAGGGAATGCCGGAACCCAACTCGACGTTCACCACGCCCCAGCGCCGCGCGAGCTCCAGGGTGTTCTGTATGGTCTGATCGCAAAAAGCGCCAGAAGATAGATAGACCGGGCCATGTTCCACGACAGGCAGCACGCTCAATTCATCGCCAATCGAAATCGCCGAGCTCGAGAATGGTGTCGGCTGCAATATCGCGGTTGACCGGCTTTCCAATAAGCCGATCCACCCATTCCGGCGCCAGGCCAGAGCCGGGCCTTTTGCAGGCCAGATCGTCGCCGGTGATGATGGTACCGGCTTGGAGCGGGCGCTTGGCGACGACGCTTTTCCGCATCGCATCTTTATTGGCTGCCTCGCTCGGTGATGGCCGTTTGACGCCGTCACCCAAGGATTTCTCGAGACCGCGAATGGTCCGCACCAGTTCGGCCAGTTCGTGCGGTTCGATGGAAGCCTGATGATCAGGACCCGGCAGGGTGCGCTCAAGGGTAAGGTGTTTCTCGATAATGGACGCGCCGGCGGCAACGGCCCAAGGCGAAATGCCAACGCCGGCGGAATGATCGGAGTAGCCGGTCGGCCGGCGAAAGGCGTAACGCAACGTTTCGATGGCCCGAAGATTGGCTTCGTCCGGGGGGGCGGGGTATTCGCTCGTACAGTGAAGAAGCGACAGCTTCGGGCGAGCCTTATCCATCGCGGTGACCGCGGCCTCCACCTCGGACAAGGTGCACATGCCAGTCGAAAGAATGACCGGGCGCGATGTTGCTGCCACGCGTTTCAGGAACGGGAGGTTCGTCGTGTCGGTTGATGCGATTTTCAGCAGCGGCACGTCGAGCCGATCGAGGAGATCGAGGCTCGGCAAATCATAGGGCGTGCAGGTGTAGATAATGTTCTTTTCAGCGCAGTAATCCTTCAGCTCGGCCTGTTGTTCGCCGCTCAGTTCCAGGTCCTTCAGCATCTGGTATTGGCTGTCGGCCGGACCCGTGGACTGAACCTGATAGGCCGCCTTATGCGCTTTCGGGGTGATCAGTTCCTCGGTGACATAGGCTTGAAACTTCGCGGCGTCGGCGCCTGCCCCCGCGGCCTCGTCGATGAGGCGGCGGGCGAGATCCATGTCGCCGTTATGATTGACTCCGATTTCGGCGATGATAAAGCAAGGCGCGCCGTCTCCGATGGTCCGGCCGGCGATTTCTGCAGTGATGGGTGCGTGAATAGACATTGACTTCATTCGTTCCGGTGGCCGCCGACGGACTGTCCCAAAATGTGCCCGTCCCCTGCCTGTAAAAACCAAGGGTTGCGCTGCGCGTTCCAGCCGAATTGGCTAGCTCCGCTGCGCCAGCTTCATGTCGTGTTCGACCATTTCCTTTACCAGATCGCCAAACCGTACCGTCGGGGCCCAGTTTAGAACTCGCGCTGCCTTACTGTAATCCCCAATCAGATGGTCGACTTCCGTCGGGCGAAAATATCGCGGGTCGATCGCGATGAGCTCTTGGCCGGTGTCGGCATCGTGCCCGGTTTCGTTCTCGTCGCTTCCGCGCCATTCGATCTTTCGGCCGGCAAACGAAAATGCCAGTTCGACAAATTCCCGAACCGAATGCGACTCCCCCGTCGCCAGCACGAAGTCATCGGGCCCGTCATGCTGCAGGATCTGCCACATGCCCTTGACGAAATCCTTCGCGTGGCCCCAATCGCGCTTGGCGTCGAGATTCCCGAGATAGAGTTTTTCCTGCCTGCCGGTTTCTATGGCGGCCACGGCCATGGTGATCTTGCGAGTCACGAATGTCTCACCGCGCAATGGACCTTCGTGATTAAACAGGATGCCGTTCGACGCGAAGATGCCGTAGGCCTCCCGGTGGTTGACGGCCGTCCAGTAGGCGTAGAGCTTGGCAATGGCATAAGGGCTACGCGGATAAAACGGCGTCTCTTCGTTTTGCGGAAGTTGTTTCGCCGCTCCATACAGTTCCGAGGTCGAGGCCTGGTAGAACCGGACCCGGTCTTCGAGCTTGAGGATTCTGATCGCCTCAAGCAGCCGCAGTACGCCGATGGCGTCCGCATTGGCGGCGTATTCGGGCGATTCGAAGCTGACGAGCACATGGCTTTGGGCGGCCAGGTTATAGATTTCATCGGGTTGGATTTCTTGAATCAGCCGTATCAGGTTCGATGAATCCGTCATGTCGCCATGGTGCAGATAGAACGGCGGTCCGGGAAGATGCGGATCGTGATACAGGTGATCGATCCGGTGCGTGTTGTATTGCGAGGCGCGCCGTTTGATGCCATGAACCTCGTAGCCCTTGCCCAGCAGAAACTCCGACAGGTGTGCGCCGTCCTGGCCGGTAACGCCGGTTATGAGTGCTGTCTTGCGGGTCATGTCACCCTTTCCGAACTTTCTTCTGGTTCATCGCCACCGGGAAATCGATTTCACGGGGCCGTTGCAAAACCCCACCGCACCGACACCAGCCCCATCAGCAGGGATAGACGGGCATGCCGCCGAGCGTATCCAAGATGCTCCGGGACATATCATCATAGACTTTAAAAACGGGCTTGCCGATATCGCGTTGATGGATTGCGTCTTCGATGTCGAACATGAACTCGTGCGAAGAAATCAAGATCGCGTCGACGTCCAGCCGGTCCAGCGCGGGCCAATCGATGATCCGATAGGGAACGGAGTCTCCGTTTGCGCCGTCGCGGTCTTGCGGCGTGTCGAAGGGAACAAAACCCTGGACCTCAAGCTCTCCGAACCGATTGATGTGCTTTCCAAGCGCAAGCGTGTGATCGATGGTACCCACGATCGCGATTTTGGCCCCGCCCTGAATCCATTCGGCGACCTGTTTTTCGGTCTCATATTTGGCTCTGAAGCGGACATGCCATTCGGCCATTTTGTTGGTGGCTTCGATAAAGGTTTTCGCCTCGGCGGCGTCATAGCCGGGACAGAAGCGCTCGATCAGCGCGCGCTCGCGCTTTTCGATGGTCTCGCGCCGGTCCGCTTCCATCTTCTTCGCAAGCTTGTCCTTGTCGACGTCGTGTTTGGAGACGATGACGCCGCCCAGCACCAGGTAATCCAGGCCGGTGTTCATGAAGCAAATCAGCGAATCCTCAGGCGTTTCGACGATGGGCTCGCCGGCGTCATTGAAAGACGTGTTCATGATGACCGGAACGCCGGTGATCTCATAAAACGCCTCGATCAGATCGAAAAACTTGCCGTTTGCTTCCCGGGTTACGGTCTGGACGCGGGCGGTGCCGTCAACGTGGGTCACCGACGGGACGACGTCGGGTTTCTTGACGTCGGCGACCAGCAGCATGAACGGCGATTCGTCGGCTAGATCGAAGTATTCGGCGCAATGGTCCGCCAAGACCGCGGGGGCGAACGGGCGAAAAGCTTCGCGGTGCTTGACCTCGATGTTGACGATATCGGTCATTTCGGCGCGGCGGCTATCGGCAAGGATGCTCCGGTGGCCGAGCGCGCGCGGACCGTACTCGCTTTCTCCCTGGTGCCAGCCAATGATATTGCCGTCGGCGATAAGTTGCGCGACCTCCTGGACGGAGGTTTCCCGGTAGGGAATGCCGTACGTCTCCAGGGCGCTGGTGACCCGGTCGTCGCCATAGTCGCTGCCGGTATAGGCGTTTGGAAAAGACAGTGTCCGGCGCGGGAACTCGCCCAATTCGCGGGCATTGTAATACCCCCAAACCGCAAGGCCGAACGGGATGCCGGCGTCGGAACAGGCGGGAAACACGAACATCGATTCGAAGTCGGTCGAATCGAACATGATCTTGTTGGCCACCGAATTCAGGGCGACGCCGCCGGAAAGGCACAGATTTTTCGATGGCGAGACGGCCTCGATGGCTTTTCCCAGATGGGTCACCGCCCGCTCGGCTTCTTTCTGTACGTCAAAGGCGACCCGCGAATAGTAGGGGTTCAGAAGCTCCGAAGGGTCTTCGCATCGCTTGTATTCGCCGTGCAACGGATTGATCCGCTCATAGGGCGGAATATGGTTCAACACGTCCGAATAGGGCATCCGGCGCATGAAGCCGGAGAAATCGGTATGCACGCCGTCGAACCGGCCATTGATATCCAAGACCTGGGGGTGGTCCTTGCCGTAGGGTGCAAGCCCCATGGTCTTGCCCTCGCCGCCGTGTCCGAAACCCAGAACCCAGGCGGTCACGCTGGTATAGACGGAACCGATTCCATGCGCCTTGTGGCTGTCCAGGTATTTGATGTTGTAGCCATCGCCCTGCAAAAATGACGTGGTCTGTAGTTCCGAGCCATTGCCATCGACGACCAGGATCGCCGCGTCGGCATAACCGCTGGTGTAGTAGACGCTCGCCGCATGGGCCATGTGGTGGCTGATCGTCACGATTTTCTTCGGGTCGTAATCGAACTTGAGCTTCAGGTAATCAAATTCGGTCGAGAAATAGGACGGGGAAGAGCGGAACCATTGTTTCAGGCGAATGTAGTCGCCGACGATCAGGTCGATTTGCGACAGTTCGCTCAGGCCGAAGTGATCCATGCAGTAAGCGATGGAGTGCAGCGGGAAGGTATAGGGAAACTTCTTGCGGATAAGCCGCTCTTCGGAGATCGCCACATAATCCAGCACCTCACCTTGCGGATCAAAACAGACAAGGGCGGCACCGGCATCGTGGTTGGCGAAGCACTGAATGCCGAGGACATATTTTAGAGATGTGTTTTTAGCCATAAAGAACGTGTTTCAGGGTTTCTACTGCCGGAGTAAATCTTGCGGAAATCGGGGATGGTCGCGGCGCGGAAGAATCAGTTTGGTTTAAGGACGGAAACGACCTGATCGGCCAGTGCTTCAGCGACAATACGGTTGCCGTGGTACGTGAGGTGAACCGTGTCATAAAATATAGGTTCCCCGTCGCGAATATCCAGCACAGGTTGGGTGTCGATGCAGGCAAGGTGCTTGGCCCGGCAATCTGTCAGCAAGCGTGTCGCCATTGACCTGTAGGCGGCCTGGAAGGCAGGAAAATCCCTGACGTCGCCCTGGTGAATCCGGTAGGTGGGGACGGTCTTGAGCGCCAGGATGTCGTCTTTGCTCGCGGCGAAGTACTCTTTCGTCGTCAGCTCAAAGGTGGAGATTTCCTGGCCGACGAGCTTCTTGGAAGAAACCAACAGGTTTGGCTGCGGCGACAGGACGACCGGCACGTTGTGCCGTTCCGCCAGTTGGACGATGCTCCGCATGTTTTCGATGTAGAAATCGACCTGCTCATCCAGGGCATGGCGGTAGGTCTTCGAACGCTCCGCCGCCTTTTCCAGATAGGCCTGCTTCCAGCCTTGCAAATCGGACTTCGCCGCCGACCAGTCCAGGAACTTCCGCATTTTGCCGATGAGCTGGATGGTGTTGCTGAACGCGCGGCGCACCATGGTCGAGGCGGCGTTCCAATTCACCAGCCGTTGTTCCTGGTGCATGCCCCAAAGGTATCTCAGTTGCCGATGCACGAAGCGGTGCTGGCGGACATCGGTATTGCCGAGGTCGTTGTTGCCATTGTGGACGATGATGAGATCGGGACGGCTATCGAGAAGCAGGAAATTCAAATAGATCAAATCCTGGATGGAGACGTACCCGTGCGTGCCGTAATTGACGACTCGGACTGGTTCGCCCAGTTTGCCGCTCTCGTTGAGGACGGTTTCGAGCTGCGCGGCGATCGTCTCGTTGTCGGCGACGTTCGGAGAGCCGAACAGCGCCGACGATCCGAAAATCCAGATTGTCTTGCCGGGCGCCTTGACGCCGGCAGCCGGGTGACCATTGGAGCGAACGCCATTCTTGTCGACATTGAAGTACTTGGATGCGAACGGCGCGTTCTTGTACATCAAATAAGATTCGAAAGTATAAATATTCTCATTGTATTTATAAAAGTCTCTGATGATTGCCGGGTCGGAAATAAACTTCAGGGCGCCTTCCGGGGATTTATTGTCAGACGTCACTTTCGAGTGATAAGAAAAATAATCCTGGTAGATTTTCAGCACGGCCCATGAGCCGCCCTCCAGGGCCGCGCACGAAAGAATGACAATGAGCAGGTAGAGCGCGGTGCTCTTCAGCCAGTTGGAAGGTCCGGCGGATTGAGTGTCCTGCCTTGTCATTGGTGTTCTCCTGCGTTCTCGGCTAGTTCTGTTCGGGTTTGTAACCGATAAAATACGATAAGCCCATGCCCGCCGGCCCGCGGAACAACGATGTACATTGTTGGATGTAGCGGGCGAGCGCATCGATATCGCCCGCCTCCGTCGCCTCGATGAGGCCGGCGATCTCCCGCAGCAAATCGACGATGGGATGGCCGGCGCTAACCTGCAGGCCGTTTTGGACGACATGGTCGACCAAGGCTTCGCAGTTGTGGCGTGCAAGCGGAAGGTCGAAATCCTGTTCCGGCGTTACATCCGCCATCGACTTGGTGAAGGGTTCCAGGGTCTGGTTCAGGGTGCCCGCCTGGGCGGCGTAACTGGCAAGAAACGCCCTGTCGTCGGTATTGTGGGAGAGCCAATATAATTCCGGAATCGCGGACAAGGCATCAACGGATCGGATGCCGTCGTAGGAGGCATTGCCGCCTGAATCGGCCAGTTCGATCGGAATAATCCTCGGCCACGACGAGTAAAACCGGATGTCGTTCTTGTTGAACCATTGCAGGATTTCGCGAACCGTCGGCGTGTCGTATTTCGGATTGACGTAGGTGTCGTAAATGACCGCTTTTCTGTCGCGGCGCCCGAATTTGGCGGCGCGGTCGATATGCTCATTGAACAGCCGTTCCGCCAGGTTCTCGATGTCGTCGGCGGAATCGCAAAACCGGTACAGAATCATTCTTTGCAGATTGCGCTGAAACTGTCCGGCCGTGGTGGCGATGCCCAAGACGGCGTACCCACCATCCTTCAAGTACGAAACCAGCTTATCGAACCCCGCCGCCTTGTCGGCGGTGTGGTGGAGCACGCCCTCCGACAGAACGATATCGAATTGCTCGTCCAGTTCGACATCGAACAGGGAGCTTTCGATAAAGCGATACTCCGCGCCGTCGGGGGCAAATTTCTCATAAAGGGCTCGCGCCCGCTCAAGCGCTTTCGGGTTCATCTCCACCAAGGTGGAGCGCGCGCCCCAGCGGCTGAAGAACACGGAATGGTCTCCGGTTCCGGTTCCGAAATCCAAAAACTTCGCATCACGGAACATCTGTATCGGGAAATTCAAATTGTCGCGAAACAGCCGGATACGCATTTCCTCGCGGTAACGAAAGTCCTCGTCGCTGCGGTCGATATGATAGGTGGACGGATTGACGGCCTGATAGACGTCCAGAACGGCGGATTCGACGGATTCGATTTCTTTTGATTTGGGCATGGTTTTCCGCTCAGACGCTCAGTTGGGAAAAGCTGCGAGGGCTGGTTTTCGTACCGGCAAGGCCGTTTGCATGGTCTCCGGAGGCGCAGCCCCGTTTCCTAGCAAATTTTCAACCGAACAGCAAAAATTCGGGGCCGGGCTTCACCCGCCAAGCATGTTGGTTTTGATGAGTTCGTATGTATAGGTGCCCGAGATGTCGATCAAGCCGCTGAACGTTTCACGGGGATACCCCCAACTTCCGTCCTCAATGCTGCGGATGCGGGCGACGATGGCTTCCGGGTCCAGGTAACATAGATTGGGATAATCGCGGAAGTGCAGCGGGGTGGTTTCCGGATAGATGTCGTAGCAGAAGGACACGACGCCCAGATTGATGGCTTCGAACACGATGGTGCTGGGGCTGCTGACGCAATAGCGCACGCGCGAAAGAACGTCGTAGGCGTCGTTGGTGGCGACGACGATGTTGGCGGGCGCGCTGCTTAGAAAGCGGTTGAGCAGGTCCCGGTTAATGTCCCTCGCGCCGGAATACTTGGGCTTCAAATATACGGTCTTGTCCGGAAAGGCTTCGGCGAGAACCCGGACGATCTCAATGGCCCATTCCGGCTCCATGTCGTCGTCGAACAGCTTCAAGAACACACCGATATCCTGCCGCCCGGGGTGTGCCTTCAGGGCTTCGAAAAATTGCGCCCGGGTCATGCCGAACGAGCCGACGTTGACGATGCGCATGCTGGGCGGCCAAACCGCCTGATAGTATTTTTCGTACAGGTCCGAGCCGAAAACGAAATAGACGTCGAAATCCAGGTAGCGCCAGACGGGGTCGATGATCGGATAGTAAGGCGTCCCGTGATTGATGCCCAAGGACCGGCCGCCGCGTTTTCTGATCTCCCAGGTGCGAAAGATGTGTTCGACGTTGTAGTCGTCGCGGCCAAAAAAATTCTGGAAATGGTACTTTTCCATCAAGGCGAAATAGGTCAGCTCAACCAGAGGGAATTTCAAGATCAGGAAGGTATGACGTGGATCGTATCGTCCGAACCGGCGCGCCAACCGGAAGCATTCGGCGGTGATCTTTTTCAATTCTGCTATGGATTGGCGGATGGAGAGCACGCCGTCCAGCAGCGGGCAAACCGGATACGGCCCGAACCAGTCCTTGCCGTCGTTCCAATGATGCTTGTTGCGGAACACGCCCAGCGTGCCGTTCGGGTCATCCGACAGCTCGGAAAGGGTGGTCAGCAATCGCCGGTCGGTAATGGCGTCGAAGCCAAGATATACGGATTTGGCCGCCGGCGGCCGCATAGATACCCAGCGGAAAATCCGAAAATATCCGATGCAACAGACAGCCAAGGCCATCAAGGCATTGAACGGCAAAAACCAGCGCGACTTGAAATCGAAGCCGATATTCGCGGGCATCGGCGTGACCGTCGTGAAGATCTCAAATTGCCAAGGGCAATTCGTACGGTACAGAAACTTTTCCGCGGGGAACGCCGCGGCGAGGCGCTGCAGCCAATCGAGAATTCTCAGGTGCCTCTGGAAATAGTTCACCGAGACGTTCTTGTAGGGATAGGCCAGGCGAAAATCTTTGGCATCCAGTTCGTCGAACTTGTAGGCCTTGTTGCAGATCTCTTCACATCGCAGAAAGAGATCCGTCGTTTTCCATTTGTGAGGAGATTTGCGCAGGGTTGTCAGCAGGGTTTGCCCGGGCCGGGATTGCCGAGCGGAAGAGCGTTTGTCGAAAAATCCGACGATAGCCTCCATCATCCGCGTCAGCGGCGGAAGAAGCGGTGAAATTTCGATAACTAAGGGCGGGCGTCCGACAAGGCTCTGAATGACAAAGGGAACCAGCGAAAATTCGTCGATTGTTACGACCTTCTGCCACTCTGTCACCATGGTGATTCTACATGCCAGCGACGAATTTCAGTAAATGACGCTCGAACCCGATGCCAAGCGGCATCGATGAGAATGACGAAAAAATTTGCTAAATCAAACGCAATTGCGGCAAGCATTTCAAAGTACTGTGTTTGTCTATATGCTTGCGCGTGAGTTCCCGAACGTTGACCGGTGCAGGGGCTGTGCCGCGAAAGTGGATGAAAGGAATTTCGGCCGCGGGCGGGCATGGCCATGGGTCGACATGTTGCATGGATTGTTGGTTTCAAAAATTAACCCTGTGGCGCGTGGTCGGGGTCTGGCTTCGGCATTTTGGCGGTATCTCTCGGATTTTCGCGGAAACGGCGTCGCCTGGCGCGGCTCTGGCCGCGCGCTTGCTCTCACTGCAAATCCAGCATGTCTCCGCCGAGTTGGGAAC
Source organism: Rhodospirillaceae bacterium (assembly GCA_038125725.1). Lineage (GTDB taxonomy): Bacteria > Pseudomonadota > Alphaproteobacteria > Rhodospirillales > Casp-alpha2 > TMED8. Next base: position 72,344 of record JAYPEK010000004.1, read on the forward strand.
GGCGACCCGGGGAGGAACGCTGCGTTACGCCGTCGAGGCAAACCTGAGCCGGATGTCGCGCCTGCTCGATACGGATTTGGCGTCTCACCTTCAGCGCCTGCCGGCGCAGGACCGCCCTTATCAAGATGAATGGCAACGCCTCCTGCGCGCCCATTTTCTGGCTCATGCCATGCCAAGCGTGCGGTTCCTCTGTTTTGTCGACAATTACTACGCCATTCGAGAAACCACGGTCGGCGATGGCGGCGAAGGCAAGGCGTTGGTTTTCGTGCAGTGTCGGTTTTTGCCGGACTTGATCGTTCGCGGCTTCCGCTGCCGTTCGGGGAAGCGGCTGGCCGTGCAGGCATCGACGACCCTTGCCAGGCGCCTCGGTCACTTTCCGTTCCCGGGGATCGTCCTATTCGGCTTTCTCCAGGCGTTGAAGGCCGGCATGAGCCGCCGCCTGACGAAAAATATCGATGAAGATGCGGTTCGCAATGGCGTGGTGCTGGAGCAGTATAATCGACACGTCGTCATGCAATATCCGGAAGGCGGCCATCTGTTTTGGCACGACGGCAGTCAAATTCCGCACCGGCAGGTGGTGCTTTACTTCAACCGGCTCACGGATCCGATTTCCGCCAATGCGGTGAAAACCGTCGAGGACCTGGGTTTCGGCTGGGCCGACGGCAAGGATGCCTTGCGCCATTTATCCCACCCCTTTTCGGCCGCGTTGAGGCGGCTGTTCTCAATGTCCGGCCTGTTTCCCCGCAGGTTGCGGGCGTTTGATTTCTGGGTCTGGGAGATGACCTTTTTTTTCGGTCTTTATGTCCTGGCCTATCGCCAATTCGCCAGGGAGTTAAACGTCAAGATCCTGCACCAGCATCATGAGGAATTGCCTTTTGCCCTGGCGTTGGCCCTTGCGGTCCGGATGGAAGGGGGGGCTTTTTTCTGGAACCGTTGGTCGAGCCATGCGTTTCCCGTCGCACGAGGCGGCTGCGGTTTCGCCGATGTCGTCTTCAGCCCAGGCCCGCTGGAGGACGGCATCTACAACGTGACGGGTTACCGATACGGATACCTGTTGCAGGCGGGCCGGTTTTGGGTGCCCGCCCCCACTTCCGGTGACGAGACGGACGCGTTGGATCTCCGTGCCGCCTTGCCGCGAAACGTCGATTTCGTCATGACGGTATTCGATAGCTCCTATGGGGCGAACACGCATCACGCCGAGGAAAGCGTTGTTCGGTTCTACGAAGCCGTGTTCGCCGCAATGAAAGACCATGCCAACTGGGGAATATTATTGAAGCCCAAGTCGGACGCCACTTTGGCGATTCTCGAGGTGCCCGAATTGAAGGCCGGCTTCGACGCGCTGAAAGAGGATGGCCGGTTGCGTATCTTGGATCGCTATATTTCGGTCGATGTGGCCGCGCGCGCTGGCGATATTACCCTGTGCTACAGCCTCAACAGCGCCGGTATTTTTTCAGCGGCCATGGTCGGTGCGAGGACGGTATTTTGCGATTTGCCGAAGGTTCTGCACCATCCTTTTTATTACCGCGGCGCGTTGAACCGGATTTGCTTCACCGACGCAGAAACGATGATGGCGGAAATCGAAACGTTCAGCCGCGATCCCGAAAGCCCGGTCGGCGACATGTCTCCGTGGATCGATCTCATCGTTAAGTTCAGGGACGATGCCGGCAATCATCGTGTCGGCGCTGTATTCGGCGACTATCTACGCGCAAGGACCGCCGGCGGCGACCATGCGGAAGCCTTGAAGGAATCCATCGAGTCTTACGTCGAGAAATGGGGGGCGGACGCCGTTTCGTCGCGGACCTATGTCCAGTGGCACGCAGGAAACAGTTATTGGTACCGTTCCGCCCGGGAAACGGGCCTTGTCGAGACCGCCAAGGCGTCCGATTCCATTTGAATGGCGGCGCAGCCTACTTGGTTGACGAGACCAGTTCGCCCGTGCGGTCTTTCACCCAAAGGTCTTCAACCGCGTGTTTGGTCTGCCGGACGAATTCGAACAATCCGACGGATTGGAGGAGGAAGATCGCCCATTTTCGGCCATTGAACGGATCCACCAGCAAAGGCCAATATTTCTGATAACGCATCAGCGTCTTGCGGTGACTTTCGGGGAATTTCAAAACCGTATCCCTGCGTTCGTTTGAAAAGCGCCGGAATTTCTCTTCGTCGACCATGCCGTCGTTGAAGCACTGGTCACCAAGCACGGTACCCTTGTAGGGATAGAAAATGTTGACGGCGCTTACCGTCGGCTTGATGCGGCGGTTCAGCTTGATCGTGTTCCAGATCTGCTTTTTGCTCTCGCCCGGGATGCCGATGATGTTGACCGCCAAGGTGTTGATGCCATAACGATGGCAGCGGTCGAAGGCCTCGATGATTTGGTCGTTGGACATGCGCCGCGCCATCATCTTGGTGCGAATTTCCTCGTCACCTGATTCAACACCGAAGAAAATTTGAGAACATCCGGCGTTGGCGAGTTCGCTGATGAACTCCTCGCTGGCCAGTTCGACCCGCAAAAGGCACATGAACTTGACGCCGCGCGGACGAATGCGCTCGTTGTAGAGGCTCAGGAATTCCCGCCGCCATTTCTTGTTCAGGCCGAAGACGTCGTCCTCGACGGAAATCGCCTTGACGTCATACATGTCCAAGACATGCTCGATCTCCTGGATGCAGGATTCCGGCGAACGGTCGCGAACCGGGTTGGTGCGTTTGCCGTAGACCCCGGCCAGGGCGTGGTTGGCGCAGTAGGTGCAGAGAAACGGGCAGCCGCGGGAAAAGAAGAACGGCGCGTGCCCGACTTTTTCCAGGGTCTGTTGATAGGGATAGGCCTCGCGGTCGGCGAAGGGAAGCGACTCCAGGTTTTGAATGAGCGGCTTGACCTTGTTCTTCACCACCTTGCCGTCTTCCCTGTAGGCGAAGTTGTCGGTCTGGCGAAAATCGCGACCCGCTTCCACGTGTTCGAGAAACTCGACAAAGGCATGTTCGGATTCGCCGATGAAAAACCCGTCGATGGCATCCGATTCCAACAGCGAGCCAGAACTGATCGTCGGGTGAACGCCGCCGCAAACGACCACGATCTCGGGCAGGCGCGCCTTGACCATGGAGGCGATTTTCATCACGTAGCTGTATTGAGAGGAAACCGCCGTCAGGCCGAGAACGCGGGGATTGTTTGCGACAATCTCCTCCACCTTCTCTTCGATTTCTTCCTCGGTGTCGACGATCGCAACCTTGACGTCGTGCCCGGCCTCCCGTGTTACGGCGACAATGGAGGCCAATCCGAAGTGATATGTATCGAAATGGAACCCGCTGATGTTCGTATATACAAAATGGACGTTCATCTCGATTCTCTGCCTCGGTGCTATCTAAGCTGGGTCAAGACTAATGCGCTGTGGGCCCCGTTTAAGGATTTCTGAATCCGATCGATTCGACGACCTTGTCTTTCTCGGACTTCGGCATGGCATTGCGGAAAATATACAGAATCGAAGACAGGCCGATCTTGACGAAATGAACCGGATTCTTCGGCACGGCACCGGGGAAGATCAACAGTCCCCGTGCATAAGATTCCGTGGTCGCCTCGATCATGCTGTAAAGCCGGGTCAGCGGCAGCTTCATCAACACCTTGAGGACGGGCAGCATGAAGTCCGGCAGCCAGCAGAACAGGGTCGCCAGATAGGACAGGTTCAACTGCCGCATGCGTTCCGTGTCGGTGTAGTTGGTCAGCACCGATTCGTTGCGATAGGTCTGATTGAAATCGAAATTATCCGGCAGAACGCCCATCTCTTTCGCATACTCGGTCAGATGCGCTTTCGGGTAGGGGCAGAAAATACCGAAGGTCGGCGCCGTCGGCGCGCATTTCCGGGCGAACAGGAAGGAGGTGTAATCGTCTTCCAGGGTGGTGCCGGGAATCCCCATCATGGTGTTGGAGTGGGTGTTGATGCCGTGGCGGCGGGCGACATGGAATGACTCCATCATCTGGTCATCATTCATGTTCCGCTTGAGCACAACGTTCCGCAGCTCGGTGCTGCCGGCTTCGATGGACATGCTGACGGACTTGCAGCCGGCCTTCGCGAGCAGGCTCGCGACCTCGTCGGACAAGCCGGTGCCCCGGATCAGGCAATAAAAGGGCAGTCCGATTTCTTTCGGGAATTTTTCCGCGAACTCTTCAAGCCACTCGTCCTTGCGGATCACGAAGACGTCGTCGGCAAAGCGGACGAAGCGCAGGGGGCCGTAGTTGTCGCGCACATGCTTAACCTCGGCAATGACGTCATCGACGGAGCGGCGGCGGATCAGCTTACGCCCGTCGCCCTTGAACATCAGGTTGAAGGCGTGGTTGAAGCAATAGGTGCATTTGTACGGGCAGCCGCGCTGGGTCATGAACGAGCGAATGCCGACACGCTGCAAATCCGGGGCGGCATCGTAAAACACCTCGCGATCGAGGAACGGCAAAGCGTTCATATTGTCGATCACTTCTTTTTCGAACTGATGGTCTTCGCTGTTCGGCGTGATGACGTTCGGAATGCCGTCCAGGCTCTCCTTCTTGGCGAGCCGCTCGAGGATGCGCCAAATCGCATTGTCGCCGTCGCCCGCGACAATGGCGTCGAGTTCCATCTTTTCCAGCACCTCGGGGAAATAGGTGGGGTGCGGACCGCCCATGATGCGCGTGACCGGCTTGCCGATCCCTTCAGCCCAAGCGCGGACGGTTTTGTCGGCGTGGATGAACATGTGTTCGTTCGGGGTCATGGCGGAATAGCCGATGACGTCCGGCGCAAACGAATCGAGAATTGCGCGAATATCATCCCGCGTGATCACAGCGAGCCGGGTCTCATGGCCATGGGCCTTACAGATCGCGCTGATCTGCATGGTTCCCAAAGGCTCACTGTAGAAAACATGAGAATTGATGAGAAGGACGCGCATTTTGGAATTCCTAAATTAGGCAGCAACCGCAAACAAGCTATAACAAAGGCATCGATTCAATTCACGCATTAATTTGCCGATAGCCTCAATTAACCACAATTTATCAATGGGTTAGTTCCGCATGGCAGAGGTCAATCCGTAGGCTGGCGAATTGCACGACCATGATCTTCCACCGCAGAAGACTTCTTAGTTGCAATGTCTTAATAGATGGTTGCCTATATGGCCTTTATCAAATGATTTTTTCCACCCGGGCGGTGGCAATGGGGTTTGAGTGATTAATGCCGGATCGGCGCTTTAGTTTTTTCTGGGCAAGCCAGGCCATTTCCCTCTGTTTGTTGGCATTGGCGATCGGTCTTCAAGTCGGCTCGCCGATCAATATGGACGTCGCCTACTATATGCGGATTTCACCGCAATTCTTTGCCGGTGACTTTTGGTTCGGAGACGACGCTCCCGTCTATACGTCGCTCTACCGGGTGATGAATTACGTTGTTTATTTTTTCCCGGCCGCGGCCGCCTATGGCCTCGATTTATCGGACAAACTGGCCGCGAAAGGTTTTGTCTTTATTCTTGCGGGCCTTGGCCTCCTTGCCCAAGTGCGATTTTGCCAGAGTCAAAGGGCGCGGTACGGTGAGGCTGTTTGGCTATCGGTTCCGGCTTTCATCTTCTTTGCACTGGTTTGGCCGGTGGAATATTTCGCGCAGCGCGAGCACCTGTTTTTCATGCTCATTGCCCCTTTCGCAATCCGCACCGCCGAACAATTGGAAACATCGTCGATCGATTGGCGCGGGTCCGATTGGCTGATCGGCCTGGCTGCTGGGCTTGGCACCGTGATCAAACCGCAGTTCATTTTGACGTGGATCGTGATCCAGGCGTATCGCGTTTATCGCTGCAGGGGGGCGCGCTGCAGGCATTTCGGCTTCGATACCGTCTCGTTGATCGCCATCGCGCTCTGTTATGCGGGCGTTGCCGCGGTCCTATTCCAGGTTGGATACGAGAAGGTTTTTGTCGGGCTGTATTTTTACCAGTCCTACTTCACCCCGACTTGGGAGCTCATTCTATTCAGGAAACTTTCGATCCTGTGGATTCTGGCGGCCGTGATCTTTGTCATGGCAAACAGGTACCTCAGCCGGGACGCGGCAAGGACGGTGCTTTTTCTTTCGTTCGGCGCCTGTTTTCTTCAAGTCGTGCTGGTGAAATATTGGATCGATTATCATTGGTACCCGGCGGCGGCGTTTGCCGGGCTGATGGCCAGCCTCGCGGGCATCTCGGCCCTCGGCTCCCTTTTATCCGGCGCCAGGCGCGAACCTGGAAAGCGCCAAATGGCGATCGCCGTCGCCGCAATGGTCGCGGTCTTTGGCGTGATGTCCTGTTACCGGGTTGCGCAGTGGGCCTATCTCAGCGATGCCAAGAAAATCCGCGCGACCGAGATCGCTCAAATCATCGAGCGTGAAGCGGATGGCCGGCCGGTGTTGTATCTGGGGAACACCTACTGGCCATTTTATCCGGCCCTCAGCGAGGCAGGCCTGAAACCAGCCACAAGGTTTTCCAGCCTGTTCTTTCTTGCCGGTTTCGCCTCGGGCTCGAATGACGCGGCCAAGGCGAAGTCGTTTTCGCCGATCCTCGGATTGCTGTTGGGCCGGCGGTTCAGTGAAATCTTCGCCGACAAGGAGAAAGCCTTCGATGCCGTCGCCGAAGCCTTGGCGGAAGACGTGACCCGCTATAAGCCCGCGGTGATCATGGTTTCAGACGAGGTCATGCCGGTGAGAGACAGGCTCCTTCGGCACCCGGCGTTTGCGCCCATATTCGCAATGTATCGGCAGTATGCCGAGACCGGCGGGCACAAGTTCTTGCACAAGCAGGCGGTCGGCGAGTAGGGCCCCTGCCTACTGGGTCTCCGGTTCGGAGCCTCCATGCATGGATTTGATTTCCCGGACCATCGGCTTTTGGTTATGGACGTGATTCTGGCTGAGATTGAGTTCCGCCAGAATGCCAAACAGCAGGAACTGCACGGCCATGAGGACCAGCATCACGCCAAGAAGCAGCAGTGGCCGGTTCCCGATAATTTCATCGAAAAACAGTCTTAGCACAGCCAGGTACACGAGAATGGCCGTGCCAAACAGGCCCGAAACGACCCCGATGCCGCCGAACAAATGACCTGGACGCTTTGCATATCGTGTCAACGATATGACCGTCAGCAAATCCAGAAAACCGCGAATGTAGCGTTCAAAGCCGTATTTGGACGCGCCATGCTGGCGCGGATGGTGCGTGACTGATATCTGCCCGACCCGAAAGCCTGCATGGTGGCATAAAACCGGGATGTATCGGTGCAATTCGCCGTAGAGGGTGATCGACTGAAAGGCTTCTTTCGTGCCGGCTTTAAAACCGCAATTGAAATCCTTCAACTTCAGGCCGCTGACCAGTGCCGTTACCTTGTTGAATAATTTCGATGGCAGGGTCTTTGACAGCGGGTCATGGCGGCGTTCCTTCCAGCCGACGATCAGGTCGAACTCGGGCCCCAGTTTTTCAAGGAACCGAGGTACCTCTTTCGGGTCGTCTTGAAGATCGGCATCCATGGTAATGATCGTTTCGCCCTTCGCGCGCTGAAGGCCGGCGGCCAGGGCGTCGGCTTTGCCGAAATTCTTCTTGAACCGAATGCCGATCACATTGCCGTTTGCGTCCGCCAGATCGGAAATTTTCTGCCAAGACGAATCGGTGCTGCCGTCATCGATAAACAGGACCTCATAGGGCTTGCGGACATCTTGTTCGAGAACGTCCCGGATTTGCGAGAACAGCAGTTCGATCGTTCCCTCTTCATTGAAGACGGGGACGACAAAACTGATTTCGGGTTGGTAAGCTGTGTCTTTCATAATGTGCCGACGATGGCTATAAAATGCTTGCTCTCGATAGATTGACGATAGGCCCTGGCTGCGCTGCAAAACCGGTTCAGTTTATTGGCCGGCGACCTTTGATATTTAGCCTATCACTTACTTCATTTTTCATGTTTCGACCAGCGGGGTATCCACAGTGAATTCTCACTCATCGTATCCTGAATTTGATTTTGACCATCAGGCCTCGATTCCATACGACGGCAAATTTTGTCAGCCCGGCACCTTGGTCGATAACCCGAATCCGATGATGCCTTTGCTGGACGCCATTTGGACGCGCAGGACGTCGCGATCCTATAGCGATCAGTGGGTTCCGGATTCTCTTTTTCGCTGGCTGGTCGAGCAATCCATGAATGCGCCGACAGCCTGTAACGAGCAACAATGGAAGATCGTTCAGATCGACGACAAGGATATCATTCAGGAGCTCTATCAGCGGGGCAGTGCATCATTCCTGCAAAATGCCAACCAATGTTTTCTGGCCTGCTACAACAAGCGGTCGGACAACCGGGAATGGCTGGATCACATCCAAAGCGGCGCCGCCTTTATCACGACTTTTCAACTCCTTGCCCACACGATGGGGGTTGGCAGTTGCTGGATCGGGCATCTGCCGAACAAGTCCGAATTACAGAGAATGTTCGATATCCATCCTGTCTACGAACCCGTAGCACTCGTCACCTATGGCTTCTACCGCAACAAGCTCAAGACCCTGCCGCGTAAGCATGACGTGAGCCGGATCATCATGAAAAACCGGTTCGTCTCCGATCACCTGGTCTTCGACTTGTCGCGGAGCACGCTGTTCCGGACCATAGGGCGCTACATCTACTACAAGATTCCCGCAGTATTTCGCCGAAAACTCCGGCATATGACCGTGCCGTACGAAAAAAAGTTTTACTATGAAACGTTCGACTGAGTTTGACGCCGGCGAGAGGGTTCGGCTTTTCGACCTTCAACGGTATCTGTCTTTAATCGACACGCTCTATCCCCGCTTTATGAACCAGATCGACCGGGATCCGGACTCGCCAACCCATGGTTCGTGCGATCGTCTGTTCTGGATGTGCCGGCAACATGATTTCGATTCAGGGGTCTTGCAGCAGGCCCCCCTTGCGCTGGCGGGCTTGTGGACGCTGGCTGAAAAAGGCATCGCGCCGGGTGGGCGGTATTTTGATCCCGCCCACCAGGTTTATTGGCGTGAACTCGCGTTGGGCATTGCACAAAGAACGGCGGGGCTGCTCGAAAAAAATGGGCTGTTGGACGAGTACTACCCCGGTGAGCAATCCCTCCCCGGCACGGTTTTCGCGGCATATGCGACGCTAAAATCGGCGGATGTTTTCGGCTTCGATGAGATCGTAAGCCATCCCGGTTTGCGTAAAGCCGCCGAGCGGCTGTCGGTCCGCCAGGCATCGCCGGCGGCGAACCAGGATACCGCCGCGGCTGCCTTCCTGGCCCTCTATTCCAAACTGAACCATTGGCAGCCCGAACGCTGCCGGGAAGTCGTCGGCAACTTGCTGGGTGGAATTCCCGGTGCGGCGCCGTTCTCGGAATACGGCGGTGGCGACCTTGGCTATGCGACGGTGTCGCTGAATTACCTGGCGCATATGCTGGAAGACCAGTCCCATGACGTCCATGCTCACATTTTGGAACTCGCCGGGTTCATCGCAGATTTCGTCTCGCCCAAGGGCGGCCTCGGGGGCGAGTATGCATCGCGCAGCACCACTTATTTCCTTCCCTATGGCCTGGTGACGGCGGCCCGGCAGTCCGAGGCCTTGGCGGCGGTTCTCGGCCGGCTCGATGTTCGGTCCTGTTTCGAGCGGCTCGATGACCGTTATCTCATGCACTACTGCTTTCCGTCCTTGGTTATGGCGGTGGTCTCTCTTGCTTCCGCCACGCTTCCGTCGACCGAGCCGGCGACGGACGGAATTCCAAGCGAATGGCGGGTTTCGAACCATGCCAATCGAGGATTGCTTTCGATCCGCAATGACCAATCCGCCGTCTTCATCGGCTTGAACAAGGGGGGCACGTTCCAGGCCGAAACCGGGACGGAGACGTTTATCGACTGTGGATACCGCATTCGGCGGGACGGGCGGGTGTATGCCACCTGTGTCGTCGATGAGAATTGTCGGGCGGAGGTCGCCTCAACCCCCGACGGATCGACGGTCGCTGTTACGGCCAATTTCCTGAGCTATCGAACCCTTGTCGCGAGCCCACTGAAGACGGTGATCTTGAGGGCGCTCGGGTTCATGGGCCCGCAACTGAACGCATACTTCAAAAAGCGATTAATTCAGTCTCCGATCGTCTTGGACAATGTGAAATTGAAACGGGTCATCAAATTTGACGCGCGAGCGAACCAGATGGAGATCGAAGATCGCATCGACGGAATGACGAACAATGACCGCCTGGAAGTTTCTCCGCCCGTCTCTCCGCGATTGGTGCCCAGCGCACGGTTTTTCCAGCAAGGCGACGTGGAAGCGTTTGCACGGCATTCATCGGCCGCGCCGTTTCAAGCTTCTCGGGTCTTGAAACTATCCGATCTCAAAATGCATTAGATGAAAAAGCTCATCTCGATACTGGCGGCAACGGCGATCACCATCTTTGCCTTGAACCATTATCTGACGCCGCCAGTTCTCGCATCGCTCAGTGCGCTCAAACATAAAATACCGTGGGTACTCATTATCACGTCACTGCTGCTCGTTGCCCTGACCCAGTTTCTCCGGGCATGGCGGTTCAAGGTTTTGATCGATAGCCAATTGGCGCCGCCGAATTTGAAGCTGTTTCAAATCACCTCGATCCTGGCCTTGATGAACCTACTTTTGCCTTTCCGGCTGGGCGAGCTGAGTTTCCCAATTCTGATGAAGCGGTTCTATGATTTTGGCCTCGTCCGCGGCATGGGAACGCTGCTGCTGGTCAGAATTCTCGACCTGCTGGTTAGCGTATCGCTATTTGCTTTCTGTGCGTGGATGCTGCGCGTCGAAATCGGTCACATGCCCGCCGATGTCTTTCTGGCGATCGGTTCGGCCGGCGTTCTGGCCTTTGTTTGTATTCCCTATGTCGGTCCGGCGGCTTGGGCCAGGCTGAACCGGTCGATCGAGCCGTGGCCAAAATTGTCGAACTTGAACGACCGGCTGTTCCATGCGGCAAACAGCATTGAGAGCAACGGCCATAAAGTGATGGTGCTCGTGCTGACCCTGGCGATTTGGGTCTCGCTGTTGACCATCGCCTACGCGGCGGCGAAGGCGATCATGCCGTCCGTCAGCCTGCTGGAAGGCTTTTTTGCCGGCGCGGCCGGCAGCATTTCATTCGCCCTTCCCGTCAATGGGTTCGCGGGGATCGGTCTTATGCAGTCGGCTTGGGCTTACGCATTGACGCTCGTTGGCCATGAGTGGTCCGTCGGCATCGCCGCGGGCATCTTGTGGAATGGTATCCTTTTGACCGGTTCGGGTATCGTGGCGATGATGACCGCGGCATCGGGGTCGAAGGGCGCGGGACGCAAGCCCGTGCGTTGAGGGCCTGGTCGTATGTCTTGTTGAGCGGACCGTGAGCCTAACCGGATGCGTCCGCGCGCGCTCCCTTTTGGAAGCGGTCCATGAGACCTGCGCCGACGGAGAAATAGACCCACAGGCATAGAGTCAGCAGCGGCAAGGATCCGAGCATCAAGCTTAAATTGGATTCCTGATTGAAGAGTGGCAACAGCACCCCCCATCCGGCGACCATGCCGAGGCTGGACGGGGCCTGATGCAGAAAAAAGCGCTCAAGCAGCCCCAGCAGGAATCCCGCGAGGGCCATGCCGCAGAAAACGCCGAGGACGCCGAAATTGGCATAGAACTCCGTAATCCAAGGCAGGTTGATCGAGATGTTGCGGTCCGAGGGGTCGATGATGTGGTATCGATTGGCAAACTTGTTGCCGGTTTCCTCGCGTGGTTTGCCTTGCCAGAAGATGCGTGGAATCCAACTGGTGAGGAGCGGCAGATAAGTCTCGCCGGACCAGTACGGCACCGTGGACGGCGTTTTGTTGTAAACATAGTTGAATACAACAAGTCCTGCCGTTCTTTGCAGTAGGCCCTGGCTGAGGAAAATACCCTCGGAACTGGAGATGTAATATTCTTCTGGTTGTACACCCAGATAAACTTGGCTGAAGACTTTCGCCAACAAACCGATTTTCGAAATCAAGCCGTGATGGGGCTGGTTTTGGTGATAGCTAAGTTCAACGCGTTTTTCATACTGCCAGGAGTAGGCGCGGTATCGGTTCATGACCGGATACAAGGACATGGCAATGGCGAGAGTAAGCAGAATGGCCGCCCACGGGAAACGTTTCCGGATGCATTTATAGAGAATGGCAAGGTATATGATGGCAAGAATGGCTGGCGTCAGAAAGCCCGTGGCCACCATAGACGCGATCCAAATGGGAATGGCGGAAAGTAGAAAAACCCACCTCACCCATCCGGGCACTGCCTTTTGAAGGGCAAGGACGAATAACAGGCCAAACCCGACATAGCCTGCCGGAACAACGAACTGCCCGATCGAAGGCAAGGTTCGAAACTGCGGCAGGAATAGGAACATCAAAAACATCACCGACAAAACGCCGGCAAGAACGGCGGTCTGCCAGGGTTGGGATGCTTGTCTGGGGTCAAAGCGCGGGTCAAAGCGCGCTTTCCAGCTTAAGGCAAGTTGCCATGCGGCGAATTGGAGAAAGACACCGGTCAATACGATCAGTTGGGCGGATTCCGAAACCCTTGGGATATAGGCCGTTCTGTGCGTATGGGTATAGAAATTTAAATAGAAATAAATGCCGGCAAGGTCTTCATGATACATGAAGTGGGCGAGAAACACCGAAAATCCAAAGAAGATGGCGTAAAAACCACCGCTGAGGCCCATCAGCGGAGTCATGTCATGGTGGTCGGAACCACGCACGAAGTACGCGACACCCGGTGCCAGTGCACACCAAATTGTCAACAGCGCGAGCATGGCGTTTGTCTCGGATAATCTGGGATCCCGCGTGAAGTAAAGGGCGAGACTCAGGCCGACCGCCAAGACGGCAAATGCTAGTGAATAAACACGAGATGAAATTGAAATCGAGCGGATCACGGCGATAGCGGACTCAGGTTACGCGCGCTTCAACGCCGCGGCGAAGGGGCGGGAGATCGTCAAATTCGACGCGGGCGGCATGGGTCAATCACGCGTCCCGGACTGCGGGTTCAGTTTGACTTTCTTGCTCATGACGCCGACGAATTTCTTGTCGCGGACGAGATGCAGCCCTGTTTCCCTTTTCAGCAACAAGGCAAACTTGTTCTCAATCCGTGCGTTCAGGTATTTGATGGTGTTCCAACTGTCGGCGGCGTTGTCATCGCATTGTCTGTGAACGCTGCCCGGTGCGATCAGATCATCGGTAAAGAGCCAGCCATCTTCAGACAGTCGTGAGAGACAGTAAAAGTGATCCCAGGCAACTTCGGGAAACTCGTGGCCGCCGTCCAGCCAGATCAGATCGAATTCCGGCAGGTCCTGTTCCAATAGATGTAGCGTATTGATGCGAATCGAATGGATTCGCGGATGGTCGAGCCGCTTTTTGATATGGCGCTCATAGGTCTCAGCGCCCTGCCAGTGAAAGTAATTGTAGAAGGGATCCTCTGGGCCAAGTTCCACGGTGTGGATATCGGCCTTCGGAAAGAGTGCCGCGAGCAGGTTTGCGACATCACCGTTTTCGCTGCCGATCTCCAATATGTTGTTTGGCTCGAAGCCGGATACGGCAAGAGCGGCAAAGCATAAGCCATGGATACTATCTTTTTCGGTGGTTTCAACGCCGATACTGCGGCAGGCCTCTGAGTAACGTGCGGTGGCGTCGTTGCGAGAAACCTGCAGGGCTTCAAAATAAAAATTATTGAACCGCTTGGCAGCCGCGTCAGCGCCTCGGGCCCGCAGATTGTAAAAGGGCTTGAGGACCGGCCACAGCAATTGGCGGGTGATCCGACGGCAGATCTTGATGCGAACTGGCCGTTTCAAAACCCCGTGGGCTGCATTGAGCTTGTCTAGGAACATGGTGAGATAGGGGTTATCTGCCGACAGGGCCATAATCCGAATTCTACCCTAAATGCGGGCATTTTTCTGCAATCTGAATTTCGCGGATGAAAGGACAAGTAATTCCAGCGCTGATATTAGTCCAAAGAGCCGCCTTTGACCATTTGGCGGAAGCTGTCATTCGATTCAATTAAATGATGATAGCTACCGGTTTCCACAATCGCGCCGTCTTCCATGAAGACCAGGAAGTCGCAATTTTGGACGGTCGTCATGCGGTGGGCGATGATGATCAACGTTTTTTGTCCGCGAAGCAGATCCAAGGTTTCGGTTATTTTTGCTTCAGTTTCCGCATCCAACGCCGACGTTGCTTCATCGAAGATGAGCACTTCCGGATGATGATACAGAGCCCTTGCCACGCCGATGCGTTGGCGCTGCCCGCCTGAAAGGCGCACGCCATTTTCGCCCACCATGGTTTCGATGCCGTCGCTTAGGCCGTTGACGAAATCCTTGAGTTGGGCCGTTGCAAGTGCGTGCTCGATTTGCGCCTCGGAGATATCTTGGTCGGCAACGCCCAATGCGATGTTCCTGCGCAACGTGTCATCCGTTAGATAAATATCTTGCGACACATAGCCGATGTTCTTTCGCCAACGGCGAACATTGTCGGGTGTAACCGGGGTGTCGTCAATTGTCAGCGAACCCGCGGACGGCTCCAGCAGCCCCAGCAGGATATTGACCAAGGTGGTTTTGCCGGCGCCTGAACGTCCGACAATCCCAACGGACTGCCCTTTCTCCACCCTCAGGCTGATGGAAGATAATGATGGCGTTTCGACATCCGGGTAAGCGTAGCCGACATTGCGGAGCGTTATCGCCTCGTTGATCGGCAAAGGCGGGGCGCCGTCGCCATGAATACGAAAATCCTCGCCGCGGAACTCCATGAAATGTTCGAAGATATTTTCAACGGCGGCCTTGCCGTAACTGATATTGTTGACGGCGGATATCGTGCGGTTGACGGAAGGCACCATGCGAAACGCGGCGGCGCCGATCATGCCCAGTGTCGCGATAAGGTCGCTGGCGGGCTCGCCCGAGCCTGAAATCATGAAAACAGCGCCGACCAACGCGCTTATCAGAACAACCTCGGTCAGATGCCGGGGCGTTTCATGCAGCGTCTGGGTTACGGTTTTCACCCGACCATACTTGGCGGCAATGGTTTCAAATTCCCGTTCGAATTCTCTTTCTCGTCCCAGGACGCTGATTTCCTTAACGGCGCCAAGGGCCTGAAGAACAGTGCGGACGATGGCTTCGCTGAAGATATTTGCCTGAATGCCGAAGTGTCGCATGATTTTTGGCAGAACCAGCGTAAACAGCAGGAACAACCCACTGACCAGCACACCGATGGCGATGGTGATGTCGGGGTTGACGGCCAGCAAAGTGACGAAAATGGCAATCGCCGTCAGAACCTCGATGCAAATCTCGATAAAGGAAAGGAAAACCGTTTTGAAGACGATCGGTACCGAGTTGTTGATGTTTCTCAACAGCTCGGATCGGTTTTTCTTCAGATGGAATACGAACGGACTCCGAATATAGCCGCGCAGGAGCTGTGTCGTCAGTTCGACCTGGCAGGTGTTGGAAAAACTGTTTCGCCAGTAGTCGGCATAAATCAGAAAGATATTCTTGCCGAGGAAAAAGGCGATCAACGCAAGGGCCAAGGGGACAATCATATTGTCATCGACGCCCACACCGAGCCAGGCCATCGCCTCTGGAATAAAGGGCAGACTGGAGGCTGATTGGGGATCGATCAGGACCTTGATAAATGGAAATACCGCGGCAATTCCAAGCGCATCAAGAGACGAGCTCACGAAAACCATAAGCGGTAGCAATAGCAGCTTATATCGCGCGCCCGACTGAACCAGCCGAACGGACTTGATGATCGTATCAAGCATCGGAAGAAAAGAACTCGGTGTGCTTTTTGGTGCTCTTAAGCCTCAGGCGCTCAACGCCTGGATCAACCAACGTGCAGAACTTTGTTGGGCTGAAGATCAAAGGGGTTGAAGCGGATTGAGCAGAAAATCTGTTTGCGGCCGGTATTCAGTTCGGCTTCGCCCCGGAGGTGCATGCCGCCGACATTGGCGATCACCAGCGTATTGGCCTTCGCCACGAAAGGAATTTCATTCTGGTTGAGATGTTCCTTGTAGGCACCTTTCGGGCGGAAGGTCCATTTTCCGTTTCGGGTATGCCAGAAATTCGACGTCGTTTCCTGATACTCGAATAGCATGCGCTTGAGGCTTAAACGGTGGGACCGGGGCACGAAAGTAAATGGGCCGTCGACCAAACCGACATCGTCCAGAAAGATCCAAAATTTGAACGCTTCGTAGAATGTGTCCGCATGCATGTCTTTTGCCGGATCGGGTTCGGAAACCGACTCGCCGTGGCGGATTTGCTCATATGCAATGCTTCGAAGATTCAATTTCTTCCCGCATGCCCCTTCGAGGATATCGAGAAGCCAATCGCAGGTTAGCAAGTTGACCGTCTGTGGGAATTCGTTTGCCTTTGATGCCCGTATTTTCTTGCGAATCCTTTGGGTCGACCCATCGTTCAACACGTAGGTGTCTTCGTCGGACGGGCTCTCGGATTCGTCAAATAGCCGAGGCAGCCCCACACTTTCGAATTCACCCTTCAATTGGCGAAAGATGTCATCGGAAAAGGCATTGGGGATAACGACAATGCCATCGCGGATCAGGGTGTCGATATGCGGTTTCGAAAGCTTGCCCGCGTTGACGGTCTTTGTCCGGAATTGGTAGACAAGCTTTGCCAACAAATAGCGAACCAGCTGCGCGCCGAAATAATTCAACACGATCGAGTCCGCGACCTTCTCTTGCGTGAAGAACTGCTGAGCAAAGCGGGCAAATGGAAGCTTTTTAATGATCGACTTCATTGGCATTGGCATCAACGGTAAATCCATCCGCGTTTCAGGCACGGGTTCACCCACAGATTAGGGAACGCGATATAGGTCCCCAGACCGACAATGCGCACAATGACCTACATCAAGCAGGACAAACCGGGTTTCTGATTGATCCGTTAGGCGACTTGCCGAATCTTTTTCTTCGCTTCGCTACCGGCCTTGACGTCGCGGGCATTGCCATGACGGAAACCGCGGAAGTTGGCGTCGCGCTCGTCGTAAAGTCGCTCGACCTGTGCCAACTGGTTTTCCATTTCCTTCATGTAATAGTTCTTGGTCAATTCGGAGTTCGCCCACTTGAGCGCGTCATAGAACTCGTCATCCGAAAGCTCGGTGAAGTTGGCGCACAGCAGATCCGAGTTCAGATGCTTGCGCTCGTAGAAGTCCTCCGGTCCCTCCAACAGGCCCTTGTTGATCGCGTCGTAGTAAAGAGGCGATCCGGGGTACGGGGTCACGGGCTTGATGGTGCGGCGCTGCGCCTGGTCATCGTACGCGATGAGGAAGTCCACCGCCTGTTTGAGGGTTTGGCGGTTGTCCCCGATGTTGCCGAACATCATGTTCAAGCCGGGCGAGATGCCGGCCTCAAGGGTCATTTCCACGCCCTTAATCACCTGGTCGGTGCGCAGGCCCTTTTTCATGTTCTTCAACACGGTGTTGTCCATCGCCTCGATGCCGTAGTTGATGAACACGCAACCGGCCTTGCGCATGCGCTCCAGCAGGTCGGGCTTGCAGTAATTGAGGCGGCCGTTGCAGTCCCAGCGGACGGGCAGGTTGGCTTTTTCGAACGCCGCGCAAATCTCCTCGGTCCTGGCGACCGAAGTCATCAGCAAATCGTCCATGAAGGAGAAGCGGGTGATGTTGTATTCCTTGTAGAGGAACTCGCATTCCTCAACCAGCGACTCGGCCGAGCGCGGACGGAAGCCGGTGTCCATGCGATAGCAGAAGGTGCATTTGAAGGTGCACCCGCGGCCCGACATCATCGGCAGGGAAAATTCGGTCGGCCCTTGATTTTCCAGCTTCATCAAGCGGTAGTACTCGATCGGGAACAGGTGATACGAGGGCCAGTTGATGGTGTCGATATCTTCGATCAGCGGATTGCGCGGCGTGACGACGAAATCCGGCCCGTCCCTGAAGGCAATGCCCTTGACGTCACGCAGGGGCGTTTTGTGCTCGATCGCGTCAAACAGCTGGACGGCCGACAACTCGCCTTCGCCAAGCACGATGGCGTCGGCGCCCGACACATCGAGGAAGAACTCCGGCTCCGGTGTCGGGCCGTATCCGCCCAGAACGTAAAACGGCCGGCGCTTCGAATCGTTGATCGCCTTCGACAGCCCCTTCAGCCGGCGGTACTGGTAGTACCCGGCGATCAGGCTGATGCAGACGACGTCGAACGGGTTTTCATCCAAGAATGTCCTGAGATGATCGTCAGGATAGTGATGCATATCCTGGCTGTAGACATGTACTTCATGGCCCATATCTTCCAGGACCCGGGAAATGTACCCCAGACCCATGGGAAAATTGTGCATATAGGCACCGTTATCATAGACGACGAGAAGTACGCGCATGGCTAGGACCTCTTTAGGAGTTGGCGTGACCGGGAAGGCAAAAGCAGATCAAACCCGACACTCGTAGTAGGATATAATTGAGACAATCGACTAAACAACCACAATAATAATATGTTTTAGCAACAGGCCGCAAAAAAACAAAATGCGTCTTTGGTCGCGCGGAACGTCAGAAGACCCTTGGGTCTTCATCCATCTTTATGGTGCCGATAGAAAATATAGTTGGCCATCTTTTCGGTGGCTAAATTAGAGAGTGCGTCGATCCGGTATTCTTTGAACCCATAGGATTCCATAAGACTGATGATTTGCTCGGTCAGCTCAGGAAAATCGATTTCGACGAGAACGGATTTAACCTTGGCGTCCGATAAAACCCTACGGCCACCCTGGAGTATGTCCAGCTCGCCGCCATCAACGTCGATTTTCACGTAGTCCGGGACTTCGACACCAAAAAGGTTACTAAAATCATCGATTGTCATGCATAGGACATCGATCTTGTTTGTGTCCGCCGGTACGTCTGATCCTATGAGAGTATTCCCGGAATAGCCGGATTCCATGTTCACGATTTTTAGGCTTTCGATTTTTGTATTATCCGAAAAAGCCATGCATAGGGCCTCGACCTGGTTTGTGAGATCGTTTCCGGCCAAATTGGATACGAGATCGTGGAACGTCGTCGGAAGGGGCTCGAAGGCGAGGACCTTCGCTTTCCTGCGCGTGGCCGCCAGCAGGGTGTATGTGCCAATGTTGGCGCCGATGTCCCAAAAATTTGCTCCCTCATCGAAACTCAGAACCCAATTCGTTGTTCCAGGTTCTTTTGTCAGGATTTTCTTGGCGCGCCCGATGCTCCGGAAACTTAGGCCCCGGTATCTGATGGTATGGCCGCCGCCCAGATCGATGGTCACCGGGTACATTAAAAAGTTGGCGAACGTAAAACGCAGCGCCTGGATACGGTCGATCAGCTTGCCGGTTTGATGCGAGATAATGGATATCGCTTTCGCGCCGTAAAGCCGGGGAGAGCGAATGACTTGAATAATCGACGCCATGGAATCAACTTGCGACTTATAAGTAATCGGTTGAGGCTGAGTAAGTTAGCATTCAACTATGGGGTTGGGGAGTGGATTCACCCGTCAGCCGGACCAGTTCCGCTGCGATCCGCAAACCGTTCTCTTCAACCGAAAAGCCGGAAGCCTCGCCCCATGAGGGGAGGTTGTAGGCATTGATGCCGTATGATTCGAGAACGGAAAGATACGATCTCACCTTGTTCGCCTCGACGGCGTAACCGGTCTCGATCTGCTCCAATGCCGACGTGATCTGGTTGACGGTATGACATTGGAAAACGCCTTCGCAGTTCCGGTACCAGCTATAGCCGAACAGCAGCGCCGGCTTGCCGCGGAGAACAGCCTCCCACCCCGCGCTTCCGGAAATCGTGGCGACGGCCCGAGCATTGTCGATCAAGTCAAAGGAACCCATGTCCGGGCTGACCAGTGTAACCGCCGGGATCTTGGCAAGCGCCTCATAGTACGCCGGTGTTCTGTTCCGCTCGAATTGGCTGTGGCTCAGTAAGGAAGCGACATGTTCCTTTACGTAAAGCGACCAGCCATCAGGGATCAGAGCCGCGAGCGTCTCGACCATCAGATACTGATGTTGATATTCGCCCCCCTGCGGATTGGCGGCTTGTTCAGGCTGGTGCTGTAGTGTGACGTAGATATAGGGACGGTTCAGATCGGGTTTGGCGGAAAGACGGGTGTAGGCCGCCAACAGGCGCTTCTTTTGCGCGCGGATATTCATCCGTGTCCTTACATACTCAAGGCGCGACATGCTTCTATCGGCCAGCGGCCGGCCCGGCAACTTGCCGACCGATAGCGGAACGTTTCCGGCGATAATCCGACTAAACTGTATGGAGATTCGGCTCCAGAGGCCCCGAAGCTTGTTGCGTGCCTTGGTGGCGAGTGAGCTGCCGGCTTGGCTTGTGCCGGCGCCGCTGACATTGATGGCATTGACCAGTCCAATCGGCACCGCGTCCTTATAGTCTCCTTTGGCTTTGGCGATGACTTGCTCCATCCGTTGACTGATCTCAACCTTCGCCGGCAATGGCTGCGCCAGGGCCTTGCTGTAGGCTTCAGCGATTTCGGTGGGGCCGGTATCTAGGTGCTCATAGGCATAAATCAGTCCGACAATATTGGTCTTCTCGAAAATGATGGTTTTCACGCCTTGCGCCCGGCAGATGTCATACAGCACGTAGTCGTAGATCACGTGCGGAATGGTCAAGAAAACAACGACGTCCGGCTTGATCTCTTCGACCACGCCAAGCCAGTACGCCAATAGGTGATGATAGAGCCGCAGCCGATCTCCGTAGGTGAATGTGCTGTCGTATAGATTGAGGCGGTCCGATTGGGCCAGGGCATGCCTTTCCGTAAACGCGTACCGTGCCAGGATTTCTGCATCCAAGGGGCAGGGCTTGAAGTCTACGGGCTGTTCCGGAGGCAGCCCTCGTCTCGCCTTGCCGCTGACATGAAAAACACAATCTGGAAATTCTGCCATCACCTCTTCCTGAATTGCCGATCTGGCGATCCAGTAGCGGATGTCCCAGTTGTGGTCGTCGATCAGCTTCTTCGCCATGGGAATAGCGAACGGCTGTCCGAACTCAGACAGGATGGCTCGAAGCTTAGGCATTCAGGCCGGCTTCCTGATTATCCAAGAGGAACTCGACAAGCTTGAAATCGAATGTGGTGTCGATACTGACCATGGGTTCGGTAATGACGGCGCCGGCTTTCTCGCCTTTGATCGTCTTTTGGCCAACCAGGCATTCCCGCGTGAAGGCGTAACATGCGCCATTTCGGTGATAAACCGGCGAGAGCTGCTGGCGGGCGATGATCTCTTTTCCTTTTTGGTCGTAATAGTCCAGGTCGCTGGAAGCGGAAACCGTGAGTTGTTTCAGCGGATGCGCTTTCGAGTCAGTCTCCGAGACGGTCCACACGGAATCGAATTTACCATCCAGCAGCTTCTCGATACTGGCTTCAATATGCCGCGGCTGACGGAGCGGCGAGGTCGGCTGCAGCATCAAGATGATATCGTAGATGCACCCATCAAGCTCCTCGGCCTGCAGCAAGGCATGTTCAAGGACCGGAAAATCGGCGACCCGGTCACCTGAAAGCGCTTCGGGCCGCCGAAATGGCACGCTCAGACCGTAGGCTTCGGCAGCAGCGGCGATCTCGTCACTGTCGGTAGACACCACGGCGCGGTCGATAAAAGGGCAATCGCCGACACAGCGGCCAACCCAGCCGACAAGCGGTATGTTTTTGATGGGCTGAATATTCTTCAGCGGAACACCTTTGCTGCCGCCGCGCGCGGGCACGACGGCAAGGACTTTCTTATTGCGGTACATGAAAAGCGGTCTGGCTCTATTCGCCCGTGGGGGCAGGAAGGTTCAAGACAAATTCGGTGCTGTTCAGGCTGGCGCGCATCTCGTCCTCGGGAAACTCGCCGCCGCTATGCGCGGTGTCCAAAAAGTATGTAACCGCGCGGCGCAGCGATTCCTGATACATGTCCTCGGGTTGGTTCCTGTAGTCGCGCAAAATGGTTTCGGGCGGCGGGGCGAAATAACCCCGGTCGTCGAACGTATCCCTGGGGCTGAAACAGCTGAGAACCCCATCGCGGTATTCGATGCGGCCGTTGGTTCCCATAAGCTCGATCCGGGTTGTCAGCGGGCCAGCATAGGACGCGAAGACATGGGCGCAGGCCCCGTCTTCGAAGCTCAGGTCAACGGCGCAGGTATCGTATGCGGTTCCGTTGCCGGAGCGGTTGCTGGGGGTATAGCGCAGGTCCACGGGAGGCCCGAAAATATGGAAGGCCAGGTCAATCTGATGAATGGCTTTGGTTTCGGTGACGCCATGCAGGTGTTGAGCTGCGTCGGCGCGCCAGGACGAAGGGTAATCGGCCTTGAAGGCCAGGCCCTGGGTCATGCTGGCAGTGAAATGGATGGGGTCGCCCAACCGGCCGTCGCGGCGGGCATCCTGCACGGCCTGGGCGAAACCGCTATGGCGATAGTTGAAGTTGACGAAGGTGCGTGACGCCTCGATCTGGAGCTTTTCCAAATCCTCTTTGCGGCTAACGACCGGCTTTTCACAAAAAACGTAGCCGCCGAAATCTTTCGAGAAGGCCGCAAGATAGTCCGCATGCGTGTGGTTCGGCGAAGCGATCATCACCGCATCCAAATCCAGCAGCGCCCGGAAGTCGGAGGTGCCCTTTGGATGCGGCGGGACGTAATTCGGGTGATACACGGCGGCGACTTCGGCCTGATCGGCGGCGGCGACCAGATCAAGCAGGCGCGCGGCGTGGTTCCGGTGCCCAATGATGCCAACGGAGATCATGGCCAGATATGCAGTTTACTCGAAACTCAGGTTGCAGCGGTCGCACGGGAAGTGCTCGGTTCGCCGTCCCTCCAAATGGTCGGCGCGGAGTTTGGTCAGTGCTTCGCCATGCCAAATATCATGGATGCTCTGTTCGCGAACGCTGCCCGGGGACAAGTGACTTTTGTAGTCGGGATCACAAGGGTTGGTCGAGCCATCGAACCAGATATACATCCGCTCCCACAGGAACCAGCAGGGAGAGGTAAGTTCCAGGTTCGGCTCGTTAGCGTAAGTGTCCCAGCGCTCCATGGCATCCTTCATGCCGACCTCATCGACAATCTCGCCCCAGAACGCCTTGAAACCGGCCGGATCCTGGTCTTCCCTGAATTTGACGCCGGAGATCCGGGTCGCCAGGTTCGACGATGGGTAGAACTCCTCGCGGACGCGGTGGAACATGCGAATATTGTTCTCCACGTCCTCGAATTTTCCCCGGACGCGGATGTCTTCGTAGACGTTCTTTGTGTGCGCATCGACGGACAGCACCAACATATTCACGCCGGTCTCCAAAATCTGGTGGCACAGTTCTTCCGTCAGTTTTGTCGCATTGGTCGTCAGTTTCACCTCAATGAACTTTCCGGCCAGGTATTCGAGCATTTCACCCAGTTGCGGGTGCAACGTCGGCTCGCCGCGCGAAGCCAGGGTCACGGCTTGGGTGCCGCCGCTGACCGCCTGATCGACGACTTCGCGGAACAGTCCCATATCCATGAGGCCCATATAGGGTTTGCGCGTGAAGGATTTGTCGACCTGGAAACACATCACGCATCTGAGGTTGCAGGTCGAAGCAGGCTCGATCAGCAGATAGACGGGAAAATCGGAAACGATTTTCTTTCGGGGAAACAGCGTGAACTTGTAGCGGTAAATGATGTAATCGAGCCAAGTCTCTTGACCGTGGCCATCTATGTAATGGGCCTCTTGCGGCGTCCACGAGAAAGGCATCGCCCCCTTGTCGCGGAGCGTCGAACAAATATCCTGAAGGATTTCCGAATCTTGCTTGCTGAGCGTACGCCCCTTCGCCAAACCCTCGACGAAATTCGGATCCTTTAGCAAGCCAAGTTCGGCTGAACTGAGGAAGGTAAAGGTTCCGACCCGGTTTTGCTCGTGGTCGAGGTTTTGCACTTCGGTTTTAGCTTGGTCACTCATGGTTACTTCCAATTCGGGTAGAAACGTCCAGCCTTTGTTCAAGGGCGGCTGCCAATGATGTCAGGTCCGGGAAAATCAAATCCGGCATGACGGTAAAGGCGTTGGCTTGATTGCCTTTTTCAGATTCGATGCCGACGAAAAAGCAGCCGCACGCTGCCGCGGCATCCTGGTCATCTTTTCCGTCACCCACGACGACCACCCGATGCGCTTGAAAATCTCCTGCATCGATGACGTGCTTGAGGTTCGAAACCTTATCCGCGGGTCGACCAAGAACATCTTTGAAATAGCCCAACCAGTCGCGCATCCGCAAGATATCTTCGAGCGCCGTTCTGGGTGTCGCGGAATTGACGAATGCCGGAATTTTCCGGTCCATGAGCCATCTTAAAAGTGCCGTGGCGCCGGCAACCTCGGGACAGGCGGCGATCATGTCTCTGCAAATGTTGCCATAGTGCGCTGCCAGGTCTTCGGCGCCGATCGAAGTTTGGGACCCGACGGTCCGCATGGACGCCATGGCGTCACAAATCGTGTAGCGGTCCGCATGCGGCGTCGCGGCGATGAACTGAAGAACCCGCGAATGCTCGACGCCGGCCATAGCGGCAACATCGCGCCACGCCTCGAACTTGATCAAATTCGACTGAACGAGGGTGCCATCGAAGTCAAATACGGCGGCGTCGATCATTCGCTGATCGTCTGAGGCTCCGACAAAGCAAAGCCAAGCTGGAAACGCCCCCAGTGGTCGACCACCGTCTTGCGCTCATGGCGGTTCTTCCGGTTGATTTCCTTGTCCTTGTAGAACGAGTCGTTCGGGTGATCGGTGGTCGACACCTCTTCGAAAACAACGCCGTTTTCCGACCAGAAGCTGTGCCAGACACCGGGCTGCACCAGCAGCGTCTCACCGGGAGCGAGGTGGCGAACATGGCCATCGACACTTACCGAAAGATCGCCATAAAGCACCTGGAAGGTCTCTTCTTTCTGCTTGTGGAAATGCGCCGGGTGGCGCTGTCCCGGAAGCTGAACGAGGATCTTCTTGCAGTATTCCCGATTGATGCAGTTGATCAGAACCGCGCCGGTTTCTCTAAAATTCTCAATCCCGTAGTGATGCGAATATTCAACAGTGAACTCGCTGTTCAGAATGACGTTCGCCGAATTCAACAAGGCCTTCACTTCATGAACCGCATGCTTGATCGTCAAGATGTCGGGGTCTTCCGGAACAGATATTTTGTCGGCGGCCAGGGGCTCGTTCGGCTTAAACGCGGCTTTGGCGACAATGCCGTCCCGCCATTGGCCGCTGGAAATCTGGCCTTCCACAAACGGCATGGCGAAGTAGATCTGGTCGCGGGTGACCGTTGCCCCTTTCTTGATCGCTTTCTTCGCGAAAACGCCGCGCCGCAGGGAGTCCATTGAGCTGCGTTCCACCTCGGAAACGAAAGGGCGGTCATCCGACCCGCAAAGCGCCTTGGCTTTCTGATAGCCCGCAAGCCAAGCGCCGATCTGTTCCGGTGTCGAGGAATAGGCGTTCAGTTTGATTTCATCGGTGGCGAAACCGACATGCCGCTCGAACATTCCCGCGCCTTTCGCCACGGCGATTTGAACCGGAACGGTGTCGTTCGGGTCTTCATGCGTCGACCATCCGATCACTTTCGTCGGATAGCGATGCCGCAGCATGGAAATCTGCGACAAGTTACACATCTCGTCCGGTGTCGGATAGATGCCGACGCAATGCATGATGGCGAAATCGACGCCGCGGTGATCGAAGTGACTGACGATATCGTCGATTTCCCGAACGGTGGTGCCGCCGGTCGAAAACACGACGGGCAAACCTGCATCGGAGACTTTTTCCAAGAGCGGCCAATCCGTGGCGGAGCAACTGGCAACCTTGATCAGATCGAAACCCATATCGGCGATGATATCGACGGATTCCTCATCGAACGGCGTACACATCGTCAGCAACCCGGCATCGCGGACAGCGTCCATCAAAACCTGATAATCCTTGCGCTCCAGGCGGGTCGAAAGGAAGCGCTCGATATGCATCGCCTTGCTTCCGGCCTGATGGTCGGGATGGATAAAGGTATCGAGTTGCCGGAACTGAAACTTCAACGCGCCTTTAATTCCGTGCTTCCTCGCCTGCTCGCCGATGCCCTGAATGATCTTAAGACCGTGTTCAACGCTGCCCTGATGATTGTTGGCCATATCGAAGACGAATAGGCCGTCAAAATTGAAAACCTGCTCTGAGTTTTCCTTGCCGTTCATAATTTCCTCGGGTCTCTCAAAGTGTCGAAATCAGCTTGGCGTGAAGTCTTACAAGAAATGCAATGACAAGCCGCATGGGTGGATGGTGTACGGGGTTCTCAGTAGTCGACCTTAACCGTGGCCTTTTGAATTACAGAATCATGCGCGGCTTTCACAACCGCCATC
The DNA here is from genome assembly GCA_038125725.1 of Rhodospirillaceae bacterium. Lineage (GTDB taxonomy): Bacteria > Pseudomonadota > Alphaproteobacteria > Rhodospirillales > Casp-alpha2 > TMED8. The sequence continues at coordinate 98,619 of JAYPEK010000004.1, forward strand.
GTGTCGGCCCCCCTCTGCAAGGAGATAGGTGATGCCTGATCAGAGTCCAAGTACTCTTCGATATGCTTCAGCTCTCGGATGAAATCATCGGGCCGGGTCTTTTCAATCATCAATTGGCTGGCCTCAGCGCCGGAAAAAGCTGAGGTGACGGCGTCAAATCCCGGTTTGATTCCGCATTGCCATTCGACGAATCCGTCTTCCAGTTGAATGCGTGCCCACTTGCGGGGCGGATTGGTGACCACATCCTGAACGATCCTGCCGATAAGCCCGGTTTCGGTGACAACCTGCATCAGGCAAATCCGGTCATAATCAACCTTGTCGTCACGGACGAAGTCCATCTGTGCGTTGATTTCCATAATCCGCCCGGCACCGACGCTATGGGCGAAATGTTGCCACAGGTTAATGGCGTGAGAGTGTTCGCCGCTGGCACCGCCGCCACGCTGATAAAACCCCAAATAACTGTCGTGCGGGCCATCGAGCCACGGGTGGGCACCGAAGATTCCGCCCCAATGTTCACGGAACTCAACATCGATCGTCACCGCCGTTTGGTCGGCTTGTGCACTGACCAATTCCGTAACCCGTTCGCTGGCCTCGCCGACGACATGGTCGTAGCCCACGAACACCTTGATTCCGGCGTTTTTCGCGGCTTCGGAAAATTCCGCCAGGAGGTTAAGGTCCGGCCCGCAAATCGGTTTTTCGATCAGAATAGCCTTTGGGTGCTCATCGATCGCCTCAAGTGCAATCGGCAGATGGACATCCGGCGGGGTGCCAATGGCGATGATGTCATAACCGCCCGAAGGGGCTTCGTCGGCATGATACAGCCCGATGGACTCATCCCACGCACCGTAGCGTTCCGGATAAATCGAGTTCTGGGTGCGCTCCAGTGCGTTTTCGTCGACGTCGCAGATATCCACGTGCCATGACAGGGTGCGCGCCGCATGGCTCAGGTGATTGCCAATGGAACCGGCGCCGAAAACTTTAAATCTCAAAATTCGTTCCTCCGAAACAACTGCAAAAGCTATCGATACTTCTGCTCGTTTTGATTTCCGATGATCACATCGTAGTAGCCTTGCAAAACATCGACAGGGTTGTGCCCCCCATGAACCACTGTTTGCAAGAATTTATCCCGCGCCGGACCGCTCAGCCCGTCCATTTTCTCCGTCCGCAGCCGACCTGCGGCTTCAATCAGCTCCGCATCCGAGTTGACGCATATGGTTACGCCCGGATCGTCGAAGGCCGTCGCGTTGGTATGCAGGTATCGGGGATTGATGACGGGTTTGCCTTTGACAATCGGCTCGATGGCGATGCTCGAGGCGAAGTTGATCACCGCGTCGGACCAGTTCATCAAGGAGGTCGATGAGACTTCCGCACCGATGACTTCCGCGTTCGCTCGTTCGGCGATTTTTGCCCGCAGATCCTTGGGAAGTGCGCCCAGGTCGCTTCGCGGGTGATCCTTGACGATCAGGTATATCCAATCTTGCTCATACAGGCGCTGAATGGCCGCCAACGTCGCGTCTTGGTCGATGTTGTAAATCCATTGCTGGAGAATGAACACCAGTTTGGTCTTGCCCGCGCAGTCATGCTTCGGTTGAAACGGGGGATAGAGCGTATCGTGGATTGCCAGCCATTCCTGGCAGTATCTTGGACTGCCGATGACGCGGCACATGTCGGGGTCCATCCCCAGCTTGAACTGCGCATCACGGTGTATGGGGTTTTGGAAAATATAGGCGTCGTAGGCATTGTAGTCCTGGCGCGGCTTCTCTCCGCGCTGGACTGCCTCCGCCACCGTCTTATTGACCTCGACGTTCAGAAAGATATTGGCGCCCTGCGGTACGGTTGCCGTGCGCAGGCCAAGACGATGAGCGGCGAGCAGGCATTCGGTGCGGTTGCGCGCGCCCAAGCCTCCCCATTCGAAGACGCAGACCCCGGCGCCCAATCGCCGGATGCCGGCCTCGGCCATCTTGACGGTCAGGCCTGTCTCGCGCAGAAACTTCCTCAAGAGCCGCCTGACTAGGCCGAAAGTCATTCCGTTCTTTTGCCGGAACAGCCAGCCGGCGCCCGGAACCGGGATCAGGTCGGTCACGTATTGAATGGCAAATCCGGGATAGGACTTCAGCAGCGCGAACCTTTGATCGTTATCATGCGCAAGCTGCGGGTCGAGCAGGACGGTCGTGACCTTGTGGCCGCGCTCGAGGAATTTCCACATGATCGGCGTGGACTGATCGATGTCGTTGAAGTGATACAGAAAAAACGCGACGTGCTTGGGCCGGTCGGCGCTCGATGCCGTCGGGCCGTTCTTGCCGCCGTATTCGCGGTCGCTGGCAAAATCATTCATCGGGGGCGCCCCCGACGGGAACCTTCGCCGAGGCCAGGCCATCGATGGCCGCGCGCCCCATGGCCAAGATGGCTTCTTCCGAGCTGCCCCCGATATGCGGGGTGACGATGAGGTTGCTCAGTTGCAGAAGCTCTTCGTCCTCGGGCGGCTCGATGGTGAAAACATCGAATGCCGCGCCGGCAAGCTCGCCTGACAAGAGGCGCTGCTTCAGTGCCGCCTCGTCAACCAATCCGCCGCGGGCGGCGTTGATCAGAAACGAGCCGGGCTTCATGGCCTCGAGCTGCGGTTGCCCGATGATGTTCCGGGTGGAATCATCAAGCGGCAGGTGCAGGGAAACGATATCGGCGGAAGCCAATAGGGTTGGCAGGTCCACGGGACGGATGTCCAATTCGGAATAGAAGTCGCTGAAATCCAGAATATCGTGCGCAATGACCGTGGTGCCGAACGCCTTCAACAGCTTGGCCAGGTCCTTGCCGATATGGCCGCAACCGACGATTCCGAAGGTGCAGTCGGAAAGCTGACGGCCCATGACCTGGCGCCATTCGCCATTCGCCAGATCGACCTGCGTTTCCGGCAGTCGGCGTAACATGGAAACCGAAAGCGCGATCACCAGTTCGCTGACCGAGCGCTTGTTGACGCCCCCTTTCCAGCCAAACCGGATCCCCATGTCCTGAAGCGCGACCAGGTCGACCTTGTCGTAACCGACGCCGTATTTGCTAAGAACGCGCAAGTTCGGCAACCGCGACAGGGTTTTCCGGTCCATGGTTTCCAGCGCGACGATCGCGCCATCGTGACCCTGCAGGAACTCGATCAGGGCGTCACCGGCAAGGCTGACCCCTGCATCGTTAAAGGTCACGGCGGCATATCTCGCCAACAACTCGTCGCGCAAGACGGAATGGCGAGAGAACGACCTGGAGGTTACGGCGATGCGGGACGGTAGGTTCATATCGTGCGCGCGGTTTCCAGATACTCAGAGAACACGGCTTTCAAGGCGTCGGAAAAATCGTATTGGTCTTTGCTCACGCGCCGGTCCTTCCCCGGCAGGATCAGGCTCAACTGCTGGCCGATGTTCTTTTTGTCTTTGCTGATTGCGGAGAGGAAAGCGTCAAAGGGGACGGGATGCGCCGCGTAGGCGGCGTAGTTCTTCCGCAGCACGTCGCGGCTGGCCAGGTAGTGCTGTTCATCGCATCGGCCAATCTTGGCGGCAACAAAGTTGGCCATGTCCATGCCGATCGTCACCGCGATGCCGTGCGGAATTTGGAAATCGGTTGCCGCCTCGATGGCATGTCCGAAGCTGTGCCCATAGTTGAAGATATTTCGAATGCCCTGATCGAACTCGTCGACCTCGATGTATTCCTTTTTGATTTCCAGCGACGCCCTTATGTAGCCGCGCATGCATGAGGGATCGGCAAACAGGTGATCATAGTCGCCGGCGATCTGCTGAAAGGCTTCCGGTCCCTTGATGGCATGGACCTTCAGCATTTCGCCGACGCCGGATCTCACGTCGCGGTTTTCCAGGGTCGCCAAAAAGCTTTCCGAGATGAAGATGTCTCGGGGCGGCGTGAACGTGCCGAGAATATTCTTGGCGTCGCCGCTGTTGATCGAGCTTTTCGAACCGATACAGGAATCGGCTTGCGAAAGAAGCGTGGTCGGGAAGAACTCCCAATCGACGCCCCGCAGCATGGTTGCCGCTAGAAAACAGGTGATGTCTTGGATGATCCCGCCGCCGACGGCGATGATCCGGTGATCGCGGCGCAGCTTCCGTTTGACCAGATGGTCGACATAAGCCGGAAATTTATCCAGTGACTTGTTTGGCTCCGTGGCCTCGATGCTCAATACGGAAGGGTAGTCGCCGATTCCAGAGAGCTGCGCTGAATAGAGGTCCTGCACGCGTTGGTCGATGATGAGGTGGGCGCGGCCGTCCAGGCGTTCGCTGAGGACCGCAAACGGATCATCGACGAAACGCGCCGTATAGCTTCCTTTATGCGACTTGATCGTCAAGTCCTGGTCAAACACGGGTGAAGCCTCCGTCGATGGCGATGTTCTGGCCGCTGATATAGGTGTTTTCGGGGCTCGCCAGCCAGGCGACGAATGCTGCGATTTCCGCAGTCGATCCCAGCCGTTTCGCCGGAACCTGCTCACGCAGAGTGGCGATACCGTTTTCACCCAATACCTGGCGGGTCAGGTCGGTGTCGATGAAACCCGGCGCGATCGAATTGGCGAGAATGCCGAACGCCGCATACTCCGCCGCAAGCGCCGTGGTCATGCCGTCGAGGGCGAACTTGCTCGCGGAATACGGGGCCCGATAGGCCTTGCTGATTTTTCCCCAGATCGACGAGATGTTGACGATGCGTCCCCAGCCCCGCTCTTTCATCGCCGGCAAGGCCGCCTGACAGATCATCATCGGCGCCGTTACGTTGACGCGTTGGATCGATTCAAAGTCCGTCAGATCGATCTCTTCGAACGAGCTGATCTTGTTGATTCCTGCGTTGTTGACGACGATATCGGGCCGGATGTCCGCGACCTGCTCGGCAAAGTGGACAATTTGCTCCCGCTCCAGAAAGTTGGCGGCAAGATAGGCGCAACCGTCTGGCGCTTGTCCGTCGGCCTGGGTTCCCGTGACGGTGACGTCCGCGCCATCCGAACGAAGGCGCTCGGCGATTGCCAGTCCGATGCCGCGTGTACCGCCGGTCACCAGCGCTGTTTTGCCATCTATTGGTTTTGCCATATCAATTTTCAAGCCGGCTCAGGATGGGATTTCATCGGTTAGATCATAACGGGCGGCCCATTCAGGGTCGGCGCAATATATGCGATAGACCAGATGCATGGTCTTGAGCGCCTCCGCGGACGTGCCGTGCTCGGGGGGGCGCCCGGATCGAATGGCCTGGCAAAAGACATCGATCTCGTCGGCCCAGGACGGATCGTGGTTATAGCTCGTTGTCTGTTCCTTCGGATCGCCCTCGTCGTTTTCCGTCTTCCAGGCCAGCGTCAGCGTTTCGGTCCCGTAGCTTTTCGAGCCGGTGAGAAAGCCGCTTAGAATGATGGTTCCGCCCTCGCAGGAAATTTCCAATTGGAAGCGGTGGCGCCATTGCGTCGCGGATGAATGCAACATGGCGACGACGCCATCGCGGGATCGTAGGATGGCGTAGGCGTTGTCTTCCACATCATGGTGCCAATAGGCGTTGGAGATAAAGCTGTGCACCTCGTCGAACTCGCCGGCGAACAGCCGGATTAGGTCGACCATGTGGATGCCTTGATCCAGCAAGATGCCGCCGCCGGCGAACTTCCGCTGCGTGCGCCACGTGGAGGCAAAGTTGATGATCTTTGACTTTCCGTACACGCCGCGCAGATTGATGATCTTGCCGAGCTCTCCAGAGCGAACAATCTGCAGGGCGTCGCGGACGGAATCGTGGTAGCGGTGGTTGAACCCGTACATCAGCATCTGATCGGGGTGGCGTTTTTCGCAAGCGATCACGTCGCCGATATCCTTGAGGTCGCGTCCTGGCGGTTTTTCGCAAAAGACATGCAGTCCCGCCTCTAGCCCGGCAATGGTGACCTCGGCGGCGACGTCGTTGGATAGGCAAACAAACAACGCATCCAGTTCGCAAGCGAGCAATTCGCGGAAATTACTGAAAAACCGGACGCCATCCTCAAACGTACCGGGCGCAGCGAACTTCCGGTCGCAAACGGCAATCGTTTCCATTGCCGGGTGCTGGTCGATGAATTCGCGGCGGCGGGTGCCGACCACGCCGTATCCGGCGATGCCGATGCGTAATTTCGGTGCAGTCATGGGTTTAGATATTTCGCGGTGATCGGATCGGTGGCGAGAACGGCCTCGGCGCGCTGCAGGTCGGCCGGCGTGTCCACGCCAATGGTCTCGGTGTCGGTGGGGATAAGTTGAATCTGATAGCCATGCTCGATGACCCGCATCATGTCACAGGACTCGATCTTCTCGAGCGGCGTCGGCGCAAGCTCGCTGAAGGTTTGTAGAAACGGTGCGCGAAAACCGATGACACCCGTCTGCTGATAGGCCGGCATGTCCCGAATGTCGAGCCCGGCTCGCGCCACGCTTGGAATCGGAGCTCTTGAAAAATACAAGGCCGTGCCATCCGGTCGGCTGACGACCTTTACCGTGTTTGGGTCTTCAAGATCGGCCAGCAAATAAATCCGCGAAACCAGGTTCACCACATCGCTGGCCGCGGTTTTGTGGGCGGTGATGATTTCGGAAACCATTTGCGGAGACACCAGAACCTCATCGCCCTGCACCATGAGAAGCAAATCGTCGTCATCAAGCTCGAGCCCCAGATTGACGATTGCCTCTGACACGCGGTCGGTGCAGCGCTCGTGCCTGTCCGCCGTCATGACCGCCTTGCCGCCGGCCGTCTCCACACATTCGAAGATTTCATCGTCACAAGTAGCGACGTAGACCTCATCCAGCCCGTCCGCCAGCCGGCACCGGAAAAACACATGCAGGATCAGCGGAAGCTCGAGCAAAAGGGCCAGCGGTTTTCCGGGAAACCGGCTGGAGCCCATTCGCGCGGGGATGATGCAGATGTTCTTACCCATTGTTTCTCTCGAAGGCTTGGAAGGTTTCGACAGCATCCACCAGAATCTGGCGCAGCGCGATCAGATCCGTCGAATAGGCGATCAGCCGATAACCGTCATCAAGACTGCGCTGCAATTCGTCACGGCTGGGAAAGCCGATATGCGTGCCGACCTGCTTGTTGTTTTGCCGGCAAGCCGATTTGACCTGGCCCATTGCCGCAATGAATTCCGGCGTATCGAATTGGCCGCCATGACCAAGGTCGGCGGACAGGTCCCACGGCCCCATGAAGATGGCGTCGACGTACGGCAGGGCGGCAATGGCTTCGGCGTTCTCGCAGCCCTCCCTGGTTTCGATCTGCGGGATCAGAATGGGCTGAAAGGTCGCAAGGTCTTCGGCAAAGCACGCGCCCCAGTCGTTGCTTCGGGTCAGTGCGACCCCGCGCTTTCCCTGCGGCGGGTACAGACAGCGCGCCGCGAACGCGCCGAATTCCTCGGCGCTCCGTGTGGCGGGCACAATCACGCCGGCACAGCCATAATCGAACAACCGCCGTGCCAGCAATGAGTCCGCCTCGGGCAGCCGGGCGAAGGTCGGAACCTGCGCCGCCATGCCGACGGTGATGCAGTGTGCCGCGGTTTCCTCGGAAAACAGCGCGTGTTCGAGCTCCAGCCCCAGCCAATGGAAACCGAGCGAAACCATGGCGTCCGCGACCTGCGGAGACGGCGCCGTCAACCAGGCGCCGACACATGGCTTGCCCTGTTGGAGCCGCTGCTTGAATTCCGAAATGAGAGGAGTTGCTGTGGCCATCGCCCGTTTCCCGCCGTCCTAGCTTATCTGTAAGTCCATGAAGTTTTCGATCATTGGGATTTGATGGCTGGAACAGTAAGACACCCCGTCTTTCCATTCCGAGACACCGTGCACGAAAACGAAATCCAGGCCGAACTCGGCCGCGGCCGTCAGATCGGATTTGGCATCGCCGAAGTAAACGCCGGGTCCTTCGAGATATCCCTTTTCTTTCAGAACCTTCAGATTGTCGATTTTGGTTTTCGGGCTGCCCAAGATTTCAACGAAATGATCATCCAATCCCCGTGTCCGAAAAAGTTCGTGCAACTCCGCTTCGTCGCCGCCTGAATTGACGGCGCAAGGCACGGATTGCCGATGGAGCGACTCGAGCATGATTTTGATTCCAGGGATTTCATCACATGAGAGCAGTTCGGCGCGAACAAAATCGCTGTAGCGTTGCAGCGCCTGGTCCAGCTCGGGAGCGAAGTGATCCAGCTTTTTGATCTCTCGAAAATAATGGTCGAACTTGACGTAACGCGAGACGCCGCCGTTGGCTTTGTGGAACGCGACGAATGCCTCGACCCGGTCCGGAGGCTCGCCCGGCAACGCCGCCCGGAAGCCCTCCGTCTTGAGCGGGTTGCTGTCGAGTATGACGCCATCACAGTCGAAGACGGCGACAGACACCTGGCTTAGGTCAATCACGCCACGCGGCCTCGACCCGGGCGACATCATCCGGAAAATCGACGGCGATGGACGAGCTGGAGACCTCGATCATCCTGACCTCGCGGCCGAGTTCGAGAAACCGCAGAATCTCGATATCTTCGACCTCTTCGGCAGGTGTCTTGCCGCCGGCGGAAGCAAAATCCGCCAGGGACTCTTTCGGAAAGGCATAGATACAGACCTGTTTCATGGCGCCGTGGAAACCGAGATCCTTGCCTGTCGGGATCGCCGCGCGGCTCATGTACATCAGGCGTCCGTCCGGCCGGGCGACAACCTTCGGCACCGACGGGCTGCGGAAATCGGTCTCATCGGTGATTGGGCACATGGCGTTGATGATGTCGCCGGGGTGCGTTTCGGCGGCGGCGAGCACCGCCTGGATGTCCGACGGATCGAGCAAGGGTTCGTCACCCTGCACGTTGATCAGGAGGTCCGCGTCGATTTGCCTGGAGGCCTCATAGACGCGGTCGGTGCCGGTCAGGCATGTGCTCGGCGTCATGACGACGGCGATTCCGGCGTCGCGGCAATGAGCCGCGATGCGCTCGTCGTCGGTGGCGACATAGACTTGATCTTCGCTCAAGGCATCGACGCAACGCTGCCAGACCCATTCGATCATGGCCCGGCCCTTGATCGGGGTTAGCGGCTTGCCTTCGAAGCGGCTGGATTTGTACCTGGCAGGGATAACGATTGCAGGTTTCATGACGGCTAGACCGGTTCGTAAATAGAAGTCTGGTGAACGGAATAAGTCGACGGCGTGATGGCGGAAATCTTCAGTGCCGGGAACTGGTTATGGAAAAGATCGAAGATGGCGTTGATTTCCGAATGCCGGGGATCTCCGTGCTCATACCCATCGAAACCCGCCAGCAATATCTTTTCCGCACCGCTAGCGATGGCGAAGCTCATGGCATAGGCCATCACCAGGGGCGCGGGTATGGTGCAGCCACGGGCGCCGACATCAAGCGTGTCTTCCCCGACGCGCAAGCCGAAGTCCAGGATTTGGATATCGCCGAGGTCTGCCGCGACGTTCGCCGACACCGCGTTCTTCGGCAGCAACAATGGCTTTTTGATTTTTTCGGCGCGGTTGGCAAGTCCGAGGATGCGGGTCGGGTGGCAGGCGGCGTAAGCGTCGACCTCCGTAGCCGGTAGAAAATCGACCTCATTCAGCAAGATGACGTAAGGGTCTTCGCGCTCGATATACCTTCGGATCGCAGACAGGTGGCGTCGCGCGCCATCCGTTGCCGCAACTAGAAGTACCGTGCGGCCGGCTAGAAAGTCGGTAGCCTCCCAAGTGCCCTCGGCGTTGGTGTAGGCCTGGCTGACGGCGTTTCTCAGGCTGGCGCCATTGAAGGAGCGTCCATCGTTTTCCGACAGATGCCGGATTGCCGCGATGATATCGTTAACTTCATACCGTTCATGCGACAACATCTGCTGAACATAGGTCGGGTGAACCCCCAGACTGCCCGACAGAAAGTAATAGATATTGGACCCCCATTGGTACTTGTTCTTGAGGGGAGAGAAGACGCCAGCAACAAGCGGGAACAGCCGGTCGGGCTTGTAGGGCACGTCATACCGGCGCGACATTTCCATGGTCAGATATTCCATCGCGACGTTCCCGGCGCCCCGCCCCATGCCGGTGATCGTCGCGTCCAGCCAGGTCACGCCCGCGTCAACCGCGGCAACGCAATTGTTCAGGGCTTGGCCCATGTTGTCGTGGGTGTGGATGCCAAGCGGTCCGCTCCAACCCTCGGCCAGTGCCAATGCGGCCTGGCGCACGCCCTGGGCATCCATGTTTCCAAGCGAATCGGCGAAGTAGAGAACATCGACGGCATTCCACTCGCTGACCGCCAAGGCGATCTGCCGAAGCTCGTCGCCGGTCTTGCGGCTCGCCTGCATCAGGTTGAGGCCGACTTCGTAGCCCAGCTCCTTCAGGCGCGACACCATGAATTGGCATTCCAACCCATCATCGGCGTTGACCGCGATGCGAACCATGGTCACCGGCGATTCGCCGCGCGGACGGAACAGCAACTGGATGGCGTCGTCCTGGCCCGAGGGATAGCGAAAGATGTCTTCGGCATTGATCATCACTGCGAGGGTCAAGCCCGGCGGAACGGAGAGCTCGCGGATAAAATCATCCGACGTATAGGCAAAAGGTCCGAGAAACCGATCCTTGGGCGTCATGCGAAAGCCGATCTCAATGACGTCGACGCCGGTTTCGGCGACGGCTTTCAGATAGGCTTGGACGAGATCAGGGTCGAAATCCCAGTCGTTGTAATACCCCCCGTCACGCAAGGTGCAGTCAAGAAGGGTTAGGTTCGGAGATGTCATGCGTTCAGTGCTCTCTGCTCGAAATTCGAGTTTTACAAACGTTGTGCGTTCCGGTCCTGCAGGGACCGTTCCCATTGCAGCGCGGTTTCAACAATCACCTCGATGTCGTCGTGGGCCGGGACCCAGTTCAACTGACTCGCGATTTTCCGCGGATCGGCAACCAGCGCTTCGACATCCCCCGGTCGTCGCGGGCCGATGCTGATGTTCAGGGGCCGCCCTGATGCCGTGGCGACGGCTTCTAGGACCTGGCGGACGGAGTATCCATGGCCGTATCCGCAGTTGAAGAGCAAGTCCCCATCCGATCGCAGCAATTCTTCCATCACCAACACATGTGCCGCCGCCAGGTCGCTGACGTGGATGAAATCCCGAATGCAGGTGCCATCATCGGTCCCGTAGTCGTCGCCGAAGATCGTAACGCCGTCGCGCAAGCCAAGCGCCGCTTCGCAGGCGATTTTGATGAGATGCGTCGCCTTGGGGTTTCTTTGCCCGCAGCGCCCCGCCGGATCAGCGCCGGCAACATTGAAATATCGCAAGATCGCGTAATGGAAACGATGTGCCGTCGCCGTATCGCGCAGCATCGTCTCGGTCATCAGTTTGGAGGCGCCGTAGGGATTGATCGGCGCCAGCACCCCCTGCTCGTCGACAGGGAGCGTATCCGGGTGGCCGTAGACGGCCGCGGTCGACGAAAAAACGAACTTCCGGGTCTCGGTTTCCAGGCATGCCGAAATCAATGCGTGGCTGGCGACGGTATTGTTTTGATAATATTCCAGCGGGTGCGTGACCGATTCGGGAACAACGATCGACCCGGCGAAATGAAACACGCATTCGGGCCGGTAGGCCGCGAGGGCGCGTAGCATGGATGGCCGGTCGGCGATATCGATGGTTTCCAGATTGACCGTCGACGGCAGCTGCGCCGGGTCGCCGGTGGACAGGTTGTCGACCACCAGAACGTCGCACCCGCAATCATGCAGGGCGTGAACCACGTGTGCGCCGATATATCCGGCACCGCCAGTTACCAGTATCTTGCGCTTAGCCATCAAATTTATTTACGGGCAATTTTGCGGCCGTCGAAGTTGAGCCATTTGTAGTGATCGCCGGCGGCCAGGGCCCGGTCCTTCGCGGAGCAGCTCAAACCATAGCCGAGCGCCTCCATGACATCGCCGAGGTTCGCCTCGATCGTGGCGATTTCGTTTTCCTCGGTGCGCTTGTGCCAACGGCCCACGTTGGCGCCGCTCAGGGCGGCGAACTGCATGCCTTCGAAGTTGTTGCCTTTCCACAGCTTGCCGTTGACCGTCGGCACGGTCAGGTTGTCATGAAAATCCACATCCATGAATGCGCACAGCTCGCGCATGCCGCGGTCGGCATCACCGACGAGGTCCTCGAAGCGGATCACTTTGTAGCGGTCTTCGCCCAGGCTTTGCTCATTGATCTTCGCCATGCGAAGGCCTAGGCCGGCCCGGTCCATCAGGCTTTGCAGCAGGGCTTCGAGTGAATTTTCCTGGTCCTTGTAACGGGCGGTCCAGCCGCTTTTCAAAGATGCCCAGTTGTCGCGCGGGTCACGGACCACATGGATAAACCGGGCATTCGGGAACCACGCCGCGACCTCGGCCGCGTAAATCTCGGTTGATGTCGTTTTCTCAACCCAGCCGCGCCATGCCGACGAATCTTGACCGCAATGATCGCCATAGGCCCGCATGAGGGCGGTGAGATGTGCCTTCGCCGTGTGCTCTTCGGACGCCATGTAGGCTCGATAGGCGTCGGCGATGGCGTCGACATCGAATAGGTCATGGTCGCCGACGACATCCATTTCATCGTGCAGGTTCTGCCTGATGGAATAGGTCACCAGGTTATCGATCGTCTGCTCTTTGTCGGCCGTTTCGCAGGCTGGGAAGACCCGGTAGAAAAAAGCCGAATCAGCCGGATAGGTCAGCAGCTGCGGGTGGTTGTCGAAGAGGCAAAGAAGGACGGTCGTTCCGCCCTTACGGTGGCCGCAGATGAAAGTCGGATTATCGATATAGTTCATGAAAAGCCTTGGTCGTTGAAGAGAGGGGCCGGTGCCGGCATTGCCTACAGGTTCCAGAGGGCCTTGGCCCATTGCCACCACCAGAACCGGTCGGTCCGGGCGTATTGGCGGCAAAATGCGATGCGTGCGGACTGGACTTGTGGGCCTCTCCACCAGGAATCGACATCGTTCCAGATTTCGCCGGCATGCTGGCTCGCCTCTTCCGCGCTGTGTTGGATGACGCCTGCGTCCGAAAGGGCGGCGAAGATATCGCCGGACTGCGGCGTCATCGGCCAAGCCCGCGGGTTCCAAAATCCGATGCACGGCACGTTCGCCGCCATCGCGAAGCTGAAGGTGGTGACCGGATGATCGACAACCAACAGCCGGCAGCGCAGCATCAGGCGCCGAAGCGCCCTTGGCGAAACTTCCGGTCCCGCGATGGAGATTTCTGGCGCAAAGCGTTGCAAATAGGTTTCGTCTTCGAGCGCGCCTCTCGATTTCGGATAGGGACGATAGGTCGTGCGCGGCAGGATGTCGGGCGGCAGCGAGGCTAGAAACGCCTTTTTCTGGTCGCGGTTTTCGATGCAAAAGGCGCCCTGGAGTTCGGTCGTCTGTAGCCTCTGGGAATACATCTGAAGGTCTGTACTGACGAGCAGCAGACGCTCGTCTTTTTCGCGATGCTTGTCGGACCAACGCGAAAACAGTGGCGACGGGACGGGGATGAAATTGCCATCCAGATTGTTTTGATTAGTCCAGCCCCAGGTCAGATAGGCATCTTGCTTGTACTCGGTTTCGGCCAGCGGCAGGGGCAGCAGTTGATAGCCTTGTCCACCGTGCTGCGAACAGACAACCAGCTCTCCCTGTTCGCGCGCATGGGCAAGCCGGAATTTTTCCTCTTCGTCGAGCATCAGGACCGGGCCGACCAGGTTGACCTTTCCGGGGCGAAACTTGTGCTTCTGGGCCTGCCGGTCGATGTCCGAGAAGCCGGTGGTTAAGGTCTCCGGCAACAGCGGCCAAAGAATATCGTCCATCAACTTCGTAAAGGGAGCGGGCAAGGCGGCCTGGCTGGCCGCCAGCTCCGGCGCGGGCGCATAGGGCCGTTTTTGCTTGCGCGGCAAAGCGCTCAACAGGAGCGACAACGGAACTTGCCATTGCCGCACGCCGGGGACGGCGCGGCAGCGGGATTTTGCCTTCCATGCCGTCGCCAAATTTCTCTGCGTGGCGCCGGCGGCAGGCCGGTCAGGTCCTGGATGGCGGGCCGCAGCTCGTTCCAGCGTCCAATCCGGCGGATGGATGCGTTCCAGAATTCTGGAACTTAGCCAAAAATGAAAACCATGGTCGCCAAAGACGTCGTGCCAGAGATCCCGCAGGCTCGCGGCCCGCCAATCGAATGCCGCGTCGTCGATGGCGACGCTATAGGGCACCTGATGATTCTTCGAAACGAAATCGGCAATTTCAACATAGCGTCGGTAAATGGCCGGCAGCACGAAGATCAACCAAGGCAGCAGAATGGTTCGCCAGTACTCCAGGCCATGCGAAACGCCATGCTGGCGATTGAGCCGTTCGGCGAACGGCGGGACCAATGCATTCGCGAAAACGCGGATGTCGTTCGCGGCTTGATAAATTTCCACGCCGTCTTCGAAACGCGAACCGAAAGGCAGGCGGGTCCACTCCGGGTGCTTGTCCTCAACGCCTTGAAAGCACCAGGGACCGATGACGGCATCGGTTTCCGGATCGAAGCTTTCATCCACCTGATGCAGCCACAACCGGGGGGATGGGGTGAACTCACTGAGCGGTGCCGCCTGCTTCATTTTTCCAGCAGGCCTCTCTCGTGCAGGGTTTCGGCGACCGGATACAAAACCGATGCCTGCATGTCGTGGCGCTCCGCAATATCGATCAGATCGTTTTCCCCGTCGGCATAGGCAAGAAGCGCCAGGAGTTGATGCACCAGTTCCTGGCGATAGGCCTGACCGCCGATGGTCGGCCACAAACCGCGTGAGCCGAGATTGGGTTCGCCCAACTGCGTGACCTTGTAATGGCGGTTCTGCTCAAGAAGACCGAGGCACTGGCAATAAACATCGAAAGCCGTCCCCATGTGTTCCGGGCGCACATAGTCCAAATCGTCAAGCGAGGTGTGGTACTCGGGATAATTTTCGAACTTGGTCTTGGTCAGGGTCCCGATGGGCATATCGATGCCGGGTGCACAAAGTTGCCGCTCGTCGCTGCCGCGCAATGAATAGCTATCGATGCTGGCGTTGTCGCAGGCGTGTTTCAAGATATGCGCCGTCACCTTATCCGTCAGGCAGTCGGCGTTCCGGGATTGAATGTAGGTGAAATCGCCGGGACCGCCGACACAGACGACATGGTAGCCGCCGACCACCTTCGACCGCATGGCGTCCAGATTGCGGTCCAGGTAGGCAAGCATGCCGATCGTCTCGGGGACGAAGACGACGCGGTAGCTATACCGCCGCCGGGGAAGCTGAGCGATGTGTCTGGCCAGGAACGCCGTCAACACCGGTCCCGACAGCTCATTGTTGGCGAGCGACGGATGACAGACGTTCGTGGACAACAGGATTTCTTCTTCGGAATCGCCGGGGATCAGCGTTTCGGCGTAGGTCAACGAGCCGGGCTCCAGGGTGCTGTCGATCTTGACTTCGTAAGGGCCGGGCTGCATCGCGTCCAAAGCTGTCTGGCTCAGGCAAAACCCCCAGCGACGCTGATAGTAGGACGTCAGGTACGGGATCGCATTGGGGAGGGATGGTTCCGCATAGAGGTGCGGCTTCAAATCCGACAGGTTCATTTTCGCGTCGACGGGCGTGCTGTATCCCATGACGTGCAGGTTCGATTTCTGGAAGTCGATGATTCGCCGGCCGTCCGGCGCCTTGACGTATGCGTCCTTGATGTTCCATTCGTCCGGGACCGTCCAATCGAAGCACTTCGTGCCGCTCGGCACCTCGTGCACATCAAGGCCGATGACATCTTGGAGAATGGCAAAGGTCTCCCGGACGCCGTTTCCCGTAATGCTGCGGCAAATGGGAAACAGCCGGGTCATCATCTCGTGCATTTCAGCACCCAGAGTCTGCACCTGGTCTGAGGAAAGGTCGTGCACTGTGTTCTTCGCGATTGGAGTGTGAAGGAGGCGTTCGGCGGCGTTACTCGGCGGCGTAGGTCCCCGAGTCGTAGGACTTGGAGTTTGACTGCGCCATTTGCCGGAGCTCGGCCCTGATCAGCCGGCTTTCGTCCTTGGTCTGGCCGCTGATGTCGAGCCAATCAGCCAATTCGTCATGGTCTTCCGGAATTTCCACTTGCGGCGTCAGGGTCCCGTCGGCGATCTGAACCAGGAGCTGGATCAGCTTGTCATAGTCCGGACCCCGCCAATGCCCGCTGATCAGTTGGACAAACGAATCGATTTCGGGATCGCCAAAAACCGGAGGGGGCGCCGGCTGTTCGTCTTGCGACACCGATGCCGCGCCGTCGGCGGCGCGTTCGGACGGCCAGTCGCCGAACTTCCGATGATAGGTCACGTCCTGGATATTGTTCAAAAGCGTGACGGCAAACGGGTCATCGTTGTCTTTCACGTAGTCGATAAGTGGGAACAGCCGTACCGGCCAGAAACAATAACTGGAAAACAGCATCCACAACCGATTGAGTAGCCGGCTATCCATATCCTTGAACCGTACGACAGACCGGTTGCCGGCCGTGAAGGTGTTGAAGTCGTAGTCACGGAGATCATGGTATTCGAAATCATTGTCGAGCAAGCCTTGCTTGATCAGCATGTTCCGAATGGGCGTACCCTTGTAGGGGTAGAAGATACCGACGGATTGCGTCTCGGTTCCGACAAGCCGGTTCAGCGCGATCGTCCGGAAGATGTCCTGCGGGCTTTCGCCCGGCAAGCCGATCATGTTGAAGGATACCTTCTGGATGCCATGCTGTTCCATCAAGTTGAAGGCCCGCAGGTAGACGTCATTGTCGACGGGCTTACTCAGCATGCCTTTGCGCATGTCCGGGCTGCCGGTCTCCATGCCGAGCGATGCGCTTTTGCAATTGGTGTCCTGCAGGATTTTCGAGGAGAAAGGCGTCAGGCTCTGACCCGTTGTTTCAATGACGTAGGGCAGCCGCAAGTCGGCATAGAGATCACGGAATTCCTCCATCCGTTCTTGGCTCATCAGCAAGAAAGTTTCATCCCAGAATTTAAGGAATTCGATTCCGTATTCTTCGACGGCGCCCGAAATCTCGCTGATGACCCGTGGGATGGATTTTTCCCGATGGTAGTTATGCGAGCCGGCGAAGCGGTAGATCTCTTGTAACTGCACGTTGATGCAGTAGGAGCACTTGTAGGGGCACCCCCGGCTCATTTCGAAGTCGCCGTACTTGTAAACCACGCCCAGGAACGGCTTGAAGAAAGAAGTTTCCGGAAAGATCGACCAGTCCGGGACCGGAAACTTATCCAGGTCCTGTTCATAGGGGCGCACCGAATTGCGCTCGGTCGATCCATCCGGTTTTTTGATCCACAGATTGCTGATGCCGTCGAAGGGCTTGCCGTGGTCAATGCACTCGCCGATATCCAGCACGACGTACTCGCCCTCGCCGACGCAGACCATGTCGAAGCACTCTTCTCGCAGGACGCCCTCCGGGTCGACGGTGGCATGGACTCCGCCGACGATCGTCGGGATTGACGGGAACACCGGTTTGACAGCACGCATCAGGCCCAGCCCCAACGGGAAATCGTCGGTCAGCGCGCTCAAGCCGATGATGTCGGGCTTGAAGGCGTCGATGCGGGCGATCAGACGTTCAACCAGGGCGCGGTAGCCGATCGGCTCCCGGGCGGGAAGCATCTCCGGGTTCATGGGTTCTTTAAAGGCAATGGTCTTGGCGCCGGCGAGGTTCCAATCGTTATCGCTGTTCGAGCCAGCCTCGTCGCGTAGCAGCCGGAACTGCGTGCAATCGAAAAGCTCGAACTCGTGCCCGGCGCGCTTCATGATCGCTGCCAGGGACGCGATGCCGATCGGCTTGTTGCCGACGGCAAACTGATTGGAATAGAGCATGAAAAATCGCATGGGCCTTAACAATGCTCCTTTTTCGCCGATTGGGGAAGCGAGCTATGGGTGTCTATAAGGTGGTTGCGGTGCACAGGGTTGCCAGGGAAAAATCGTAAATTCGCTTGTCTGTAAGTCAGTTCGCGGCGCGCCAGTGTGCTTCCGATCGCCAAATTCGCAAAATCTCCGCGGCGGAAATATCGGGTGAGACACCTTCAAGCAAGGATTGAAGGTGTTCCAAATCCTGGGGCTCGTCGACATCCAACCGAATCGGATCACCATTCGCGCGCCACGCTTCGTTGCAAGGCGCCGCCATCATCCGGTACCGCTTGGCATTGTCCCACAAATAACTGGTCACATGCTCACGGTGCGACGGCGCCGTCGCGTTTGCGTCGATCTCCCGGAGCAGCGCCGCGCTGAGGACTTCGCCGCCCAACCCGTCGGGATAGAGACAATCCAGCCGCGGGACGTGATTGAACACATAATCGACGCCGAGTTGATAATAGGACTGAATGGCGAAATCAATCACCTCCGGGTCGACGACGGGGTTGTCGGCACATACGCGCACGATGACATCGGCCTCCACCGCAGTTGCCGCGCCGACGAACCGGCCAAGCACGTCCGCCTCGTCACCGCGCCACGCCGTGACATTCAGGCGGCCCGCGATCTCCTGCAGGGGGGCATTCGCAGGTGTGTCTGGGATCGCCAGAACGACGGTATCGGCTTTCTGGCACCGGGACAGCCGGCTGAGCACCCATTCGATGATCGGTATGCCGCAGAGCGGCGCCATCATTTTGCCGGGAAAGCGGACAGAGCCCATCCTCGCCTGGACGATGACGGCGGTCTTGGAGCCGGTAGACATTCAGGCGGATTCTTCGGCCAAATCGTCCCAGGTCAGAATATGGTCTTCGTCGAGATCGTGCGAAGCGGTGCGTCCGATCACCTGATCCCAGTGCATGGGGCTGATGCCGGTCGCCGGACGCTTGGGAATAATCGCATCGGCTTGAATCGCTTCTCCCGCCGAGATTTTGCGCGCCGTCACGATGCTTCGGCGCGCGTTCAGCCGCGAGATGTCCTCCGATTCCAGCGGCGCTTTCCCTGTGTCGCCAAATGCACTGTGCAGCAGGTCCAGGTTGTCTGAAAGGCAGCGCAAGTCGTCGATGTCCATGGCGTGATAGTGATCGTTGCCGGGCAGTGACTTATCGTGCGTAAAGTGCTTTTCGATAATGCGCGCGCCCAATGCAACCGCGGCACTTAGCACCGTCATGTTGGGGTCGGGGTGGGTGTGGTCCGAGTACCCAATGACAAACTTGGGAAAGGCTTCGGCCAAGCCCGAAATCATGCTCAGATGGGCGTTCTCATAGGAGCATGGATAATTCAGGATACAGTGCAGTAACGCGATGTCGGTTGCGCCGGCCGCCTCGAGGACGTCCACCGCGCCTCTGATTTCGTCGATCGTCGACGCGCCCGTCGAGAGGATCACGGGCTTGCCCGTTTGTGCGACCCGTCGCAGCAAGGGCGGGTTGGTGATGTCCGCCGAGGCGATCTTGAAAAACGGCACCAGTGGTTCCAGCAGGGTAACCGCGTGATCATCGAAGGGGGTGGAAAGAAAATCGATGCCAACGGCGCGGCAATGCGCGGCCAGCTCCCGGTACTCATCATCGCCAAAGCTGTCGTGCTTCTTGAACAGGGCGAACTGGCTGTCCGTGGGCTCGGCCGAAAGATCCCAATAGGACGGGCTTTCCTTGGCGGCCAGCGTCTCCGCCTTGTAGGTCTGGAATTTCGCCCCGTGCGCGCCGCCTTCCTTGGCCAGTTCGATCAGGCGCTTCGCCGTCTCCATCGAACCTTCGTGATTGACGCCGATTTCCGCGATGACGTAGGGGCGGGCGCGGCGATTGACGTGTATGTCGCCGAGCGTGATTTCCGGTGAGCCGGCCATGGTGGTCAATTTACATTTTCCCGAACAATTGGCGGGTTTTCGCCGCGGTTAAAATGGTTTTGAAGTCGTCGCCCAGGGCATTTGCCAGGGGTTTCTCATGGATGATCGAGGCGCCATGCAGCGTTTGAAACTGGTTTTCTCCCATACCTTCGCATAGGCCGGATTTCAATTGAATGCTCTGCGCCGACACCATTTTCTTAAACTCTGCGGTTTCACGGGGGTAGTAGTCTTTCATCTGGTTCATGACGATGCAGTTGGCCTCGCAATGATGCAGTCCCAGAACCATGCTTAGGCCGGCGGACAGCGGGTGCACGACACCGACGAAGCTGTTGCCGATCGCGGAACCGCCCAGGTAGGACGCGACCATCAGCTTCTCGCGGTTGTCCGGCGACATCATGTCGTCCGACAAAAACACTTCCCG
Source organism: Rhodospirillaceae bacterium (assembly GCA_038125725.1). GTDB lineage: Bacteria > Pseudomonadota > Alphaproteobacteria > Rhodospirillales > Casp-alpha2 > TMED8. The sequence goes on from JAYPEK010000004.1 coordinate 118,720, forward strand.
GCAAAGATTGAGCGCCTCGCGCGAGCAGGCATCGGCCAGCGGATGCCGGTGCCGGCCGTTCAGCGACTCGATGCAATGAATATAGGTGTCCATGCCCGTGAAGAAGTATTGCTCGCGCGGGACCGAGGCGGTGAGTTCCGGGTCCAGGACCAGGCGATCGAAGATCGTGAAGTCCGAGTTCATGCCCAGCTTCAGGTTCTTCCCGTAATTCATCATGACGCAGGTCCGCGACGCCTCGGCGCCGGTGCCGGACACCGTTGGGACGCCAACCTTGAATACCCCGGGTTTCGCCAGCAGGTCCCAGCCTTGGTAGTCGGCAGCCTGGCCGCCGTTGCCGAGAAGGTTCGATACCGCCTTCGCAGTATCCAGCGTGCAGCCGCCGCCGATACCGACGACGGCATCCCATTCACCGCCGCCATTTGCCGTGATGTCGGCGATGAAGGCGTCAACGCCATCGGTTGTCGGTTCGTCGATCGTGTCGACGAAGCGGCAAAGGTCTGTCGGCTCAATTGGCAGCCGGTCGACCAAGGGGTGCCCGTCAAAGAAATGATCGATCAGAAAGACAACGCCATTCCCCTGGCGGCGCGTCGCCAGCAGGCCGCCGAGCTCGTCGATCGAGCCCGGCCCGAAAAGAAATTCACCAACGGTTTTTGTTGCGAACGCCATGTTATGCCGCCTCAGGAACGCAGGAAGTCCAAGGTCTCGCGAGTCGAATCGAGCATGTACGAGAACTGGTCATCCGGCATCCATTCATGAAAGGGAAAAGAAACCATGTTGTCGTAGAAGGTATCGGTCGCCGGAATATCCGCTTCGCCAAAGCCCGCTTTCTCGAACATCGGGTAGCGGTTCAGCGGGTAATACTGGACCACCATCTTGACCTGATGATGGAAAGCCATGCGCGCCATGAAGTCATCCCGGGTCTTGCGGCCGGAAGGATCGATATAGCGGGCGGGAAGGCAATAGTAGACGTTTTCTCGGTCCGGCGGCGTGGCCTGGAACCTCAGTTCGCCGTAGTCAGACAATTCCCGCATGAAATGCTCGGCGCGCTCGCGGCGATGACGGTTCATTTCGTCGACCCGGTCCAACTGCACGATACCCGCCGCGCACTGCACTTCGCCCAAGCAGAAATTGTAGGGCCAGATGCCTTCCCAGTCGAAGTCGACATTTGACATGGCGGGTTGCCAATATTGGGGCCGCACTCCCTCGAACGGCCGCATGCCGTTGTGGCGGAAGCCCGGCGCAGCGGCGGCAAGATTGTCATCCTTCAAGGTCAGCATGCCGCCTTCACCCAGGGTCGAGATGTTTTTGTGGGTGTGAAAACTGAAACAACCGAAATCGCCCATGGAGCCGGCGGGCCGGCCCTTGTAAGTCGCCCCCAGGGCCTGGGCCGCATCCTCGACGACCAGCAGGTCGTGTTCTCGGGCCAGGGCCATGATCGGGTCCATGTCGGCAACAAGGCCGTAAAGATGGACAACGACGACAACCCGCGTGCGATCGGACAAAACACTTCTAATGGCCTCTGGCGAAATGACCAGCGTATCAGGGTCGATATCGGCCCAAACCAGTTTCGCGCCCATGTGGGCGAAGGGAATGGCGCTCGCGGCGAAGGTGTGGGCGGGCAAAATGACTTCATCGCCCGGGCCAATCCGCGACAGGACCGCCGCCAAATGAAGCGCCGCCGTGCAGCTTGAAACGGCGAAGGCGTGATCGCTATTCGTATAGGCTTTGAACCTCGCCTCGAACTCGGCTTGATACCGCCCTTGCGTCAGCGGGTCGGCGGTGCGGATGGCCTCGACGATATATTCGATATCCTGGTCGGTGTAGCGCGAGCCGCGGCCACTCCAAGGCACCTTGGGGTTGTTGCTGTTGTTGGCGTTACTCATTCTCTGGCTCACCGTGTTTTTCATCGAGAATCTTCTGGAAGTGATCCATGCGGTTTTGGTTGTTGGTCATGTTGTTGCCATGCCGACGATAGCGGTATAGCGGAAGCGCTGCCCGGTGAATGTTGTGTTTTTTCAAGAACCGGATACGCAGGTCCTCGTCTTCCCGTGACAGGAAGGTTTCGTCATAAAGCCCGATATCAATGAGCTGCTCGACCCGGAACATGATCCCGCAGCCAATCGGTTCTTGCGAGCAATCTGCCTGGTGCAGGATATTTTCGTGATCATCCACCAGCAGATAGTCGCAGGCAACGGCATCGAAGTGGCTGTTCATGCGAAGGTACAGCGCCAGGATTTTCAAGAAATCGGTGTGGACATAATCGTCGGAATCAAGCCGGACAATGAATTGTCCGCGCGCTTCGCGCACGCCGCTATTGATGGCGGCGGGTAGGCCCTGGCAAGTGCCGTGGCTGATCAGGCGGATGTCGCCTTGAAAATGGTGAAGCGCCTCCAGTGAGCGGTCCGTGCTGCCATCGTCAACGACGATAATCTCGTAGTCCTCGCGATTCAGGCTTTGGTTCAAAATCGACCGAAGGCAGCGGCCGACGTACATCTCCTGATTGTGGACGGGAATAACGACGGAAACGGAAGGAACGCGATTCATGACAGATGCAGACCTGACGGAATGGCCAATGGAATTTTCCCACGCTACCGCAGTCCGGGTGACCAAGGGCCACCGGAACCGACGGTTTGTTTTTGCGCCGGCCGGCTAGGCGGCGGCGCAGATTTTATCGTGCGGTACGCGCACGGAAACAGGACGCCCCAGGATGTTGACCAGGATTTTGACCCGTTCCGCGCCCGTACGGCACTGGAAGATACCGGACTGATCGGCAAGCGCGCCGGAAACGATACGCACGGCGTCACCGTCCTTGAAGGTGCTCGGACCCAGATTGCCAATAAGCCCCTTTTCGTCTTCCCGGGAGCGAATCATCTCGATGATATCGGCGGAAATCTCAGCAGGCTCGCCGGCGCGCGATACGAGGTTGGTGACGCCAATCGTCGAATTGATGGAGCGCCATTTGGCACGGTACTTATCCATGCCGATAAACAGATACCGGGGGAACAGCGGCGCACGCACCCAATCGACCTTGCGCGCATGGCTGCGTTTCTTGAGATATTGCGGCAAATAAACCGTAAACCCCTGGCGTTGCAGATTGATCGCGGCTCTGTTTTCGGCGTTGGCATGAGTATGGACGACGAACCAAGACAGCATGTCGCTCTCACCCTTCTTCTTTTCTGCGCGCCTGCGGCGTGATGTTCAACAGCGGCGGCACCAATATCTTGCTGGGGTCGAAAATCCTGCAATAGGCGTCATAAGTCGATTGTGGGTCCGAAAGATCGGTAACGATTATTGCGTCGAGCTCGGTCAGTTGGTCGATGGCCGGCGCGACGGGCAAGCCGACCATGGCCGTGGCGGACGATTTCGGATCCACGACGGCGGTGATTTCGATGCCGAGTTCGGCTGCGCAAATTGCGGCGATTTCCGCAAGATCGCTCGCGCCGGCAAATACGATGGTGCGGACATCGTTGTCCCGGCATGCGATCAGCAGTCCGTTGTATTCCTCCCGGGCCTCGCGGAAGAAACGAACCGATTCGGAAAGGTACTCCGCCGTTAGCCGCGCCTTTTCAGCAAAGCCTTTTGGCGTCAGGTAGTAAGCGTAACGGTTTGAGGGGACCTGCTTGACCTTGATCAGGCCTTTCTTGATGCAACGCTTCAAATAGGAATTGGTGAGGCCAAGTGCGATACCAAGTTCCGACGCCAAAGAGCGCTGAGTAACCGATTGCCGCCCTTCGATGGCCTTGAGAACGCCCAGGGTGATCTCGGCTTCGTTCGAGAAGCTCTGGTATTGAGATGCGTTCGGCTGGTCCAACGGCCTTCCCCGACGATGACGATAGCGTTCACGCCGCGAACACTAACTTGTTCACCACATGAACGTCAATGACAGAATCCGACAATCGAGGAGAATTATTATGCGAATCAAATAGGTTAACCACCTCGTCTTCCTCAGGCCACGCTTGCCATACGCGACGAACTGGCCTATTAGATGGCCAGCAATTCGCGCGCCAAAAAAGGACGGGTTTGATTTCATGGTAAGGTGCCTTTGGGCCGTTCTGGCAGCGTACCTTGTCCCCGCCCTAATTGCTGTGGTGCTGCTGTTGGCCAGTCCGGGTCTTCGCCAGGTCAGCTTTCGGGCGGTCAGTGAACTGCCGGGGATCGCCACCTATTTTCTTGTCCGCAAGTCCGTGGTGTCGCGTGATTTTTCTGCTGCGGCCGGTTGGCTCGAATGGCAACTCAATATTTCCAATCGAATAGGCCAGGGGCAAACGACGATATTGCCAAGCCTAAGCCAGAACGCTGCCTATGTGATTGAGCGCGCGCGGTATAAGAGTGAATACGAAGCACTGCTGCCGTTCGTTCGCGCCCTCGCCGACAAGCACGCCAACATTCACTTGTTCAAGTCCTGGCTTGGCCGCGTTCTGCTGGAGACGGACCCCGCTCAAGTCTTCGATGTGGCCGAGCAAGCCGTCAAGTTGATCCCGTCGGATGAGCGCCCCTACCGCCATGCCGTTCAGGCGGCGATAAGAACCGGCAAGCCCGACATCGCCCGGACCTGGTGCGGCCGATACCGCTCGGCGCAGTTCGGCGGGGTTCACCCGCACGAGTACAACCCCTTGTTCGCGGGCCTGGACATTCGGAAGATGGCCCTGGAGGCGAGGCTGGACGGCAAGTCGGTTTTCGTCGGCAATGAAGGGGTATCGCTTGGTGTGCCTAGGACCTATTCCTTCGATTTGCCCGCAACCATGGATGTCTCGACGTTCCGCTTGCATTTGGCGGCGCCGGCCAGTGTTTGGGTCGATGTTGAGTGGATCGAGCTTTTCCGCGCCAACAGAAAGCAGCGGTTTGGCGCTGAGGCATTTTGGCTGATGCCCTCCGACGGTTTTTTCGACCGGCGCAATCGCATCAGCTTGCAGGGCGTGGACGGCGAAACCATTTCATTTAGAGCAAAAGACCAGTCGCAGACCGGCGTTATGTCCGCAAACCGCATCGACATCCGGATGCGGTTTGGCCGGCGCGGGATTTTGGATATTCCCGCGTGCACGGGCTTACTTGAGCAGGCCGGGGCCCAGTAGCCATGAGACGGAGATATTTCGCGGTAACGGGACTGTGCCTGGCATTGGCGCTCTTCACCGCCAGCATCAATATCCTCTATCGTGAATGGCAGGGGGGATTTTCGAGCCTGTATCTGGTGAACCAGCCGTTCAACTGGTTCGCCTATTATTTCGATCTCGCCGCGGACAAGCTTACGCGGCCCTTCAAAAGCGTTTCCGAACCCGGATTGCCGGCGGTCCAGTTGTTTGTACCCGAACGCGCTCGGGCCTCGCTCATGGAAGACATCCCGGCATCGACGAAACGCTGGCAGCGGGCCTACATGCTTTATCCGGACTCGAGCCTGCGGAAGATCAAGGTGCGCCATCGGGGCGACAATCCCATCAATTGGATGTACGAAAAGAAATCCTGGCGGATCAAGACGACTCGAAAACGCACCCTCGACGGCATCCGCACCTTCAACTACATCGTCCTTCAGAAAGAGGATTTTCTGGGGGACTATTTGGCTTACTGGCTGGGGCGGAAGGCCAATATCCTGACCCCCAAGGTGCGTTTGGTTGAGCTGTTCATCAATGAAGAGAGTTACGGGCTGTATCTTGAGGCAGAGCATCTTGATGAGAGCTTCTTGAGAAACGCAGGCCGAATGCCGGGGAATATCTACAAGGGCGAGCAATACAATTCGGAGCGGATTTACGGTTCGGAATCGGACCTGTTCAACAATCCCGCCCTGTGGACGAAAACGGCCGTGTTCAATCAGTTTCCCAAGTCCGATCAACGGGACTTGGAGCACCTGTTCAGCCTGGTTCGGCAGGCGGAAACTTCCGAGGCGGATTTCAAGGCGCTGAGCGAGATCGCCCCGTTCGACCAATGGGCGCTGTTTTCGGCTTTCCAAATACTGGTGCAGAGTTGGCACAACAACCGTTCGCACAACATGCGCCTGGCGGCGGACCCCTGGTACGGGAGTATCGTACCGATCATTCACGACACCGGCGCCTTGTATTTCCGCAAGAAGCAACTCGGACTGGAGCGCAGTTCCCAGCCGCTGCTCAATCTTTATTTGCGGTCCAGCCCATTCCTGGTTGAGCAATACCGACAGTTGCGGCGGCTCTTGTTCGATGAGCAAATCTTGAAAGCCGCCGGCGATCATATTCGTTCGATCTTGCCGGCCATGGAGCGGACGATGTCGCGCGACCGCTTCATGCACCAGTTGATTCACACCATCGGCGCGGACCGGCGGTTTCTCAGCGACGTTGACCGGCTGAAAAAGGTCTGGCAGGAGACCCTGGCTGAAATGGACGACACCTCGGCCGGGCTCAAGAAGATCCTGACGACACCGACGCCCTTTCATTGGTGGCACGATGGCCGTTCCGTCAGCCTGACGCTCGACGGTCCCATGCCCGTGGAGAAGATCCGGATCGAGCTCGGCGAAGCCGCGCATGCCGTCCGGGGTGTTTACTGGGATGCCGATTTGGACGGGCGCATTTCCGACAAAGACATGGCTTTGCCGATGACGGCGACGGATGGCGCCGTTGAGATTGCCGGGTCCTGGACATCGAACCGGGCCTATTACAACGCGGCGGGCAGGCCGGCAATGGACGCCGCCTCGGGTGAACTGCATGTTCGACCGACAACGTTTAGGCTGTTGATCGACGCACCGGCGCCGATCGCGCCGCAGCGGATTTCCTACGTTAACTTGGGCGGGGAGACGGCGGCCTGGGCGGTTCAGGAGCGGCTCGATGGCTTGGCGCCGGCACGTTGGAACCGGCCAGTGATCGCGGCACAAGCCAAACCGGAGCGTCGGATCTCTGGGCGGGTCGAATTCACGGAAGACCAGATCTTCGAGCAGCCCGTTTACATCGCCCCCGGCACTCAAATATTGCTGCATCCCGGCGTCAGCATGATTTTCAAGGACCGCGTGAATGTCGACGGTTCCGGTGCCTTGCCGGTCGAGGTGCACCCAGCCGTCAAGGATAAGCCTTGGGGCGTTATTGCCCTGATCGGCCGCAAGACGGCCAAGTCCCGGGTCCGCCACTTGTCCGCCGCGGGGGGCAGCGGTGATGATTTTCCGGGTCTGCGCGTGATCGGCATGCTGTCGGTCCACAACACCGAAGACGTGATTTTCGAGAGTTTGCACCTGGAAGGCAATGTTAAGACGGACCCGACCTACGATGACATGATTCATGTCGTTTACAGCCAGGGGATCGTTTTTCGCGACTTGAACCTGAAAAGCGCTAGCTCGGATGCGTTGGATATTGATCTCTCACAAGTCCAGATACGAGGCGGCCGCATCGAGTCCTCCGGCAATGACGGCATCGACGCCATGGCGTCGGCGGTTCTAGTCCAGGATGTTTCGATAGAAAACTCCGGCGACAAGGGGATTTCCGTTGGAGAACGTTCGGAAGTGTCGGTTTTTAACGTCCGGCTGGCGCGCAATGTCATTGGGGCGCAATCGAAAGATCAATCCGATCTGCGAATGCTGAATTCGAACCTGGATTCCAACGGCACCCAACTCAGCGCCTATTGGAAAAACTGGCGCTATCAAAGCGGTGGAAAGATCGTTGCGGACAAGGTCCTTTTTTCCGGTCAGACCAACAAGCTTTCCGCAGACAAGACCTCGCTTGTCGACATCAAGGATAGCGGGTTCTCGACGAAACCGGAGATTGATGGCGAGGTGACGGTTGACGAATTTTCGGATTTCAATTTCCGCCAAGACGCGAGAACGAACGAACAATCGGCAATACCCCCCAAGACGTTCGAGCAGATCAAACCGCCGTCGATGAGCCACCAGCGAGGCATGCAATGATGGCGCGCGCCGAGCGCCGGGACGAAGTCGAGAACTTCGCCAGATATGAATTCAAGTATTTGCTGAACCGGCATCTGCGCGAGGCGATCGAGGCCGATGTCGCCCAGTTCATGCGTTATGATGGTTATGTCAGCGAGGATCTGGACAACCAGTACATGGTGCGGTCGCTGTATTTCGATAATCCGCAATCGGACAACTACTATGAAAAAATCGATGGCGTAAAAAATCGAAGCAAATATCGCCTGCGCACCTACGCTGACGAGTTCCGCCGAGGCCTACCGATTTTTCTCGAAGAAAAGGGGCGGCATAACGAACGAACCTATAAGCACCGGATCGAGGTGAATTTCGATGAGCTTGCGATGTTCCTTGATCCCGATCGGGTTTTCGAAGTGCTGGAGCGCCATCGGGGATCGCCGTTTATCGAGGGTTTCGTTTTTCAAGTTGTGCGGAAACGCTTGGCGCCCGTCGTATTGGTGGACTACCTTCGGCGTCCCTATACAAGCAACTACGACATCAACTTCCGGGTGACTTTTGATGGTGACTTGCGTGCCAAGCCGTCGGGCCATATTTTCCCGGACGCGCGACGACAATGGCTAAGTTGTGATGCCGGCTATACGATCATGGAAGTGAAATTCCATCGCCGCATCCCCGCTTGGTTTCATCGCATTCTTCAGGCACAGAATTTGACGCGCTTGTCGATTTCCAAATTTTGCCGCGGCATGGAAGTCACGGGTTTGGCGGAAGATTTATCCTAACGTAAGAAGCAGGTTTTTATGAATTCCGTTGAGCAATTTTTCGAAGCTGAGAAGCTCGCCGCCGTTTACGGGCCATCCCAGATTCTGATGAATATCGGCATCGCTTTTATTCTGGGGATGATCATCAGTCACGTTTACAAGGTGACGCACCGCGGCTTGAGCTACTCGCAATCGTTCATGCTGACACTGGTGTTCGTCGCGGTGATCGTCAGTATCGTGATGATGGTTATCGGAAACAGTTTGGCGCGGGCTTTTGCATTGGTGGGCGCGCTGTCGATCATTCGGTTCCGTACCGTCGTGAAAGACACCAAGGATACGGCCTACGTTTTCCTCTCTCTGGCGGCGGGCATGGCAAGCGGCACGGGGAGTTATTTTCTCGCGGTGGTCGGCGTCGCCTTCATGGGGGCGATTGCGATGATGCTGCATTCGGTCAACTATGGGTCGCTTTACAAGAGCGAGTTCATTCTTCGGTTCCGGGTCCGGGCGGGCGAGCCGCAGCCGGCGTATATTGACGTCATCAATCAGTTCGCGAAATCATCGCAATTGCTGCATCTTGAGCCTTCCGGCGACAGGGAAACCAGCAAGTTGACATTTGATATCGTGATGAAAAAGGATGTTGATCCGAGTGGCCTGAGCGAGCAGCTGGCGAACCTTGATGGCGTTTCCGAGGTCGTCTTGGTCGCCTCCAAGCATGACGCGGATTACTGAGGGCCGATCATCGTGGCGCGGCCTTTGTAATCGTTGAAGGATGCCCGGATGCTTCGTTATCGCATAGCAAGGCCGTGGCGTTTCTTCCGGCGGGTTTTGGCGAGCGTGTCGGGGGTGCAACCAGGGTTTCGGGTGCTCATCTTTCACGACATCGGGCCCGGCGACCGGGCGGTTTTCGAGGATTTCGTCAGTTATCTGGACCGCCGGCACGGGATTCTCGCGCCACAAGATGTCGAAGGCTTTTTTGCCGATCCATCCAAGCCACTCGTGTTATCCCGCAAGCCGGACAAATGGCCGTGTCTCCTGAGCTTTGACGACGGCTTTGAATCCAATTTCCGTATCGCCCAGGAAGTTCTGGAGCCCAAAAGTATCAAGGCTCTTTTTTTCGTTTGCCCGTCGCTCGTTAGCATGGACGGGGACGATCAGCAGGCGGCTATCCGCCGGTTCATTAGCGATATGCCCGCGACGCAAAGCCCGCCCGCGCTGATGACCTGGGAGCAGCTGGCGGAGCTTGCCGGACAAGGGCACCGGATAGGCGCGCACACCCAGACGCACAGGAAGTTGTCGGAATTGTCAGGTGACGATCTGAATAGGGAGATCGCCGGCAGCGGCGAAGACCTCGCTAAGCACCTCGGCGCGCCAACGAATTGGTTCGCCTTTCCCTATGGCGATATCTCCAGCATCTCTGAAAAGGCCCTTGCGGTCATTCAGGCGCATTTCAAGTACTGCCGAAGCGGCGTGCGCGGCTTGAATACCCTCGCCGGCGCAAGGCCGACGGCGATCTTTGCGGATCACATCGACCTGCATGGCCCCGCCGCCTACAGGGAACTTACGTTGGAAGGTGGCCTCGACGGCCGGTACCGGCGGGCGCGGCAACAGCTTTTCGATTTCACCTAACCATCAGCCGAACAGCCCGCGCCGGAAAATGGTCCAGATCACCGGAATGACGTGGTGTGCGCGGATCTTCTTGCCTTCGTCGTAAGTGCGGCCCTGATAGGTGATCGGGACTTCGTAAATGCGCTGCGCTTGCTTTGTCGCCTTGCTCAAGATTTCCGCCTGTTGTTCCCAGCCCAGGGTCTTGAGTTCGGCCGGATCGATATAGCTGCGCCGGAACAGCAAATAGCAGCTATAGATGTCGGTAAACGTCGTGTTGTGGAGGATGTTGAACAGCAGCGTAATGAAATGATTGCCGACCCGGTGCCAGAAATAGTGGACCCGCGTAAATTCCGATCCGGTCATCCGGCTGCCCATCACGATGTCGGCGCCAAACCGCTGAACGGGCATGACAAGACGCTTGATCTCCGCCGGATCGTACTCTTCGTCAGCATCTTGAAACAAGACGTGATCAGCCGTACACAGCCCCAATCCAGTTTTCACGGCCGCACCTTTGCCGCCGTTCTTTTCCATCTTGTGGAAAATGTCGTAAAGCTCCGGACGGCTCTCGAGCAACTTGATTGTCATATCTTGCGAGCCGTCATCGACAACCACGACCTGCAAATCGAGATCGTCATCGCGCTGGGCATTGACGCGCTCCAATACCGACAGGATCGTGTTTTCTTCGTTATAAACGGGGATCAAGATGGAAAGTTTCATGGAGACCGGGCTGTTCCTATCGGCGGATCATGGTGCCAGGAAAGTTGTATGCATACACGGTATAACTGGCAAGGCGGCTGCGCGGGTTTCGGGCTTTGGGTCGGTATGCAGCGTTACAGGGAAATCTCATGGGTTTCGATGGTCTGATGGCAGGGCAAGAACACCAGGCGCCGCCGAAGGTTGATGGCCGATGCATGCGTTCCTGCATTGGAGAGAACTTCGGGCGGTAGATCTGGCCAGGATTCCGCCGGTATGCCTTTCGAGCGGACGAGTTCGTAAAAAGCTTCCGCCGCGTCGGGCGTCTCGGCGGCCGCGACAAATCTATAGGGCGCGGTTCCTTCGTCCGCTGCTTGTTTATGGAACGGCGCAACGCCGAGCGAGTGGTCCGACAGAAGGCTTCGCCAGGCGTTGCAGTTTCGTTGTCGGCGCTGGGCGTAGTCGCGCAGATTCTGGCTCATTTGTTTGAGGCCCGCCAAGCTTTGTCGTGAAACGGAGGTTTCGGCTTCTAGAGGTTGTGCGGGCGGGTCTTGATCGAAGGGCCGCAACGCCGCCGCATATCGCCGCCGCCGCAACCAATCGGGCGAGAGTTTTTCCAACAGCCGTTTGATCAGCCAGGCCAGCGGCCGCGGCTCCGATGGGCGGCCTCGTCTTTCGAAGGTCAGATCGGTGTTGCCGATCTGCAAGAATGCACCAGAGGGGACCGCCAGGGTCTTGTGCGGGCTATAGAAGATGAAGTCGCCGATGATATCGGCCTCGGCGATTGGAGCCAGGACATGGGCCGCATCTTCAATCAGCCACGCACCGAATTGGTCGGCGAAGGCGCGTGCCTCGGCCCTGTCGGTCAGTTTCCCGAAATAGTGGACCAGGACAAACAGTCCGGGCGGCGATTGGCCCGCCAACTCTCGGCAGGCGGCCCAATCGGGTTCCAACTCTTCGGTGATTGGATAGAAATCAATCTCCGCCCTCAGTTCGCGGAGCGGCATCAGGGATTGATTGCAGAAATAATCGGGGATCCAAATTGTGCCGGGCCCGTTCTCGACTGTCGACCGGCGGCTTCGCCATATGTCCGCCAGGATCAACGCCGAGCGCGGATACCAAAATATGGTTTTGTCCTCGTTCGCGAATGCCGATGCGGCAGGCCATTGCCGCGATGAGTGCCCCTTCAGGATCGAAAACATCGTTCGCCAGTTCGGCAATGGCGCATAGGTAATGCTCATGGAGCGATGGCCCGGCCTATTGGGGTTTTTCGCAGGTCAGCATGTGCTGAATTCTTAAGAACGGCAATAAGCGCGGGAATATCTCCATCATCAGGAATGGCGCCAGGGCATAAAGTCTCTGTTGGGCGGCCCAGCTGATGAACGGCAACCGGACACCCAGGGGTTGGAATTTTATGTTGGTGAAGCCGCAGGCTCTTACGGTATCCGCGAGCTCGCGTTTTGTATAATGGTAGACGAAGCTCCCGCCGCGGACATGGACCAGCCGGTGAGATCGTAGCAGCGGTATCAATCCATAGGCTAGGACGCGGGTAAGGATTAAGCGGCCGCCCGGCTTAAGCAATTCGAAACAGCTTTTCAGGTGAATGTCCGCTTGCTCGGGCAAAATGTAGCCGACGACGCTCGAACTCAAAACCGTATCGAACCGACGGTCGGTTTCGACGATGCCGGTGCTGGTGTAGAGCAGCGTCGCGTCGGGAAAGGCCGCTTCGATTTCCTCAAGGGCGCCCCGGTCAACTTCCACGCCGGTGACGCTATCGACGGCGTTCCAATATTGATCTTTCCACCATACGCCGCCGCATCCATAGTCCAGCAGGTCGCCGCCCTGGCCCAGCGCACGGTGCATTTTCGCCTCGAAACAGCGCCGGATCGGACCGACTTCGGGGCCGAAATAGGTTTTTTCAAAGCTAGCAAGGTCCGTGGGGCGTTTCTGCCGGTCTTCGTCGCGCCGCGACTCCTCGGCCTCGACCAGGCACCCAAACATGTCCAATTCGGCGGAGCGTCGCGTCGCGTCCACGATTCGGCTGGATTGAGGGGCATTTTCAGATGACGACATGGCGCGGATTTCTAAGGTTTGTGGCCAGAAGCCACTCATTTGGTCTTTAATATACCTGCGGTATGGGTAATTTAACGCGTAATCTTTTCCATTTTAGCGGCCGTTTTAAATGGCCCAGACACATAATCGCCCATTTGGTGCTGCCCTTTGATCGTGTTCCAACCGCAAGAAATTTCCCGCGAAGAATGGGGCGAGGTTTCCAGAGGCTCGCCGCACTCAAACCTTTTGCAATCATGGGCTTACGGGGCCGCTAAAGAACAATCGTCGAAATGGCGCGTGGAACGAGGGTATATCCAAGACAATGGATCACCGCTCGGCATTGCGCAATGTCTTGTCCGCTCGTTACCGTTTGGCATGGGCGGTGTTGCCTGGGTAAATCGCGGTCCGATGATCCTGCCCGGCAGCGAGGGCCACACTTGTGATCAGTTGGCGGCGGCGCTTCGCGCCCATTATGTGTCGGCGCGCGGCTATTATTTGAGAGTGGCGCCGCCTGTCTCCGAGGCCTCGTTCAGCGATGCGGATTGGCGCGCAGCCGGCTTTCAGGTGGCCGATACCCTGGGCTGGGCGTCGGCTGTTCTCGACCTCGGGCCACCGTTGGATCGGCTTCGCGCGCAGCTTAATCGAAAATGGCGCGGTCACCTGAATCGGGCGGAGCGACAATCCATCGACATAAGGGCGGGGGACGATGAACAACACTTCGACATCTTTCTTCGCGAACACGGCAGATTGATCGCCGAAAAGCAGTTTGAAACATCGGTAACGCCAGCATTTCTGCGTGCTCTGCAGGACGCCCTACCGAAGTCGAAAAAAATGCTGGTTGTCCTGGCTTGTCATGAAGAGGAACTGCTGGGATCCGTACTGATGGCTTTTTATGGCGAGACGGCGGAGTATCTTGCCGGCAATACCACGGAACAGGGGCGCCGGCTCGGCGCCGGGCACTTGATGCTTTGGCGCGCGATTGAGATCGTCCACGGTCAGGGATACCGGTACATGGATGTGAGCGGTATGGACCCGGTTCAGACCCCAGAGGGAATATTGACGTTCAAACAAGGCCTGAACGCCGATCCCTATCGTTTTTGCAATCATCTTTATGCCGGCGTTCGCGGGCCGGTGAGTTGGGCGCTTCATCGTTTCATCAACCGGGCGCTCTAATTGGACCGGGCTTTCGGGACTCCGCCGTTGACTTTCGTTTTACCCTACCCGATAGCTAGGCCCTTCTGGAGGCGGCCAGCAGAACCCGCAGGATATCGTTGATGCTAAGTGGATTGAGCCCGGATACGAAGATCGCCGTTGTCGGCCTAGGTTATGTCGGTCTGCCGTTGGCCTTGGCATTGGCCGAGCATTTTCACGTGGTCGGATACGATGCAAACGGTGCTCGGGTCACAGACCTTGCGGAAGGCATCGACCAAACGGGCGAGATCACGCCCGAGCGGCTTCGTTCCTCCCGTCTGGTATTGGTTTCGGACTCCACCGACCTCGAAGATTGCGCCATCTATATCGTCACCGTTCCAACCCCCATCGACGCGGCGAATGAACCTGATCTGACGGCGTTGAGGCTGGCGAGCAGAAGCGTCGGGGCCGTATTGTCCCCGGGCAACGTGGTCGTTTATGAGAGTACGGTCTATCCCGGCGTAACGGAATCCATTTGCGGACCGGAATTGGAAGCCGCATCAGGACTAGAAAGTGGCACGGATTTCTACCTGGGCTATTCACCGGAGCGGATCAATCCCGGCGACCGCCAGCATACCGTCGATAAAATTACCAAGGTGGTTTCCGGGCAAACGCCTGAAGTGGCGCGCCTGTTGGCCGACATCTACGGTTCGGCGATCAGCGGAATACACATCGCGCCAGACATAAGGACCGCCGAGGCAGCTAAAGTCATCGAGAATGCGCAGCGCGATATCAACATCGCCTTCATCAACGAAATCACTATGATCTTCCAGCGTATGGGCATTGACGCTCACGATGTACTCGAGGCGGCGCGGACCAAGTGGAACTTCCTGGATTTCCGTCCGGGCCTTGTTGGCGGGCATTGTATCGGCGTCGATCCCTTCTACCTGGCGCATGCCGCGAAAACCGCCGGCCATGAACCCGAAATCATTTTGGCGGGACGGCGGATCAACGACAGCATGGCGGGCTTTGTCGCGACAGAGATCAATCGCCGGCTTCAGCCCGCATCGAAACTTCTGGTGCTCGGCCTGACTTTCAAGGAAAACGTACCGGACCTGCGGAATTCCAAAGTCGCGGACCTGATCACCGACCTGACGAGGCAGGGCCATACGGTTGTCGTGCACGATCCTGTCGCCTCCGCTGCCGCCGCCCGGGCCTTCTATGATATCGACCTGTCTCCAGCATTGGAGGCCGAGGCTCCCTATGACGCGGTCGTCGGCGCTGTCGCGCACAGTGATTTTCAGGCGCTTTCGTCGGACGCCATCAGCAGGATATTGAAACCCGATGGCCTGTTGGTTGATCTCAAGGGAATATGGCGCAACCTTGAATTGGATGGCCGGCATCGGGTTTGGCGCCTGTGAATGCGCCGCATGCTGACTGAGCAGATCTTCCACAAAGAAGGCGGTGCGATGGATGCCTTGGCCGGGTATCTCGCTGACAGGCTGGATCAATTCACCGCCCATGGTGCCGCCTGTGTTTTTGCCGTCGGCGGCGGTAGGACGCCGGCCAAAGTGCTGCCGGCCTTGTCGAAATATCCATGTCATTGGGAGCGCGTGACCGTCACGCTGACGGATGATCGCTGCGTGCCGATCGATGACCCGGATAGCAATGAAGCCATGGTCCGTCGATCCCTGCTGCAGAATGCTGCTGCGAAGGCGAAGTTCGTCGGGCTGCTTGGAGAAACGCCTCGGACGGTTCTGGCCCCGGATTTGGTCTACTTGGGTTTTGGTGAAGATGGCCATGTTGCGTCGATCTTTCCTGGCGGGCCCGAATGCGATGCCGCTGGCTTCGGGTTGGTGCCGGCGCGCGCGCCGGCGCACCCGGTAGATCGCGTAGGGTTCACATTGCCGAGCCTGATTGCCGCGCGCGAAATCGTCATTCTGGTGTCCGGTGCGGATAAGGGCGCGCTCTATGCCGAATGTCTGAACGACACGCGCAACCGCAACTTGCCGCTGGCAATGGTTCTCCGCCACCCGGACGCCCGCATCATGGTCCTAGTCGACGGGGCGCAAGGTTCAACCGGCGCGGCTTAGGCGCCATTTGACGGTTTCCGTGCGCCGCGCGTGGCGTCCGGTGATGACCAGTTGTGTCGTGCGTTGCGGCTTGCCGTTGGGGCAATAGATGCTGTCCTCGACGCTCAAGTCGCCATCGGAGACGATGAGGGTCCAACCGCGTCCCGTCGGGAGTCGGATCAGCGCCTTTTTTCCGCCTTCCGCAACGGAGGCCTGGATGTCGGGATGTAAATGGAAGCGGATATGGAACGGACGGCCGCTGCCGGTTTCCGCCTGGACGACGTCCTCGCCCCGTAAATCCAAACCGTCCTGTGCCAGGTACAGCGATCGGAAGATTTGCACGCCGAATGGTTCGGCATAGCCGTCGTGGCTCGATTCCAACAGCAGGTTGCGGTCTAGCTCGCGCCGCCGGGTATTGACCTGGCGAATGCGCCGGGAGCCCATGCCTTGCGCAATCACATCGGAAGAGTTGGTGTTGGCGAAAGTCAGGGTGCTGTGGGCTGCGGTTGCTCTCAGGAGGTCGGCCAATTCGCTGCCGCCGCCCCGCCCTTGCGCTGCCGCGCCGCAGTTGACGATCAACCGGTGTTTCCCGACGCTCATTTCAAATGCCAGGCAGCCGGCATGTGGCGGCGGTGTCCCGGCGGTGGGCGGTTCGGCGCGCGGCGGACCCGCGTCGATCGCCAGGCGGGTGCGTTGCGCCGCTAGCCGATGCAGACCCGTGTGCGGCGCGCTTGAGGCCGGCTGGGCGCGGCTGCCACTTAGTTCCATGACGGCGCCGACCTGGTCCGCTGACAGGGCATGGCCGCCGTTGAACTGCGTCAGACCACCGTCGCCGAGGGTGTGAGCGGCCAGCAGCGGCGCCATGCGGTCAATGGCCGGTTGCAGCGCTTGCGGCGGTTCCAACCGGGCGGCTAGTAGCATATGACGAATGTGCGCGAGCGTCCGCAAGGCCAGGAAGTGCCGTTCCGGGTTGCGTTCGCGGTGACCGCCGTCAGGCAGAATGTTCTCGGCGATATGGGCTTCGAACTCCTGGTAAATGTATGGCAGCTTCTTGCGCTGGTTGGGAAATGACAAGGCGGCGGCGATCAAGCCCCGGTAGGTTTCCAGCGGGCAGCCCGCTGTCTCCGGTCGCTGGCGCCGGTTGCGGAAAAGGTGTACGGCCTGGCGATGGAGCGACTGCAAGAGCAGGCCTGTTTCCTCTGGGGTTTCGGCCACCGTTTGGAAGTTCGTCAGCCAAAGTGCCAGTCTCTGGCCAATGCGGTCGTTGCGCCAGGCCTCCTCATGCCAACGGGGAAAAGCCGTCAGCCAAGCGGCAACCTCAGCCGAGTCGGGCGCGGCGATTTGGGGCAGGGCTGGCGGCAGGAACTGGGGGGGGGTACGTCGGCTGCCAAGGCTGAGGTCATAGAGGCGGCTCCTGAAAATCCGAGACCGCAGACCTTGCGCCATATAACTTAATCCAACTCAAAAGCGTTCTTGTAATCCTGCCGGAGCGACGGATCTTGCTCCTCCTTGCGCAGGATGGCGTTACCGACAACCAATACCTCGATATCCGATCCCATGAAACACCGGAATGCGTCTTCCGGCGTGCAGACAATAGGCTCGCCACGCACGTTGAAGCTGGTGTTGACCACCACCGGGCAGCCGGTGCGCTCCTTGAACCGGCTGATCAGGGCATGGTAACGCGGATTGGTATCGGCGTGCACGGTCTGAATGCGGGCCGAATAGTCGACATGGGTGACGGCCGGGATCTCGGATCGGGGTACATTCAGCTTGTCGATGCCGAACAGCGCCTCCTCCTCCTCGGTCATTTTGCACCGCCGGGTCTCGTTGACACCCGCGACCATCAGCATGTAGGGGCTGTCGGCGCTGATTTCGAACCAGTCGGAGACGTCCTCGCGCAGTACGGATGGCGCAAAGGGGCGGAAGGACTCGCGGTACTTGATCCGCAGGTTCAGGGTTTTCTGCATCGACGGTGAACGTGGGTCGCCAAGGATCGAACGCCCGCCGAGCGCTCGCGGTCCGAATTCCATGCGCCCCTGGAACCAGCCGACGGCCTTGCCCGCCTCCAGCGCTTCGGCGGCGGCATCGAGGGCCGCGTTTTCGTCCAAGGTCGTAAACACAGCACCGGCGGCTTGAAGGCGGGTGTCGATGTCTTGCTGGCTGTAGTCCGGCCCGAGATAGGAGCCTTTCATGGTGTCCTTGCCGGTTACTTGGCGCGGCTGGCCCTTGAACAGATGATAGGCTGCCAGCGCCGCGCCAAGGGCACCGCCCGCATCGCCTGCCGCCGGCTGTATCCAGATGTTTTCAAAGGCGCCGTCGCGCAGCACCTTGCCGTTGGCGACACAATTGAGCGCGACGCCGCCGGCCAGGCAAAGGTTCTTCGACCCGGTTTCCTTGGCCAGGGCGCGCGTCATCCGCAGGATGATTTCTTCCGTTGCCGCCTGCACCGATGCGGCCAGATCCATGTGCTTCTGGGTCAGCAACTCTTCCGGTTTGCGCGCTGGACCGCCAAATAACTTGTCGAATTTTTCGTTGGTCATACGCAAGCCGGTGCAATAGTCGAAGTACGACTGATCCAACCGAAACGAGCCGTCCGCCTTGACGTCCATCAGGGTGTCCAGGATCAGGTCCTTGTATTTTGGCTCGCCGTAAGGCGCGAGCCCCATGACCTTATATTCGCCGGAGTTGACCTTGAAGCCGGTGTAATAAGTGAATGCCGAATAGAGCAGACCGAGCGAGTGAGGAAAATGGATCTCCTTGACCATGTCGAGCCGGTTGCCAGAGCCCATGGCAACGGAGGTGGTGGCCCACTCGCCGACGCCGTCCATTGTCAGCACGACGGCATCTTCGAACGGTGAGGGAAAGAATGCCGACGCCGCGTGACTCTGGTGATGCTCGGCGAACAGCAGCCTGTTCTGCGGATCGAAATTTCCGTCGAATTCCTTGAAGCGTTTGCCTAGGAGATCCTTCTGGAACAGCTTTTCCTTCAGCCACACCGGGATGGCGGTCTTGAAGGATCTAAACCCATTCGGTGCGAACGCCAGGTAGGTTTCCAGCAGCCGCTCGAATTTCAGGAAAGGCTTGTCATAGAAAACCACGAAGTCCACGTCGGCGAGCCCGATACTGGCTTCGGCGAGACAGAATTCGATAGCTTGGGTTGGAAATCCGGCGTCGTGCTTTTTGCGCGTGAAGCGCTCTTCCTGTGCGGCGGCGACGATTACGCCATCCGAGAGCAGCGCCGCGGCACTGTCGTGGTAGAAAGCTGAAACGCCGAGGATGTGCACGCCGATCTCTAGAATACCGTATAGATGAACGGTGCGACCGCTGAGCCCTGGCTGAGGACGACCAGGCCGCCGAAAATCACCATCATGACGACAATCGGCACAAGCCAGAATTTCTTGCGGACACGCAAGAACGACCAAAGTTCAGCGAGGAATCCCATTATCCAACCTCAGAATTGACGGCGCATCGTCTCGGGCGCCATTTCGTCCGGATCCCGCTCCACCCAATAGCTCTGGGCGTCGGCGTTGAATCCCAGATGCAGCGGGTCTTTGCCCATCAAGCGCATGATGAGTGCGATCGGCGTCACGGTCAGGAAAAACAGCAAACCCATGACCAGGGGGTTGACCACGGCATGCAGCATCAGGCCAAAGCGGAACCACAAAAGATTGAGCGGACGCAGCAGTCGCGGGGCGGCAAAAGCGGCGATCAGGAAAAGCGCTGCGACGGCAAGCGCCCAGAATCGGACCGGCCCGCCCGACCAGAGCGGCAAGGCGCCGACGATCGCGAAGACGACCGTGAAAACGATCCCGAAAGATCGTTCCGAGCCCGCTTGGACTTCGCTTTCCGGCTGAAAGCTCTCGTGCGTTCCTTGTGATCCGGACATTGCCACCTATCTAATCTTGTCGCTGTTTAGCCTTATCCACACGGAAATGCAAAGCCGCCGTGACCTTATGTCATAGGCGGGCGAAGCGGGCCGCGTAGAATCCATCGACGCCGCCCTGCTCCGCCATGTGGCAGGGAAGCGAGCGAAACCAGCCTTCAGGCGTCAGCGCGTCCGGCAGGCCGGCAAGCTCGAACCCCTGAAACGGCGCCGGGGCGAGAGACAGGCCATCAGACCGGCTTTCGGCAATGGCGCCGGGCCCTTCCTCGGGCTGCAAGGAGCAGGTCACGAACAGCACCGTGCCGCCCGGTTTCACCATCTCGGACGCGGCCGCCAGGAGGCGTCGCTGCGTCGCCGCCAGCTTGGCGATGTCGTCCTCGGTTTTGCTCCAGCCCACGTCCGGGTGGCGCCGGAGCGTGCCGGTGGCGCTGCAGGGCGCATCCAGCAGCACCGCGTCGGCCGGCGCCTCGGGCCGCCACTTGGCGGCGTCGGCGGCGACGATTTGGGCTTCGAACCCGAGCCGCCGCATATTGGCCTCGAGCCGCGTGAGCCGGGATTTCGACCTGTCGACGGCGGTGACCTGCGCGCCGGCATTGATCAGCGAGGCGGTCTTGCCGCCGGGCGCGGCACAGAGGTCGATGATCTGCTTGCCTCGCACGTCACCGAGCAGCCCGGCGACCAGCCGCGCGGCGGCGTCCTGCACCCACCATTCGCCCTCGGCGAAACCCGGCAGAGATGACACCGCGTCGTGATCGCCGAGCCGCACGCTGGCGCCGGCGACGACCTCGCCGCCGAGCCGTTCGGCCCAGGCTTGCGGGTCGGACTTGACGGAAATGTCCAGCGGCGCCGGCACCAGGTGGGCCTCGGCGATGCGCCGGCAGGTCACCTCGCCGTAGGCATCGGACCAGGACTGCCACAGCCAGTCGGGGGTGTTGAGCCGCGCCGCGTCCTGGCCGGCGATCCAGTCCGCGCCCTCGCGCGTCAGCCGCCGCAGCACGGCGTTGACCAGTTTGGCGAAGCCGCCCTCGCCGGCATGCTTGAACAGCCGCACCGAGGTATCGACAGCGGCGTGGTCGGGGATTTCCATGAACAGGATTTGCGCCGCGCCGAGGCGGAGCACGTTGCGCGCCACATGCGCCTTGCCCGGCAGCGGTCTCTCCAGCGAGCGGCCGATGACGTCGTCGATCTGGCCCAGGCGGCGGATGGTGGTGGTCAGCAGGCGGCGCGCGAAGGCTTGGGTGGCGCCGTCGGCGCCTGCCAGGTCCTCAAGGCCGCCGAGCACCGCGTCCAGCGGCTGGCGGCCGCGCAGCACGCGGTCGAGAGCATCCAGGGCCTGGCTGCGGGCGAGATCGGTCATGCGGTTTGATGCCGCAAAACCGCCGCGGCCTCAACCCATCCTTTCAATTGTCATGGCCTTAACCCCATGGACGGCGCTGCGGGGCGCCGCCAGCCGGGACGCCGGCCATCTCGCGCAGGCGCTGGATGCGGTTCTGCATGTTGGGATGGGTGGAGAACAGGCCGTCCACCGCGCGCGCGTGCAGCGGATTGACGATGAACAGATGCGCCGTCGCCGGATTGTCCTCTGCCGTCGGGTTGTCGATGCGCGCCGCACCGTTCTCCAGTTTCTGCAGCGCCGACGCCAGCCACAAGGGATGGCCGCAAATTTCGGCGCCGGCCCGGTCGGCGGCGTATTCGCGGGTACGCGAAATCGCCATCTGCACCAGCATGGCGGCGAGGGGGGCGAGGATCATCACTGCGATGGTGCCGACGATGCCGAGCGGATTGTTGCGGTTGTTGCCGAAGAACAGCGCGAAGTTGGCAAGCATGCCGAGTGCGCCGGCGAGCGTCGCGGTAATGGTCATGGTCAGGGTGTCGCGGTTCTTCACGTGCGCCAGCTCGTGCGCCATGACGCCGGCGACTTCCTCCGGCGACAGCATGTGCAGCAATCCGGTGGTCGCGGCGACGGCGGCGTTCTCCGGGTTGCGGCCGGTGGCGAAGGCGTTGGGCTGCGGGTTGTCGATGATGTAGACCTTGGGCATCGGCAGGCCGGCCTGGCGCGCCAAGCGCCGAACGATACCGTACAGCGCCGGCGCGCTGACCTCGTCGACCTGGCGCGCGCCGTACATGCCGAGCACCATCTTGTCGGAATTCCAATAGGCGAACAGGTTGCCGCCGAGCGCGAAGATGAGCGCGAACATCATGCCCGCCTCGCCGCCCAGCAGGTAGCCGGCGGCCAGGAACAGGCCGGTCAACCCAGCCAGCAAAAGCGCGGTGCGCGCGTAACCCATCGGGGGTTCCCCCTTGTCCAACAGCGTTGCAATGACGGCCGAAACGGGCCATCTCTTGAATTGTCAGCCAAGGGAAAAAGGTCAAGGGCCATGACGGACGCAGTGCCACCGAAACCACGCCTCAGCCGCGCGATGGCGGTGCTCGGCGGCGCGCCGGCACCCGACATTGCGCCGGCCACGCCGCCCGAGCCCGGCACCTCGCCCGATCCCGAGCCGGAAGCCGCCGGTCAACCCGGCGAAACCGGCGGTCCCAAGGGTCCGGAGCCGACCCGTTACGGGGACTGGGAGCGCAAGGGCCGCTGCATCGATTTTTAACTTTCCGCGCGCCGTTCCTTGCCCGTCGGCGCGCCTTCGTTCAGCCAGCGCCGGTCGGGGCCGATGTAGCCTTTGGAGTGGATGAAGGGTCTCGGCCAATAGAGCGTCTGGGCGATGTGCCTATAGAGCACGTCCGGCGTGAACGGCTTGGCGACGAATTCGTGAATACCGCAGTTGCGCGCCTCGACCACCTGTTCCATGGCCGACATGCCGGAAACCATGATGATCGGCACCTCCGGGTCCGGGACGTCGATGCCGCGCCGGACAATGCGCGTGAATTCGACGCCGGAGAGTATCGGCATTTCGTGATCGACAAGGATCAGATCGACCGGGGTCTGCGGATCATTGAGGATTTCGAACGCCGAAGGCGCGTCCGCCGCCTCGATGATGTTGGTCAGGTCATGGGCGCGTAGCGCCGTCTTGATCAGGGCGCGCGAGAAGCGGTGATCGTCGATTACCAGATAGGTCAACTGGGTCAAATCCACGGCCTCTTTTGGATGGCCTGTCGGTGGCTTCAAGGGCGGGATCGTGTCGGTCGGCATGACGGGGTGCTGCATCGTTGAATTTCATTTCGATAGCGTTATAACCATTGGCATTATTAGGGAATAGGGCATCTGCCGATGTGACGAGGATCACACTTTTGACAAGGTTCACGAAGAATTCATGGATTGCGCCCCCGGGAACCATGCGGCATTTTTTATCCCACCGACGGAGGGGCGATGTTACGCGAGCTGTTCAGTTTCCTGGCGCCATCCCTGGCGCGTCGCACCGCGCGACGCCCCAGGCGCAAGGCCGCCCGGGCGCCGCAGCGTGTCGGCGGCAACAACTTCGCGCCTGCCGGCGGCGCGCCCAGTGGTGACCCCAAGGTTCTGCTCGCCGATATCGGTGGCGATTCGGGCGGCGCGCTGACCGGGCGTCTCAGCGAAACCCTTTCCGGTTGTGAGGCGCTGGAGGTCTACAGGGCCAGCCAAGTGCTGAAATTGCCCCGCGATACCGACCAGGTGCGGCGCCTGATGATGGCGGCGGAAAAGGGCAGGGAGATGTTGGCCGATCAAGGCGCCGACATCCTGGTTTGGGGAGAGTTGGAAGGCGACAGTGAGCGTCTGCGCTTCACCCCGAAGATTCCCTGCGCCGACAACCTGCCTGGCGCCTATGGATTGGGCGACACCCTGCTGCTTCCCGCCGCCATGGTGGAGACGCTGGCGCCGGTGCTGCACGCTGCCGTTTTGGCCGCCGTCGGGCCGACCTATCCAGGGATGAAGACGCATCTTTCGGAAGCGCTCGGCTGGTCGATCCAGGCCAGCAAGGACATCGCCCAGAATCAGCCGGACGGCATGACCGCCGTGCAGCACGCGACCTTGCTGATCAATCTCGCCAACGCTTTCTCGACGCAATACCGGCTGATCAAGGGTGCCAAGAACCTGGCCAGCGCGTCTTCGCTTTACCGCACGGCGGTAAAGAAGGCGCCGGCCGCGAGCGAGCCCGACATTTGGGCCGTGGCCCAGAGCCATCTGGCGACGGCCTTGAAGGCGCGCGGCATCGCGGAGAAGAGTGACGACGTCTTGAAGGAAGCAGCCGTCGCTTATCAGTCAATCGCCGAGACGCTGGGCCGCGGCACGCATCCCTACGACTGGGCGCTGGCGCATATCAACCACGGCCTGGTGCTCTACCGGCTGTCCATGCGCACCGGCCGCGCCGCTTTCCTTCAGGAAGCCGGCAAGGCCTTCGAGGAAGCGCTAATGGTCTACACCAAGGAAGCGATGCCGATGCGCTGGGCCGAGGTGATGAACCAGTACGGCACCATCCTGCTGGCGCTCGGCGAACAGGTGACGGGCAACGTGACGCTGGAGATGGCGGTGGCCAAGTTCCGCAAGGTGCTGGAGGTCAGGAAGCGCGACCGTGCGCCGCAGCTCTGGGCGCAGACGGCCAACAACCTGGGTGCCGCCTGCTTTTCGCTGGCCAAGCGCAACGCCGAGGTGGCGCTGTTGCGCGAGGCGCAGACCTGCTTCGAGGGCGCGGCCGAATCCTACCAGCAGTTCGGTGATGTGAAACGCGCCGAGGTCATCCGCTCCAACCTGGCGCGGGTGGAGCGGCTGTTGAGCGCGCGCGCCGGTAAATAGAAAAACGGCGGGGCCCGCACCGGACCCCGCCGCCGAATTTCGAAATCTGGGAAACCGTCAGCGGTTCTGGCGGTTCTCGATCAGGTCGTCGACCACCGCCGGTTCGGCCAGGGTCGAGGTATCCCCCAGGTTGGAGTAATCGTTTTCGGCGATCTTGCGCAAGATACGGCGCATGATCTTGCCGGACCGGGTCTTCGGCAGGCCCGGCGACCACTGCAGCCAGTCGGGGCTGGCGATCGGGCCGATCTCCTTCCTGA
>JAYPEK010000005.1:0-143112 GCA_038125725.1 Rhodospirillaceae bacterium
CAACGGTCCCAATGTTGCAATGCGGCTTCGTACGCTCAAATTTTTCCTTGGCCATGGTCCGTCTTACTTTCCATCCAAAGTGTTTCGCCTATTCCACTAGCGGCGGCTGGAGCGGGTGATGGGAATCGAACCCACGTAACCAGCTTGGAAGGCTGGGGCTCTACCATTGAGCTACACCCGCCAAAGCACGCCCCCAAACCCTTGCTTCCCTTGGGTTCACTGGGGGACGTCCGCCTTGTCCCGACCACGCGCGTACGTCAAATCCGGCAGGAATGGTGGAGGGGGTTGGATTCGAACCAACGTAGGCGTACGCCAACGGGTTTACAGCCCGTCCCCTTTAGCCACTCGGGCACCCCTCCATCAAAGCTGCCGATTGAGCTGGCCGACACGCGTCGGGAGCCCCGAAATATGAGAATTTACAGCGCGTTGTCAACGTCAAAAATACGCGAATGTGCTTATCGCGCGCCGCCTCCCGGGCGTCGGCGCAAAACGCGTGCAGACAATCGATACCGGACATGGTAAATGCCCCCATGAGCAAGCGCAAACCAACGCCGGAGCGCGCCGGGCGCCGGGGGCAGCCAGGTCCGCGGCGCCACGGAAAGCCGCAAGGGAGACCGCATGGCCGGCCGGCACGCCCGCACGCGTCGCGTTATTGGCTGTTCGGCATTCATGCGGCGCTGGCGGCGCTCGGCAACGAAAACCGCCGTATTCTTGATATCCTAGCGACTCCCGCCTTCCTGGAAGCGCATCCCGACGCGCTCGACGGCCATTCTTTCAAAAGCGTCGGCCGCCAGGAAATGGAGGCCGAGCTGCCGGAAGGCGCCGTGCACCAGGGAATAGCACTTCTCGTGGCGCCACTGACCGAGTTCGACCTGGCCGACGTGCTCGAAACCGTGCCGGCTGACGGGCGCGCCTGCATTGCCATCCTCGATCAGGCCAACGATCCGCGCAACATCGGCGCCGTGCTGCGCTCGGCAGCGGCCTTCGGCGTGCACGCGCTGGTGGTCCAGGACCGCAATGCCCCGCCGGAAACCGGCGTCATGGCGAAAGCCGCGTCGGGTGCCCTGGAATTGGTGCCGCTGGTGCGAATCACCAATCTGGCGCGCGGCATTGAACAACTGAAGGAAGCCGGCTTCTGGTGCATCGGCCTCGATGGCGAGGCCGAGACGCCGCTTTCCGAAATGCGCCTCGACGGCCGCACGGCTTTCGTCTTCGGCGCCGAGGGCCGCGGACTCCGGCGCCTGACTCGCGAACATTGCGACGCCCTGGTGCGCATTCCCCTGGATGATCGTGTGGAAAGCCTAAATCTGGCCAATGCCGCCAGTATCGCGCTATATGAATTTGCGCGCTAACCACGCGACACGAATTCGAGCGCTAACCGCTTGCCGATGAAAAACGGACGTGTATAACGTCGTCGCCTGAAACCGGCGCCGCCTTAGCTCAGTTGGTAGAGCAGTTGATTTGTAATCATCAGGTCGTGGGTTCGATTCCTACAGGCGGCACCATTTCCCCCTCCCCCTATTCACTTAAGCGGAACGGAGATACTCCGACGGTACCTTGGTGATGCCGTAACCGGAATCGTCCGGCAGGTGCAGTTCGACGCCGTTTTCGGTCTCCACACGGGTCGGCGTCACCGGATTGATGGTGGCGCGTTTCGCCGCCCGCAGGGCTCCACCAACACTTTCGCTGCGCGACAGCTTGATGATGTTCATCATCGTCGGTAGCACCAGCTTGAGCCGGCCTTCGTGCACGTCTTCCAGGATGTCGCCCGGCCGGCGCCAGCGCGCCTCGACGATTTCGTAGCCATCGACCTTAGGTTCGCGCTGGCCTTCCGGTGCCGGCGCGATGAAAAAATGCGTGTCGAAACGCTTCGGCCGGTAAGGCGGCGTGATCCAGTGCGCGAAGCGAACCAACTGGTCGGTAGCGAGATCGAGCGACGCGCTTTCGGCCAGGTCGAGAATGGCGCCGCCGCCCAGCGCCTCCACTTGTGCGGCATCCAGGATGTCGGCCTCGCCGGCGGGGCGCGCCAGCATGATGCTGCATTCCTCGTGCATTTCGCGCACGGCGGCGGTCCTCAGCACTTCGAACTTGTCGCTGGCCGTGCCGCGCGCTTCGGCGAAGGCGAGGTCCTCGTCGGCGACCTTGCCGCCTGGGAACACCATGGCGCCGGCGGCGAAGTGCTTGCCGAACGCCTTGCGCAACACCAGCACCTCGAGCCCAACGTCGCCGTCGCGCAGCAGGATGATGGTGGCCGCCGGTTTCGGCTCAACCGGCTTTTCCGGCATGGCGCCCTGTTCGTTCAGCATCTCGAGTTTCGTCCCTTCATCTCGTTACGCCCCGCTCAGCGCGAATTCGGCTTCCGTCGAGGGCGCGCCATCGCAGACCGCGCGGCCGGTCTGGATCATATGCACCAGATGCGACAGCACCGTGCGCCCAGCCGCCTTGTGCAGGTGCTGCGGTACGTCAACATAGAGGCGTTCGACGATATCGGGAATGCGGCTGAGCCCGTCCGCCATCACCAGGCCGATGTCGTGCTCGCGCTGGATACGGTGCGCAATCAATGCCTCGATGAACGCACGCGGTTCGGTGATCGGCGGGCCGTGGGTCGGCCAGAAGATTTCCTCGTCACAGGTCAACAGCCGTTCCAGCGAGCGCATGTAGTCGAACATGTCGCCGTCCGGCGGCGACACGATGGTCGTCGACCAGCCCATCACCTGATCGCCGGAAAACAGCGCGTTCTCTTCGCGCAGCGCGAAACACAGGTGATTGGCGATATGCCCCGGCGTGTGGATCGCCTCCAGCGTCCAGCCATTGCCCTCGACTACGTCGCCGTCGGCAATCAGGTGGTCGGGGCGGAACTCGTAGTCGCCGCCGTAGCTGTTGGTCATCTCGACGCCTACCCAACTGCGGCCCGGGCCGTGCGGCCCAAAGCCATAGGTCGGCGCCCCGGTGGCCCGCTTGAACGGCTCGGCAGCCGGCGAATGATCGTGGTGAGTGTGGGTAATCAGAATATGGGTGACGGTCTCACCCGCAACCGCCGCCATCAGCGCGTCCACATGTTCGTCCAGCAAGGGGCCAGGATCGATCACCGCGACCTCGCCCCGGCCGACGATATAGGTGCCGGTGCCATGGAAAGTGAACGGCGATGGGTTCTGCGCGATCACCCGGCGGATCAGCGGCGACACCTGGTCGACCGTGCCGTAGTCGAATTCGATCTCTCGAACGAAGGGGACGTCCCCGGACATGTTTGGTCCTCGCGGATAGTTGCGTGGGGAAAAATCTCGCCCCCGCACATTGCTCCTGTAAGATACAATGGCTGCGCCAAGAGACAATCCAGAACGGGCCAACATCGAGCTCTTGTGCGCATGGGAACGTGGCAACGCCTTCATTTGGCGGAAAAAGAGGCGGGCATGGCCGAGGACAAACTGGAAATCCGGGACTTCACCCCCGGCGAAACCATCTTCAGCGAAGGCGAGCCGGGCCGGGCGGCCTATATCGTCGAATCGGGCATGGTCGAGATCACCAAGGAATCCAATACCGGCGCCAGACTGATGCTGGCCGCGGTCAAGGCCGGTGAGATGTTCGGCGAGATGGCCTTGATCGACGCCTCGCCACGCATGGCCACGGCCATCGCCGTCGGCAAGACCCGCCTGGTCATCATTCCCAAAAGCGCCTTTTCGAAGCTGCTGGGCAAGACGGATGTGGTCATCCGCACCGTCCTCAACACGTTGATGGAGCGCCTGCGCCAGCAGACCGATCGCAACGTCAAGAACACCCTCTGACGGCCGCCTCGGCATTGGCGGTTTGTTAACCTCCTCCCCCCTATCCTGGTGACGGATCGGTCCTGAATGGACCTGCAAACAAGGCACACCTGAGAATTAGGGGAAGAAAAATGCCGAACAAACCCGGGAAGATCATGACGGCCTTGATGGCCGCTATTTTTGCTGCGCTGATGGCTTCCAATGCGGCCCTTGCCGCCGCCAACGACGCGGAAACGGCGCTGGCGCCGGCCGGCGCGCTCAACATCCAGGTCAGTTCCGAATG
Organism: Rhodospirillaceae bacterium; assembly: GCA_038125725.1. Lineage (GTDB taxonomy): Bacteria > Pseudomonadota > Alphaproteobacteria > Rhodospirillales > Casp-alpha2 > TMED8. The sequence goes on from JAYPEK010000005.1 coordinate 4,045, forward strand.
CCGGGACGGCAATACGCTGTTCAAGGTGAAGAACGCCGGCGCGGCCTGGCCCAAGCCCTCCACCTTCGCCATCTACCGCATTTCCGACGGCACCGCGCGGATGATTTCCAAACGTCGCATGCGCCTGGCCGAAGGCCAACATGCTTCGTTCAAGGTCAAGGCCAAGAGCAACACTACCGGCCGGCTCGGTATCGCCGTGCTGCCCGGCTGGTACCGGCGCGAGGCGAAACTGGACGCCACCGTGACCTGCCAATAACCACGTCCGCATGTGGAAACGAAATACGGCGGCTCCCCGGAGCCGCCGTTTTCATTGATGAAGAAAGTTCGCCTGACAACTACTTGAAGTCGGCGACATCCAGATCGGTGCTGTTGATGCCCGGCAATTCGCCATTGCTGATCAGGAACTGGCGGTGCTGTTCGTAGGCATCGCGCTCGACGACATAAGGGTCGAGCGCGCCCTGGGTGACGCCGTTAAGATCGTCCTGGTTCTGCGAATAGGTGACGCCCTGCTGGGCAATCTTGCCGACCAATGGCACCGGGCTAGCCAATCCGGTCAGCACATCGCCGACCAGGTCGCGGGTGTTGGAGGGACCCAACAGCGGCAGCACGATGTGGGTACCGGCGTCGGTGCCGTGATAGCCGGCTGCCTGGCCCAGGTCTTCCTGGCGCGATTCGTAACCCATTTCCGTGGCCTTGTCCTCGAGGCCGCCGAAGCCCAATGTCGAATTGATGAAGAAACGCTTGGTCGCAGCTTCGGCATTTTCGTTGTCCCCTTGCAGGAAACTACTGACCGCCGTCACCGGTTCGTTCAGGTTGGCGGCGGCATTGCCGAGCGCGTCTTGCAGGAATTGCGGCGTGACCGCCTGGTAACCATCGACCAGGGGATCGATAAGAGCGCCGCGCACGACCCGGTTGAAGCCCGACGTGATCCGATTGAGACCCTCCATCGGGTCTTCGGCCGCTTTTCCGGTCTGAGGCGTTTCGTCCGCGGCAAAGGTCGCCGGCGCCATGAGAATTGCCGCCAAGGAAGCGGCCACCAAGCCCATTCCGAATCGCATCATGCCCCCCTCCCCAGGGATAGCAGAAAAACAGTTCCAAGCCGGTAACTTAGACGATTCGAAATGGAAATTAAACGGGAAACAGTCAATCGCCGATAGGTGCCCGTCGGTAGACGTGCCACAGCATGATCGCAGCCGCGGTCCGGTGCGGGCGCCAACGTTCTGAAAGCGCCACCAATTCCTTCGGGTTCGGCCGCTCATCCAGGGCCAGAAGCCGCCCCGCCGCCACCGCCAGCGCCAGGTCGCCGCCCGGCATGATGTCCGGACGCCCGAGTCCGAACATCATGTAGATTTCCGCCGTCCACGCACCGATGCCGGTGACGGCCGTCAGTGCCGCCATGATCTCGTCGTCATCGCGTTCTCCAAGACGGTCCAGGTCGAGCGCGCCCGTGGTGATTTCCCGCGCCAGGGCCTTGGCGTAGCGAACCTTGGGCCGGGACAGGCCGCAAGCACGCAAGGTGGTTTCGCGCGCGCGCGCGACCTTCTCCGGCGTCACCGCGCCCAAACGCTTTTCCAGTTTCGCCCATATCGAGGCGCCGGCCTCCTTCGAGACCTGCTGGCAAACGATGATGTTGAGAAGCGTCGCGAAACCCGGTTCGCGGTTGCGCGGTTCGGGGAAACCATCGCGCTCGATGGCGGCGGCCATATGCGGACAAGTCTTGGCGAGCGTGCGCAGCGACTGCCTCAGCCTGCGCACATCGTCGATCACCGAAGCTCCTCCACCGGCTCGACGCCGAAGACCTGCAGGCCGGACGCGATCACCGTCGCCACTGCCTGCACCAGCGCCAGGCGCGCCGATGTCAGCGCCGGGTCGTCTTCATGGATGAAACGCAGCCGTGCGTCGTCGCGGCCCTTGTTCCAAAGCGCATGGAACAGTTCCGCCAGATCGTTCAGGTAATAAGCAATTCGATGCGGCTCGTGCGCCTCGGCGGCGGCCTCGACCATGCGCGGCCAGGCCGCCATGTGCCGGATCAATTCCAGTTCCGCCGCGTTGTCCAGGGGCGTCAGATCGGCACTCGCAAGCGCTTCCGGCGTGATCTCAGCGGCCGCCATCGTCTCGGCGGCGTTGCGCAGCACCGAGCGGCAACGCGCATGCGCGTACTGCACATAGAAAACCGGGTTGTCGCGCGACTGCTCGACCGCCTTTTCCAGATCGAAATCCATCTGCGTGTCGCTCTTGCGGGTCAGCATGATGAAGCGCACCACATCCTTGCCGACCTCGTCGATGAGATCGCGCAACGTCACGAAGGTGCCGGCGCGCTTCGACATGCGCATGGGTTCGCCGCCCTTCTTCAGATGCACGATCTGGCAGAGTTTGATGTCGAGTGCATCCTTGCGCCCCGTCAACGCGGCAACGGCGGCGTTCATGCGTTTCACGTAACCGCCGTGATCGGCGCCGAAGATATCGATCATCACCTCGAAGCCGCGCCGGTACTTGTCGAAGTGGTAGGCGATATCATTGGCAAAGTAGGTCCAGGACCCATCCGATTTTTTCATCGGCCGGTCGATGTCGTCGCCGAACTCGGTCGCCTTGAACAGGGTCTGCGGGCGCGGCTCCCAGTCGTCGGGCGTCTTGCCCTTGGGCGGTTCCAGCACACCGGTATAGATCAGGCCGCGCTCCTCCAGGGCCTGGAACACCGCATCGACGGCGCCGGCATCGACCAGTTCGCGCTCCGATGTGAAAACGTCCTGCTCGATCCCGAGCGCCGCCAGGTCATCCTTGACGCTCGCCATCATCATTTCGACGGCGGTATCGCGGAAGATATCGATCCAGGCGCCTTCCTCGGCGTCCTTCCACTTGTCGCCCTCGCGCTCGGCCAGGGCCTGGCCGACGGGGATCATGTAGTCCCCCGGGTAAAGCCCTTCCGGGACCTCGCCGATCTCTTCGCCAAGCGCTTCGCGATAACGCATGTGCGCGGATCGCGCCAGCGCCGCCACCTGATTGCCGGCATCGTTGGTATAGTATTCCTTGGTGACGTCGAAGCCGGCCTTGGCCAACAGGCTGGCCAGCGCATCACCGATGACCGCGCCGCGCGCGTGCGCCACATGCAAAGGCCCGGTCGGGTTGGCCGAAACATATTCCACGTTGACCTTGGTGCCGGCCCCCAATTGGCTGTCGCCGTAGGCGCTTCCGGTGCGCAGGATCTCCGCCACCTGGGCGCGCCAGAAATCGGCGGCCAGGCGAAGATTGATGAAACCCGGACCGGCAACCTCGGCCTCTTCCACCGACGGCAGCGCCAACAGCTTTTCACGCAGGCTTTCGGCCAACTGGCGCGGGTTCAGCCCGGCCGGCTTGGCCAGCACCATGGCCGCGTTGGTGGTGATGTCGCCATGCGCGGCATCGCGCGGCGGTTCGACCGCGATACGGCTGGTGTCGGGCGCGGTCTCAAACAGGCCTTCTGCCGCCAGGGCGGCAATGGCGGCGTCGATATCGGCGCGGAAACTGTGAAAGACGTTCATGAAGCCGGGTGATACGCCAAGCGGCAGCGGCGATCAAGCAGGCTTGCGGAGGAACCCCGTCGCGTGTCAGGCTTCCGCCATGGACGACAAGCAAATCGAAACCTATCGCCAGCACCTGTTGGCGCTGCGCACCGAGATCGAGCACGATTCGGAAACCACCGCCGATGCGCGCAAACCTGTCGAATTGGACCAGACCATGGTCGGGCGGCTGTCGCGCATGGACGCTTTACAGGAGCAGGCCATGCAAGTCGAAACCGAACGCCGCCGCCATCAGGAACTGCAACGCATCGAAGCGGCCCTGGAACGCATCGACGAGGGCGAGTTCGGATATTGCGCCGTCTGCGGTGATGAAATCGAATTGAAACGCCTGGAACACGACCCCACCGTTCCGACCTGCATCGCCTGCGCGAAAGGCTAGCCGCCGCCCCTCATGTCACGCCGGTAAAGCGTGAAAAACCGCGTCGCCAGCAACGCCGTGGACACCAACGTCGCGATTCCAACTGCCTGGAACACACCGACGACGCCCTGGCCCATCGGAAACACCAGCAGCCAGGCAAGCGGCACCATGACACCGAAGAACGAAACGGTTTGCAGGTAGCACGCCGCCCAGACGTCTTGGCGTCCGCGCAGGGCATTGGCCAGCACCGCCTGAGCGCCGTCGCTGACCAACACCAGCGCCACCCAGAACAGCAGCGGCACCGCCAGCGCAGCGACCGCGGGATCGCGCGTGAAGCCGGCGACGAAGGTTGCATCGAATGCCACCAGGGCGGCACCGACGAGGATCATGGCGCAGGTATTGAGCGCCAATCCCGTCCACCCCGCGCGCGCCATGTCGACCGGATCGCCTTTTCCATGGGCATTGCCGACCCGCACCGCCGTCGCCGCGCCGAAACCGATGGCGACCATGAACGACACGATCTGCAGGTAGAACGCGGCCGTGAATGCCGCCAGGGGCAACGGCCCCAGCCAGCCGACGAATTGCTGCACGGCGGTGAAGGCGCCCGATTCCACCGCCAGGCTGATCCCGGTGGCATATCCCAGCCGGCGCTGGTTCGCCCAGGCGCTCCAGCCGCCGACAGCGCGGCGGCGAACGCCGAACTTTTCCTGGTCCCGCATCATCAGGATGTAGGCGACCATCGCCGCGGCGACGAGCCAGCGCGCCATGGTGGTCGCCAGCGCCGCCCCCAGCGCGCCGCCCGGAATCCATTCCACCGCGCCATAGATGAACAGCCCATTGAGCCCCAGGTTGATCACGTTGGCCACACCCATGGCGATGAACCCCGGTGCCGGACGGCGAATACCCTCGAGGAAGAAACTACAGGCCAGGAATAACAGATGCGCCGGCAGTCCGAGCCCCAGCACCAGCATCACTTTGCCGCCTTCGCGCGCCAGTTCCGGTGTTTGCCCGGTCCAGGTGAGCAATGTTTCGCCAAACAGCGAAATCGCCGCCGCAATACCGCCCAACCCCGCCGCATAGACCATCGAGCGCCGCCAAACGCGACCGCACTCCTCGAACTTCTCGGCGCCGAAGGCATTCGCGCTCAGCACCAGCGTCCCCATGATCAGGCCGATGGAGGTCACCACCAACGGCTGCACCAGCGACAGCCCCATGGACATGTAACCCAGTTCCACCGCCGAATAGCGCCCGACCATCACGGTATCGACCAGGATCACTAGGAACATGCCGGACCGCGCCAGCACGATCACTGGTGCCAACCGCAGCATCTCCGCCACGTGCCGGCGCCAACGGTCGAAACCGGGCGGCGGCGCGGTGTGCTTGGCAAGGCTGTCGTTGTGGCCCATAAGCTAGGTCTTCGCTGTCATTTGGTCCGGGACCGTTTTCCGTGAGTGTCACTACGCCTTCTCCATCGCCGACGCAATCATCGGCCGTCGGCCAGGGCATCCTATGGATGCTGGCGGCGATGTTCTGCTTTGCCTCCATGGACGCCACGGTAAAACACTTGGTGCAGCATTACCCAACCGTGCAGGTGATCTGGGCGCGGTTTTTCTTTCACCTGCTGTTGCTGATGGTGATTTTCGCGCGCCGCATTCCGACCATCGTGCGCACCACCAATCCGCGCCTGCAAATCCTGCGCTCGGTGCTGATGATCCTGACCACGGGACTGTTCTTTTCCGGCCTGATCTTCGTGCCGCTGGCCGATGCGGCGTCGATGATGCTGGTCTCGCCCCTAATCGTCACCGCGCTTTCCATGCCGATCCTCAAGGAGCCGGTGGGGCCCAGGCGCTGGGCCGGCGTGGTCATCGGCTTTTGCGGCGCCTTGATCATCGTGCGCCCGACGGGCGATCTGCAACTGGCGACGCTGCTGCCGCTTTGTGCCGCCGGCACTTATGCGGTCTACCAGATATCGACCCGTTTCCTCAGCCAGTCCGATCCGGTGCTGACGACGCTGTTCTACACGGCCGCCTTGGGCGCCATCCTGCCGGCCTTCGCCATGCCGTTCATCTGGCAGGCGCCGACGCCGGAACACTGGGCGATGATGGCGTTCTCGGGGCTTTGCGGCGGGGTCGGGCATTTCGCCGTCATCCGCGCCCTGACGGCGGCGCCGGCGGCAACGGTGGCGCCGTTCTCCTACACGTCCATCCTATGGGCGACGCTCTACGGCTTCGTGCTGTTCGGAAACTTCCCCGATCAATGGACGATCACCGGCGCCGCGATCATCGTCGCCAGCGGGCTCTACGTCTTCTTCCGCGAACAGAAGCGCCAGAAGGAAAAAGCAGCCTAGACCGCCTGTTCCTTGGTCTTGCGGAATTCCAGGTCGGGGAAGTCTTCCTGCGCCTTGGTCAGGTGCCAGGCGTTGCGGGCCAGGAACACCGGCGCGCCGTCGTGGTCTTCGGCCATGGCCGGGCGGTTGGCGTCACCGAATTTCTTCACCAGCGCCCCCTCGCCCTCGACCCAGCGCGCGGTATAGAGCTCCGTCGGCTCGAACAGCACGGCGACGTCGTATTCGGTGCGGATGCGCTCGGCCAGGATTTCGAACTGCAGCACGCCGACCACGCCGACCACCCAGTCGCCGCCGATGATCGGCTTCATCACGCGGGCCGCCCCCTCCTCCGCCAATTGCGTCAGCGCCCGGCCCAGGTGCTTGGCGCGCAACGGATCGACCGGGCGTACTTTGCGCAGCAGTTCCGGCGCGAACACCGGGATTCCCCTGAAACGCAGGCTTTCGCCCTCGGTCAAGGTGTCGCCTATGCGCAGATTGCCGTGGTTGGGAATGCCGATGATGTCGCCGGCCCAGGCCTCTTCCGCCAACTCGCGGTCGCTGGCCAGGAACAGTTGCGCGTTGTGCACGTTGAGCACCTTGCCCGACCGCACGTGATGCATTTTCATGCCGCGCTTGTAGCGCCCGGAACAGAGCCTGACGAAAGCGATGCGGTCGCGGTGCTTGGGGTCCATGTTCGCCTGAATCTTGAAGACGAAGCCGCTCATCTTGCCCTCGCCAGGCGCGACGGTGCGTTCCTCGGCCGGTTGCGGGCGCGGCGGCGGCGCGTTCACCACCAGGCCGTCCAACAGTTCGCGCACGCCGAAATTATTGAGTGCGCTACCGAAAAACACCGGCGTCATGTGGCCTTCCTTATAGGCCTGGACGCTGAATTCGGGACAGAGCCCACGCGCCATCTCAACCTCTTCGCGCAGCTTGGCAACAGCGTAGTCGGGCAACAGTTCATCGAGCTTCGGATCATCGAGCCCGTGGCAGGGCTCGCCCTCATCGGGAATGCCTTCGCGTGAGCGTTCCAGCAAAATCAACCGGTCCCGCACCAGGTCATAGCAGCCGAGGAAATCGCGCCCCATGCCGATCGGCCAACTGGCCGGGGTGACGTCGAGGGCTAGCGTCTGTTCGATTTCGTCGAGGATATCGAACGGATCGCGCGCCTCGCGGTCGAGCTTGTTGACGAAGGTGACGATCGGCACGTCGCGCAGCCGGCAGACCTCGAACAGCTTGCGGGTCTGGGCCTCGATGCCCTTGGCCGCGTCGATCACCATGACCGCCGAATCGACCGCCGTCAGCGTGCGGTAGGTGTCTTCGCTGAAGTCTTCGTGGCCGGGCGTGTCCAGGAGATTGAAGGTGCAGCCTTCGTATTCGTATGTCATCACCGACGAGGTCACCGAGATGCCGCGCTCGCGCTCGACCTTCATCCAGTCAGAATGCGCCCGGCGCTGTTCGCCGCGCGCCTTGACCGCGCCGGCCAACTGGATGGCGCCGCCGAACAGCAGAAGCTTTTCGGTCAGGGTGGTCTTGCCGGCGTCCGGGTGCGAAATGATCGCGAAGGTGCGACGGCTGGCGATGGTGACGGGCAACTCGCTCACGGCTGGGGCCTCGGTCGAAACGATGGGTGGTGACAGCGGCGCAAATCTAGCGTCTTCGCCGGAATTGGCCAGTGCTTTCGTGCCTGCCGCTCATCCTCGCCGCTTGCGGCCGCTTTCGCCCATGGAGAACGTCGTCTCGTCGGCAAGCAGCACACCGATGGAACCGTCGGGGCCGGATTCGATAATGTCGCCCTGATAGACCGGATCGCCCACGTTGAGCTCGACCCTGGTGCCGTCGGCACGAACGGCAAACACCTGGCCCGAAAGGTTCTCGACGTTACCGATGGGTTCGCCATCGGTCCCGGAGATCACCGTCGGGTTGGCGGCAAGGGAGCCTTCGGGGAGACCGGCAGCGGACGAGGCCCCGTCCGTGCCGGCGGCTACGTCGCCGCCAGCGGGACCCTCGGCCAGCTGAACGATCATCTACTCGGACAGTTGCGCCCCGTCGGGAGAGACGAGTTCGGGTGGGTTTTCCTGGGAGTAGTAGTCCTCGACCACGACACGCGAACCGTCGGGCGCAGTCACGATCAAATCGTCACCGCTCGCCTCGAACTCGGCGGAGGTCAAATCGAAACCTTCGGGGAGGGTCAGGGACTCGCCGTCACCAGCATTTAACGACAGCAGCTGTTCGCCACTTTCAGGGGTGGTGGTCAGGTCGGCCATAATGTTTACCTCACGGGACGCCAGCTCGTGCCATATACGCGTCCAACGGAGATAAGGTGCTTTGTTGTTTTTCTTCTATGGGACTACTTTACGCGTCCACCTTATTTGTAGCAACAAAAGCCGATAGAATCTTTGATGAGGATCACAGATTTGCTCTTATTTTTCAGGCGGACTTCGCCCCGTAATAGAGCGTGACCACGTGGTTGGCCTCGGCGAAGAACAGCCAGCGCTCGATCGCCAGCCCCAGCGTCACCGCCAATGCCGCCGGAACCAGGAGAAAAGCGCTTGCGTTTCCGCCGCTCATGGCGCCGGCGACAGCCAACGCCAAAGGTGCTCCGAAGCCGATGATATGGGCATAGCGCCTGAGTTTCCCAGCGTGATTGCGCGCCACTTGGAAGCCCATTTCCTTCATCAGATAATTGGCCGAGGTATGCGGTCCCTCGAATTTCGACAGCCGTCCGTAGCGCCCAAGCCCGGTGGCGCTTTCCGGCGTCGCCGGATGGGTGGTGGTATCGATCAGGTGCCAATAGGCCCCCTTCCCGGCCCAGGCCAACGCCAGTGCCACCGCCGCAAGCCAGGCCACGCCACTGGCGTCGTTCCCCAGCGCCGCGACAATCGCCGCCAGCCAGATAGCCCCGCCGGCCAGTCCCATCATCAGATAGTTGGGCAGCGTCCAGGCGTTGTGCCATTGGTGGATGGTCTTCAGCGTGCGATAGATCATGCCGGTGCAAAACACCGTCACGAAAGCGCCAAGCGCCGTCAAAAGCGCGGCCGCGGCCAAAGTCTCGGTCTCACCACCGAGATAGATCCAGCCGTAGGCGAACAGAGTCAGCGGAGCGAAGGTGAAAATGGCAGCAACGCCCTCGCGCGACAGCCACGACGACCGCCACTGGGTCAGGGCACGCCAGGCACGTTCCGGATGGCCGAGATGGAAAGTCGAGGATAATAACCCCGCGACCACCGTGACGAAGCCGAACCCGAGGCCGACAACGCCAAGTTCCGGCGTCATCGGCAACCAGCCGGCGGCAATGAACACGCCGATGACCGCCAGCAGGCCATAGCCGATGCCCGACGAAACAGTGAAGAAAATGACGGAGTATGCGGGATGCATTTGGGGCGGCCTCCTAGCGCGACAGGAACCGGTCGGCCCAGCGCAGGATCGGGTTCTCGATCGCGGGTTCGGGCATGGGCGGCGACTTCGGGGCCTCGGTGCGCGGCCGGGGCGGCAGGTATTTGTTGGTCGGCCGGTAGCCCATCTCCGGCATCAGGTCATAGCCGCCACGCTCGGCGACCAGCCTGGCGACATCGGAATTGCGATCATTGAGATCGCCGAAATGGCGCGCGCCGGCCGGACAGGTGGAAACGCAGGCCGGCACCCGGTCAACGGCTTCCAGGTTCTCGTTGTAGATTCGGTCGATGCAGAGGGTGCACTTCTTCATCACCCCGGCATCGCTATCGAACTCTCGCGCACCATAGGGACAGGCCCAGGAACAGAGCTTGCAGCCGATGCACTTGTCCTCGTCGACCAGCACGATACCGTCCTCGCAGCGCTTGTAGGACGCCCCCGTCGGGCAGACCGTGACGCAGGCCGCCTGCTCGCAATGCAGGCAGGACTTGGGAAAATAGGTGGTCATATTGACGCCGCCGTCCGCTGCCTCGACCTCGTAGGCGTGGATGCGGTTGAACCAGACCCCATCGGGGTTGGCGCCATAGGGGTCCAGGTCCGTCAGCGGCGCCATGTGGCCGCCGGTGTTCCATTCCTTGCAGTTGACCGCGCAGGCATGGCAGCCGACACAAATGTCGAGATCGATAACCAGGCCGAGCTTCTTCTTGATGGTGTCGGGCAGCGTTGTCATAGCTTGCCCCTCCGGTCCCGCGCCTTGCGGAACGCATCGCCGTAGCGAAGCACCTTCGGTGCCGGCTTCATGTTCGGCGGCTTCGCGGTCGGGCGGAAGCGCGGCTCCAGCTCGCCCTGCTCGTGCGGTTCCGCCTTCTCGACCCGCACCTTGAGATCGAACCAAGCGGCCTGGCCGGTGAGCGGGTCGGAGTTGGAATAGCGATAGCCATCGCCCTTCTCCGGCAGCAGTTCGGAGATCAGGTAATTGAGCAGGAAGCCCTTGGTGCCTTCGGAAGCGCCGGCTTCCAGGTTCCAGGCCCCCGGGCGCTTGCCGATGGCGTTCCAGGTCCAGACGGTGTCCTTGTTGACGCCGTCCATCAACTGCGCCTGCACTTTGATGCGGCCGTTGTGGCTCGAGACCCAGACCCAATCGCCGGTTTCAATACCCAGTTCCTGGCCCTTCTCGCGCGAGATATAGAGCCGGTTCTCGCCGGTGATCTGCCTGAGCCAGGCGTTCTGCGAACCCCAGGAATGGTACATGTGCATGGGCCGCTGCGTCAGCGCGTGCAGCGGGTAGGTCTCGTCGTCCACCATTTGCTCTTCGAATGGCGTGTACCAGATCGGCAGCGGCGAGGCGTATTCCTTGATCCGCGCCCGTTCGCTGTCCGGCGGCTGTACCTCGCCATGTCCCTCGGCGGCGAGACGGAAGCGTTGCAGCGCTTCCGAATAAATCTTCATGACGATTTGGCCGGGGTTGGTGATGAAGGCCATTTTCTCCGCCCACTCCAGATAGCCCTTGTTGGCATACCGGTAGTAGCGGTGCGATTTCGGCAGTTCGTATTCCCAAAAGCCCTTGTTCTCGATGTAGCGCTGCAACTGGTTGGGATTGGGCTCGCCGACGCCGATCTCGTCGCCATCCTTGCCGCGCCAACCGGCCAACGGGCCGAGGCCGGGGCGGCGCTGGTGGAAGGTGATGTAGTCTGCGTAGCCGTTCGGATACTTGGGCGAGCCGTCCTCGTTCATCATCCCTTCCAGGCCGAGCCGCGCGCCCAGGTCGAGCAGCACTTCCTGGAAGCAGCGCACGTCGCGGTCGGGCTTGACGATTGGATGGCGGATGGCGTCGGCGGCCGCGTCTGCATGGCTGATCGGCCGGTCCAGCAGCGAGATACAATCCCAGCGTTCCAGGTAGGTGGTATCCGGCAAGATCAGGTCGGCATAGGGCACCATCTCCGAGAAGAAGGCGTCGGAATAGATGATGTGCGGGATTTTGTATTTGCCGCTGGTCTCGTCGATATCGGTCAGCATCTCCATCACCCGGCCGGTGTTCATGGTCGAATTCCAGGCCATGTTGGCCATGTACATGAACAGCGTATCGATCGGATACGGATCGCCCTTCCAGGCGTTGGTGATAACCATGTGCATCAGCCCATGGGTGGCCAGCGGTGCCTCCCAGGAGAACGCCTTGTCGATTCGCTCGGCCGTGCCGTTCTCGTCGACCAGCAATTCTTCCGGCGCCATCGGGAACCCCAGGTGCGGCCCCGCCAGCGGCGTATTCGGCTTCACCTTGTGGATGCCGCCCATGGGCTTCGGCAGCGAGTTCAGAGCTTTCGGATAAGGCGGCTTGAAGCGCATGCCGCCGGGCACGTCGATGGAGCCCAAGAGCAGTTGCAGGATATGGATCGCCCGGCAGGTGTGGAAGCCGTTGGTATGGGCTGAAATCCCGCGCATGGCATGCATGGAGACCGGCCGCCCGATGACCTTGTCGTGCTTGCGCCCGAAGGTATCGGTCCATTCGATATCCAGCTCGATCGCCTGATCGAAGGCGACATCGGCCAATTCCTGAGCGATGCGGCGGATGGTCGCCGCTTCGATGCCGGTCTTTTCCGCCACCGCTTCCGGCGCATAGGCATCATCCAGGTAGTGTTCGGCCAGCAGTTGGAACGACGGCACCGCCTTGCGGCCGTCCGCGAGCGTTACCTCGCCAACCAGGATCGGCTTGGCGTCGACGTCTGAAACCGACGCCGGCGCCTGCTTCTCGCCATCCCAGCAAAGCGCCGTGCCGGCCTCATCACGCACGTAGAGGCCGTGGTCGGCGCCGCCCGGGTTCTGCACGATCAGCCAGTGCACGTTGGTGTAGCGGACCAGGTATTCCTCGTCGATACGCCCGGTCCGCAAAAGCTCGCGGATCAGCGACATCACGAACAGACCGTCGGTGCCGGGCCGGATGCCCAGCCATTCGTCGGCAATGGCGGAATAGCCGGTACGTACCGGGTTGACGGAAACGAACTTGGCGCCCCGGGTCTTGAGCTTGCCGAGCCCCTTCTTGATCGGGTTCGAATCGTGGTCCTCGGCGACACCGAACATCAGGAAGTATTTGGTGTATTCCCAGTCGGGTTCGCCGAACTCCCAGAAGGCACTGCCGATCGTATAGAGGCCGCCGGCGGCCATGTTGACCGAACAGAAACCGCCGTGCGCGGAGAAGTTCGGCGTGCCGAATTGCTGTGCCCACCAGCTCGTCAACGACTGGCTTTGGTCGCGGCCGGTGAAAAAAGCGAGCTTGCGCGGGTTGGTGGCGCGGCAATGCGCCAGCCAGGCGGTGGCGGTCTCCAGCGCCTCGTCCCACTCGATCTCCTTGAATTCACCGGAACCGCGCGGACCGACGCGGCGCAGCGGCTTGGTCAGGCGCGCCGGTGACTTGAAGTTCATGATCCCGGCCGAACCCTTGGCACACAGGATGCCCTTATTTACCGGGTGCTCGCGGTTGCCCTGGATATAGCGGATCTCGCCGTCCTGCAGGTAGACCTTGATGCCGCAGCGGCAGGCGCACATGTAGCAGGTGGTGTAGGCGACTTCGTTGCCGACACTGGGCGAAGTTTTCAGGGGCCGATCGAGCGGGCAGGGTTTGGCCGCAGGAGGTGCAGGCGGGTTGTCACGGGGCATTGCGTTCCCAATCCGATTAACAATAACGGGACAATGTGTCCCATTATTTTATTATTTGCGCCAAATTGCCTGTATTCCAAGATCAGCCTGTCCCTGCCACAGGCTTTCTCAGCAATTGGCCTTATCGCCAGCATAGCCGGTTTCAATTTTATATTCAATATTTTGAATATATGTTTTTTGAATGTGTCGGCGCACATCCATCCACAGCGCCGATGGTTCGCGTTGGTGCTGGACGTTTTGGCAACGTCGGATTGATTACATACGCCGGGCGCCGCCGTAGGCGGCCAGGAACTTTTGCTTGGAGCCCGCTTCGATGAACGCCACCGCGCAACCGAGCTCACGGTCGCCTTCATCGCTCTCGTCGGCGCGGCGCTGGCCCCCCTGAATGGCGGGACAGGCCTGCTCAGAGATTTCCGACGTCTTGTCCGGGCCATCATGAACCTCGCCAGCCAAAGCTCCCGGCAGGTCGGCCTCGCGCCGACGTTCTTCCGGTTGCTTGGTGCCGACGATCCGGATTTCCGGGGTGATACCGTGCGCCTGAATGGTGTGCCCGTCGGGACCATAGTAGAGCGCCGTGGTCAGTCTGAGCGCTCCCTCTTCCGGCAGCGGGATGATCGTCTGCACCGAACCCTTGCCGAACGAGCGCGTTCCCATGACCGTCGCGCGGCCATGCACCTTGAGCGCGCTGGCGACGATTTCCGACGCCGATGCCGAGCCGCCGTTGATCAACACCACCATCGGCAATCCGTTGGCGAGATCGCCCTTCTCGGCCCCGAACGAGCGGCGGTCCTCCGGTGCGCGGCCGCGCACCGAGACGATCTCACCGGCATCAAGGAAGGCATCGGCGAGAATGACCGATTGATCCAGAAGCCCGCCCGGGTTGTTGCGGAGATCCAGCACGATGCCGTCCGGCTCGCCCCCCAATTCAGCGCGGATAGCAGCGAAGGCGGTGACGATGCCGCCCTCAACCCGTTCGGAAAAGCGGCTGACCCGGATATAGCCGACACGGCCGACGGTGCGCCAGCGCACCGCGCGGACCTTGATGACGGCGCGCACCAGGGTGAGATCGAAGTCGGAACGACCCTGGCGGCGGAGCGTCAGGCGAATGGGGGTCCCGGGGCGGCCACGCATCAGGCGCACCGCCTGGTTCAGGCTCAGGCCCTTAATCGGCTCGCCATCCACATGAGTGATCAGGTCCCCCGACTCGACTCCCGCCTCTGCCGCCGGCGTATCCTCGATCGGCGCCACCACCTTGACCAGGCCTTCTTCCATTGTCACCTCGATGCCGAGGCCGCCGAATTCGCCCTTGGTGTGGATGAAGGACTCGTTGAATTCCTCGCGGTTCATGAAACCGGAGTGCGGATCGAGCGACGCCACCATCTTGTCCAGCGCCGCCTCGATCACCTTCGGCGCCGGCTGCGAATGTGGTGCCGCCTTGAGGTCCGTCACCCCCTCGATTGCGGCATCGACCAGTTTCGCGTCGGAAACCTCGCGCACGTACTTGGCGCGCACCCGCTTGAAGGCGAACTTGAAGTAGTCCAACCGGTCCTGCTGGGGGCTGACGGCGGTCTCCTTGTAGACGGCCGTGAACCGGGCGACCTCGCGCTCAGTGTCGGCGGGGAGCGGATGCAGCTTGTCGCCGACGGCGTCCAGAACCCGACTGAGGGACGACTTGTGTCCGGCCGAACAGGCGCCGAGCGCGGACAAAAGCGCCGCACCCAGCAGCAATCCGATGACCAGTAGAAAAGCCTGCGGCGAACCGCGCCAGCCCTTCATGGGGTTACTCCCGTTGGCGACGGCCGCCCAGAGGGCTCAGCCGTCGGCGTTGATCTGTTCGATCAGTTCGCCCAGCACCTTTTCCGCTTCGTCGTTCTCGACCTGGCAGGTGCCGGCGTTCTCATGCCCGCCGCCGCCGTACTTCAGCATCAACTCACCGATGTTGGTGTTCGACGTGCGGTTGAGGATCGACTTGCCCGTCGCGAACACGGTGTTGAGCTTGTTCAGGCCCCACATGCAGTGGATCGAGATGTTGCAGTCCGGATAGAGCGCATAGACCATGAACCGGTTCCCCGCGTATATGGTCTCCTCATTGCGGAGATCAAGGATGACCAGATTGCCGTGCACCGTGGCGCAGCGCTGGATCTGTTCCTTGAAGCGGTCTTCGTGTTCGCGGTAGAGATCAACTCGCTCCTTCACGTCCGGCAGCTTGAGGATGTCGGAAATGTCGTGTTCACGGCAGTAATCGATCAGGTGCATCATCAATTGGTAGTTGGAAACGCGGAACTCCCGGAAACGGCCGAGACCGGTGCGCGAATCCATCAGGTAGTTCATCAGCACCCAGCCGTCGGGATTGAGCACTTCTTCGCGGCTGAACTGGGCCGAGTCGCCCTTGTCCACCGCTTCCATCATGTCGTCGGAAACGTTTCCGAAAGCTTCCTTGCCGCCGTAGTAGTCGTAGACCACGCGCGCCGCCGACGGCGCTTCGGGAGAGATAATGTGGTTGTCCTTCTCTCCGACGCGGATGGTTTCGCTCAGGTGATGATCGAAAGCCATGTGCACGCCTTCCACATAGGGAAGGTTGGTGGTGATATCGCCGCCGGTAATCAGGATGGTGCCGTCCTGCATGTCCTTGGGATGGACGAACTTGATGTCGTCAATCAGGTCCAGTTCCTTCAACAGCACGGCACAGACCAAACCGTCGAAATCGCTGCGCGTCACCAGCCGGTATTTCTTTTGCTCGTCACTCATCGGGCATCCCCATCATCTGGTCATCAATGCTTTTTCCACCAGGCACTCACCCCAGCGCGGTTGGACGCAGTTTAGCCTAAGCTTTCGGGGTTCGAAACCCTTGATTACAAATGCTATTTCCCGGCGGAAACAGCTTCTCGCAGGACCCAAACGGCGGCCCCCAACAGCAATGCCGCGCCGGCCTGATGCGCCGCTGCCAGCGGCACGGGAACCACCAGGAGCAGCGTCGAAATACCGAGCGTCACCTGCATGACTGCCAACGCCGCCAACCAGTTGAGCGCCAACGCGAGCCCGCCGCCGGCGCCATGCCGCCGCCCAGCAAACCACAATGCCAGCACCGTGACGAAGGTCAGTTCCGCCAGCACCCGGTGGTCGAACTGCACGGTGGTAATGTTTTCGAATAGATTGATATAGACGGGCTGCATCTCGAACATGCGCTCCGGGATCAAATCACCGTCCATCAGCGGGAATGTGTTGTAGGTCAGACCGGCATCGAGGCCGGCAACCAGAGCGCCGGAAAAGGCGGTCACGAAAATCAGCACCAATAACGCACTGGACCAGCGCGTCAGCGGGCCTTTGTCGGCCTCGGTCGGCGGTCCGAGACGGAGCCCGATCGCCACCCACAGGATGTAGGCATAGATCGCGAAGGCCAGAATCAAATGCGCCGCGAGGCGGTATTGGGAGACATCGGGCTCGTCCACGAGCCCGCTCTTGACCATGTACCAGCCCATCACGCCCTGTAGCGCGCCGAGCACGAACATCAACGCGAACCGGAGGCCAAGCGGCTTGTCGACCCAACCACGCAGCATGAAAAACACGAACGGCACGAAGAACACGACGCCAATGATCCGTCCCCATAACCGGTGCACGAACTCAAGCCAGAAGATTCCCTTGAATCCGGTGAGCGTCATGTCCCAGTTCATTTCACGGAATTCCGGATAGGCCTTGTACTTATCGAACAGCACCTGCCAGTCGGCATCATGAAACGGCGGAAACCAGCCGGTCAGCGGCTTCCACTCGACCATGGAAAGCCCCGAGTTGGTCAGCCGCGTCACGCCACCCAGAACCACCATCAC
This sequence comes from Rhodospirillaceae bacterium, assembly GCA_038125725.1. Classification (GTDB taxonomy): domain Bacteria; phylum Pseudomonadota; class Alphaproteobacteria; order Rhodospirillales; family Casp-alpha2; genus TMED8. The sequence goes on from JAYPEK010000005.1 coordinate 21,154, forward strand.
GAACACCATCGCCGCCACGGCGAACAACCAGGCGGCAAGAATTCGGCGGCGTTTGATGGTCTCGGCGTCGGCGGCGCTCATCTTTTGCTCCTTCCCCATTCGGGCGGCGCCCTGTATAGCTCAGGTGCCCGGTGAAACCAATGAACATTGCGTTTTGCCGCGCTATGTTGGATATAGCGCCTGGAATTTGGCAGTGGTTGACATTCATCAATCGGCGGTAACGTGACAGACATTCACCCTGTATATCTGGTCGGCGCCGGCCCCGGCGACCCGGACCTGCTGACGGTCAAGGCGCGCCGCCTGATCGATGCCGTCGATGTCGTCGTCTACGACAAGCTGGTCGCCGACCCCATTCTGACGCTGTTTCCCGCGGCCACGGAAAAGATCTTCGCCGGCAAGCAGGCCTTTAACCACTACATGCCGCAAGAGAAGATCAACGAAGTTCTGGTTGAACTGGCGCAAGCCGGGCGCAAGGTGATGCGCCTCAAGGGCGGCGATCCGTTCGTCTTCGGACGCGGTGGCGAAGAAGCCCTGCACCTGGCCGCCAACGGCATTCCGTTCGAGATCGTGCCGGGCATCACCTCGTCGGCTGGTTGCGCCGCCTATGCCGGCATTCCGCTGACGCATCGCGACCTCGCCCATGGCGTGCGGTTCGTCACCGGCCACACCCAGGGCCCCGATGGGCTCGGCCTCAATTGGCAGAGCCTTGCCGACCCGGACACCACGTTGGTCATCTACATGGGGGTTACCAACGTGCAACAGATTACCGAGCGCCTGATCGGCGCCGGCATGCCGGCCACGACACCCGCCGCCGCCATCAACCAGGGCACGCGGCCCGACCAAAACGTGCTCACCACGACGCTGGCTGACCTGCCTGAACACGTCGCCGACGCTGGCCTCAAGGGGCCGACGCTTCTGGTCATTGGCAGGGTCGTCGATCTGTCGGAACGCCTGGCCTGGTTCGACGACGCCCTGGCACGCGAGCCCATCACCTGACGGAGGAAGTCATGGCACGACCGCCCGCCAAGAAAGTCGCAACCAGCCTCGACCTGGCCACTGCCGAGATCATCGCCACCGGTGCCCTCGCGGCCGCGCGGCTGCACGACACCTTGCCGCTATGCGTGGCGGTGCTCGATGCCGGCGGCCAACTGGTAACTTTCAAGCGCGAGGACGGCTGCGGCATCATGCGCGGCGATATCGCGCTCGGCAAAGCCTACGGCGCGCTCGGCATGGGCATGGCCAGCCGCACCATCCGCGACGAACTGGCCGACCGGCCGGCATTTCAGGGGGCGCTCGCGGCGGCATCGGGCGGACGTTTCATTCCGGTGCCGGGCGGCGTTGCCATTCTCGATACCGACGGGCTGATCATCGGCGCCGTCGGCATCAGCGGCGACTCGTCCGAATGCGACGAATTCATGGCCATCGAAGGCGTGGTCGCCGCCGGTCTGACATCGGATCCCAGTGAACCCGACACAAGTTGGATGAACTGATCCGCCGGTTTCCGGCGCCGTTTCCCATCACCCATCTGCGGGCCGCCCGACAGCGGTTTTTTTCGTGATTGCGCCGTGCTACGGCTTGCATAACAAGACTGCAATCAAATTGCGCTAGTCGACCGGTGATTGAGTGCTCTGAGAGAGGGAACCATCGTGCTCGTTGCCTTCACCGAGATGCAGCTCAACCCGTACCAGCCGCTGGTGACTTCGGATCTGGACGGGCTGGAGGGCGCTTGTGCGTCCGAGCTTTATACCTACTGGCTGGACAAGAAAGCCGGCGCGCCAATGCCCGATTGGTCGTCGTTCGAATTCATGGACCTCTACCGGATCGCCCATTCCATGCTGGTCTTGGACGTTGTCGACCGGAATGATTCCGGCAAGCTCAGGTATCGCTTCATGGGAACCACGATCGTCGAGTACCGCCGACTGAGGAAGATCCCCGATCTCACCGGCAAGACCTTTGCCGATGGCGATAGAGCCTATGATCCCACCGCCATGGCCGAGGCCTATCAAGCCTGCGTCACCACGGCCCAGCCGGTGATGATGAGCGGTGAATACCAGACAGAGAACTCGCATGGCCAGCACACCCGGCTGATCCTGCCCTGGGCCATCGACGGCCAAGTCGAACGCCTGACCTGCACCCTGGACCGCTTCCCCGCCGAATAACGCCGGGCACGGGCGAGATTACTCGCCGGTGACGATGTCGCGGCCGAGCGCGCGCGCCAACAGCATGTAGACCTTGCCCACGTCGGATGCCAGGAAGGTTCCGCGCAGCAGGCTTTCCTGATCCAGCGCCTGCGCTTGGTTCAACAAGCTCTCGAACTCGGCCAAGTAGCGGGTGACATAATCGCGGAATTCGGAATCGCGCTGGTACTTGTCGCGCACGATATTGAGCTTCGCCTTCTCGCGGAAACCCAGCATCTTGCGAACGAAGACGCCGGTCTCGCCCTTGTTGTAGCGACGCCAGTCCTCTTCGCTGATGACCGTCTCCAGAACCCGGTTCATGTCCACCGCCAACGACTGCAGCCGCTCGCTGACGAAGCCCGCCTGCTGCATGAAGTCCGATACCGCCGCCTTGGAACGGCGTTCCTTCAGGTGCTCGACCAGGGTCCGCGCCTCGTTCGAGGTTTCGCGCATTTCCTGGGTCTGGCGTTCCATCAGCCGTGCCGCCTCTTCCGCGTTGGCGGAAGCCTGGGTGGTCGTGCGGTTGAGCGCATCGGCCTGCGAACGCACGTGCTGGTCCCAGGCGGCGACCTTGGCAAGGGCCGCTTCCGTCGCCGCGCTCAATTCGCCGGCGCGCCGTTCGACCGCGCCCGACAGCGCCTCCATGCCCTGTTCGGTGCGCTGGTAGGTGGTGCCCAGGTTGTAGATCTGGCGCCGTACCTGTTCGGCCATGGCCTCCAGCCGGCCGCCCATTCCCTCGACGCTCATGCCCGTTTCCTGGGTCTGCTGGCGGAACATGTCGATGGCCTTGTTCAGCTTCGATGCGTTGACGTCGATGGCGACGCCGGCCTCGGCTGAACTTTCCGTCAAGTGTTCGCTGACGCCCTGCAGGCGTTCGGTCGCTTCTTCGACGGCGGTATTCAACAGCTCCGTGCGGTGCTTCATGGTCTCGCCCACATCGGTGAGTTGCGTCGAGGCGCGCTTGGAAACCCCGTCCAGTTCCTGTGCCTGGCGACGCAGGTCGTGGCCGACCTTGCGCAGGTTGCCGAGCGTCTGACCGGACATGCTGTCGAGGTCGCCGTACTGCTGCGAAAGCTCCTTGGCCAGGTTCTCCACCTGCCGGAACAGATGATCGGAGACCTGGGTGGTCTCCTCCGAATGGCGGCCGAGCGCCTCCGTCACCAGGCCGACCAACTGCGCCGCGCGTTCGGCACTGGAGGTCAGTTCGTGCGTGCGCTCGCCCAGGCTCTCGCTGACCCGGCCGAGTTGTGCCGCCGCTTCCGTCGAAGACAGCCGCAGCGTCGCCGATTGCTGGTTCAGGGTATCGGCGAACGACTGCACGTGGGTGGAGGCAGCGTCATAGGCGGTTGTCAGGTCGTTGGAACTGCGGTGCAGCAGATCGCCAACGTCGTCGAAGCGCACGCGCGCCTGATCGAGCGACCCTTCCAATTCACCGATGTGCGACTTCAGCGCCGCCGCGATCCCCTCCAGGTGCGAGGCCGCGCGCGAAGATGCCGACGTCGCGGTTTCGACCCGATCATCCAGGTTGGTCGCCACCGTGGTCATGTGGTCCTCGGCGGCGAAGGCGGCGGCAGCCACTTCCTCGCGCGTCGTGTCGAGGCGGTTGGTGGCGCGGTCGACCCGGTGCGCGGCCTCGTCGGAAACGGCGGCCAATTGGCCGGCGGTCTCCTGCAATTGCCCGCTGGCGACTGCAAGCCGCTCGCGTGTCCGGTCCGAAAGATCATCCAATTCCTTGGAACGTTCCTGGAAGCTGTCGCTGATGGTGTCCAGGTCGACGCCGGCCCGGTCGGTCGCGGTCTTCAGCGACTCCGCCTGGCGCGCCATCACCTCGGTCACCAACGACAGGAGCTGCGCCGCCTTGTCGGCGCTGGCCGAAAGCTGCGTCGATTGCTCGGCGAAGGCGCCGCCCACCTGAGCCACGTCGTCGACGGCATTGCGCCCGGCACTACTCAAGGCGGTGGCATTGGCGCGTAGCGTCTCCGCCACTTCCCTCACCTTGCCGGCGGCACTATCCGATGCGGTCATCACCTCGGTCAGGGTGCCCTGCAATTCGTCGCCGACCATGTGCAGCCGGCCCTCAACCCGTTCCGTCGCATGGTCGAGATCGTCCACCCGCTCGCGCAGGATCTTGCCGGTATTGACCATCAACGTGGCGGCGCGCGAAGACAGGTTCGAAAGCTGGCCGGCGTTGGCCTCCAGCAGCGCCGCGACACGGCCGACGTCGTCGGTGGCGGCGCCGGCGGCAAGGCTAAGGTCGCGTGCTTTCTCCTGCACCGTGGCGCCCAGCGCCTGCAGCCGCGACACCGCGTGCTCGGAGGCGCCGGTGACACCGTCAAGCCGCTCGCGCAGCAGTTCCGCCGTGCGCTGGCCCCGGTCGGTGCCGGCGGCCACGGTTTCCTGGGCGGTATTCAGGACCTCTGTTACACCCTCGATCTCGGCCCGGCCGCGATCGGCGGCGCGGGTCAGGGCGGAACTGGACCGGTTCAGGATGTCGGCGGCACCGGCGATCTGCGTGCTGGCACGGTCTGAAATGATCGACAGTTCCTCCGAACGCACTTTCATCCGGTCGGCAACGGTGTCGATGTTTTCGGCACCGGCTTGCGAGGTCTGTTCCAATGTCTGTGCTTCGGCGCCAAGGGTTTCGGCGGCGGCGTGCAACCGCGCGCGCGCCGCCTCGGAAATATCCTCCAACTCGTCGGCACGGCCATGCAGTCCTTCGCTGACCCGCGTCACTTCCGCCAGCACGCGTTCGGCGATCATCTGCAGCAAATCGGAATTGCGGCGCAACTGATCGCCGACGGCTTCCGAGCGTTCGGCCGTATCCTCGCCGAGCGCCGCCGTCTCGCGTGCCTGTTCCTGGAACATGCGGCGGCTGGCGGAGATCGAGGTTTCCACCCGCGCCGCCGTCTGCGTCAGGTCCTGGGCCTGCGCATCGAAGCTCTCCGATGCCGCGCGGATGCCGGCGTTGGCCTTGTCGACGCTTTCCAGCAGCGCAGCCGACTGCCTGGCCAGGCGTTCTTCCATCTCGACGCCGGTGGCGCTCGATTTCTCCGTCACCTCGGAAAGGAACTCCGCCTGGGCGCCCAGATTGTCGCGCATGCGCTGGACGGCGGCTGCCACGCGTTCGGTACGGTTTTCCAGATCGCGGCCGTTGGCGTGCAGGGTCTCGGCGCCCGAGCGGACCATCGACGCCGCCTCCTCGGCGGTATCGCGGAGGCTGTCGGTGCGTTCCTGCAACAGCCCTTCGGCCTCCAGCGTGCGCGCGGTCACATGCTCGACGGCGCGTTCCAACTGCTCGCGCCGGATATCGAGATGATCGGCGCCCTCGCTGGCCTTCTCCGCCGCATGGTCGGCGGCACGATTGAGGGAATCCGTCCGTTCAAGCAGGATGCCCGCCAAATCCTCGGCGCGGGTACCGGCGCGTTCGGTGGCGGCGTTGAGTTCGCGCGCGCGGCGGTCCAGGTGTTCGCTGACGTCACGCACCCGATCGGCGGCCTCGGTGGTCACGGATTGCAGGTCATCGGTCTGGCGCCGGAGCGCGTCGGCGACGGCGTGCGAGCGCAGGTCCGCGTCCTCCGAGACCTGCGAAAGCTCCAGCGTGCGGTCGCGGATCAGGCTGCTGACGGCCTCGGCGCGGCGCGCCGCCTCTTCCGATGCCCGGGTCAGGTCCTGGGCCTGTCCGCGCAGCGTGTCGGTGATCTGAGCCACGCGCGAGCGCGCCCGGTCGGAGGGATAGATCAATTGCCGGAGATGCCAGCGCAGTGCTTCGGTCTCCGAACGCAACTGCCGGCCGCGCTCGAAGAAGGCGATCACCGTCCACAGCATGGCAAGCGGCGTCACCATGCCGACCAATAGCCCGGTCAATTCGTGCGGCAGCAACGCCAGCAGGTTGTCCCAGCCCAATTGCGTCTCGACGAACTGATACCAGCCGGCCAACCAGGCCACGCTGAGCACCCCGCCGGCGATGGAAGCGACGCGGTAGCGGAGATGCAACGGTTGCCGCCAATCCTCAAGCGTCAGCCGTTCGTCGCCGGGCGGCAGGTCGGGCAGCGATCCCGCCGATGGGCGGCCATCCACGTCGATCCCGGCGGCTGCGGAATCCAGGGTGGTTTCAGCGGTTTGTGGCTCGGCTTTCGAATCGGAACTGTGCTCAGCCATGACGGCACGCCTCCTTGCGGCGATCTGCGCCCAGGGTTTTAAGGATGGCAGATTATAGCACGAAATATTGTGGGTAAATCACATAACTGACGCAAAATGTGGATAAATCGGCAGTTTTCTCAGGCGTCCACACCATAGATTTCGGCGATCCTGGCGGCAATGCGATGCGCGGCGTTGCCGTCGGCGAGATCGCCGAACAACTGCTCGCGGTAGCGCCGGCGCACCTCGCCCCGTTTGGCTGGATCGTCGAGCGCGCGCGCCACCGCTTCCGACAACAGCTCGATATCCTGTACGTCCTCGGCCATGTCGCGCCAGGCCCATTCCGGCCCTGCGGCGTCGAAGTGCGTGGAGTCGTTGAACCGATCGGGATTGGCGATCAGCACCACCGGCCTGTCGAGCGCGAGGAACTCCAGCATCGCACTGGAGGCATCGCTGATCAGCACCTCGGCGCGCGCCAGCATCGGCGCCAGTGCCGCCGCCGGATCGTCGGCCAGCGTCACGCGGTGATCGCGGCGGGCCAGGTCCCGCCAGGCCGCGAGCCACGGCGGCGGCTGTTCGCAATGGCGTGGATGCGGGCGCAGCATCAGATCGATATCCTCGCGCCCACGCAAAATGAGTTCCGCCACCTCGGCGCCGAGCATCGGGGCCGACGAAAGATACCCCCGGTCCGTCGGTGCATAGAGCACCGTCCGCCAGCCGCCGCCTGGCGGCTTGGCCGCACCGGCGGCAAGGTCGGCGAACAATCCGTCCATGGCCGGATAACCCGTGGCCCAGACCCTGTCCTCGCCGAGGCCGCGGCGTTCGCGGATTTCCTCGGCGATCGCGGCGCTCGGCGCGCACAGGAATTCGCCCGGATTGCGCACGCGGGCAAGAAAGTTCTTGGACGCCAGGCCGAATCCCGTGTTGACCAGCGTGGCGTTCGGCAGAAGCTGTTTGAGCGCCGCCGCGTGCGCCCCCGCCAGCACCACCACCGAGGCGCCGAATTCCTGCAACTCGCGCCCATCGCAACTCATCAGCGGCCAGTGGTGCTCGCCCAGTGCCTCGAACACCGGACGCAGCACCGGATACTGGCCCCGGTTGGAGAGATGCAAGGCCACCCGCCGGCCATGCCCTTTGGATGCGCCCTGCTTTGCCGCGTTGCGACGGCCGCGCTCGGCGGTATCGAGATTGATCAACGCCGCTTTCGCATAGATATCGCGGGGATCGAGATCGAGCGCACGCATGAAGGCGGCGCGCGCATCGTCCTCGCGCCCCAGGCTCTTGCGCGCGAGGCCCAGGTGGAACAGCGCGTCGCCCCGGTTGCCGTCGACGTTGAGGCAGTGCTCGAGCTCGCGGATCGCCTTGTTGGGCTCGCCGACGCGGCGGTAGGCGGCGCCCAGCAAGAAGCGGCATTCGGCGTCCTCGGGCTGGCGCGCGACGGCGGCGGTCATGACCTCGATGCCGCCGCGCTCGTCGCCTTTCAGGAACAGCGCCTTGCCCAGATTGCGTTGCGCCGGCAGGTGATCGGGCGCGCGATTGAGCGCCCGGCGAAAAGCCGCCACGGCGGCGTCCAACCGCCCCTGCCCGGCCAGCACTTCACCCATGTAGAGATTGGCATCGACGTCACCGGGATCGGTGCGCAGCGCCTTGTCGAAATAATCCACGGCCGCCTGCATGGCGCCGCGTCCGCGCGCGGCAAGGCCGAGCCCCACCAGCCGCCCGGTCTCGGTGTCCTCGGGCTTCAGGCGCGCCGGCGGTTTCGAGGCATCCCCCGTCGCCAGGCTGACGATACCCAGCTTCGCCAGCCAGGCGAGCGTGCGCGGCACCCGGAAGCGGCGCCCCTCCTCGAACCGTTCCGCCAGCGAGAAGACGTCCGCCCCACCGCTTTCATCGAGCAGCCGCAACAAGGTACGGATTTCATCATCGGTGAGCATCACCGGGCGGCCGAAATCGTTCATCGACGCGGGCCAGAGCGCGTTCAGGCGGCCTTCCACCTCCGCCGCCGGCACTGCCAATTCGACCACCGTTTCGCCATCGACGGTCTCGGCCGCGTAGCCGGCGAACAATTGGAACGGATCGTCACGTAGCGGGTTCAAGGGCCGGCCATCGCCGGGCCGGGCGGATTCATCGGCGCGGTTGCGGATGTGGCCCAACTCCCGCCAAAGATCCTGATAGGCACGCACCACCACCCGCCAATCGAAAGTCTGGCGCGCGCGCTTGCGTCCGCTCTCGCCCATGCGTCGGCGCAGATCGGGGTTTTCCACCAGGGCGCTAACGGCGTCGGTGGCCTTGGCGACATCGATGGCGGTGCATTGGCTGACGACGCCGCAATAGTGGTTGTAGTTGCGGTCGCGGGTGGCGCCATCCGTCAGGCCGTCCGTAGCGAGCGCGAGGTCGCTGCCCGAGCCCGGCAGCGGCAGCCAGGTCGGAATGGAGAACCCATCAACGCCGTCGCGCACGGTATCGCGGTAACCGTTCCAGTTGGAAACCACGCAGGGAAGCCCCGCCGCCATCGCCTCGATCGGCGTCAGGCCGAAGGTTTCCTGGATGTTGTCGGAGAGCGAGATAAAGCTGTCGGAGGCGCACCAGACGTCGCGGCAGACGGTGGGGTCGCGGCCGTCCAGGAAGATGGTGTTGATCGAGGGCGCGAAGTTGCGCGCGCCGTCGCGGAACTCGCGCTCGATCCCGTCGTTCGGAAACCAGCCGGCCTGGATCAGGTGGATGCGCTTGCCGGTCCGTTTGGCGGCCTCCTCCAGCGCCAGGTACATGGGCAGCGGATGCGCCTTGGCATGAAAGCTGTGCCGCCCGAGATAGAGCGCGACGAAATCATCGGCACCGATGCCGAGCCCGCGGCGCACGCCATGGCGCACGGCATCGGCCGCCTCGCCTTCCGGAAACTGGCTGCAATCGACACCCAAGGGGATGACCGGCATCTTCAATTCGATGCGGAAGCGCGAGCCGCCGCGCCGGCCCAGGTAATCGGCGCAGTTGTCCAACAGCCGCGCCATCGCCGCCTTGGCGGCGCGCGAGGTGCAGATCACCGCGTCCCATGGCTGCACCGGCGCAATCAGCAGATTGGCGAGGCCGTCCATGGCGGTATCGGATGAAATCGTATGATTGACGCCGCAGATGCTGTAGGCGCGCGCGCCGACGTTGCGCCGGCGCCAGGCATGAACACCGATGGAGGGGTCCGGCGTATAGAGCGTGCGCGCCGGCTCCGGCAGCCGGGCGAGCCCGTCGGGCGTGACCATGGAACAAGGGCGTCCCTTGCCGCCAAAGCCCTGGACGCGGCGCGCGAAGTCCTCCGCGTGGGCGGGCTCCAGCACTTGGCAATAAAACTCGGCAACGCCCGAATGATCGACGAATCCCTTCAGGAATCCGGCGCCGGCGGCATGCCGGCCCATGAGCTTCTCGCGCTCGGTCTCGACGGCATCCGGGTGGTGGAGAATGACGGCGTTGTCGCCCCCTGGCGTTGTCTTGGGCGCTGTCTTCGGCGGGGTGTCGGCCATCCCCCTACACCATGTGCTGGCCGCCGGTGACCCAGAGCTCGGTGCCGGTCACGTATCCGGAATCGCCAGAAATCAGAAAATAGATGCTCTTCGCCACGTCCTCGGGCGTTCCCATGTGCCCCATCGGAATGCGCGGGATCAGCATCTCGTATTCGGGTTGGATCATCTCGGTGGTGATTTCGCCCGGCGCCACGGCGTTGACCCGCACGCCCAGTTCCGCGAACTCGTTGGCCATTTCCCGGGTCAGGCCGGAGAGCGCCGTCTTGGAGATGGAATAGGCCGAGCCGGCGAAGGGATGGATCATGTGGCCAGCGATGGAGGTGACGTTGACGATGGCGCCCCGGCCCCGGTGCAGGGCGGCGGCGAAGCCGCGCGACAGCCGGAGCGGCGCGAAGAAGTTCAGTTCGAACACGTCCTTCCAGGCATCGATGTCACCGTTCAGGCAGCCGAGCCGTTCCTTGTAGGGCGTCTTCGGCGACATGCCGGCGTTGTTGACCAGTCCATGCAGCGGCTCGTCGCCCAAGGCCTCGTTCACCTTGGTGACGAAATTGGCGGCACTGGCGGGATCGCCGAGATCGGTCGGGATGTGGACGGTCCAGTTGCGGTCGCGGCCGCATTCCGGCGGCGCGTCCTCGCGCGAACAGGTGATGATCCGCCATCCGCGCTCCAGGAACAGGCGGGCCGTATAGTGGCCGATCCCGCGGCTGGCGCCGGTGATGACGACCGTTTGACGTTCGTCGGTCATGGCCGGAACGGTAGCCGCTTTAGTCCCTGTTTGGAAGCGCCGAGATGAGGCTCGGGCCGAGGACCCGAAGCTGTTATAGTCCGGCCATGTGTTCGCGTTTCGAAGTCAATGTACGGCCCCGCGACCTGGCCCGCCGGTTCGGTTTCGACGACCTGCCGACGAGCTTCACCACCGGCGAGGTGCGGCCGACCGATCCGGCGCTGGTGATTACCGCCAAGGGCCCAAGTGTGATGAAATTCGGCCTCGATGTCGATTGGGATACGAAACCGCTGATCAATGCGCGGGCCGAGACCCTGACCAAGAAACCGACTTTCCGGCCGCTTTTGGAAAACCGCTGCCTCGTGCCGGCGAGCGGCTATTTCGAATGGCGTCGCGACGACGGCCATCGCCTGAAGAACCGTATCGCGCCGGAAACCGGCAGCATCATGGCCTTCGCCGGCCTGCACCAAGGCGGGCATTTCGTCATCGTCACCTGTGCCCCGGCGGCAAACATCCAGCACATCCACAATCGCATGCCGGTGGCTTTGACACCGGGCGGCGAGGCGGCCTGGCGTGATCCCGAACGGCGGTATCCGGAACTCGCGCATCTGCTGGTGGCGGCAGCCACCACGCCACTCGGGTTCGAAGAAGAGGTGCCGCCACCGCCCGACCAGCCGGACCTGTTCTCAGGTCTCGTCTAGGTCTTCGTCGCTGTAGGGGAAGTCATCGGGGTCGCTGTTGGCGTCGAAACGATAGACGCGTGGCTCGTCCGTCGCCAGTTCGCCCTCGCCATAACGTTGCAACGTCACGTGGAGGACCTGGCTGACGAACTCGCCGCCGATGCGTTTGAGTTCATCCGGCTCGCCGCCCTCCTCCACATAGGCTGGGTCGAAGATGGCACGATTGATCCGCGCCTGGTTGACGGCAACGAACTCCAGCAGTCGATCGACCAGTTCCCGCGCCGGCAAATATGTCGGGCAAAGCGGCAGAATTTCCTTAAGCACCAGGAAGACGAGGTTCGGCGCCACGTCGACGCGCGGATCCTCGTCCAGGCGCTGCAGCACGCGCGCGAAATAACCGGCGCGCTCGCCTTCCAACTGGGCCAGCGCCGGTTCGATCAGTTTGCGGTGAAGCATGCGTTCGCGGGCGGCGCCTAGTGCGCCATAATCACTGGGATCTCCGCCGTTTCCAGGACATGGCGGGTGACGCCACCGAGGATCAGCTGACGCATGCGCGAGTGGGTATAGGCGCCCATGACCAGAAGGTCGGCACCGACGCCCTTTACCTCCTCCACCAGCTTCGGTCCCACGGAAGGCGCCGAACCGGTAAGCGTATGGGTATCGCAGGTGATGCCGTGCCAGCCGAGATAGGTGGCCAGTTCCGGCGCGCGTTCGCCCGACGTGCGCTCGCTGTCGACGGTGAACACGGTGACGGTTTCGGCCTTCGTCAGGATCGGCATGGCCGAGGTCACGGCGCGCGCCGATTGGGCACTGCCATTCCATGAAATGACGACGTTCTTGCCGGCGGACTCACCGCCCGTCGGCGGCACCACCAGCACCGGACGGCCGGTCTCGAACAGGGCCGCGTTGAGCGCCAGGTTGGCGGAAACGTCGGAGGTCTCGGTCGGGCGCGGCGCGACGATCAGGTCGGCCAGGCGGCCATGCAGGGCGACGGCATCGTCCTCGCGACCGGTTTCCTCGATCCAGTTGACGGAGAAGCCCTCGCCGCCAGGCTGGTGCGAGACGGTGGCGCTGAAATCCTTCACCGCCTGATCGAATACGGCGCGCGCCTGGGTGGCGCGGTCGGCGCCCTCGCGCTCGGCGACATCCATCATGTCCTCGATCATCGCTACCGACATGCCTTCGCCCAGAAGCGGCACGGTGTCCTTCGGATCGGCGCGAACATGCAGCACATCCACGTGCGAAACCATGCTCCGTCCCATGGCAAATCCGACCCTCAAGGCCTGCTGGGATGGATCGGTGCCGTCAACGGCTACCAGGATGGTGCGGATGGTCATGAATGGTCTCCTCTTCGCCCCAAGTTCTGTGATTTTTTGCGGTCTCTTGCGGACCCCCGCATCTTAGCACGTCAGGCCGGGCGGCGGTACCGGAGAAAATTGATATATCTATCTTATTTCCGCCAACAAACGCCGTCCGGCGGCCAGGGTCTCTTCCTTCTCGCCACTACTGTCGATGACCGCCCAATCGATATCGCCAAGATCGTAGGTGAACTGCTGGTGCAGCACCTCAAGCGTCGCATCGGACGCATTATGCTGACGCTCGACCACCCGCCTTTCCATGATCTCCGGCGATGCCGCCATCCAGATTCCGCAGAACGGCACGCCCATCTCCGCCGCCGCGTCGCGCACCGTCGCGCGCTGGCGCGACGAAGCGAAAACGCCGTCCGCGATCACCGTGTGACCCTGGGCGATGCCGGCCCGGATTTCCTCGTAGAACGCTTCGTAGGTCTTGTCGTGCATTTCATGGCTGTAGGCATCGTCCGGCAGGCGCACTTCCGGCGCCACGCCGCAAAGCCGTTTGCGGACCACATCGGTACGCACAACCCTGGCACCGGGCGCGGCGCCCGCGAACGGCGCCAATTCGCGGCTCATACGCGACTTGCCACTGCCGGACAGGCCGCCGACGGCGATAAGCCAGGGTGTGGGGCGATCCAGGTAGGCGAGCGCCATCTCCAGGTAACGCCGCGCCTCGTCGGCTCGGTGGGGGCGTTTCTCCGGGTCCGACAGCAGACCCGACTGCAAGGCATCGACATGCGCCCGGACGGCGGCGCGCATGGCGAGAAACAGCGGCAGCACCGCCAGTGCCTGAGACCGATTGAGCAATTCGCCGGTGATATCGAAATAGCGGTTGAAAACAATCGACGCGAGCCGCCCGAGCCCCCGGTAGTCGAGGTCCATCAGCAAGAACGCCAGGTCGTAAAGCACGTCGATCTCGGAGAAATCGCGGTTGAATTCGATGGCATCGAACAGGCGCGGCTCCTCGTCCACCAGGCAGATGTTGCGGAGATGCAGATCACCGTGGCAAAGCCGCACCGCTCCCTCCGCGCGGCGTGCATCGAGCCCCGGCCGAAGCGCCTCCACCCGCTCCAGCGACAGCCGGTTGAGCGCGGCCACATCGCTCGGCTCGAACACGCCCTCGGGCGCCAGGTCGAAACTGGCAGCGTTGTTCTCAATGATCAGACGGGTACCGGCGGCGCCGCCCCTTGCTTGACTTAATTCGGCGGCGGCATGGAATGCAGCGATGCTGTCCGCAAGCGCCTCCATGCGCCGGCGCTTGAGCTCCCCCGCCTGCGCCAGGCGATCAAACAGCCCCGCCTGATCGAAGCGGTTTATGGCCACCAGCCATTCCACCACCTCGCCGGTTCCATCCCCTGCCTCGTCGATATAGAAACCTTCCTCAATGTCCCGCCGCACCCGGACGACACCGATGTAGATTTCCGGCGCCGTGCGGCGGTTGATCCGCACCTCTTCCTCACAGGCGGCGCGGCGCGCCTCCAGGGTGGAGAAGTCCAGGTAGGGAAATTTGACGGCGCGCTTCAGTTTGTAGGCGCGCTCGCCGGCGAGGAAGATTCGCGACACATGCGTTTCCATGGTCTCCGGCCGGATGCCGCCGTGGGCGTCAGGATCGGAGAGGAAGGCGACCACCTCCGCTTGCGGATCGTGATTTCCTGCTTCAGGCCGCGGTTCGTTCAACGTTTGGCCTCAACGATGAACGACATGATCTTCGTCGATATCATCGGGATCCTGATGGACGATCACCTCGGCGTTGGGAAAGGCGTTGCCGACCTCGATCTCGACCCGGTCGGCGATTTCATGAGCTTCGCGCAATGGCAGATCGCCGTCGATCTCGACGTGCATCTGAATGAACACCTGCGCGCCGGAAGAACGCGTGCGCAGGTCGTGCACGCCCTGCACGCCCGGCTGCGCGCGTGCCACCTCCTTGATCCGCTCGCGTTCTTCGTCCGGAAGTTCCCGGTCCATCAAGATATTCAGCGCCTCTTTGCCGATTTGCGACGCGGTATAGATGATGTAGACGGCGATGCCGATGGCAAACAGCGGATCGGCATGGGCAATCCCCATTTCGCTGGACAGAAAAAGCGACACCAGCACGCTGCCGTTGATCAGGACATCGGTCTGGTAGTGCAGCGAGTCGGCGCTGATCGCCACGGATCCGGATTTCCGCACCACGTAGCGCTGGTAAATCACCAGCGCGATGGTCAGCACGATGGAAAACACCACCACCGCATAGCCGATGGGGGCGCGAACCACCATATGCGGCGAGACGACGCGGTCCCCCGCCTCGAACAACAGAAACACCGCTGAGCCGACAATAAACGCCGCCTGCGCCAAACCAGCCAGCGGCTCCGCCTTGCCGTGGCCGAAGCGGTGTTCGGCGTCGGCCGGCTGCAACGCGTGGCGGACGGCAATCAGGTTCACCACCGATGCCGCCGCGTCCAAGAGCGAATCCACCAATGTCGACAACAGGCTGACGGAATCGGTCATCACCCAGGCAACGAACTTGGTGACGATCAGCACGCTGGCGACGCCCACCGACGCGTAGGTCGCAAGCCGCATCAGCCGGGCAGCCTCCGGCGTCATGCCGGGTACCTGGGCAGCGGCGGTGGTGGCGGTATCGTTCACGGGAACAACTTCTCCGTCGTCCAGCCGTCGCCGGCCCGGGCGTAAACGGTGCGGTCATGCAGGCGGAAGGCCTCTTCCTGCCAGAACTCGATCCGCGCCGGCACGACCCGGAACCCGGACCAGAACTCCGGCCTCGGCACGGTGCCGATATTGAACTTGGCGGTATACTTCGCCACACGGCGCTCCAACTCGAAGCGGCCTTCCAGCGGCTGCGACTGTTTCGACGCCCATGCGCCGATCTGGCTTAGCCGCGCGCGGGAATGAAAATAGTCATCGGCTTCCTGGTCGCTGACCGCCTCCACCGCGCCTTCGACCCGCACCTGGCGGGTCAGGCTCTTCCAATGAAAGACCAGCGCCGCATGCGGATTGGCGATCAACTCGCCCCCCTTGCGGCTGGTCAGGTTGGTGTAGAAGACGAACCCCTGCTCATCCACATCCTTCAAAAGCACCATGCGCGCCGACGGGCGCCCATCCGCGTCGGCGGTGGCGAGCGTCATGGCGTTGTGGTTGTCGGGCTCGCTCTTCTCCGCATCGGTCAGCCAGGCCTTGAAAAATGCAATCGGATCTTCGGGGGTGACATTCATCACTGCATCCATGGAATTTTAAGATTAAGCTGCCTAAATCAACTTCAGGCAGTTAGACGGTGCGCATGACGCCCGCTACATGCCGTGCACTATAGAAACCTGTTTCTCGCACGGAAAGTGCGATACCGAGGAAAATGATCATGACCTCGTCAAAAACAACTCTCAAAACCATCGGCATGCGGCTCAGCACCCTGGCTGTAGCCGGTCTGTTGGCCGCCGGATGCGCCAACGACATGCAGAACAACCCGAAACAGACGCTCGGGACCATCGTCGGCGCCGGCCTCGGTGCCCTGGCGGGCAGCCAGATCGGCGGCGGCAAGGGCCAGTTGGCGGCCGTCGCCGTCGGCGCGCTCGCCGGCGCCTGGATGGGCGGCGAAGTGGGTCAGTCGCTGGACAAGGCGGACAAGGCCTATTTGAACCGCACCACCCAGGACAGCCTCGAGCATTCAAAGACCGGCATGGTGTCGTCCTGGCGCAACCCCGATTCGGGCCATTCCGGCACCGTGACCCCGACGCAGACCTATCAGAAGGCCAGCGGTGAATACTGCCGGACCTTCGAGCAGACCATCTACGTCGACGGCAAGGAAGAGACCGCCACCGGCCAGGCCTGCCGGCAAGCCGACGGGACTTGGAAAATCGCCGGCTAGTTAGCCGGACGAAAATCGCCGGCTAGTCAGCCGGACGCCCGTCGCGGGTCATAAGCCGCACGCCACTTGGTCAATGAACTTTCGCCCCGCCCCCGGGCTGTGGCATAGTCTGCGCCGTCAGTAGTCTCAGACGGCGGCCTATATGCGCGACCTCTATTCCATCCTTGGCGTCAGCTCCAGAGCCAGCACCGAGGATATCAAGAAAGCCTATCGAAGCCTGGCGCGCGAGCGCCACCCCGATCGCGACCCGGACAATCCGTGGGCCGAGGAGGATTTCAAGCAGCTCGCCCAGGCCTATGACATCCTTTCCGACCCCAAGACCCGCGCCCAGTACGACCGCGGCGACATCGACGCCTCGGGCAGCCGCCGCGCCACCGGCCGGCGGCGGCCGTCGTCGCCGCCGCCGCGCGGGAAATCCGGCGGCGATACGGGCAGCGGTTCGAGCAGCAATAAGGCCAAGATCAAGGTCAACGGCGCCGATGTCGAATACGACCTGAAGATCAATTTCATGGAAGC
Organism: Rhodospirillaceae bacterium; assembly: GCA_038125725.1. Classification (GTDB taxonomy): domain Bacteria; phylum Pseudomonadota; class Alphaproteobacteria; order Rhodospirillales; family Casp-alpha2; genus TMED8. The sequence goes on from JAYPEK010000005.1 coordinate 38,108, forward strand.
GGCGCGCGGTTGCGTGAAGCACGTCTCCATGACCAACGGCAAACGGCTCAAGGTCAATATTCCGGCCGGCACCGCCGACGGCTCGCTGCTCAGGCTCAAGGGACAGGGCATGCCCGGATTCGGCGGCGGCAGCGACGGCGACGCGCTGGTCGCCATTGAGGTCATGCCCGATCCGACCTTCCGGCGCGAGGAAACCGACATCCTTGTCGACCTGCCAGTGTCGCTGCCCGAAGCGGTGCTCGGCGCCAAGGTCGATGCCCCCACCATCGACGGTCCGGTCAGCGTCACCGTGCCCGCCGGCTCAAACACCGGCACCATTCTCCGGCTCAAGGGCAAAGGCCTGCGCAAGGGCAAGGGCGAAGACGCCGAACGCGGCGACCAGTACGTGACGCTGAAGGTGGTGCTGCCACGCGGCGGCAACGCGGAACTTCGGGAATTCGTCGAAAAATGGGCGCCCGGCAACGCATACTCGGTGCGGCCGAAGACTTAGGATCAAGCTCAGGAAACCGAGCGCAACTCCCCTGATTCGCCGCTATCCGATTCGGCTTCGTCGGCCAATAGGATGGCGCGCAGACTGACCGTGGCGGCGGCCTTTTCGGCATCGCGCATTTTTTCCAGCCGGTCGCGGAGTTGTCCTTCCAAGCCGGAAGCGCTGGCGCTGTCGAGGTCGGAACGGCGGATGCCCCAGCGCATCGCCTGGCCAAGATCGTGCAGGGTCGCGGTTTCGAGGTCACGGCTCAGCACCCAGCCGCCGCGCGCGCTCTCGTCGATAAATCCCGCCTCCTGCAGCAGGTCCATGGTTCTATCCAAAACGGCCTCGGCACCGCCGATCTGCAACAGCAGATCGCGCCGGCGCAGCCGCTTGCCGTCGCGGCTGGCTTCGAACAGAGCCGCCAGGACGCGTAGCGCCAAAACCGTGCGTTGTGCCGGACGCAGGTTGCCGTCGGCGGGCTTGCCGCCGGAATTGCGCCAATCGCTGACCGATGCCGTCAGCACGCCGCCCAGGATCACCACCGTCCACGACAGATACATCCAGATCAGGAAGATCGGGATCACCGAAAGCGCGCCGTACACGTTCTGGTAGGTCGGAAAGGTCGCCACGTACCAGCCGAACCCCTTGCGCAGCAGCGCGAACAGCAATCCCGCCACGATACCGCCGGCCAATGCCGTGGTAATCCGTACCGGGCGGTTGGGAATAGCGAAATAGAAAGCCGTCAGCAAAACGATGATGATAACGGTCGGCAGCAATCGGGTGAGCGAGCCGAGCGGCCCCTCCAGGACATCCACCCCCATCCATTGCGTGGCGGCAAAGATATAGGTGGAGAGCGAGAAACTTGCGCCCAGCAGCAACGGCCCCAGCGTGATCATCGCCCAGAACACCAATAGCTTTGCGGCCAAATTGCGTTGGCGCTGGACGCGGAAAATACTGTTCATGTCGGCTTCGATGGTGCCCAGCAACAGCACCGCCGTCAGCGCCAGCGCGATGATGCCGACAGCCGAAAGCGACGCCGTGTTCTGCACGAAACCGTCGAAGTATTCGCGCATGGCGGTCGCCGATTCGGGCAGCATGTTGGCGAAGATGGCGTCCTGGAACTGTCCCTTGACGTTCTCGAACACCGGGAAGGCGGCGAGCATGGAAAAGGCGATGGCCGTCAGCGGCACGATGGCCAAAAGCGAGGTGTAGCTGAGCCCGGCGGCCATGCGCCAGCCGCGATCCTCGACGAAACGATTGAAGACGTAGAGCGCGAAAGCGCCGATATCGGCGGGGTTGATCGGTCCCCGTACCGGTTTGGTCGTCGCGTCATCAGCCATGGCGCCCCTCCGAGCCTCTCGGTCCGGAGTTTAGAGCAAGTTCGCGCGCACGGGAAACCGTTCAAGCATGCACCGCCTTCCAAACCTCGCCCGATCAAGGCATTCTCCTTCCTCGCAAGACCGCCATCAAGGAAGGCCATGGCCGAATCCACATCATCCGATACCGCACCGGCGCCCACGCCATCCCACGAACCGGATGACGCGCGCCGCGCCTTCAAGCTGGTGTTTTCCATCCTGCCGATGGATGAAACCGCGTTTCGGCTGCGGTTCGCCGTGACGCTCGGACTGATGCTGTTGGCGGCTGTGTTGAATGCGCTGGTGCCGAACTTCTTCTCCGCCGCCGTCGACGATTTTTCCGGCACCCAGCCGCGCGGGCTGGAGATGGCGGTGGCGCCGGCGGCGATCCTGATCGCCTATGTGGCGGTGCATTGGCTAGCGAAGATGTTCAACGAAGCGCGCTGGATGCTCTATGGCCCGCTGGAGCAGCGCGCCCAGCGCCACCTGGCACTCCGCGCCAGCGAGCACCTTTTGCGCCTGTCGCTGGATTTCCATCAATCGCGCAACACCGGCGAGATCAGCCGCGTCATGGACAACGGCCTCCGCGGCATGCGCGAGTTCCTGTTCAATGCCTTCTTCCTGATCTTGCCGTTCACCGCCGAAATCCTGTTCGTCGCCGCGATCATGTTCGCCATTCTGGATCCGATCTTCTGCGGGCTTTTGGTCGCGACGCTGGCGCTTTATGCGACCACCCTGATCCTGGGGTCGGAAAAACTGCGCAGGCATCAACGCCAGGCGGTCTCGCGCGGTGCCCGCGCGCACGGCGAGGCCATCGACGCCCTGATCAACTTCGAGACCGTCAAACATTTCGGCAACGAACGCTTCATTGCCGGGCGCTACGATTCGTCGCTGGCCGAGGTCGAGAACCTGACGGTCAAGGCGCATACTTACCGCAGCATTCTCGGTTTCGCCCTGATGACCATCCTGGCCGCCGGCATGGCCGCCATCCTTTTGCTTGCCGCGGGCCGCATCGAGGCCGGCACCATGACCATCGGCGACCTGGTGCTGGTCAACGCCTACCTGCTGCAACTGGTGCGGCCGCTGGAGCGCTTCGGCAATCTCTACCGCACCATCAAGCAAGCCCTGGTGGAGTTGGAACAATTGTCGGCGCTGCTGCACCAGGACGCCGACCTGCCGGACCGTGCCGGCGCGGTGGCGCTGCCGCCGGGGCCGGGCGCGCTCCGCTTCGACGACCTCTCCTTCTCCTACGGACCCGAGGCGCATGCGCTCAAGGGCATCGACATCGCGGCAGCGCCCGGTGAAAAAATCGCCCTGGTCGGGCCGTCCGGCGCCGGCAAATCGACCGTCTCCAAGCTGCTGTTCCGTTTCTACGACCCCACCGAAGGCGCCATCCGGCTCGACGGCGGGGACATCCGCGACGTCACGCTGGAGAGCTACCGCGAAGCGGTCGCCGTGGTGCCGCAGGACCCGGTGCTGTTCAACGACACCATCGGCTACAACATCGCTTTCGGCCGTCCCGACGCGACACTGGAAGAAATCGAACAGGTCGCCCGGCTGGCGCAGATCCACGACTTCATCGCTGGCCTGCCCCATGGCTACGACACCCGTGTCGGCGAACGCGGCCTCAAGCTTTCCGGCGGCGAGAAGCAGCGCGTTGCCATCACCCGCGCCTTCCTGAAACGCGCCCGGGTGCTCATTCTCGATGAAGCGACCTCGGCGCTCGACAGCGCAACCGAGAAGGAAGTGCAGGCCTGCCTGAAAAGCCTCGGCGGCGCGCATACGACGGTGGTCGTCGCGCACCGGCTCTCGACCATCGTCGACGCCGACCAGATCATCGTCCTCGACGAAGGCCGGATCGTCGAACGCGGCCGGTACGAGGATCTGCTGGAAATGGGCGGGCTCTATGCCGAACTCTGGCGCCGGCAGGCCGAACAAGCCGGCGGCGAGGCCTGAGCCGTCACCAATCGTCCCAGTTCTGGCGCCATTTTTCGCCGATCATGCAATCCGCCTTGGCCGGCCCCGCCGCCGGGACCAGGCGCGGCCCCCGGGTCAGCCCGGCGATTTCCAGGATCAGCTTTCTGCGAATGGCCCGCGCCATGCCGATCGTCTCTTTCACCGGCACCACGAAGGCGCCGGTGCCACCGATGACGCAATCCTTGAAATACTGGTCCAGGTCGGCTGCGCCGGTGGCGTAGAACTTCAGCATCAGCGGTAGGCCGTTGATGGTGATGCCCTGGGCGACGACGCGGTCGCGGGCCTCTTCCACCGGTAGGCCCATGTTATTGGCGCCATCGCCGGAAACGTCGATGACGCGGCGCGGCGCGCGAAACCCGTTGCCGTCGAACAGTCCAGCGCCGAACAACAATCCGCCCGAGATCGAGGTGCCGCGGATGAAGGCTCTCGGCCGTGACGCCAACACGTCGGCGAAGGCATTGGCGGATTGGGCGTCGTGGATTTCGGTCCAGGGCGCGGTAATGGACTGGCCGCCGGGGCCGGCCCATTCGAAATAGGTCACCGCGATGCGGCCGTGGAAGCCCGACGTGATCACCTGGATGACGCCCGGATGGCGGAATGCCTGCACGTAGCCCTGGCGCTGCAGATGATGCTCGTCCTCGTCCATGGAGCCAGAGACATCCACCGCCAGCACCAATTCGAGATCGACCGGCCGATCCGCCGCGTCGGCGGCCGGCGCCCAGGCGACCAATAGTCCCGCCAGCATAAGGAGAAATCGGAACCGCAAAGCCTTGGCCCTCCGGATGAAAACCCGCCGCGCGATTATACACGGCGAGGCACAAGACCCTATGCGTTTTCCGCGTTTCTTCTCGGGCCCGGCGGCCTTACATTGTGAGCCATGTTGAAGCTATCCGTCCTCGACCAGTCGACCGCCGCTGAAGGCGTGGCGGAACCGCAGGGAATTCGCGACACCATCGCGTTGGCGCAACTCTGCGAGGATTTGGGCTATCACCGCTTTTGGGTCAGTGAACACCACAATCACCCGACCATCGTCGGCACGGCGCCGGAAATCGTCATGGCCGCCATCGCCCAGTCCACCCAACGCATCCGTATCGGAAGCGCCGGGGTGATGCTGCCGCATTATTCACCCTACAAGGTGGCCGAGCAGTTCCGGGTCCTGGACGCCATCGCGCCCGGACGCATCGATTTAGGCCTGGGCCGCGCGCCGGGATCGGATGGCCGCACCGCCATGGCGCTCAATCCGAACGGCCAGCAGGACGCCGAACATTTCCCCGCCAACGTGCGCGACCTGATCCATTGGGTACGCGGTGAGCCGCTGGTTGACGGACATCCCTACGGATCGCTGATTGCGCACCCGCGATCGGAAACGGCGCCGGAAATCTGGATGCTGGGCACGTCCGACTACGGTGCGCGGGTGGCGGCGCATTTCGGCATTCCCTACTGCTTTGCGCATTTCATCACCGATGGCGGCGGCGTCGAGTATGCGCTCAAGCTCTACCGCTCAGAATACCAGCCGAGCCCCGAGCACCCGAAGCCCACGGGCAATGTCTGCGTTTGGGCGCTGGCGGCGGAAACCGACGACGAAGCCAAACGGCTGTTCCAGACCCGCGCCTATTCGAAGCTGATGCGTAACCGCGGCCGCCTGCAGCCGCTGCAAACGCCGGAAACGGCCGCCAGCCATCCCTATACCGACAGCGACCGCGCATTTCTGGATGATCTCGAGAAACACGCGCTGATCGGCACGCCGGACCGGGTCGCGGACATGCTGCGGGCGTTGGCCGAGCAGGCCGGCGTTGACGAGATCGTGGTGCTGACCTGGACCCACGACCAGCGAGACCGACGCAAATCATACGAACTCCTGGCGCGCGAATTCTCATGAGCGCGCCGCCATCAACGTCCGCCGGCGGCCAATGGCGCGCCTATGCCATGCTGACCATCACCGCGCTCTGCTGGGGGGCGAACGCGCTGTTCAGCCGGATGGCGGCGGGCGAGGTCTCGCCCATGGCGGTCGTGTTGCTGCGTTGGGTCGGCGTCGTGATCCTGATCGCGCTGTTCGCCAACCGCTACGTGCGTCAGGACTGGCCCAGGCTGAAGCCGAAGCTGCCGTTCCTGTTCGCCTTGGGGGCACTCGGGTTCGCCGGCTTCAACGGCCTGTTCTATGTCTCCGGCCACTACACCACGGCGGTCAACCTCGGGATTCTACAGGGCGCCATTCCGGGCCTGGTGCTGTTTGGCGCATTCCTGGCGCACGGCGCGCGCATCACCCGGATGCAGGCAATCGGTGTCGGCGTCACCGTGATTGGCGTCGCCACGGTGGCATCGGGCGGCAACCTGTCGGGATTGGCCGGGCTCGGGGTCAACCCGGGCGACGGGCTGATGATCATCGCCTGCGTGCTTTATGCCGGCTACACCGTGGCGCTCAGAAACCGTCCGGCCACCTCGGCGCTCGGACTGTTCACGGTGCTGGCGGCGTCGGCGCTGGTGACGTCGCTGCCGATGGTCGCGGTCGAGGTCTATCTGGGGCAGTTCCACTGGCCGACGCCGAAGGGCTGGCTGGTGGTCGGGCTGATCACCCTGTTCCCGTCGTTCCTGGCGCAGATATTCTACATGAACGGGATCGAGGCACTGGGGCCCGGCCGCGCCGGGGTATTCGTCAACCTGGTGCCGGTGTTCGGCGCTGTGCTGGCGGTGCTGATCCTGAACGAGGATTTCGCCTTCTACCACGGCGCCGCGCTGGCGCTGGTGCTGGGCGGGATTTGGCTTTCGGAACGGGGCAAGGCCTGAGATGTCGGCCGCATCCCCGGAAGATCTGATCGACAGCGGCTACGCCTGGTGGCGGCTTTTGGTATCGATGACGCTTTGCACCATCGGTGGAATTGGGTTCTGGTCCGTCGTCGTGGCGCTGCCGGCGATCGAGGCGGAGTTCGGTATCGACCGGGGCAGCGCATCGCTCCCCTACTTCGTCACGCTGCTGGGGTTCGGCGCCGGCGGCATCCTGATGGGGCGGCTCGCGGACAAATATTCCATCGTGCTGCCGGTGGTCTTGGGCGCGGTCCTGTTGGCGCTCGGTTACGTCGCGGCGGCGCATGCCGAAAACCTCTGGCAATTCATGCTGGCACAGGGCGTCCTGATCGGTTTCCTGGGTGCATCGGCGACATTCGGGCCGCTGGTCGCCGACATTTCGCACTGGTTCGTCAAACGCCGCGGCATCGCGGTGGCCCTGGTCGCCAGCGGCAACTACCTCTCCGGCACGCTATGGCCGCCAACCTTGCAGTATGCCATCGACCAGGTGGGCTGGCGCGACGCCCACATGGTGATCGGAATCATCTGCCTGGTCACCATGGTGCCCTTGGCCTTCCTGCTGCGCCGGCGCCCGCCGGAAGACCATTCCGAAGCCGCTGCCCGCGCGCTGCCGGGCGCTCCCAGCGTCAACATGCCGCCGGCGGTGTTGCAGGGCCTCTTGATCCTGGCCGGCATCGCGTGTTGCATCGCCATGTCCATGCCGCAGGTACACATGGTCGCCTATTGCGGCGATCTCGGCTACGGGGCGCAGCGCGGCGCGGAGATTCTCTCGGTCATGCTCGGCCTTGGCATCGCCAGCCGGCTGATTTCAGGCCTTTTGGCGGACAAGATCGGGCCGCTGCCGACGATCCTCATCGGGTCGGGCCTACAGGGCCTGGCGCTATTGCTCTACCTGCCCTACGACGGCCTGATCTCGCTTTACGTGGTTTCCGCCATTTTTGGCCTGGCCCAGGGCGGTATCGTGCCGACCTACGCCTTGATCGTGCGCCAGTTCTTCCCATCGCGCGAGGCGGCGACGCGGGTCAGTCTGGTGTTCACCTCGACCATCGTCGGCATGGCGCTAGGCGGCTGGATCTCGGGTGAGATTTACGACCTGACCGGCTCCTACCGGGCGGCCTTCCTGAACGGAACCGCATGGAACCTGCTGAATTTCGGCATCTGCGTCATGCTGCTGCTGCGGTTTCGCCGGGCGCGCGCCGCCATCGGCTGAAATGCGCCTGGACCGGCGGCTTTTCACTACCATCGCCGGACGCCATCCATTATCTTCGGGACGGGATGGGAGCTCGGCCAGGGGACGGCCGAACCGGGAAACGAGAAAATCGAAAGAGGAATTCAATGTCCGACGCCGCACCGCTGATGGAAGGAAAACGGGGCCTGATCATGGGCGTCGCCAACGATCGCTCCATCGCCTGGGGGATCGCCAAGGCCTGTCACGATCACGGCGCCGAACTTGGCTTCACCTTCCAGGGCGAGGCGCTGCAGAAGCGTGTCGTACCGTTGGCCGAGTCTGTCGGATCGGAAGTCGTCCTGCCGTGCGACGTGACCGACACCGCCAGCGTCGATGCCGTATTCTCCGAGCTCGAAAGCCGCTGGGGACGCCTGGATTTCCTGGTGCACGCCATCGCCTATTCGGACAAGGAAGAACTCAAGGGCGGCTACATCGACACCACGCCCGAGAACTTCCAGAAGACCATGAATATCTCGTGCTATTCCTTCACGGCCATCTGCCAGCGCGCGCGGAAATTGATGACCGAGGGCGGCAGTTTGCTGACCCTCACCTATTTCGGCGCCGAGCGCGTGATGCCCCACTACAACGTCATGGGCGTCGCCAAGGCGGCGCTGGAGACCAGCGTGCGCTACCTGGCGGAAGACCTCGGCAAGGAGAACATCCGCGTCAATTCCATGTCGGCGGGTCCGATGAAGACTTTGGCGGCGTCCGGCATCGGCGATTTCCGCTATATCCTGAAGTGGAACGAATACAATTCGCCGCTCCGCCGCAATGTCACCATGGATGACATCGGCGGCGCCGGTCTCTACCTGCTTTCCGATCTTTCGTCCGGCGTTACCGGCGAAACCCACCACGTGGACTGCGGCTACAATATCGTCGGCATGAAGGCCGTGGACGCGCCCGACATCTCCGTCGTCTGATCGGTCGCTCAGGGCATGTCGCACAACAGTTTCGGCCATCTGTTCCGGGTCACCACCTTCGGCGAGAGCCACGGGCCGGCGATCGGCTGCGTCGTTGATGGCTGCCCGCCGGGGCTTTCCTTGAGCGAAGCCGACATCCAGCCTTTCCTGGACCAGCGCCGGCCCGGCCAATCGCGTCACACGACGCAGCGGCGCGAGGCCGACGAAGTGCGCATCCTTTCCGGCGTTTTCGAGGGCCAGACCACCGGCACCCCCATCGGTCTCCTGATCGAGAACACCGACCAGCGCTCCAAGGACTATTCCGAGATCAAGGACAAGTTCCGTCCCGGCCACGCCGATTTCACCTACCTGGAGAAATACGGAATCCGCGACTATCGCGGCGGCGGCCGCTCGTCGGCGCGCGAGACAGCCATGCGCGTCGCCGCCGGCGCCGTGGCGCGCAAGGTGCTGGGCGACGCAATCGTCATTCGCGGCGCCTTGATCCGCATGGGCGAGGAACAGATCGACTATCTCAACTGGGATTGGAACGAGGTGCACAAAAACCCGTTCTTCTGCCCCGACCCCAAGGCAGTGCCGGTTTTCGAGGCCTATCTGGACGGCATCCGCAAGGCGGGCTCGTCGGTCGGTGGCATCGTCGAGGTACAGGCCGCCGGCGTTCCGGCCGGCTGGGGCGCGCCGATCTACGGCAAGCTCGATGCCGACCTGGCGCAGGCGATGATGAGCATCAACGCCGTCAAGGGCGTCGAGATCGGCGCCGGCATGGAAGCCGCGCGATTGACCGGCGAAACCAACGCCGACGAGATGCGCATGCCCGGCAACAAGCCTGAGTTCATGTCCAACAATGCCGGCGGCATCCTGGGCGGCATTTCGTCGGGCCAGGACGTGGTCGTTCGGTTCGCGGTCAAACCGACCAGTTCGATCCTGACGCCCCGCCAAACCATCGACCGCAACGGCAACGAGACCGAGATCGCCACCAAGGGCCGTCACGACCCCTGCGTCGGCATCCGCGCCGTGCCGGTGGGCGAGGCCATGATGGCCTGCGTGCTTGCCGATCACATGCTTCGCCACCGGGCCCAGTGCGGCACCTGAATAATAGGGCCGCCGGCCGATGAACAAGGCACTCGCCGGTTTTCTGAAACTCCTCGCCGGCGCATTGCGCGACCTGCTGCCGATCATCCTGGTGATCGGCTTTTTTCAAATCGTCATTATCCAGCAACCGTTCCCGAACCTGGGCAATATCATCACCGGACTGATCTGCGTGGTATTGGGCTTGGCGTTCTTCATCCAAGGCCTGGAAATGGGCCTGTTCCCGTTGGGCGAGGCCATGGCCCAGGCGATGACCCGCAAAGGCAGCCTGGCGGGATTGTTGGTCTTCGCCTTCGTGCTTGGCTTCGGCACCACGGTGGCGGAGCCGGCGCTGATCGCCATCGCCGACGAGGCCGCCGAGATCGCCGGCCAGGCCGGCGCCATCGCCAACAGTGTCGAAGCCAGGGCCGACTATGCATTTTGGCTGCGCGCCACGGTCGCCTTATCGGTCGGCGTGGCATTGGTGGTCGGCGTTTTCCGAATTCTGCTCGGTTGGCCGATCCAGTACTTCATCATCGGCGGCTATATCCTGGTCGTCGTCATGACCGCCTTCGCGCCGCCGGAAATCGTCGGCATCGCCTATGATTCGGGCGGCGTGACGACGTCGACCATCACGGTACCGCTGGTCACCGCCTTGGGTGTCGGTCTGGCCAGCACCATTTCCGGGCGCAATCCGCTGTTCGACGGCTTCGGACTGATCGCCTTCGCCAGCCTGACTCCGATGATCTTCGTCATGGTTTTCGGGATTCTGGCATGAGCGATTTCCTGCTGCACCTGGCCAAGGTCACCGCCGGCACCATCGTCGACGTGCTGCCCATCGTGATCATCCTGTTCGTTTTCCAGGCCTTCGTGCTGCGCAAGAAGCCCGCCAACCTGGGCCGTATCCTGATTGGCTTCGCCTATGTGCTGGTCGGACTGAGCCTGTTCCTGGTGGGCCTGGAAGAGGCGCTGTTCCCGCTCGGCAAGACCATGGCCAAACAGCTTACCAATGCAGATTTCCTCGGCATCAAGGACGCCGCTGTGGTGCATTGGCAGGACTACATGTGGGTCTACGTCTTTGCCGCCGCCATCGGCTTCGCCACCACCGTCGCCGAGCCCTCGCTGATTGCCATCACCATCAAGGCCGAGGAGGTCTCCGGCGGCACGCTTCGGGCCACGGGCCTGCGCATGGCGGTGGCCATCGGCGTCGCCGTCGGGGTCTCCGTCGGCGCTTACCGGATCGTATCGGGAACGCCGCTTCCTTATTACATCATGGCCGGCTACGCGCTGGTCATCATCCAGACCTTCTTCGCGTCGCGCGGCATCATCGCATTGGCATACGATTCCGGCGGCGTCACCACCTCGACCGTGACCGTGCCGGTGGTGGCGGCGCTGGGGCTCGGGTTGGCGGCGGCCATACCCGGGCGCAGCCCGCTGCTCGACGGCTTCGGCCTGATCGCCTTCGCCAGCGTGTTCCCCATCGTTTCCGTGCTCGGTTACGACATGCTTGCCAACTGGCTCAGGCATCGCAATAGAATGAAAACCAAGGAGCGACCATCATGAATCTGAAAATGATCATGGCTTTCGTGGCGGACGAAAAAACCAAGACCGTCATGGACGCCGCCCGCGAGGCGGGGGCGACCGGCGCCACCGTCATCACCAGTGTCAGAGGCGAAGGTCTGGTCCCGGAAAAGACCTTCCTTGGCCTGGAACTGAGCGCCCAGCGCGATGTGCTGCTGTTCCTGGTCGCGGCGCCGAAAGCGCGCGAAATTCTGGAAACCATCAACGCCGCCGGCAAGTTCGACGAGGAACCCGGCACCGGCATCGCTATCCAGATCGAAATCGAGGACGCCGTCGGCATGAAGTCTCAGCACGACGCGATCATTCAGGAAATTGAGGACGCCCTATGAGCGACAGCACCGAAAAAACCATCGTCACCGTCGCCGACGTCATGAGCCGCGGCGTCATCACCGTGGACCGCACCTCGACCGTGCACGACGCCGTCGAACTGATGCGCCAGCACGGCACCAGTTCCGTCATCGTCGATCGCCGCGACCCGACGGACGAATACGGGATCCTGGTGGTCTCCGACATCGCCGCCGAGGTGCTGGGCAAGAACCTGTCGCCCGAACGGGTCAACGTGTACGAAATCATGACCAAACCGGTCCTGACCCTGCCGGCGGAGATGAATATCATCTACGCGGTGCGCATGCTGACCAGTTTCAAGGTCAGCCGTGCGCTGGTCATCGATCATGCAAGGAATGCACTCGGCATCGTCACGCTGCGCGACATGGTGTTGCGCGAAGTGGCGGTCGTCGAAGCGGATTAAGCCGAAACCTGCCGACTCCCTGTTGCTTTCCATATTTTCACATTATTTTTTTGTGTTTATTTCTAATTTGACATTTTTGTTGGGTAATATAAATCAAATCACATCATCAATGCGATTTTATCGGACAACCGCCATGTATGCCGCTTCCAACCCCGCCGCCGATATTCAATTCAACCGTTTTCCTGGCCAGGCGCCGCTCAGCGTCGATTGCGGGATGCTGCAAACCTGGATGGACGACGAGGCGGTCTTGTTGGTCGACGTGCGCGAGCCGCACGAGTTCGAGCGCGAGCGCATCGCCGGCGCTTTCCTGGTGCCCATGTCGCGTTTCGATGCCGCGACCTTCCCGCGTGTGCCGGGCCTGCGCACGGTCCTGGTCAGCGAACAGGACGGCCGGTCCCTGGCCCTGGCCGAGCGGCTTGCCGATGAGGGGTTTTCGGATGTTTTTGCCCTCGCCGGCGGGCTCGCGGCTTGGCGCGCGGCCGGCTTCGAACTGGACGAATAACATGACCGCCACCGCGCTGGCCGCCGCCTCGGCGCCTACTGCCGAAACAGCTTCCGACGCCATCCCCGAAGTCGATCCCTGCCAGGTCCTGGCCTGGCTCGGTGCCGGGGATACGGTGCTGGTCGACGTGCGCGAAACCGTGGAGTACGAGGCCGAGCACATCCCGGGCGCGCTCTTGTGCCCGCTTTCCACCTTCGAGGCCGATCTGTTCCCGAAGTTCCCGGGCAAGCGGCTGGTCATTCACTGCGCGGTGGGAAAGCGTTCCGCGGCCGCCTGCAAGCAACTGATGAACGCCGGCTACCCGGACCAAGTGCTCAACATAGCCGGCGGCATCGGGGCGTGGAAAGCCGCCGGCTGCCCGACCGAGGTGCAGCACGAAAACCGCGCCGATATCCCCTTCATCGGCGCCGCCGCCAATACCGATGTCGCTCCGCTGGATGCCGGCGTGCATCCGGGCCAAGTGCTTTATCGCGAGTTCATGCGGCCCTTCGGTTTGGGCGCCACCGCGCTGGCTCACGAAATCGGCGTCGCCACCAGCCGGGTCTCGGCCATCGTCCGGGGTGAGAGGCGGATCACCGCCGAAACGGCGCTCCGTCTGGCACGTCATCTCTGCACCACCGATGAATTCTGGCTGCGCCTGCAGGCGGCCCATGACCTTGCGGTGGCACGCCGTGAGATCGGCGAGACCGTCAATCGCGAGGTGACGCCGCGCCGCGCCGGCACCGTGGTACGGGTCCGGAACGCCAAGGACTGTGACTGAGGCGCACGCTCCGCTCTTGATTTTCCGGCCGGACGGCTTACATGTCGGCTAACAGCAAGAACAACGGAGTCCAGCATGCCTGGCGTTCTCAATTGCCATCCGACCGAAGCGAAAGCCTGGGTCGATGACGGCACGGCCATCCTGATCGACGTACGCGAAGACCAGGAACTGATGCAGGCCCGCATTCCCGAAGCCATTCACCTGCCGCTGTCGCGGTTCGACCCGCATGGGCTCCCCGAAGCCGACGGCAAGCGCATCGCCTTCCTATGCGCCCATGGCGTACGTTCGCAGCAGGTCGGTCACTACCTGGTTTCCAACGGCCTGCTGGAGGAAGCCTACAGCGTCACCGGCGGCATCGTCGCCTGGGCCCAGGCTGGACTGCCCTACGAATAACCCGATAGGGCGCGCCTAGAGCACCCTGCCCCGGTCTTTCTTGATATCGCCGCGCCGCTTTTTCGATTCCAGCCGGCGTTTTACAGATCCCGCTGTCGGCCTAGTCGCGCGCCGGCGTTTCGGCGTCGTCGCCGCCTTCCTGATCAATTCCACCAAGCGCGCCAAGGCGTCGCTGCGATTGCGTTCCTGCGTGCGGTAGGCCGTCGCGGTGATGACGATGACGCCGTCCGCGGTCATGCGCCGCCCTGCCAGTTTCCGGAGCCTGGCCATGACCGCCGGCGGCAGCGACGGGCTTGCCGCCGCATCGAAGCGGAGTTGCACGCCGGTTTCCGTCTTGTTGACCTTCTGCCCGCCCGGCCCCGGCGAGCGGATAAAACTCTCCTGGATCTCGGCGTCGCCGAGAGAGATTGCCGGCGTCACGGGGATCATGGCGAAGCCTGGGCTTCCGCCGTGTACCGAGCCGCGATCAGGAATTCCTTGTTGCCTTCCGCGCCGGTGATCAGGCTTTCGGCAATGCCGATGACCTGCCATCCCGGCTGCGACGCGACCCAGGCCTTGATGCGATCGCAGACTTCCTGGTGCAGGGCCGGGTCCTTGACGATGCCGCCCTTCCCCACCCGTTCGCGTCCGACCTCGAACTGCGGCTTGATCAGGGCCACCAGGAAGGCGCCGTCGGCGGCGAAGGTCAGTGGCTGTGCAAGCACCGTTTCCAGGCCGATGAAGCTGGCGTCGCAGACGATGGCGTCGATGGGCTCCGGGATATCGTCGCGGGTCAGGTTGCGGGCGTTGGTCTTGTCCATGACGACGACGCGTTCGTCCGATTGCAGCTTCCAGGCCAGTTGCCCGCGACCGACATCGACGGCATAGACCTTGGCGGCGCCGTTCTGCAGCAGGACATCGGTGAAGCCACCGGTGGAGGCGCCGACGTCGAGACAGACGGCGCCGGTGGGATCGAGATCGAAGACGTCGAGCGCACGCGCCAGCTTCAGCCCGCCGCGGCTGACCCAGGGATGATCCTGACCGCGCACATCCAATGGCGTGTCGGATTTGATCTGCTGGCCCGGCTTGTCGATGCGGCGTTCGCCGGCGAACACCAGGCCGGCCATCACCAGCGCCTGCGCCTTGGTCCGGCTTTCCGCCAGGCCGCGTTCGACCAGCGCCTGATCGGCGCGGATTTTCGTAGGTTTGGAGTTCGCCTTGTTCACGGCCCGGCCCTCAGGCCCGACGCGCCTCGAGCACGGCTTCCGCCTCGGCGTCGCGCCCCAGCGCCGCCAGCACGGTAGCGACGACATGCGGTGCCGTCAGCCCGGCCAGGTCGTTCTGGATTTCCGGCTTGTCCTGCTCCAGGAAACGGTCGGGCATGCTCATCAGCCGCACCTTGAGCCCCTCGTCCAGGGCGCCGGAATTGGCCAGGAACTGCATAACGTGCGCGCCGAAACCGCCGGCGGATCCTTCCTCGATCATCACCAGGACCTCATGGTCCTTGGCCAGGCGGGTGATCAGATCCTCGTCCAGCGGCTTGGCGAAGCGCGCATCGGCGACAGTCGCCGACAACCCCATGGAAGCCAACTCCTCGGCCGCCTGCAAGGCCGCCTGCACCCGCACTCCGAGGCCGAGAATGGCGATGGAAGAGCCCTCGCGCAGGACCCGGCCCTTGCCGATTTCCAAAGGCGTGCCCTTGGCCGGCAGTTCGATGCCGACGCCCTCGCCGCGCGGATAACGGATGGCGCTGGGACCGTCGTCGATTTGCGCGGCGGTGGCGGTCATGTGCATCAGTTCCGCCTCGTCGCTGGGCGCCATCACCACAAAGCCCGGCAGCGTGCAGAGGTACGGCAAATCGAAGGCGCCACAATGCGTATTGCCGTCGGCGCCGACGTAGCCGGCGCGGTCGATGGCGAAGCGCACCGGCAGGTGCTGGATCGCCACGTCGTGCACGACCTGGTCGTAGGCACGTTGCAGGAAGGTGGAATAGATGGCGCAGAACGGCCGGTAGCCTTCCGTCGCCAGGCCGGCGGCGAAGGTCACGGCATGCTGTTCGGCGATGCCGACGTCGAAGCTGCGGTTGGGGAAGCTTTCCGAGAACTTGTCGACGCCGGTGCCGCCCGGCATGGCGGCGGTGATGGCGACGATCTTGTCGTCGGTTTCGGCCTCCGCGATCAGCGCCTTGGCGAACACCGAGGTGTAGCTCGGCGCGTTGGCTTTCGGTTTGTGCTGCTTGCCGGTGACCACGTCGAACTTGGAAACGCCGTGATACTTGTCGGCGGACTGTTCCGCCGGGCCGTAGCCGTGGCCTTTCTCTGTCACCACGTGCAGCAGCACGGGGCCGGTTTCCTCGTCGTCGCGCAGGTTCTTCAGCACCGGCAACAAATGGTCCAGGTTGTGGCCGTCGATGGGGCCGACGTAATAGAAACCCAGTTCCTCGAACAGCGTGCCGCCGGTGACCATGCCGCGGGCGTACTCGTCCACCTTGGAGGCCGCCTCCTCGATCTGGCGCGGGAACTTGGCCGCCAGTTCCTTGGCGAAATGCCGCACCGAGCGGAACTGCTTGGAAGAAATCAGCCGCGACAAATAGGCGCTCAGGGCACCCACCGGCGGCGCGATGGACATGTCGTTGTCGTTGAGGATGACGATCAGCCGCGCGTCCATGGAACCGGCGTTGTTCATCGCCTCGTAGGCCATGCCGGCGGTCATGGAACCGTCGCCGATGACGCAGATAACGTGGTTGTCACCGCCCATCAGGTCGCGCGCCACCGCCATGCCGAGACCGGCGGAAATGGAGGTCGAGGAATGGCCGGCGCCGAACGGGTCGTATTGGCTTTCGGTGCGCTTGGTGAAACCGGCCAAGCCGCCGCCCTGGCGCAGCGTATTCATGCGCTCGCGCCGGCCGGTCAGGATCTTATGCGGATAGCACTGATGGCCGACGTCCCAGACCAGCCGGTCGGCCGGCGTTTCGAACACGTGATGCAGCGCCACGGTCAATTCGACGACGCCGAGGCTGGCCCCCAGGTGGCCACCGGTGATCGAGACCGAGCGCACGGTGTCGGCGCGCAGTTCCTCCGCCAACTGCTCAAGTTGTTCGGCGTTGAAACCACGGATATCGGCCGGATCGCGCACGGTGTCGAGCAGCGGCGTCTGCGACGAAGCGTTCTCCGGGCTCTCGGGGGCGTCAGAAGTCAAAGGCCGTCCTTCCCAGACTGCGGGTTTCACACGAAGGTAACAATTATGACCGGCGATTTACAATGAAATGCGCCAGCGCGCGCAACGGCTCGGCCCGCTCATCGAAGGAATCCAGGTGCTCTTGGGCCTGATGGCTCAGCATTTCCGCCTGCTCGCGGGCGCGCTCAACGCCTAAAAGCGAGACGAACGTCGCCTTTCCGGCCGCCGCATCCTTGCCGGTCTTCTTGCCGACGGCTTCCTCATCGCCTTCCACGTCAAGGAGATCGTCGGCGATCTGGAACGCCAGGCCGATATCGTGGGCATAGGCATGCAGTTGCAGATGCGCATGTTCCGAGGCCTTTCCGAGAATCGCGCCGGCCTCGCAGGAAACGGCAATCAGTTCGCCGGTCTTCATGCGTTGCAGCCGGGTGACCTCGGGCATATCGAGGGTGTGGTCTTCGGCGACCAGGTCGAGCATCTGCCCGCCAACCATGCCGGCATGGCCGGCGGCCTTGGAAAGCGCCAGCACCAGATCGGCACGCACGCGCGCGTCCTGGTGAGTGTCGGGATCGGCCAAGACCTCGAACGCCTTGGTCAGCAGCGCATCGCCGGCAAGGATCGCCGTCGCCTCGTCGAATTCGATATGGCAGGTCGCCCGCCCACGCCGCAGATCGTCGTCATCCATGGCCGGCAGGTCATCGTGGATCAGAGAATAGCAGTGCACCATCTCGACCGCCGCCGCGGCCCGAAGCGCGGCACGCTTGTCGACACCGAACAGCGCCGCAGACTGGGTCACCAGGAACGGCCGGATGCGTTTGCCGCCGCCCAGCGAAGAATAGCGCATGGCATCCATGACCCGGTGTTCGGGGCCGTCGCCGGGCTCCAGCAGTTCGTTCAACACCGCTTCGACGGCGTCCGCATTGTCCGCCATTGCCTGTTTGAGGTCGAAAGCCAAGTCAGTTCCCCGAGAGTTCGTAATTCTTATTCCGCGTCAAGCGGTTCGCTGTCCACGTCACCGTCGGCATCGAGGACAATCTTGTCGATCTTCGCCTGCGCGTCCTTGAGCCGCGCCTCGCAATGGCGTTTCAGGTGCACGCCGCGCCCATAGGCTTCGATCGCCTTGTCCAGATCGCCGCTGCCGCTTTCCAGCTCGCGCACGATCTCCTCCAGCTCCTGAAGCGCGTCTTCGAAGCTGAGTTTGCGGATATCGGCGGGAATCTTTTCGTTCGGCATCGGCCTCACCGTCGGTCAAGGAGCGCGAGTGTAGTCATGCTCCCGGGCGAGAGCAAGGCATTCGGGGTCGCCCGCGCGCCGCCCGCCGACGATTTGCCTTGCTTTTGGCCTTCGATGTTATTTACTTGTTTTTCAGTCGTTTGTGACCGTCCTTGCCAGGATGAGGAAACAGAATTTGACCGACGTTATGACAGCCGGCGCCGAAACCGAAACGCTCCGCGCCGAAATCCAGGGCCTGCAGTCCGAAATACAAAAAATCGACGAAGTGGCCAAGCAGATCGCCGCCGTCGCCAAGCAGACCAATCTGCTGGCGCTGAACGCCCGCATCGAAGCGGCGCGGGCCGGCGACATGGGCAAGGGTTTCGCCGTGGTTGCCGAGGAAGTACGCAACCTCGCCTCCCAGACCGGCGACGCCACCGAGGAAATCGACCGGTCCGTGCGCGAACTTTCTTCCGTCGCCACTGACTTCGAACAACTTGTCACCAGCGATTCCGGCAACGAGGCCGATATCGACCAGCAAATCCTGCGTCTCGTCACCGAAATCGAGAAGGTGGGCGCCGTCGCCGAACGCATCGGCGCGGTGGCGAGCGAGACCAACCTTTTGGCATTGAACGCCACCATCGAGGCCGACCGCGCCGGTGCCGCCGGCAAGGGCTTCGCCGTGGTCGCCGGCGAGGTCAAATCGCTGGCCGGCCAAGCCAGTGCCGCGACCCGCAACATCCACGGCTCCGTCGACAAGCTGAACGGCCAGGCCGACCGCCTGGCGGAGATGATCTCCAGCGAATAGGCGCGTCCGTGGCGGCTTACGCCGCCATCAGCGCCGCCACATGCGCCTGCGCGCTCTCACGCAGCGCACTCAGGTCGTAGCCGCCCTCCAGGAGCGACACCACCCGCCCATCGCAGCAATCGGCGGCCACGTCCAGAAGCTGCTCAGTGACCCAGCCATAGTCCTCCGTCTTGACGCGCAGTTGCGCCAGCGGATCGCGCGCATGGGCGTCGAAGCCCGCCGAGATGATCAGGATTTCGGGCGAGAACGCGCGCAGCGCCGGCAGGATGATCTTTTCATAGGCCTCGCGGAACTCGGCCGAACCCGAGCCCGGCGCCAGCGGCGCGTTGGCGATATTGCCGACGCCCGTTTCCGACTGCAGGCCCGTGCCGGGATAAGCCGGCCATTGGTGGGACGAGGCATAGAACAGCCCCTCGTCCTTCTCGAAGCTGTGCTGGGTGCCGTTTCCGTGGTGGACGTCGAAATCCACCACCGCGGCACGCGTCATCCCGTGCGCGGCGCGGGCATGTACGGCGGCGATGGCGGCGGAATTGAACAGGCAGAACCCCATGGCCTGCCCCGATTCCGCATGGTGCCCCGGCGGGCGAACAGCGCAAAAAGCGTTCCCGGCGCGGCCGGATACGACCTGGTCGACGGCCTCGACGGCGGCGCCCGACGCCCTGAGCGCGGCCTCCGTCGAGCCCGGCGATAGCGCCGTATCGGGATCCAGGTGCACGTGGCCGCTTTTCGGCGAAGCCTCCATCACCTTCTCCACGTAATAGGGCTTATGAACCTGTTCGATCTTTTGAATGTCGATGCGCGGCGCTTCCTCGCGGTGCAGGAACTGGAACGCCTCGTCCTCGAGGCCGTCGAGCACGGCGCGCAGCCGGTCCGGACATTCCGGATGCATGGAGCCGGGATCGTGTTCCAGACAGGCTGAGTGGGAAAATAGAACCGTATTCATGACGTGCCCCTTTGCGGGTTGCCGGCGGCCGACCTACTCGGACGCCGTGATGATTTTCAGATAGTCGATCAGTTGCGCTAATTCACCCCCGTCGGGAACCCGCTGCACCGGCATCTTGGTGCCCGGCAGCATCTTGTCCGGCCCGTCGTGGAACAATTCGAACAGCGTGTCGCGCGTCCAGGTGAATTCCTTTCCACGCAGCGCGGTCGAGTAATTGTACCCTGGCACGGTGCCGACGACACGGCCGAACAGCCCCTTCAGGTGCGGTCCCGAACGCCGCCGTCCGTTATCTTCCAGCGAATGGCAGCGTGCACATTTGCGATACAGCCTGGCGCCCGGATGGTCGCTGGAAAGCCAGGGCTTCGGCTCGTCCGCCAGTGCCTCGTCGCCGGCGACGGAAATCCTATCGCCGCTCTCCAGGTGCCAAACTTTCAGCGTCTCGTCGGCGCCGGCGGAGACGGAGAAGCGGCCGTCCGGCGACACCGCCAGCGCCCAAACGATCCGGGTGCCGGCCTGGATGACGCGCTCCGGCGCTTCGCCGCCTGTCCGCCAAAACGCGATCAGCCCGTCACCGCCGGCGGAAACGAACGAGTGCCCGCCCGGCAGGAATCGTACCGCATAGACCGGCTTGTCGTGGTCGCGGTATGTGCGCACCGGTTTCATCTGGGCCAGGTCCCAAAGCCACACCGTCTTGTCGATACTGGCCGACAGCAGCCAGCGGCCGTCGGTACTGGCAGCGAGGTCGGTAATCGCCATCAAATGCCCTTCCAGCTTGCCCTTGGCGCGGCCGGTCGCCGGATCGTAAAGCCGAATGAAGGGATCGTGCCCGCCGACGGCGAGCAGCCCGTCGCCGGCATACGCCAGCGCATTGACCGGAACCGGCAGATCGATCCGCATGGCGGTCTTGCCGTCGGCCGGATTCCAGATCTGCACCGTTTTGTCCCAACTGCCGCTGGCCACGAAACCGCTGCCAGGCGCCGCCGACAACGCCATGACCTTGTGCTTGTGGCCGGTGAAGCGTCTCAGCGGCTTGTCGGCGCCGGGCGCCAGCGACCACAGGTTGACGACACCGTCGTCGCCGGCGCTGAGCGCCTGGCCGTCCGAAAGAAACAGCACCTTGTTGACCGGGCCGGCATGGGCGTCGAGCACGGCGATCTCGCCCTGTTCCTCGAAATCCCAAAGCATGGCGGAATAGTCGAAACTGCCGCTCAGGAGCTTGCGCCCGTCCGGCGAGATGGCGACGCTCCGCACCATGCCGCCATGACCGACGAAGTCGGCTCGGGCCGCGCCCAACGACAACACCGCCAGCAGAGCCATCGCAATCGGCAGCAGCGCCGGATATAGGACACACGCGCACTTTCGCATGGGGTATTTTGATCCGATTGCACGCCGCTTGCCAAGCATGCCGGTCGCTTGCGCGGGCTCAGCGCTTCTTGCGGATAACGATCGACCAGTGGCCGTCGGTTTCGTCACAGCTGAGGAAATCGTGGCCGGCGCTTTCGCAAAACTC
The DNA here is from genome assembly GCA_038125725.1 of Rhodospirillaceae bacterium. Classification (GTDB taxonomy): domain Bacteria; phylum Pseudomonadota; class Alphaproteobacteria; order Rhodospirillales; family Casp-alpha2; genus TMED8. Next base: position 59,540 of record JAYPEK010000005.1, read on the forward strand.
CCGGAAGTCACCCGGCGCGGCGGCGTCGGTGACCAAGGCCTCCAGTTCGTCGCCGGGGCCCAGATCCTTGATCCGCTTGTTGGCGCGCAACACGGGCAGCGGGCACTTCATGCCTTTCAGATCGAGGACCGTGCGCGCCATGCTGTCTCCTTGAAGTCATATTCCGAGCGCCGTATATGAGGGAAGACCAAACGATCCGACCCCAAACGAGGCCCGCCCATGCTGTTCCGGCAACTGTTCGACAATGTTTCCAGTACCTACACCTATCTGCTCGCCAGCCGCAAGGGCGGCGAGGCGCTATTGATCGATCCGGTGTTGGATCATTGTGACCGCTACCTGAAGCTGCTGGACGAACTCGACCTGAAATTGGTCAAGGCCGTCGACACGCATTGCCATGCCGACCACATCACCGGCTTGGGTCGGCTCCGTGATGCGACGCGCTGCATCACCGTGATGGGCGAAAAGACCGCCGTCGACCTGGTCTCCATGCGGGTTTCGGAAGGCGACAGCATCGATATCGAGAACCTCTCGCTGAAGGTGCTCTACACGCCCGGCCATACGGACGATTCCTACTGCTACGCCATGGGCGATCGGGTGTTCACCGGCGACACGCTGTTGATCCGCGGCACCGGGCGCACCGATTTTCAGAACGGTTCCTCGCACGCGGCCTATGACTCGCTGTTCAACAAGCTGTTGAAGCTGCCGGAAGAGACGCTGGTCTATCCGGGCCATGACTACAAGGGCGACACGGTTTCCACCATCGCCGAGGAGCGCGTCTACAATCCGCGCCTGCAGGTGTCGTCCGCCGACGAATACGCCGCCATCATGGCCGCGCTCAACCTGCCCAACCCGAAGATGATGGACGTTGCCGTGCCGGCCAACCTGACCATCGGCGAGGACTTGAAATCCGACCCCGAGATCATCGCAGCCACGCTGGCGCCGGCGGCGGCCATGGACCGCCTCGACGACGAGGAGACGCTGTTCATCGATCTTCGCGAGGCCAGCGAGCGGGCACGCGACGGCGTCATCCCCGACTCGCTGCACGTCCCCTACCCCTCGCTCGCCGATGCGCTTTCCAAAGGCGGACTCCTGAACGCCATGGTGTCGGGGTCCGGCAAGCGGGTGCTGTTCTACTGCGCGCACGGCGAACGCTCGGCGCTGGCGTTGAAGGCCGCTGGCGAGGCCGGCATCAAGGGCGCCACGCACCTGGGCGGCGGCTTCAAGGCCTGGCTGGACGCTGGCGGCGCCAGCGGCAGCGACTGAACGACGGCCGCTTTCCGCCACTCCCCGGCTTCGCTACAGTGAGCGCCCGTCGTTCACCACCAGCGAGGCCGATCCGATGGCGCCGACCGCATCTTCCGCCGCCCCCAACATCCTGGTCATTCAGGCCGACCAACTGACGCCGGGCGTGCTGCCCGCCTATGGCCATCCGTTGGTCAAGGCCCCCAACATCAATGCGCTGGCGGAAACCGGCGTGGTGTTCGACAGCGCGTACTGCAACTTTCCGCTCTGCGTGCCGTCGCGGGCCTCGATGATGACCGGGCGGCTGGCGCATAATATCGGCACCTGGGATAACGCCATGGAACTGCCGGCGAGCGTGCCCACCCTGGCGCATTACCTGCGCAGCGTCGGCTATCACACGGTGCTGTCGGGCAAGATGCACTTCATCGGTCCCGACCAGGTGCACGGTTTCTCGGAGCGCCTGACCACCGACATCTACCCCGCCAACTTCGCCTGGACGCCGGACTGGATCGCCGGCGAACGGTTCCGGCCAACCGGCGTCAACCCCGCCGCCGTCGTTGACGCCGGCCAGTGCGTGCGCAGCCTGCAGATCGACTACGACGACGAGGTCGAACACGCCACCGTGCAGAAGATCCACGATCTGGCGCGGTTCCAGAACGACAAGCCGTTCCTGCTGTGGGCATCGTTCACGCATCCGCATTCGCCCTTCGTCACCACCAATGACTACTGGGACCTCTACGACCACGACGTCATCGACATGCCGAAGGTCGATCCCGTTCCGGTGGAGAACTTGGACGAGATGAGCCGCTGGCTCTATTACGCCCATGCGCAGGACCTGCTGACCATCAAGGACGAGCACGTGCGCAACGCACGCCATGCCTACTACGGCATGACCACCTACATCGACGACAAGGTCGGGCGCATCCTCAAGACGCTGGACGCCGTCGGGCTGCGCGACAACACCATCGTCGTGTTCACCGCCGACCACGGCGAGATGCTGGGCGAACGCGGCATGTGGTTTAAACAGTACTTCTTCGAAGGCTCCGTCCGGGTGCCGCTGATCGTCAGCTACCCGGCCGCCTATGCGCCCGGACGCGTCGCCGATCACGTGTCGCTGGTCGATCTGCTGCCGACCTTCATGGACTGGTCGGGGGCCGAGTGGCAGCAGGTGACGCCTCTGGACGGTCAATCCCTGGATGGTCTGCTGTCCGGCGGCGACGCCATGCGCGACGGCACGGTGATCTCCGAATACACCGGCGAAGGCGTCATCGCGCCCTGTCGCATGATCCGCCTGGGCGATTGGAAATACATCTATACGCACGGCCATCCGGCTTTGCTCTACAACACCGCCGAAGACCCGCTCGAGTTGGAAAACCTCGCCGGCCGGCCGGAAGTGGCTGAAATCGAGCAGGAACTGGCAGACGATATTCTCGCCGGCTGGGACCCGGACGCCATCAACGAAGCCTGCATCCAGAGCCAGCAGGAACGGCTGTTCATCCAGAAAGCCACGGACGGCGAGCCCGATTGGGCCTACCTGGCGCGCCAGGGCGACGGCGCGCGCTTCGTGCGCAACGCCGGTGCTACCCAGGCGAAACAGAAAGCACGCTACCCCTTTGTCGAACCAACACCGTTCGAGCGCTAATTAGCGACGATCGGAGACGCTCAACGCCGCCTCAGATGCTGGCGGCGGCCGATATAGATGCCGGCACCGAGCGCCAGCCAAACGGCGCAGACCGTCCAGGCGGTCGGACTCACGTGGATCAGTACCAGGGCCAAAGTAATGCCCGATGCCACCGCGATCATCGGCAACAGCGGCGACCATGGCACACGGAACGGCCGTTCCTGATCGGGCCGGCTTTGGCGCAGACGGATCACGGTGACGGCGACCATCACGAATACCAGCAGGAACATGATATCCGTGCCCGCCGCGATATCCTTGATCGGCAAGGCCAGCAGGATCGCCATGGCCACTAGGCCGGTGGCCCGGATCGATACATAGGGCGTGCGATGGCGCGCGTGAATGCGCTCGAACATCTTGAACAGATCGCCGTCGCGGCCCATGGCGAAGGCGATGCGGGACGACGAATAGAGCGTGGCGTTTAGCGCGCTCGCGGCGCTGGCCAGACCGGCGATCAACAGCAGCAGCTTACCGTGCGGCACGAACTGGTCGGTCGCCTGCATCAAGGCCAACTCTCCGAGCCCGCCGAGATAGCGGTAGACCGGGCCACCGTCCGGCGCCGTTACCGCGCCCAGCATGACCACCGCCACGAAGACGTAGATGGTGACCGCGATGGCGATGCTGAGCAGGATGGCGCGCGGCACCAACCGGGTCGGATCGGCGACTTCCTCCGCCGATTGGGCGATGACCTCATAGCCCTCGAAGGCGACGAAGGTGAGCCCCATGGCGGCGACCAGCCCCATCATCCCTTCCGGCAGGAAAGGTTGGTAGAGCGCGATCGGATCGGGGGCGTCCGAGATGGCGCCGAAACCGAATACCACGACCACCGTCAACAGCGCCACCTTCAGGCCGGTGACCAGCACCTCCACCCGCCCGGCGCTGGCCGCGCCCCGGTAGTTGATGAACAACAGCATCGCCAACAGCGCCACCGAGACCGCCGGGGCCAATTCGCGCTCGCCGATGATTTCCGGGCCAGCGACGGTATGCAGCAGCGAAATGGTGAACGACCCGAAGGCCGTCGCGTAGAGCGCACAGGCGAAAGTCTGCGCGAACCAGCTCATCCAGCCCGCAAGGAACCCGAACACCGGGCCTAGCCCCATCCGCGCCCAGACATAGGCGCCGCCGGTTCTCGGGACCATCGCCGCCAGTTCACCGTAGCAACTGCCGACAATCAGCGCGATCACGCCATTGGCGATGAACGCTAGAATCAACGCCGGCCCGGCGGTGCCGGCGGCAATGCCGGTCAGCACGAAAACCCCGGCACCGACCATGGCACCGACGCCGAAGGCCGTGATGCTGAACAGCCCAAGCTCGCGCTTCAGGCGCGGTTTTGGCTCGGTGGTGTTATCTTCCGGCGGATTGGATTGCGGAGACGACTGGGGAACCATGGCCCCGCCCCACCTAGTGAATGCCCGCCTGCTTCTGGCGCTGGGTGATCACCATGTAGCGGAGCTCTTCCTTGATGATCTCCGTGTGGCGGCTGGGCTCGGCGCGCAAGACGCCCGAAACGATGGCCATCTGCACCGGCTTCGGCATGCGCTCGAAGTTCTCCAGCATCAGGAACTTGACGCTCGGGCGAACCGTCGGCGACAGCAACAGCGACAGCACCAGCTTCTTGCGGATCTCATGGCGCATGTTGCCGGCTTCGGTCAGTTCGAAGAATTCGCGCACGAACTGGCGGGGCGCGATGTTGCCGTCCAACAAGTGCTTCAGATTGTCGCGCAGCGCCGCCGTATACTGCTGGCGGGTGCGGATGATGAATTTCGACGCATGGCGCCGGATTTCCGCCACGGCTGACGGCTCGAAGGCGCGTTCCTGCACGTAACGAAGGCATTCCTTCACCGCATCGTGTCGGCTGGTATCGGCGATGATCTCGGTGATGCCGGCGAGCAGCCGTGTCTTGGACCCCTGCGGCGACAACCGGGCAGCGGCGGCGAGCGCCATCGGCGCTTCCGGATCGCGCGCCGCGACCAGCGCCAGCGGCAGCGGGTCTTCCATCTGCAGGAGGTCGATCTGATGATTCATCAGTGTTTCCGGCACCAGGATGCGGTCGTCCTCGCCGGGCATCAGGATCGGCCGCTTTGCACGGTAGTCCTGCTTGATAGCGAGGGCCGTCTTCAGGCCTTCCTGGGTGATGCCGAGGATGTTGGCCATGTCGGTTACGCCGTGCCGCCCACAAGGCCGCCCTGGCGTCCCCAGTTCTCCGGCCTCAGCAGCGCCGCGTTGCGCACCGCGTTCCACCACAGCCGGTAGCGCCGGGCGCCCTCGCGGATGGCCATCGCCGGCAGGCCGCCGTTGAGCCGTTCCTGGCGGTGCAGGTCCTTGCGAACTTCGTCGAGATCGGCCTCCGACAGGTCCTCGACGGCTTCCGCCTGGCTCAGGTGCTCGCCCAGCAACAAGGTCAGGAATACCATGACGTCGTCGGGAATGGGCGTATGCCCATTGCGCCATTTGCTGACGCTGGCGGTGGAAACCCGCAAGGCGGATGCAATGTCCTTGCCGCTCACGCCGACAACCCCCAATCTGTGGAATACCGGGACGATCGCGCCCCCGTCTCCGCTGTTTTCATCGTTAAAAGTCTTCATTGCCCAGGTCTGCCCTCGGTAAAGCGGACATAAATCCTTCTAGCCTAGGCAGAATCCCATTCAAACCAATTTTTGTGTCTTTGCCCCTTTTCGCCCCCAAAATGTAGCAATTTCCGTCTTCTAGCCCCATTCAATCGCCCAAAACCAGCCCGTCAGGGCGCCCCCGAACACGATTCCGGCCGCCGATTCGGGGGTTGCGCGGTACGTCCGGGCCGGGTGCAATGCGGCTCATGAAACTCGGTATCGACCTCGGCGGCACCAAGATCGAAGGCCTCGTGCTTGCCAGCGACGGCCGCGAACTGGGCCGCCAGCGCGCACCGACGCCCGCCGGCGACTACGACGGCACGGTCCGCGCCGTCGCCGGCGTTGTCGACGCCTTGGCCGCCGCGCATGGCGTGCCGGTAGATACTCCGATAGGCGTCGGCATTCCCGGCGCCGTTTCCCCCAAGACCGGCCTGGTGAAGAACGCCAACAGCACCTGCCTCATTGGCCACGCCCTGGATCGGGACCTGGCGGACGCCACCAGCCGTCCGGTGCGCCTCGCCAACGATGCCGATTGCTTCACCATCTCGGAGGCCACCGACGGCGCCGGCGCCGATGCGCGGGTGGTGTTCGGCGTCATCCTCGGCACCGGCGTTGGCGGCGGCATCGCAATCGACAAGAAGCTCTGGGTCGGCCCCAATGCGATCACCGGCGAATGGGGTCACAACCCGCTGCCGTGGATGCAGCCGGGAACGTCGCTCCCTTATTTCGAGGACGAACGTCCGGGCCCGCCCTGTTACTGCGGCAAGCTGGGCTGCATCGAGACCTTTCTGTCCGGCCCCGCTCTGGCCGCCGATTTCGCCCGCGCCGGCGGCAGCCAGATGGCCGCGGCGGCAATCGTCGCGGCCGCCGCCGAAGGCGACGCGGCCGCCGGCGCCGCCATGGACCGCTACCACCAACGCCTGGCACGGGCGCTCGCCGGTGTCATCAACGTCCTCGACCCGGACGTCATCGTGCTCGGCGGCGGGCTCTCCAACATCGAGAGCCTCTATGAGGCTGTACCGAAGCTCTGGCAGGACTGGGTGTTCTCGGATGCCTGCGACACGCCCCTCATGCGCAACCGTTGGGGCGATTCAGGCGGCGTGCGCGGGGCCGCATGGCTCTGGCCGTAACGCCGAACGGTCCGCCTATAACAAAAATGGATCAAACCGGCGCGATTTTCGTTTGGCATCGTCGGCGCCGCATGGTGAAACCTAAAGACGGCCGATAACGAGAAAGATCGCAGGGAGGGACGATTGATCGTCGATATTCACGGGCACTACACCACCGCGCCGAAGCAGCATGAAGGCTGGCGCCAGGCCCAGTTGGATGGCGCCACCGACTTGGACCCGGACGGCAACGAAATCCTCGACGACGAAATTCGCGAGAGCCTGGAAGGCACGCAGCTACGCCTGCAGCGCGAACGCGGCACCGACATGACCATCTTCTCGCCGCGCGCCGGCGGCATGGGCCATCACCTGGGCACTGAAGCCATGAGCCACGCCTGGAGCCGGCTCTGCAACAACCTGATCCGCCGTGTCTGCGATCTCTACCCCGAGAACTTCCAGCCGGTCTGCCAATTGCCGCAGTCACCGGGCGTTTCGCCTTCCAATTCGATCCCGGAACTGGTGCGCTGTGTCGAAGAAATGGGATTCCTCGGCTGCAACCTGAACCCGGACCCGTCTGGCGGACATTGGACCGACCCACCGCTCACCGATCCCTGGTGGTTCGAGCTTTATGAGAAGCTGGTGGAACTGGACGTACCGGCGATGATCCACGTCAGTCAGTCGTGCAACCCGAACTTCCACTTCACCGGCGCGCATTACATCAACGCCGACACCACGGCGTTCATGCAGATCCTGAAATCCGACCTGTTCGAACGCTTCCCGACGCTGAAGTTCGTCATTCCGCACGGCGGCGGCGCGGTGCCCTACCATTGGGGCCGTTACCGTGGCCTCGCCATCGACATGGGCAAGCCGGAACCGGCGGCGTTGATGTCGGGGAACCTGTTCTTCGACACCTGCGTCTACCACCAGCCGGGCATCAACCTGCTGACCGACGTGGTGCCGGTGGACAACGTCTTGTTCGCCTCCGAAATGCACGGCGCCGTGCGTTGCACCGACCCGGACACAGGACACTTCTTCGACGACACCAAACGCTACATCGAAGCGAGCCCGACCTTGAGCGACGAGGACCGCGAAAAGATCTATTGGAAGAACGCCACGCGCGTTTACACGCGGCTGAAACTGCCCGCGAGCGCGGCATAGAAAGGAAAAGAGGAACCCAACAATGCTAGGACTTCGTATCAAGAAAAGCTGGGAACGCGTCTCGCCCGAAATGGCGGAAGCATTCAAGCCCATCCCGGTCGCCAACGTCAGCGATTCCATGTGGCGCATGGACGCCGCCGGCGACGCGCTGCGCCCCATGCACCGCGACGGCGTGCTGGCCGGTCCGGCCTTCACGGTTCGCTCGCGACCGGGCGACAACCTGATGCTGCACAAGGCCATCGACATGGCCGAGCCTGGCGACGTTATCGTCTGCGATGCGGGCGGCGACTTGACCAACTCTCTGTTCGGCGAACTGATGCTGACCCATGCCATCACGCGCGGGATCGCCGGCCTGGTGATCAACGGCGCCATCCGCGACCGCGATGCCTTCCTGGAACACAACCTTCCGGTCTTCGCCGCCGGCGTCACCCATCGCGGCCCCTACAAGGACGGCCCCGGCGAGATCGGCTTCCCGATCGCGCTGGGAGGCATGGTGATCAATCCGGGGGACCTGATCCTCGGCGATTGCGACGGCGTCTTGTGCGTCCCCAGAACCGAGGCCGAAGGCGTGCTCGCCCTGGCGCAGAAGAAGAACGACGCCGAAGCCAGCCAGATCAAACAGCACCAGGACGGCACCGTCGACCGAAGCTGGGTCGACAAGGCGCTCGAGGAAAGAGGCTGCGAGTACGTCGACTGACGCGGTCTAGCAGTCGGGCTTCTTGATCAGTTCGATATTGCGCAGTTGCAGGTCGACGGCGAAGTCGCCGTAGTCCTGGCGGATGAAACGCGCGATACCGTCACTGCGATAGTCGATGCCCAGTTCGAACTCCGGCAGCGCCTCTTTGCTGTCGCGTGAAAAAAACGCCATCCGGTAATGGACCAAAGGTTCCGGCTTGAGGCCCAGTTCCTTGATCCAGTTGTCGAAGTCGTCTGCGTGCATCAGTGCTTCCGGCGGTGAGCGCCGGCCGCGCACGGCGGATATGACGTAAGGATTGTCTAGGCTGGCGCCGTCGAAAACGGTGCGCGAAAGAAACCCCGTCCCCACCGCGCCCGCCTTCAGCACCTCCATCAAATGCCGGGTCGGAAACAGCGTGCCGGTTGGAACCGGGATCGTTTCACCTTCCGGTTCGGTGAAGCGCGCGGTGGCCGCATCGCCGGCGCGCGCCCGGCGCACCTTGCCGTTCAGCGATTCCAACTCGTTCCCATCGCGTGCCTGACGGGTGCGAAACTGATAGGCGGTACCGTCCTTCGACTCCCAACTGGCGAACGACCAGTCGGTATCGACCTCATCGCCCTCGGCATAGACCAACTGCATCTTGACGTTGGTCTCCGACGACCAGCCATCACACTCGTCGCGAAACACATATACCATCGAACCACCGGCACCTGTGACGCTCGACCCCTGTTCGGCGGAATGCAACGCCATGCCATAGATGGCACGGTGCGGCACCATTTCGGCTGCCCATGACGATACTGTGGCGGAAACAGCAAAAACTCCCGCCAGGAGCCCCAACATCATCCGCCTGCCATTCCGGATCGATAACCGCCGAAGGGTGAAACCTCGCGCGCCCGGCGCCCGTCTACGGTACATGCAGTCTCGCCCTTCTTTCGTGGCCGTGAAGGTTCATCATAGCCCATCGCCGGGCGGCAGAAAATGTTTGCCGACAGCCTTGAGCGGCAAAATTTGCCGACCTCCTCACCAGTTAATTAACTGTTTTTTAACAATTTTACTACTGGCACGCAGCATGCATTCCCTCCTTGATGGTTAACAAACCGTAACCGCCCTGCCAGGGCGCGACCGGGTGTGGCCAAACAAGAGGGAGAGAACTGAACCATGGCCTTGGAATTAGATCCGGTCGGCGAACGGCCGTCCGGGTACGGCGCCCTGACGGTGATCGGCGAGCGCGCCCTGGTGGCACCGGCCCAACCGCGCCTCCCCGTACCGGCGGAACCGCCGCCGCCACCGCCGGAAGCCGAGACCGGTACGGAGACGGAACTGATCGGCGGCGTCAATGTCCGCCGTGCATCACCGCGCGAGATCGCGGACATCAGCCTCGATCTCTATGCCGCCGGCCTGCTGACGTACGAGGATTATACCGAACTCGCCTTTCAGCCCGAACTGCACCCGGACTACAACCGCACCGTCGGCGCCCTCACCGGCGAGCCGGCCGAGCCCGACCGCGCGCGGGACTTCGTACATTTGTGGAACGAGCGGCTGCAATTCGATCTGCGCCACAATCCGGTGAGCGCGCCGTCGGTCAAGCAGGCGACGCGAATCTACGAGCTTTTAAAGGGGTTGGCCCAGCGGACCCGAATCACCGCGTGATGCGCAGGCGTTCAGCGCGGCAGGCGGGCGAGTTCCTGGTTGGCGGCCATCTGCCGACGGCGTTCGAGATCGCGCCTCGCCAGCATCCAGTCGCCGGAAACGATGCGGATCGCCCAGCTATTCCGCACACCAGCCAACGCTACCTGGCGCAGGACCTGCGTTTCCCGCCCTTGCGGTACCGGACCGACGACGACCCGGTAGACCGGCGCACCGTCCAGCTTGGCAGCCAGCACTTCAGGCACAAGTTGCTCATAGCGCTCGGCCAGTCCCTCGGCATTGGCGAAATTGCGGAAGCTGCCAATCACGTAATAAATCCCGGAAACCGGTTCGCGCGCCGTCTTGGCGGCAAGCCGCACTTTCGTCGGCACCACTTGCGGCGGCACCGGCAATTCCGCCAGCGCCGTCACCGGCGGCACCTTGGGAAGCTGGCGCTCGGCGACGGAGATCGCCAGAGTTTCGGCTTTCGGCTTGGCCGGCGGTTTGGCCGCCAGCGCACGCGACGGCCTGAGCGCCGGCGAGATCGCTGGCGTATCCTCGGCGGGGCCGGCGGCGGTATCGAAATTGGCCAGCGCCTCGACGTTGGGCATGCCGTCATCCAATTGCACGGACAAGGGCGGAATATCGGAATGAGCGGCGGCGGCATATCCGACGCGGGCGGAAGCCGGTTGTACCGCCGGGCGCGACGGTTGGCCGTCGCCCGTGGCATCGGCCACCAAGGTCGCGGCGTCATCCCAGTCGCGGCAGACGCTGCCGTCGGTGAGACCGCGCAACAAGGCGCAATCCTTTTGCGCCACCATGGAAATCCCATGATCGGTGACGGATTTGTCGGTTACCATGTAGGAAAGGCCGTCCAGCGCCCAGGTCGCCACCTGGATCGGCACCGGCAGCGCGCAACCGCCAAGTGCAAGGACCCCAACCCCCAATGCCAAAACTTTTTTCATGCCCAGTCCTTCGAAGAGCACATCACATGGATGTCTCCGTACCACCATGTATGACGGGTCTGGCCGCTCGTTCGGCGGGTCCGGTCCCGTTTTGTCCTCGCGACGGCACTTCTAGTGGTGCCTACATGGGGTCGAGGTGAGTATGACTCGCTGCGCGACTTTTCCGCAACTGCTAAATGATCATCAATTGTTACGAGGTGTTACGGCAAATCACCCCTCGTCGCCGGTTTTCACCTTCGGCAGGTGCAGGCGCAGGTGCAATTCGCGCAGGTGGCGCTCATCGACGGCGCTGGGCGCACCCATCAGCAAATCCTCGGCACGCTGGTTCATCGGGAAGGCGATGACCTCGCGGATGTTGGGCTCGTCCGCCAGCAGCATGACGATGCGGTCGATGCCCGGCGCCGAGCCGCCGTGCGGCGGCGCGCCGTATTGGAAGGCGCGCAGCATGCCGCCGAATTCGGCCTCCACCACTTCCTTGCCGTAACCCGCGATTTCAAAGGCCTTGACCATGATATCGGGGCGGTGATTCCGGATCGCGCCGGACGACAATTCGACGCCGTTGCAAACGATGTCGTATTGGTAGGCGAGGACGTCGAGCGGTTCCTGCGTCTCCAGCGCTTCCAGGCCGCCCTGCGGCATGGAAAACGGATTGTGCGAGAACTCGATGGCGCCGGTATCCTCGTTCAGTTCGAACATCGGATAATCGACGATCCAGCAAAAACGGAACTCGTCGGTCTTCTCGTAGTAGTCCAGGTCCTGCCACACCTTGGTGCGCGCCTCGGCGGCGAAGGCATGGAAGTCCTTCGGCTGGCCGGCGACAAAAAACACCGCATCGCCGTCGGCAAGGTCCATGGCGGCGCGAATCGATTCGGTGCGGTCCGGCCCGATGTTCTTGGCGATCGGCCCCGCCCCCTCGCCGTCGCGGAAGAAGATGTAACCGAGACCCGGCTGACCCTGTTTCTGCGCCCAGTCGTTCATGCGGTCGCAGAAGGCGCGGCTGCCGCCCGACTTGGCCGGCAGCGCATAAACGCGCACGGCCTCGTTCTTTTCGATCATGCCGGCGAAGACCTTGAAGCCGGAACCGCGGAAGTCGTCGGTGACGTCGCGCATCTCGATGGGGTTGCGCAGGTCCGGCTTGTCGCAGCCGTACTTGCGCATGGATTCGGCGTACGGGATACGCGGGAACGGCGGCCTGGTGACGCCGCGCTCACCGGCGAATTCCTCGAACACGCCGGCCAGCACCGGTTCGATGGCGTTGAACACGTCTTCCTGTGTGACGTAGGCCATCTCAAAATCGAGCTGGTAGAACTCACCCGGCGAGCGGTCGGCGCGGGCGTCCTCGTCACGGAAACAGGGGGCGATCTGGAAGTACTTGTCGAAGCCCGACACCATCAGGAGCTGCTTGAACTGCTGCGGCGCCTGCGGCAACGCGTAGAACTTGCCCGGGTGGTTGCGGCTCGGCACCAGATAGTCGCGGGCACCCTCCGGCGACGACGCGGTCAGGATCGGGGTCTGGATTTCCATGAACCCCTGGTCGGTCATGCGACGGCGGATCGACGAGATGACGCCGGAACGCAGCTTGATGTTCTTGTGCACCTGCTCGCGGCGGAGATCGAGGAAGCGATAGCGCAGCCGGATATCCTCGCCGAATTCCTGGTCGCCGGCGACCAACATCGGCAGTACCTCGGCCGGGCTCTCGATCACCACCTGGTCGATCTGCACCTCGACCTGGCCGGTATCGATGTTGGCGTTGACGGTCTCGTCCGAGCGCTCGACCACCGGGCCGGTGACGGTGATGACGCTCTCGACACGCGCCGCCTCGATCTGGCCGAACAGCGGACTGGAGACGTCGATCACGCACTGGGTCAGGCCGAACTCGTCGCGCAAGTCGATGAACACCAGGTTGCCGTGGTCGCGCTTGGAATGAATCCAGCCCGACAGGCGCACGGTCTCGCCGACGTTCTCGGCGCGCAGTTGGCCGCAGGTGTGGGATCGGTAGGGATGCAGGTCTTGGGTCACGCTCGGGTCCTCAAATCTGCCCCGCCAAAGGGGCGCTCGCTCGAATGACGGGCTTTATCCCCTCAATGATCTGACTTAACAATACTTTTTCACCAGAATCCCGCCGATTGGAGCCCTTCGCCATGCTCGAATTCATCACCCTCGAAACCCAGGGCCCGGTGACGCTCCTGACCTTCAACCGCCCGGACGCGCGCAATGCGCTGAGCCAGGCGCTCAGGCTCGAGGTGATCGAGGCGCTCGGCCGTTTCAACGCCGACGACGCGCAGCGCGCCCTGGTCATCACCGGTGCCGGCAAGGCCTTTTCCGCCGGCCAGGACCTGAAGGAAGCGCAATCCCTGAGAGAGGCCACGGCGGCCCAGTGGCAGCAGGAACTGAAAGACTACCTCGGCGCCATCCGCGACCTCGACAAGCCGTGCATCGCGGCGATCAACGGCGCGGCGACGGGCGCCGGGTTCTACACGGCGCTTCTTTGCGACATCCGCGTCGCGCATGCTGGAATCCGCATGGGCCAGCCGGAGATCAACGTCGGTTTTCCGTCGATCATCGGCACGCGGCTGATGTACATGACGCTCGGCCATTCGGTGACCACGGAGCTCAGCCTGACCGGCCGCCTGCTCTCCGGCGCCGAAGCCTTCGAGCGCGAACTGGTGACGGAGCTTGCGGATCAAGACCAGGTATTGGCGCGGGCCATGGAATGGGCGGCGGAGCTTGCGGAAAAGCCGCCGCTGGCCATGAAGCTGACCAAGCAGGCGCTCAGGGAATACACGCAAGCCATCTTCGACGGTGCCATCGACACCGGCAAGCGCCTGCAACCCATCGCCTTCGCCGCCGGCGAACCGCAGCGGATGATGGCGGCGTTCCTGCAAAAGAAACCTTAGTAGGGCGCGTCCCCTTCCAGGGTGACGCGGTGCATGCGCCGGCGATGCCCCTGGTAGTCGTTGACGGCCTGATGCAGGGTGCAGCGATTGTCCCAGATCGCCAGCGAACCCGGCGCCCAGCGGAAACGGCAGAGGTATTCGCTTTTCACCACATGCTGGCAGAGGAAATCCAGTAAGGGTCGGCTTTCTTCCTCGGTCATGCCGTCGAAGCGCTCCACGTGCGACGGACTGACGAACAAGGCCTTGCGCCCGGTTTCCGGATGCGTGCGCACGGCCGGATGCACGGCTTCGATCACCTCGCGGTCATCGCCGTAGCTCTGTTTCATGGCGCTCATCGCCTGCATCTTCTTGGCCCGCCCGCCCAAGCGCTTCTGCGCCGAGCTGTTAACGATCCTCATGCCGCCCAGCATGTCCTTCATGCCATCCGACAGCCCCTCGTAGGCGGCATAAAGGTTGGCGAAATTGGTGTCGCCGCCGAACGGCGGCGTCTCCAGGGCGTAAAGCACGGTCCCCAGGAACGGTTTCGGCATGTAGGTGGTGTCGGAATGCCAGTTGGCGCCGAAGTTGATGCGGTCGGTCTCCGTCTTCAAGATTTCGATGATTTCCGGATAACCGTCGATGGGATTGAGCAGCGGATAGCGGCCGGGCTCGCCGAATTCGCGCGCCACGGCCAGCAACCGGTCCGGCGTCAGCTTCTGGTCGCGGAGGAAGATGGCGTTGTAATCGAGGAACGCTCGACGCAGGGCGGCGCGCGCCGCCTCGTCCAAGTCGTTCGACAGATCGATCCCGAACACCTCGGCCCCGATGGTGCCGGTCAACGGCCGCACCTCGATCTCCGTATTTCCCATCCTGTCGCCTCCCCTTTCGTCGTCCCGAAACCCGCGTTCCGGACGCTTGCGATTGGCAGAGACTAGCCAAACTCGACAGTTATTAAAAATGCAATTAAAATAAGTTTTCTTGTATTTTTTGCAATTTTGAGCCCGGTCATGAATTCCAAGCAATTGTTGAGTTTCTCCCGCATCGTCGAACTGGGCAGCCAGGCACGCGCGGCCGAGGCCCTGCATATCAGCGAGTCGGCCCTAAGCCGCCGCATCACCGCCTTGGAACATGAACTCGGCGTCAATCTGTTCACCCGCGATAAGGTGCAATTGATCCCGACGCCACTGGGAGAGCGGTTCTGCCGCGAAGTCGACCGGGTGCTGGCCTCGCTCGACCAATTGCCGCGCATCGCCCGGGAAATGGCCTCCGGCCAGCGCCAGCGTTTCCGCCTGGTCACCATCCAGCGCCTCGCCAATGCCCTGGCCGTGCCGGCGTTGGCGCAATTGCAGGAAACCCACGAACTTCTCGATGTCAGCATCGACATCGAACCGCAACGCACCATGGAACGCTGGATGCGGGTCAAACCCTACGACGTCGCCATCTGTCCGGCGGTCCCGGGCCTCGATGCCGGAACGGCGAAAACACTGGTCTCGGTACCCGCCGTCGCCGCGCTGCCCGTGGGCCACCGCCTCGCCGGCCGCGACCGGTTGGAGATTGCCGACCTGGCGGGCGAGCGCCTGGCCGTGACCGCCGCCGGCAGCCTGATGCGCCGCCAGGTCGAGCAGATGTTCGCGGCCGCGGGCGCCGCCCTATCGCCGATTGTCGAGGTTTCCGATACCGTCCTCGCCTGCCAACTCGCCGCCGAGGGACATGCCGCGACCGTCTGCGATCCGTTCGCGCCGGCGGCGTTTCTGGGCGGCCTCCGCCTGGTGCCGATCGAACCGGCATTCCGGCTGGATTTCGTACTGCTTGGACCCGGCCAGGATACGACGCCGTTGCTCGAGACCTTCGAGACCATCCTAACGCGGACGGCCGCTGCCTACCTGGATCGCGTCGGACTTCGTCTGCTGGCCGGATAGGCGCTAGTCCAGCACCTCGCCCAACGGGACCGGATGGCCGCGCACCAGATCGGCGGCGTCCATGGCGCCCTTGCCGGAGCGCTGGGCGCGGGTAATGCAAAGCGCGCCCTCCCCGCAGGCCACCACCAGGGGTTCGGCAATGACCGTTCCCGGTGCGCCGCCGCCGTCAACGGCTTCGGCGGCCAACACCTTCAGCCGCTCGCCGGCCTGTTCGCACCAGACACCGGGCCATGGGTTGAGGGCGCGCACCTTGCGCTCGATCTCGGCCGCCGGGCGCGACCAGTCGATGCGGCCGTCGCCGCGTTCCAACTTGTGGGCGTAGGTAACGCCCTCCTCCGCCTGCGGTTTGGGGGTGAGTTCACCAGCCGCAATCCCGGCCAGGGCTTCGACGATCAATTCACCACCCATGGCCGCCAGCCGGTCGTGCAGGTCGCTCGCCGTCGTCGCCCCGGTGATCGGCACCTCGCGCCTCAAATACACCGCCCCGGTATCGAGCCCTGCCTCCATCGCCATGATGCAGATGCCGGTCCTGTCGTCGCCGGCCTCGATGGCGCGCTGGATCGGCGCCGCGCCGCGCCAGCGCGGCAGCAACGAGGCATGGATATTAATGCAGCCGAGCCTCGGCGCGTTGAGCACCGCTTGAGGCAGGATCAACCCGTAAGCCGCGACCACCGCCGCATCCACATCGAGAGCGGCGAATTCCGCCTGCACCGCTTCGTCCTTCAGCGTTGCCGGCGTGCGCACGGGAATGCCCTCGGCTTCCGCGTAGGCATGCACCAGGCAGGGCCGTTCCTTGTGGCCGCGCCCGGCGGGCCGGGGCGGCTGCGCATAGACGCAAATCACCTCGTGCCCGGCGGCAATCAACGCCGCCAGCGCCGGCACGGAAAAATCGGGGCTGCCCATGAAGACGAGGCGGAGCCGTTCGCCGCTCACGCCTTTAAGCCGCCGCCTGTTTCTTGGCTTTCTTTAGCTTGCGCAGGATCATGCCCCGCTTGATCGACGACACATGATCGACGAATAGAATGCCCTGCAGGTGATCCATCTCGTGCTGGATGCAGATGGAGAGAATGCCGTCGGCCTCCAATTCCTGCTCGGTGCCGGTCTCGTCCAGGAAACGCACGCGGATCTTTTCCGGCCGCACCACCTCGGCGAAATATTCCGGCAGCGAAAGACAGCCCTCCTCATGCACCCGTTCCTCGTCCGAATGCCAGACGATTTCCGGATTGATGATCTTCAGCGGCTTCGGGTCCTGGCCCTCGCGCGCCACGTCCATCACCAGGACGGAGCGCTCGTCGCCGACCTGCGGGGCGGCCAAACCGATGCCATCGGCGGCGTACATGGTTTCCAGCATGTCGTCGAGAAATTGGCGCAATTCGTCGTCCACGGTCTCGACCGGGCGGGTCTTGATCTTGAGACGCGGATCGGGCGCGACGATGATCGGCAGGAGCGCCATGGAAAAAACCTTGTGATTAGGGGCCGTTAGCTAACCACGAGATAGGCGCTCGATGCCGCAGCGTCAAGACTGGGCCTTCAGTTCAGGGGCGTTTCCGCCGCCGCGTTGCGCCCGGCAATGCGGCCGAAGCCCAGGCATTCGCCGATGTTGCCGGTGCCCTGGTAGAGATAGCTGAAGATCGAACCCAGCTCGCCGGCGCTGTAGAGACGCGGCACCGGCGTGCCGTCGGGGCGCAGCACCTCGGCCCGCTCGTTGCGGCGCGGCCCGCCCTGGGTGTTGATCATCGAAGGCGACAGATCGACCGCGTAATAGGGTCCCGTGCCGAAGGGGGTGAGCATCAGGGTGCGGCCGAACTCGGTGTCCTCGCCGGCGTCGGCGCCTGCGTTCCAGCGCGCGACGGTGGCTTCCAGCGCGTCGGCGTCGAGGCCGATCTGCCCCGCCAGGCCGGCCAGCGTATCGGCGGTCTTGATCCAGCCGCGCGCCAACTCGGCGCTGTTGTCGTCGGACCAGTCGTAGCCCTCCATGATCGGCACCCAGCCGCGGTTGGGTTCCTTTCGGTACAAGGGTGCGGCGCGCATCATCGGCTCATCGAAGATCATGAACATCGGCACCGGCACCTGCAGTGGCTTCCACATGCCGTTCAGCGGCACCTTGCCGTGGCGGGTATGGATCTTCTCGTCGGTGAAGCGCCTGGCGTCGGGGCCGACGACGATCATGCCGCCCGGATATTCCTTGGCGAAATGCAGCGCCTGCATCGACATGGTGGCCGGGAATTCATCGACCTTGAGCGCCATCGAGGGCCCGGCGAAGTTGTTCATGTGCCAGAGATCGGCACCGACCTCGAGCGCCATGGAAACGCCGTCGCCCTCGTTATAGGGCGTGCCGGAGGGATAGCAGACCGGCATGCCGGGCAGGTAGTCGCGGATCATCTGCTGGTTGTTCTCGAAGCCGCCGCAAGTCAGCACCACCGCCTTGCGGGCCTTGACGAAGAAGTCCTTGCCGTCCTTCTCGGCGCGCACGCCCAGGATTTCCTTGGTTTCGCCATTCTGGATCAACTGCCGGGCCGGGCATTCGTAGATGATCGGAATGTCGCGCTCGTAAACCAGGCTCTCGAAACGCTTCCAGGTGTAGGAATAGCCGTAGGTGGGGCCGTCGTGGAACTTGTGCACGCAGTCCGATCCCGGCAGTTCCGGGTATTCGATGCCTTCCGGCTGGTGCTGGTGTTCCTGCGGATCGCCACCCAAGGACTTGAGCCAGTCGTTGTTTTGGCACATCTCGTCCGCCCAGGTCTGGATCATAACGTCCGGCACCGTATAGGGGCCGCAAAGCGCCTTCAGGTAGGTGACGGCCTTGTCGGCGTCGTCGGTATTGAGATAGCCCTGCGCCGCGATGCGGGTGTTGCCGCCGGCATGTTCCGGCGGCGCCTTTTCCAGGATCATGACTTCAGATCCCAGGTCGTGTGCCGTCACCGACGTCGCCACCCCGGCGCCACCGAAGCCGATCACCACCACATCCGTTTCCGCATCCCACGTCTCAGGCATCATTCGCTACATCCCTCCCCGGTTTCAGAGTGAGGCTGTTGATTAACACCCGGACCCAGGCCTGGCAACGGGCTGAGAGAGTTCCAATATGCCCCGCTCATGCTTCGAAAAACATGCGCTGCTGGTTGGTCGATCAACACCGGAAAAACCGATGATATCCATCGATTCTATTCGTTTGCCGTCGAGTCCGGAGACCGCCTATATATTTTTGTAGTCAGAAGATGAGTAGTGACGGGGCGAATCCGGCACCCCTCATGTTTCTCGAACAACCCATTTCGACTGAAGCCTTGCCGTGCCTACCCGCCGACGTTTGCGCGATCGGCGAACCGTGCAATGACGAGCGCATTAGGGATGTGCCGATGGGTATCCATCGCCGTCGCCCCGGCGGGCGCGTCCGGAGTGACAAGACCGAACGACTGATGACCAAGGCCGCCGCCAAGCAACGTGTCGGCGATATCAAAGGCGCGCTTCACCTGTACGGACAGGTCCTGGCTGCCGATCCCGAAAATGCCAAGGCGCTGAACCAGAGCGGACTCCTGTATTTCATGACCGGAGATACCGGGGCCGGACTGGACCGTCTTCGCCGCTCGGTCGAGATATCGCCCGACGACCCCACCCTGTTCAACAACGCCGGCGAATGCCTGCGAATGGCCGGGAAACTGGAAGAAGCGGAAACCCTATTGCGCCAATCGTTGGCGTTGGCGCCCAGCAACCCCGACACCCTCAACTTCCTCGGGCTGGTGCTGCTCGACAAAGGCGCATTCGGCGCTTCGTCGCAGGCATTTCATGAAGCCCTTTCGTTGGCGCCCGGGCATGCCGGCGCCGCGTTCAATCTAGGCGCCCTGCATATGGCCCGAAAACGCCCGGATCTGGCGCTGTCCTGTTTCGACGCCATCCTCGCCCAGGCACCGCGGGACCCGGATGCACGTGCCAAAAGGGGCGAGGCGCTGCTGCGCCTCGGACGCGATGACGAGGCCGCCGCCTGTTTCGAGGCCGTCCTCGCCCATCCGAAAGGGCTGCAACTCGACCCGATGACGGTTGTCGCGCCCTTGTGCCGGCATTACGTGCGCCAGCAGCGCATACAGGACGTGACCGCCGTCTATCATCAGGCCATCCGTCTTTTTCCATCGAACGCCGAATTGAAGACCGAGCTGATGGGATGGCTGCTGCTGATTCATCAAACCGACGAAGCGTGCGCCCTGGCCCTTAAGATATTGGAGAAATCCCCACATGACCTAAAAGCGACAAGGACCGTGGCGCGGATCGACAGGGATGCCGGCCGGCTGGATGCGGCACGCCAACGTCTCGACGCCATACCCAAGCCCCGTTGGGATCACACGATCTTCTATGAAATGGGAAGCATCACCGAGACGATGGGCGATTTCGATACCGCCTTCGACCTGTTCGATGAAGCCAACCGCAAGCTCGCTCAGCATCCGGATTGGCAAAGGCTGAAGCCGGCCCAGCCAAGGGAAACGTTGGCGCGTGCGCGGGGGTGGTCGACACCCGACCATCTCTCCAGGATTGAATCGACCGTCCCGGATGACGGGCTGCCGGCACCGATCTTTCTGGTCGGGTTCAATCGCAGCGGAACCACGCTGCTGGAGAACGTCATCGGGGCCAGCGATCAGGTTGTCATCTCCGACGAAAAGCCGTTCCTTTCCGATTGCTTCGCAACCTACAAGCAAATCACCGGTGTTTCGCCGCCTGTCTCTCTTGAAGTCCTAACCGACATACAAGCAGGCACGCTGCGCGCCACCTATTGGACGGCCGTGGAACGCCTGCTCGGTTCGGGATTACAACCGGGCCAACGCCTGGTCGATAAGCTGCCCTTGAACCTCGTTCACCTGCCCTTGCTCCGCCGCATGTTTCCGAATGCGCCAATTTTGGTCGCGTTGCGCGATCCCCGCGACGTGATCATCAGCAATTTCAAACAATTCTTCGGCGCGAACAATTTCAACGCCAATTTCCTGACCCAGGAAGGCACCGTCGAATTTTATGCCGACGTCATGCAACTGTGGCTCCAGGTTCGCCCGCACCTGCCCGGACCCTGGCTCGAAGTCCGCTACGAAGACGTCGTCACCGATTTCGAAACCACGCTCAAGGACGTTCTGGATTTTCTGGGGCTGGCGTGGGACGACAACTACCTTGGGTTCCACAACAAAGCCAAGACGAGATTCATATTCACACCGAGCGCCTCGGATGTGGTGAAACCCGTCTACACGAACGCCGTCGGTCGCTGGCAGGGCTACACCCGGCAACTGGCCCCGTTCGCTGGAAAGCTAAAACCCGTGGCCGAAGCCCTTGGTTACCGGTGGGAGTAACGGAACTCTGGTCGTTGTCGGCGCTATCTCTGAGAGACGATCACCATATTCTCGATGATTTCGTCCAACTCTCCCATCGAGACCAGAATGTGCAATTGTTCGAGGGTCGGCAGCAAATCTTCCGGCTTGCCGACGCGGATGACAGGATTCTTACCGGGCAGGACGAACTCGCGGTCGCCGAAATTCAGCCTCAGGAAAACCTCACCGTCTTGCTCGAACCACCAAGGTTTCGGGGGTACGTAGTTGATCTCTCTCTGAGTGACGCCGTCGCGTTCGACGAATTGTTGGTGTGGCTTGCGGTAATCCGGATCACGCGCCAGGCAGATTTGGTGCGACACCCCCTCTTGGAAGATCTGGCGCCATGTCGCCATTTCCTCCTGGACCATCTTTTGCCGCAGTTCCGGGTCGAATGAATGCGGCGTACCTGCCGGCTCGACAAAATCAATATCGTCTAAGCTAATCATCTCATTGACCTATCCCGCAGCGGCGATCGCAGGATAGACGCCGTTCTCATCATGCACCTCGGTACCTGTCACCGGCGGATTGAAGACGCAGATCATGCGCATTTCTTCGCTTGCCCGCAGCAGGTGCTTTTCGTGGCCGTCGAGCGCGTAGATGGTGCCAGGGCCGATCGAATAGACCGGACCATCGGGCAGGACCTCGATCTCGCCCTTGCCGGCGATGCAATAGACCGCCTCCAAGTGGTTCTGGTACCAGATCATGGTTTCGGTGCCCGCGTGGATCAGGGTGTCATGCATGGAAAAGCCCATTTTCTCATCGGCCAGCA
Organism: Rhodospirillaceae bacterium; assembly: GCA_038125725.1. Taxonomy (GTDB): domain Bacteria; phylum Pseudomonadota; class Alphaproteobacteria; order Rhodospirillales; family Casp-alpha2; genus TMED8. The sequence continues at coordinate 81,500 of JAYPEK010000005.1, forward strand.
ACAGCCGGCGGCTGGTCCAGTTGCCGCCCTTGACCTCGTGTTCGGTGCCGAGGACGTCATCGAGTGTCTTAACGATCATGTCGGTGTTTCTCCGTTCGCGTTGTTGGTTCAGGCAGCCGTCGCGGCATTGCTCGCCGCGACCCGCGCCACCGCCGCTTCGAGGATATCCAGACCCGCGTCCAGCGCGGTTGCGTCGATGGTCAACGGCGGCATCACCTTGGCGACCTGCGAATGCACGCCGGCGGTCTCCATCACCAGCCCGCCCGTGAAGGCTTCGTGGCAGATATCGGCGGCCAACCCATCGATGCTGCTGGCCAATCCCTGGATCATGCCGCGGCCGCGCGCGGATAGGCCGAGATGCGGGTACCGGACGGCCAGCTTTTCCATGCGTTCGCGGATGCGCGCGCCTTTGGCCAGGATGTCCGTTTTCAAGGTGTCGTCGCGCCAATAGTCGAGCGCCTCGGCGGCGGCAACGAAGGCCAGGTTGTTGCCGCGAAACGTGCCGTTGTGCTCGCCGGGCGCCCAATGATCGAGGTCCGGCCGGATCAGCACCAGCGCCATCGGCAATCCAAGCCCACCGATGGCCTTCGAAAGGCAGACCATATCCGGCTTAAGGCCGGCTTCGTCGAAGCTGAAAAAGCTGCCGGTTCGTCCGCAGCCCATCTGGATGTCATCGACGATCAGCAGAATATCGTGGCGGCGGCAGAGCGCCTCCAGACCACGCAGCCATTCCGTGCTGGCGACGTTGACGCCGCCCTCGCCCTGGACGGTCTCGACAATGGCCGCGGCCGGCCGGTCGAGTCCGGAGCCCTCGTCCTCGAGAAACGCATCGAAGACCGCGAGGCTGTCGGCGCCGGTGCCAAGGTAACCGTCGAACGGCATCGCCGTGGCGTTGCCGAGTGGCACGCCGGCGCCGGCACGCTTGGCCGCGTTGCCGGTCAGGGCGAGCGCGCCGAGCGTCATGCCGTGAAAGCCGTTGGAGAAGGAAACGATTTCCGTGCGGCCGGTGGTTTTGCGCGCCAGCTTGATGGCGCTTTCCACGGCGTTGGTGCCGGTCGGGCCGGGGAACTGCATTTTGTACTCAAGACCGCGCGGCTGCAGGATCACCTCGTCGAAGGATTCCAGGAAGCGCCGCTTGGCCGCCGTCCCCATGTCGAGTCCGTGCATGATGCCGTCACCGGCCATGTAGTCCATGACCGCGCGTTTCAGCTTTTCGTTGTTGTGGTCGTAATTGACGACGCCGGCGCCGGCGAAGAAATCGATGTAAGTGTTGCCGTCCTCGTCGGTCAATTGGGCGTCCTTGGCGGTGGTGAAGACCACCGGAAAATCCCGGATATAGCCGCGGACGTTCGATTCCAATTTTTCGAAAGTTTTCATGATGTAGGCTCCCGGATTGTCCTCGGATGGTTATTCGACGGAATGGATCGGATGGATGACGAAAAGGCGTTCGCGCTCTTGCGGTTCGTCGTCGGGGAAATCGTCACGCGCGAACCCGGCGCCGATCTCGAGCGTGGCACCGCGCGCCTTGGCGAAAGCGGAAAACAGCGCTTCGGAAGCCTTGTTGCTGGGCGTCACGGTGGCCTCGAGGGTGCGCACGCCCGTGCATGCCGGCAGGTCGGCCACTCCCTCGAGCAGGCGCTGGCCGATGCCAAGCCCACGGAATTCCGGCAGCACCGCGACCTGCCAGACAAAAAGCACCTGCGGACGCTTCGGCACCCGATGCGCGGTCACGAAACCGGCGGGCGTTCCGAAAACCTCGGCAACGGCGCAGGTTTCGTGGAAGTTGCGGCATTTCATCATGTAGGCGTAAGGCGTGTTCAAGTCGACACCACCAGCATCGCGTGCCAGTTCCCACAGAAGCGCGCCGTCGTCGATAATCGCGCCCCGAACCGCAACCCCGTCGGGATCGAGCAAGACTTCCCGGTCCGTCATCGAGAGCGTCGATGGTCCGACCGCCGCCGTATTGGACGTCGAGTTGCGAAGGGCAGTGGGTACGGAATAGGTATCGGTCATGGTTCTCGGACCTTTCGAGTTGCGAATGAGTAAAGCAAGCCGGCCGCGTACGCCGAAGCGAACACGCCGAAAATGCGCCGGCGTCGTCGGGCCGGCGCGCTTGAGAACTCAGGTCCGGAAGGGGATCAGATGCTCGGAGCGCGGCATGGAGTAAGCACCGCAGAAGGCCGCGAGGCGCACTATCTGCGCGTCGGCACATAGCGGACAAAATGCCGCGCCAAAATCATTGGAAAGGATAATTTTCTTGTCGATCATTTGTGGCAATCATAAGGATTGCGGTGCGTCTGTCAAATCGTGTGCGGACATCGCCCGTTCCGAACACGGCCTGCGGCGTGCGGAGACGGCGGATTCCATAGCACTTAAATAAACCTCAATCGCATGTTAGGAATTTATTGCCTTTTATAGAATACATGCTATATTCAGGTTTGGACTGCCATTTACACGGTGGAGCCGCGCTATTTCACAATCGAATCGGATATGATCCGGGACCGATGCCTTCACAGGCGGGAGGTGGTTGGAACCGGTGTTTGGAGACCGCGACCGCCGGCTGGCGGATAAGGGGGCGAAATTGGGTTCGTTCCTGAGATTTTTTTGGGAATTCTTTGAAATCAATGGCTTCCGACCCGTGAAATACCGACCTCTCTTCCCGTCATTCCCGCGAAAGCGGGAATCCAGTGGTTGTCTTCGTCGCGGTCGCCGCAATGAAGGATGATGCCTTCGCCATCAAGTGGGTCCCCGCTTTCGCTGGGACGACGGGAGGGGGAGAAATTGGGTTCGTTTCGTCACTTTTTTTGAGGCCTCTGAAAATAACGGCGAATTCCTCCCCGAAAAACGCTTCCGAAACGAAACTCCAGCATTTTTCTCTCAACCGTTGCCGCCGCACGCGTCCGGCCTGTAATCTGGTTGCAACAACGATAATCGGGACTTGAGGATCGGGGCCGACATGTTCGCACAATCCCTCTTCGGCATCGCCGTGCTGCTGCTGATCGCCTGGGCGCTGTCCGAGAACCGGCAGCGACTGTCGTGGAAACTGGTGGTCTCCGCGTTGGTGCTGCAATTCGCGCTGGCGCTTGCGCTCCTGAAGATTGACGCCTTCCGGGGCATCTTCCTGAAGCTCAATGGCCTGGTGCTGGCCCTGCAGGACGCGACCAAGGCCGGGACGTCGTTCGTGTTCGGTTACCTCGGCGGCGGCGGCCTGCCGTTCACCGAGAGTTTCCCAGGCGCCGCCTTCGTGCTCGCCTTCCAGGCGCTGCCGCTGATCCTGGTCGTCGGCGCCCTCTCCGCCCTGCTCTATCACTGGCGGGTGCTGCCGGCGATCGTCAGCGCCTTCGCCTGGGCCTTGCGCCGCGCGCTCGGCCTCGGCGGCGCGGCCGGCGTCGGGGTGGCGGCCAACGTCTTCGTCGGCATGGTCGAGGCGCCGCTATTGGTCAGGCCCTATCTGCTCAGGCTTTCGCGCGCCGACATCTTCGTCGTCATGACCGCCGGCATGGCGACCATCGCCGGCACCGTGATGGTGCTCTACGCGAGCTTCCTCGCCAAGTCGGTGCCGGGCGCCTTGGGCCACATCCTGACGGCGTCCTTGATCAATGCGCTCGGCGCGGTGCTGATGGCGCGCATCCTGGTGCCGTCGGAAGCCGACGACGACCTCGCGGCCGAAAGCGTCGAATTGCCGCGCACGGCGGCCAGTTCCATCGACGCCATCACCCAGGGCACCCTCGATGGGGTCAAGCTGCTGATAAACGTCACCGCCATGCTGGTGGTGATGGTGGCGCTGGTCAGCCTGATCAACACCATCCTCGGCCTGCTGCCCGACATGGGCGGCGCGGCACTGACGCTGCAACGCCTGTTCGGCCTGGTGCTGTCGCCGGCCGCCTGGCTGATCGGCATCCCCTGGGACCAGGCGGAAACCGCCGGCAGTTTGCTCGGCATCAAGGTGGTGCTGAACGAGTTCCTGGCCTATGCCGAGTTGGCCAAGACCGGCGACGACGCGCTCGATGCCCGCAGCCGGCTAATTCTCGCCTATGCGCTCTGCGGCTTCGCCAACTTCGGCAGCCTAGGGATCATGATCGGCGGCATGGGCACCATGGCGCCCGAACGCCGCGCCGAGATCGCCGCGCTGGGCCTGAAGTCGATCCTGGCCGGCATGCTGACGACGCTCTTGACCGGCGCCATCGTCGCGACGCTGACGTAAGTGCCGCAATCGTGAACGGGCGTGAGTTCAGGCGCGCCCATGAGCCGGCTATCGTCTATTCATGGCGGAGCTGTTGCTGATCGAGGACGACGACCTGTTGCTCGAATACCTGCGCGACGGCCTCCTCGATGCCGGCCACCGGGTGCGCGAGGCGGAAAGCGGCGATAAGGGCCTGGCCATGTTCCGTGCCGATCCGGCCGACCTGCTGATTACCGATCTGGTGATGGACCACGGCGAGGGCGTCGGCACCATCATGGCGCTCAGGGACGCCTGCCCGACGACGCCGGTGATCGCCATCTCCGGCAATCCGCTCTACCTCGACAGCGCCTGCAAGCTGGGCGCCGACCGGGGGCTTCTGAAGCCTTTCACCATGGCCCAGATGCTGGATGCGGTCGCCGGCCTGCTGCAACCGCCGTCGCTGCAATCAGCCTGACGTTCCGGCGCGGGTCTGGGCCTCTTTTTCCGCATCCGCCTCGATGCGTTCCATGTCATCGTCGCTGAGCCCGAAGTGGTGGCCGATCTCGTGGATCAGCACGTGGCGCACCACGTGGTCGAGCGCCTCGCCGGTCTCGCACCAATAGTCCAGGATCGGGCGACGGTAGAGGAAGATGCGGTCGATGTCCTGGGGCGTCATGGCGATGCTCTTCTCGGCCATGGAGATGCCGCTGTAGAGGCCCAAGAGGTCGAACGGCGATTCGATGCCGAGATCATCGAGCGTCTCGTCGTCGGCGAAGTCTTCGACGCGGATGACAACGCCTTCCAGATGCCGGCGCCACTCGGCCGGGATCACCTGAAACGCCTGCTCGGCGAGTTCTTCGAGGTCGCCTAAGTCCGGCGGCTGGGCACAGGGGTATGACATGAGCGGAGCCTAACCGGCCTTGATCCCGCGACCAAGACATCTTAGGTCGGTAGAAGCATAACTTGGGAGGACGCCATGGTGGCACCGTTATCGGGAGACGAACGCGCGGCGGCGCTTTCGGGATTGGACGGCTGGTCGGAGGTCGAAGGCCGCGATGCCATTACCAAGACTTACGCCTTCGAGGACTTCAACGCCGCGTTCGGCTTCATGACCCGCGCCGCCCTCTATGCCGACAAGGCCGATCATCACCCGGAGTGGTTCAACGTCTACAACCGCATCGAGGTGACGCTGGCCACCCACGATGCCGGCGGCGTCACCGAGAAGGATATCGCCTTGGCGCGTTTCATGGACGGAGCCGCGTCATGAGCCGCGCCAATGTGGAGACCCTGGCCGGCAAGCTGGCCGATGGTGCGCTTTCCATCGGCGACGACCCGGCCCCAGCCGACCTGGTGGCGCTGGGCGAGGCCAACGGGCTCGTGTTTTCGGAAGACGATCTCGCCAGCTTCCTGCGCCTCAAGATCGCCGGCGCGGAAAGCCTGCCGCGTCCCTGGGGTTGGGCGGTGGCGCGCAAGCTGGGCCTGGTCAGGTCCTAGACCTAGAAGCCGAAGAACTCGGTGTAGGCGTCCAGCGGTTCGCGATCGGTAACCAGGGTGTTCTCGATGGCGTCGGGATCGGCATGGCCCAGCGACATGCCGCACATCACCACCTCGCGCTCGTCGATCGGCAGGTGCTCGCGGATGACGCGGTGATACTGGGTGAAGGCCACCTGCGGGCAGGTATGCAGCCCCATCTGGCGCGCCATCAGCATGACGTTCTCGAGGTACATGCCGAAATCGAGGATGTTCGACGCCGGCATCTCGCGGTGCATGGTGAACATCAGCCCCACCGGCGCGTCGAAGAATTTGAAGTTGCGGCCGTGCTGGGCGTGCATCTTCTCCTTGTCGCCCTTCTCGATGCCGAGCAAGCCATAGAGGTCCCAGCCGACCTTGCGGCGGCGCCCCAGATAGGGCTCCTGGAACTGTTCGGGATAGATCGGGATCTCGGCGTCGTGGCCCTCGCCGCCGGCATCGAATTCCTTAAGGATGGCCGCCGACAGCGCCTCCTTGGCGTCGCCGGCCAGGACGTAGGTCATCCACGGCTGTGAGTTGGTGCCGCTCGGCGCGCGGGCGGAAACGCTGAGGATTTCCTCCACCGTTTCCCTGGAAACCGGGTCCGGCAGGAAGGCGCGCATGGAGCGCCGGGTCATGATCGCCTCCTCGACGGAGAGCGCGTGGCGGGTGGGCACGGGCTGGGTGTTGGCGGCCATTAAGTCTACTCCCCTATGCGCACCAGCCGGCCGCCGTCCACGGGCAGCAGCACGCCGGTGATGTATTGAGCTTCGTCGGAGGCCAGGAACAAGGCCGCGTTGGCGACGTCCCAGGCGGTTCCCATCTTGCCGCGCAGCGGCACCTTGGCGTCGCGCGATTGGCGCACCACGTCGCGCTCGACGCCCTGTTCGCGGGCCCGGCGCTCGATCGCCATCGGCGTGTCCATCAGCCCCGGCAGGATGGCGTTGGCGCGCACGCCGAAGGGCGCGTTCTCCATGGCCAGGTGCTGGGTCATGGTATTGATGGCGCCTTTCGACGTCTTGTAGGTGACGGTGGCGCAAATCGAGATCGACGCGGTGGAAGAGACATTGATGATCGAACCCGATTTCTGTTCGCGCATCACCGGCAGCACGTGCTTGATGGTCATGAACATGCCCTTCAGGTTCATGTCCATGAGCCGCTCCCAGGTGGCGACGTCCAGGTCCGGCGTGGCGCGGTCGTCTTCCGAGCGGCCGACGTTGTTGTGCAGCACGTCGATACGCCCGAAGCGGTCGACGCAAGCATCCGCAATGGCGCGGCACTGCTCTTCCTGGGTGATGTCGGCGACCAGCAGCGAGCCCTCGCCGCCTTCCGCCTTGATCATGAACAGCGTTTCCGCCGCCGACGGTTCGTCCCTGTCGACGACCAGCACCTTGGCCCCTTCCTGGGCGAAACGCAGCGCCGTGGCGCGGCCGTTGCCCATGGTTTCGCCCGACGTCTGGCCGGCGCCGACGACGATGGCTGTCTTGCCTTCGAGCCTCATGACGTCCCTCCCCCTTTCGCGCTCAGATCGGCGCCAGGCGGATGGCGCCGTCGAGGCGCACCGTCTCGCCGTTGAGCATGGAATTGGACACCATGTGCATGACCAGCGAGGCGTATTCCTTTGGATCGCCCAATCGGGACGGAAACGGCACCGAGGCCGCCAGGCTCGCCTGCACCTCTTCCGACAGGCTGTAGAGCATCGGCGTGCCGAAGATGCCGGGCGCAATGGCCAGTACGCGGATGCCGTGGCGCGCGAACTCGCGCGCGGCCGGCAGCGTCATCGACGCGACGCCGCCCTTCGACGCCGAATAGGCGGCCTGGCCGATCTGGCCTTCGAAGGCGGCGACCGAAGCTGTATTGACGATGACACCACGCTCGCCGCCGTCCAGCGGGTCGAGGGCCTGCATGCCGGCGGCGGCCAGACGCATCAGATTGAAGGTGCCGATCAGGTTGACCTGGATGGTCTTGGCGAAGGTATCCAGGGGCTGCGGGCCGTCGCGGCCGACGATCTTCGCCGGTGGCGCGATGCCGGCGCAACTGACCGCGATGCGCGCCGCCCCATGCGCCTCGGCGGCACCGCCCATGGCGGCTTCCAGGCTGGCGGCGTCGGAAACGTCGCAGGCGAAAGCAGCACCGCCGATCTCGGCCGCGACCGCCTTGGCGCCTTCCTCGTTACGGTCCAGCACCGCCACCTTGGCTTCTGCATCGGCGAGCGCACGCGCCGTCGCCTCGCCCAGTCCAGATGCGGCACCCGTCACCACCGCAGCCAACCCCTTCGCATCCATGGTCATATCCTCGCCATCATTGTGGATTATCGGCATTTGTCTTATCACGGGCGGCGGGAGCATCAAGGCCCATGGCGCGAAAATCGGACCCTGGTTCAGAGGGTGAAACGGAAAAGGAAGCGCGGGTGCGCCGCGACCTTCCCGGCAAGGTGCGGCGCACTATCGGCCGCGTGCCGTTCGTCGAAAGCGCCGTCGCCGCCTGGTATTGCGCGCGCGATCCGGTAACACCGAAACACGTCAAAGCGGCGATCATCGCGGCGCTGGCCTATTTCATCATCCCAATCGACGCCATCCCAGACGTGCTGGTGCTGCTGGGCTATACGGATGATGCGGCAGTGTTCTGGGCCACCTGGCGGCACGTTTCCAAGTACGTCAACGATGACCACCGGGCGCGGGCGCGAAACTACTTGGAAGGCCTGTGAGCGGCTTGAACCGCTTGCCCGCGCTCGCCATACTCGCGTCAACGAAGAACAATCAACGACAGGGAGCCCACGATGTCCGGACCACTATGGACACCCAGCCCGGAGCGCATCGCCGCCACCAACGTCACCCGGTTTCTCGACCGTGTGAACAGCCAATGGTCGGTATCGCTTACCGACACCCAGGCACTATGGCGATTTTCCGTCGATGAGCCGGAGAAATTCTGGACCTCCGTCCGGGATTTCGGCGAACTGAAGGCGGAAACCTGGGGCGAGCGCGTTCTGGTCGACGGCGACAAGATGCCCGGCGCCAAATGGTTCCCAGACGCGCGGCTGAACTTCGCCGAGAACCTTTTGCGCCACCGCGGCGACGCCGAAGCGCTGGTGTTCCGGGGCGAGGACAAGGTCGAGCGCCGCATGTCGCGCGACGAACTGCACGACGCGGTCTCTTCCCTGGCGCAGGCGCTGAAGGCCGAAGGCGTCGGCATCGGCGACCGGGTCGGCGCCTATGTCGCCAACATGCCGGAAGCCGTGATCGGCATGCTGGCATGCGTGAGCCTCGGCGCCACATGGTCCTCATGCTCGCCCGATTTCGGCATTGACGGCGTGCTCGACCGCTTCGGCCAGATCGAGCCCAAGGTGGTGATCGCCGTCGACGGCTATTTCTACAACGGCAAGACCCTCGACATCCGGAGCAAGGTCGCCGCCATCGTCGAGCAGTTGCCGAGCGTGCGGAAGGTCGTGGTCATCCCCTACGCTGCCCCCGACGGCGACGTTTCGATGATCCCGAACGCCGTCGGTTTGGTGGATTTCACCGGCGCCTATCCGCCGGCCGAAATCGATTACGCCCAGGTGCCCTTCGATCACCCGCTCTACATCCTCTATTCGTCGGGCACGACCGGGAAACCCAAGTGCATCGTGCACGGTACTGGCGGCATGTTGTTGAAGCACGTGACCGAGCACATGCTGTCGAGCGATGTCCACGAAGGCGACCGCATTTTCTGGTTCACCACCTGCGGCTGGATGATGTGGAACTGGCTGGTCAGCGGCCTCGCTTTTGGTGCGACGCTGTTGCTATACGACGGCTCGCCCTTCTATCCCGACGGCAACGTGATCTACGACTATGCCCAGGCCGAGGACATGACCCTGCTCGGCACGTCGGCCAAGTTCATCGACGCCTGCAACAAGGCGGGCCTGGCGCCGATCGAGACGCATTCCTTTCCGGCGCTCCGCTGCCTGGGATCGACCGGCTCGACCCTGGTGCCGGAGGGCTTCGATTACGTCTATGAAAAGGTTAAGACCGACATCCACCTGCAGTCCATGTCGGGCGGTACCGATCTCGCCGGCTGCTTCTGCGGCGGAGACCCGACCCGTCCGGTGTGGCGTGGCGAGATCCAGGGCCCGACGCTGGGCATGGCGGTCGACGTCTACGATCCCGACGGCAACCACATGGATCGCGGCAAGGGCGAATTAGTCTGCACCAAGCCGTTCCCGACGGTGCCGGTGTTCCTCAACGATGCCGGCGGCGAACGCCTGCACGACGCCTATTTCGCGCGCTTCGACAATGTCTGGACGCATGGCGATTTCGTCGAATGGACCGAGCACGGCGGCATGGTCATCCACGGACGCTCGGACGCGACGCTCAACCCCGGCGGCGTGCGTATCGGCACGGCGGAGATCTACCGCCAGGTGGAGAAGCTGGACGAGGTTGTGGAATCCATCGTCATTGGCCAGAGCTGGGACAACGACGTTCGCGTGGTGCTGTTCGTCATCCTGCGCGACGGGGTCGAACTGGACGATGCACTGACGGACCGGATCAAGCGCCAGATCAAGGACAACTGCACGCCGCGCCACGTGCCGCAGCGGGTCGTTCAAGTAACGGACATCCCACGCACCAAATCGGGCAAGATCACCGAGCTCGCGGTGCGCGACGTTGTGCACGGCCGCGCCATTCACAACATGGAGGCGCTGGCCAATCCGGAAGCGCTGGAGCAGTTCGCCGACCGGTCGGAACTGGCCGTTTAGGGAGGAGTGGCCATGGCCATGCAGATCAATCCAATGACGCCGATCCTAGGCGCCGAGGTCTTGGGCGTCGATTTGTCCAATCCCATCGACGATGAAACCTTCGCCGCCATCAACGATGCGCTGGTCAAGCATTCGGTCATCGTCATCCGCGACCAAGACCTCTCGCCGGAAGCGTTGATCGATTTCAGCCGCCGTTTCGGCCCGCTCATGGTGCATGTCTTGAAAGAGGCCTTGTTGGACGGGCATCCGGAAATCTACAAGCTCTCCAACGTCAAGAAGAACGGCAAGGCGCAGGGCCGGGCCAACGCCGGGCAGTACTGGCATTCCGACCTGACCTACGAGCCGGTGCCGTCGCTGGGTTCGGTCCTTTACGGGATCGAGGTGCCGGCATGCGGCGGGGACACCCTATTCGCCAGCACCGCCCATGCCTTCGAGACTCTATCGGAACCGATGCAGGAAATGCTCGAGGAATTGACAGCCGAGCATCTATTCGCGCACGCCTTTCGCGGCGGTTCAAATCCCGCCGCGCGCGCGGGCGATCCCTTATCCGAACGGCCGCCGGTCGTGCATCCGGTGGTACGGACACATCCGGAAAGCGGCCGCAAGTGCCTGTTCGTCAACGACGGTTTCACGGTGCGAATCAACGAAGTCACGCCGGCCGAGAGCCAGGCGTTATTGAGCTATCTGTACGGCCATATGACCCGACCGGAAGTGGTTTACCGCCACAAATGGCACCCCGGCGACGCCGTCGTCTGGGACAATCGGGCCCTGGTGCACCGGGGTGTTGGCGACTATGACGAGAGCCAACACCGCCACATGTACCGCACCACGATCGAGGACACGGCCGCCCGCAACCATTGACACGACCGGCGGGGCATGGTTCCAACGCTGACGAAAAGTCGCGGAGGTCCAGCCATGCAGGCGGTCATCATCCCGGTCACGCCGTTTCAACAGAACTGTACGCTGATGTGGTGCACGGACACCATGGAAGGTGCCATCGTCGATCCCGGCGGCGAGATCGACCGGCTGCTCGGCATCATCGAGGACCAGGGCGTCAAGCTGGTGAAGATTCTGGTCACGCACGGCCACATCGACCATGCCGGCGGCGTCGCCGACCTGGCGGAACGGTTGAGCATTCCCATCGAAGGCCCGCACGAGGACGACAAGTTCTGGATCGATCAATTGACCGAACAAGGCGACCGTTTCGGCACCGGCGAGAACGCGCGTTCCTTCACCCCGGACCGCTGGCTCGAGGGCGGCGACACCGTCAGCTTCGGCAACGTCACCTTGCAGGTCCGCCACTGCCCCGGCCACACACCGGGCCACGTCATCTTCTTTCACGAAGGGCTTCGCGTCGCACAGGTCGGCGACGTCTTGTTTCAGGGTTCCATCGGGCGAACGGATTTCCCGCGCGGCGACCATGCGACGCTGCTTGCCTCGATCAAGAACGAGCTCTGGCCGCTCGGCGACGACGTCACCTTCATTCCCGGCCACGGCCCGACGTCGACCTTCGGCCATGAACGGCGAACCAACCCGTTCGTCGCCGACCGCTAGCGCGCCGCCATGTACGTGGACGCCCAGAAAGTCGCCCACCGCTGCGTCGTGATTTATGACCGCGATCTGCAATGGCGGCAGTTTCTGGCACGCGAGTTGAGCGCCATGGGGTTCGAGGAAGTGGTCCAAGCCAACACCCCGCAGGAAGCCCTGCAAGCGATCCGCGACCATGAAGCGGACGCCCTGGTGACCCTGCACGACCTGAAGCTGGTCAAGTTCCTGCGCACCCACCGCGCCAGCCCCAACCGGAAAATCATCATCATCCTGGTGACCGCCAACTTGGGTGCCTTGGACGTGCTGCAGGAACGCGACGCCGGCGTCAACGAGATCGTCGCCAAGCCGGCTTCGGCCGGCCAGGTGATCACGCATCTTTACAATGCGTTGGCCACGCCCCGGGACTTTGTCGATGCCAAGGCCTATCACGGCCCCGACCGCCGTCGCCATAATCGCGATTGGGACAAGGAAGAAAGACGCCATGACGGTCAGGATACCGTCAGCGGCCAGGACTAGAACCGGCGCATGAGCGACAAGCCGCACGTCCTGATCGTCGAGGATGAAGAAATCCTCGTTCAGTTCCTCGTCTATCACGTGGAACAGGCTGGCTATCGCGCCACCGCCGTGAATACCGGCGGCGAGATTTTCAATGTGCTGGAAACCGACCCGGTCAACCTGATCCTGCTCGACCTGGGTTTGCCCGATGGCGATGGCCTGACCCGCGCGCAGCAGATCCGCGAGAAGTTCAAAACCCCGATCATCGTTCTCACCGCCCGCCAAGGCACCGATGACCGGCTGATGGCGCTCGGTCTTGGCGCCGACGACTACCTAACCAAACCCTGCGACCCACGGGAATTGCTGCTGCGCATGCGCAATGTCCTGGCCCGCTGCGCCGCCGCACCGCAACCGGAGCCGGAAGTGCCGGTGGCGAAAATCGAAAATCCCGGGGCCAAGCCGGCGCCGCAGCCAGCACCGCCCCAGCCACGCGCACCCGAACCCGGTCCACGCGACACCGCCCCGCGGCAACGTGAGGGAATGGGCAAAAGTCTCGCGGCGATCGCCATCGCGCTGTTGATCGTCGCTGTCGGCGGCGGCGGTGCCTGGTGGTATTTGACACAAGCGCCGGCGCCCGCACAGCCTCAAACGCAACCCGCAGCCTCGGCACTGACGCCGCCCGCTCAAGCACCCGCCCCCGTGGCGCCACCTCAATCCAGCAATCGGGAACCCATCGCACCGCCGGCTTCCGCGCCGGCACCGGCGCCGTTGGACGTCACCGTCACGGCGCAACCGAACAGCGCGGTCACGCATGAAGAGGCACCGGAAACCGCCGTCGCCAATCCCACCGATACGCAATCCGGTCCGCCGATTTCGGCCACCAGCTACTCATGGGTATTGAAAAGCAAATGCCCGAAACTGCCGCAACTGGAGTGGTGGAGCTTCAAGGACCACACGGACATCGTCCGCTACGTCAATCGCCGCCACGGCGGTGACTGGCAGCCCTACATCCAGTCCTGGGTCGATCGGCTATCCAAGCTGCAGGACATCTATAGCCGGAATTCCGGCATCAAGACCAACACCGGCAAGGTCCTGCAAGGTGCCGATCTGAAGGAATATATCGACCAGACCCAGGCGCGGCTCGACGTGACCATCTGCCTGTCGCGCGAAGCGGCCGATTTCGCCCACAAGAAATCGCTGCTGCAGCGCTAACTCCCCGCGCTTATTTCTTGCCGGCGAAAACGGCAGACAGCTTTTCTGCCGGCTCGCCGGTGGTGAAAGCTTCGCCGAAGGTCGAGATACTGTCTTCGGCCGCGGTGTCGGGGTCGACCCGCTCCCAGTGACGGGTCAGCCGTTTCTGGGCGCGGACGGCATTCGGCCCGGCCTTGCACAGCACACTAACCAACGCATCCACAGTGGCGCGCAAGGCATCGGGGGCGACGACGTCTTCAACGAATCCCCAGGCCTCAGCACGCGCCGCGTCGATGACTTCACCAGTCAGCACCAGCCGCGCCGCGCGGCCGCGGCCCATCAGGCCCGGCAGCAACGAAGCCTCGATCACCGAGGGCAGGCCCACCTGCACCTCCGGCATGCCGAAGCACGCATTGCTGGATGCCACTCGCAGGTCGCAAGCCGCTGCCAACTCCATGCCCGCCCCCAAGCAAACACCGTCGATTTCAGCCACCACCGGCACCGGCAAATCACGCACCGCCAACATGGCGCCGTGGAGCGCGGCGATGAAGGCCCGCGCCGCACCGGCATCGGCCAGCGCCCCCATCTCGCGCACGTCGGCGCCACCGACCCAGGCCTTGCCGCCGGCCGCCGACAGCACCACGGCACGCAAGTCGGCGGCAGCGGCGAGAATTTCGAAGGCTTGCGTCAGCTTGGCGATCATTCCCGAGTTCAGGGCGTTCGATTTCTCCCGCCGGTCGATGACCACGCGCGCAACCCGGCCATCGCCGACTTGTTCGAAATGGGTTTCGATGTTTTCCACGGCCGATCTCCTGCATACGAAAAACGGGAGCCCAGAGGGCTCCCGTCAGTCTACAAAACCAAAATGGAAAGTCAGTTCTTCTTGGTCAAATACACCAGACCGAGAAGACCGATGCCGCAACCGGCGACCAACGCTGCAATCAGATAAAAATTCACGGGGCCCTCCTCGTGAGCGTGTTTGTATGTTTAAGGAATCTCACACCCCGATGAGACTCGTTGACCACCCTCTTAACGGGAGAGTCTGAAGGATATCTGACAACGGTCAACAGGCTGCCGCAATGGGCCGCCAACGAATCGGGGAAAACCTGTGGACAGTTCATCGATTTCTATTTTTATGAGAATTTATTGAAATGGATTCAGGTTAATCTTGGGCGCATTACATAGCCGATTCGGGCGGGACATGGCCGCGCGATCCCGGTATATCTTTGCTTGTCATGACATTAATTACAGATTCAAAACAATTGCAGCGCTTCTGTGCGCCCCTGCACGAAGCCGAATTCATTACCGTCGATACGGAGTTCATGCGCGAAAAGACGTACTGGCCGCAGCTCTGCCTGGTGCAGGTGGCGGGCCCGGACGATCATGCCGCCATCGATCCACTCGCCGAAGGGATCGACCTGGAACCGCTCTATGACCTGCTTAGGGATGAGCGCGTAATCAAGGTCTTCCATGCCGCGCGCCAGGACCTGGAAATCTTCCTGAATGAGATGGACGCCCTGCCCCGCCCCGTCTTCGATACGCAGATTGCGGCGATGGTTTGCGGTTTCGGCGAATCGGTCGGCTATGACCACCTGATTTCCAAACTCACTAAGGTGCGGCTGGACAAGGGCTCGCGTTTCACCGATTGGTCGCTGCGGCCGTTGAGCGACCGCCAGATTGAATATGCGCTGGGCGACGTGACGCATCTGCGCGTTGCCTACGAGAAACTGGCGGCGCGGCTGGAGCGGGAAAACCGCAAGGCATGGATCGAGGAGGAAATGACCGTCCTCGCCGATCCGAACACCTTTCGCACCGACCCCATGCAAGCCTACCAGCGGATCAAGAGCCGCGGCGGCAAGGGCAAGGGCCGCTTCCTGGCGGTGCTGCGCGAACTGGCGGCATGGCGCGAACTGGAAGCGCAGCGCCGCGACGTGCCGCGAAACCGGGTGTTGCGAGACGAGACCCTGGTCGAGATCGCCCACCATGTGCCGAAGTCGCCGGCTGCGCTCGCCAAGTCGCGCGGCCTTGGCGACAAGGCCGCGCACGGTCCGATGGGCAAGCATATCCTGGAAGCCGTCGAGCGCGGCCTCGACCTGCCGCAATCCGAATGGCCGACGCCACCGGAAAAGCCCGACCTGCCGCGCGGCATCGGGCCGATTTCGGACCTACTCAAGGTTTTGCTGAAGAAAGTTTCCGACGACACGCACGTGGCCGGCCGCCTGATCGCCAACAGCGCCGACATCGAGACCATCGCCGGGCTCGGCGAAGATGCCGACGTGGCGGCGCTCAAAGGCTGGCGACGAAAGATTTTCGGCGACGACGCACTGCGCCTGAGGGCCGGAAAAATCGCACTCGCCGTGGATGGTAAGACCCTGGTGATTGAGGAACGCTAAGCCAGTCGCGCCGACTTACCCAGGCTCTTGGCCAATTGCCGCAGCCGCCGTTCCACGGCCTCGCTGACATAGATATCGCGCCCGCCGTTGCCGTCGTCTGGCAGCACCAGGGCGATTTCGTCGTCACTGACTTCGAACCGGGTGTCGGCCAGCAGGCCATGCGCCGAGCCAGACAGATTGTGCGCCAGCCGTAGTGCCAGGCCGACCGATTCGGCAACGGCGATTTCCGAATCCGATAGCAGCGAACGTACCGGCGATACCACTGGGTTCTCGGCGTTGCCCTTGTAGCGGACGAAGATGGTGATCCCCAGCAGCACCCGGTCATGATGGGTGAGCCCGGCGAACGGCAGCCGCAGCACCCTGAGGAACGCGTGCTCGGCGCGGTAGTCCGGGTGTTCGGACCAGCCGATATCACTCAGCATGCAGGCGGCCATGCGGATGCGGCTGACGGCGTCGCGGCCGCGCGGGAACAGCGGCGACATCCAGTCGTAGATTTCCTCGCCGGTGATGGCGAAACGACCCGTCCGTTCGGCCATACGCGCGGCACCGGCGAGCAACGGGTCCTGGCCGCGGATCGCCGGCGGGATCATCTCCAGCAACTGTCCCTCGCGCATGCCGAAGCCGGAAAAAACGACCTCGTCGGGTTCGCAAATCTTCAACAGCCCATCGACCACCGTCGCGGCGAACGGCAGCGTGCGCTGGCGGCTCGAGGAAATCCCCTGGATCTGGCCAACGCTTTCCGGGCCGATACCGGCGAGAATGCTGCTCAGACGTCGGGCCTCGCCGCGTCTCAGGGTGTAGCCGTCGATGACGTGCAGCGGGTAGTTCATCTGTTCGATGAACACCCGCGCCAGCGCCCGGCACGAACCGCCGGCCAGGAACAGCGTGCGGCCCTGCATTTCCGATAGCCAGGGCATGTCCTTCAGGTGCGAGGCGACCAGCTTGCGCGCCGCCTTCATTGAGCCGCCCGAGGCTTCCATCAGCCGCAAGTGCCCAAGCGGCAGGGTACCGCTGTGGCCGAAGCCGCCCATGGACAGTTCCTGGAAATCGACGCTGCCGCCGCCGAGATCGGCCAACAGGCCGTCAGCCTCGGCGTTGCCGCTGAGCGCCCCGATGGCCGAGAGCCGCGCTTCTTCGTGGCCGGTGACGACGCGGACGGGCACGCCGAAAATATCATCCACCTTGGCGACGAAATCCGGTCCGTCCGCCGCCTCGCGCACCGCCGCCGTGGCGACCAGCGCCAGACGCTCGACCCCCATGGTCCGCGACAGCAGGTTGAAACGCCGAAGACTGCGAAGCGCCTCCTTGACGCCGGCGGGATAGAGCTTGCCGGTTTCGGCCATGCCACGAACCAGGCCGCACTCCGCCTTTTCGTTGAAGATCGGGATCGGCAGCCGGGTCGGCGCGTCATAGACCACCAGACGCACCGTGTTGGAGCCGATGTCGACAACCCCGACACGGCCCGGACCCGGCGCCGACAAGTCCGGCATGATGGTGGCGGCGCTTTCAGGTGCCATGTGTGGCCCTTGTCCCGAACAGTCCATTTTCTGCCCGGATGATAGCCGCCATTGGCGGCAGAGTCATGACACCCGGCACCGAAATCCGCTCAAATTCGGGCGTAATTTCCGATCAGAGCGTGCCCCGGTAGGCACCGCCATCCATCAGGAAGTTCTGGCCCGTCATGAATCCCGCCTGGGCGGAACAAATGAAGGCGCACATGTCGCCGAATTCCTCGGATGTGCCGAATCGGCCGGCCGGATTCTGCGCCGCGCGCTTAGCCTTGGCTTCCTCGACGCTGATCCCTTCCTTGTCCGCATGGGCCTTGAAGTTGGAGCGCAGCCGGTCGGTGTCGAACGGCCCCGGCAGCAAGTTGTTGATGGTGACGTTGTGCTTCACGGTTTCCCGCGCAACGCCGGCGACGAAACCGGTCAAGCCGGCGCGCGCACCGTTGGAAAGGCCCAGAATGTCGATCGGCGACTTCACCGCGCCCGAGGTGATATTGACGATGCGCCCGAACTTGCGCTCGATCATCTTGTCCACCGTCGCCTTGATCAGGAAGATCGGCGTCAACATGTTTGAATCGAGCGCGCTGATCCACTCGTCACGGCCCCAGTCACGGAAATCGCCCGGCGGCGGGCCGCCGGCGTTGTTGACCAGGATGTCCGGGTCCGGACAGGCGTCGAGAACCGCCTGGCGGCCGGCCTCGGTGGTGATGTCGCAGGCGATGGCGGTGACCGCGCCGCCGCCGAGCGCGCGGATCGCCTCGGCGGTTTCGTTCAACGGCCCTTCCGAACGCGCGCAGATGGTGATGTCGACCCCTTCGCGCGCGAGCGATTCGGCGCATCCGCGCCCCAAGCCCTTGCTCGCGGCACAAACGATGGCTTTCTTGCCGGCAATTCCCAAATCCATGATCCGTTTTCCTCCTCCGTTGGGTTGATTGGATAGTGTTGGAGCCGCCGGGTCCGGTCAACCGTCTCCGAGCACGCGGCGCGCCAATGGGATGGTGATTTCGCGCCGCTCGGCCAAGGCCTGCCGGTCCAGGCGCGCGACCAATTCACCGGCGGCGGCGAACGATCGTTCCATGCGCGGCAACACGTAATCCACCACCGACGCCGAGACCTTGAGTTGGCGGTCGGTCAGCAGTTTCACCAGCACCGCCGCCAGAAGGCCATCGTCGGGCGCCTCGATCTCGGCGACGCTGGCGGCATTGAGGCGCGAACGGAGGTCCGGCAGCGAGACGTTCCAGCGCGACGGCGGCTCACGGTCAATCAACAGCAAGCTGCCGCCGCTCTCCGCCACCGCATTGTAGAAATGCAGCAATCGCTCCTCACCATGAAGGGCCAGTGCATTCCTGGCGCCGTCGACGATCCAGGCCGCTGCCAAAGCCTCGCCCGGCACGGGCTCCGCCCCGAGATCAGCCTGCCTGGCGCCACTGGCGTCGCCGAACACGGCCGCCAGGTGGGTCTTGCCGCTGCCTTCCGGCCCGTGCACGCAAAGCGCCGGGCCCGGCCAATCAGGCCAGCGGTCGATCCACTCCACCGCCCGGCGGTTCGGTTCGGCGACAAGGAAGTCCTCGCCGCTGAGCGCCGAACGGTGCTCGAACTCGAGAATCAGTTGCTCAGGTCCGGTCAATTTTCCGCGTCCGCACCACCGTCGTAGAGCGGGCTTTTCAGGTAGCGGCCGATGGCGAAGCGCAACAACACGCCTATCACCGCCGCCATCGGCACCGCCAGCAGGATGCCGGTAAACCCAAACAAGGCGCCGCCGGCCATCAGGGCGAAAATGATCCACACCGGGTGTAGCCCAACCCGGTCGCCGACCATGCGCGGCGTCAGTACGTAGCTCTCCATCGTCTGGCCGAACAGGAAGATACCGACGACGATGGCGATGGGCAGCCAGTCGGAGAACTGGAACAGCGCGATGCCGGTGCCAACAACCAATCCCGTGGCCGCGCCCAAATACGGAATGAACGAGATGAACCCGGCGCCGAGCCCGACCAGCAGCCCCGATTTCAACCCCACCGCCGTCAGTCCGACGGCGTAGATGATGCTGAGCGCCAGGCAGACGCTGGCCTGGCCGCGCACGAAGGCGGCGAGCGTTGTATCGATCGCGCCCAATTGTTCGCGGATGGTCTCGCGCGAGCCGCGCGGCAACCAGCTATCGATCTTTGCGGTGATCAGGTCCCAGTCGCGCAGCAGGTAGAAGGCCACCACCGGCGTCACCACCAGCAGCGATATGAGGTTGAACAGCGCCAGGCCGCCGCTCCAGATATCGCCGATCAATGACGTGATCCAGCGCGCCGCCCGACCGGCAAAATCGCCTACGGAATTCCTGATTTCGGCCAGGGCATCGGGCGGCAGGCCGGCGATCAGATCACGCAGCGTCGGTTCGATGGCCGACCTGGCGGCCTCGACCATGCCCGGCAGCAAATGCATCAATTCCAGCACCTGCCCGTGCAGGAGCGGGAACAGCAATGTCAGGATACCCACCGCGACGACGAAGAAAGTGAGCAAGATCAGCGCCGTGGCGATGCCGCGCGGCACCCGACGCTCTTCCAACCGGTCGGCCACCGGATCCAGGAAATAGGCCGTCAGCATACCGGCCACGAACGGCAGCAGGATGCTGCTCAAGAGATGCACGAGAACGGCGCAGACGATGAGCCCGCCGATCCAGAACAGCGCGCGCCGCTCAACGCTCATGGGCGCGCCTCCGGCGGACCGTCGGTCACCTCCATTTCCGATGCCAGCCGCGTCCAGCCGACCACGTAGGCAAACCCCGACGCCAAGGTGGTGGCCGCGACCACGTAGACCAGGATCTGGCGCACCGCCATGTCATCGAGACCGAAAGCGGCACTGCCGAGCACCACGACCGCGAGCGATAGCTGCGCCGTCGTATTGAGCTTGGAAATCATCAGCGGCTTCATGGTCAGGCTTTGCGTCAGGGTATGGAACAGGAGCGCGCCGCCGACGATCAGCGCGTCGCGGAACACCACCATGATAACCAACCAAACCGGCAGGTAGCCCTGATGCCCAAGCGCCACGTAGACGCAAACCAACAGCGCTTTATCCGCAATGGGGTCGAGAAACCCGCCCAGCACCGTGACCATGCGGAAACGTTTGGCGATGATGCCGTCGATGGCATCGCTCAGGGCCGCCGCCAGCGACACCCAGAAGGCTGCCGCCATCCGGTCGACCAGAATCAGCCAGACCACGATCGGCACGCAGAACAGCCGCGCCAGGGTAATCGAATTGGGTAGGTTCACGGCCACCCCCAGGCCCTCACTGCTGCCGCCCGGGTAACGCCCCGGCCGGATAGAGCACCCATTCGCTCTCCTCGCGCACCAAGGCGAGATCGGACTGGCCAAGCGCCGTTTGCAACTGTGCCGTGGCGCCGACGTAGTGCAGGTTCACCCGCACCTCGTCCAGGGACATCAGCACCGGTTCGACCCGGCGCACCACCGCGACACCGGCCAGGCGCTTGCGCACGTCGACCCAATCGCCGAGCCCGGTGATCGGGACCGTGATCGCCGTCACCCCCGCCTCGCCGCCGACCAGGAGGTTTTCGCGCTTCCACGAATCCTCCAACTGATCGGCAATGCCATTGGTGGCGCGGATCAGAAGGTCTTCTGTGCTCTCGTCCTGCTCCTGCTCGACTGCCAGAAGATGCGTTTCCGGTTCATGCTGCGGGCTGAAGCGGGTCATGGACACATCGACGCGTTGCCCGGAAGCACCGGGAATCAACCCGACACGAGCATAAGCAACGACGGTGTCGCCGGCGCGGTAGCGCTCCGCCAGTTTGCCCAGCGCCGCGACCTCGCCGCGCACCGCCTGCTGCACCGAAAGCGCATTGATATCGCCGAGATCGCCCAGCGGCAGCACCAGCCGCACCAAGCCGCCGCCCGACTGGCGCTGGTTCCAGGCGTCGCGCCAGGGATTGGGGTCTTCCCACAACACCAGGCCGCTCGCCGGTTGGTAGACCGGCAAAATCAGTACCGGCTTGCTCGGTGTTTCCGCGAACTGCACACCGGCATCGCGCAACAACTCCCGCACTTCTTCCGGCTTGAAGCGGAAATGCAGCCGCGCCAGATACCTGACGGCGGAGGTTTTTTCGCCGGAAACGGCGAAATCGCTCACGTATGGCGAGATTTCACCGGGGCCGAATTGCGGCAGGCGGTCGTGATCCTCGCTCAGCGTCAGGCGTTCGAGAAGGCGGCGGAACGCCGTCGCCTCGCCGTCGGCCAGCGCTGCCTCGCGTGCCGCCGCGGCGGTCTTGGCGGTGACGTCCACGGCCACGTCCCGGACCTCGAAAACGTTCGCGCGGGCGTTGAAACAGAACACCAAAACGGCGACCGACAGGGCATATGACAGGGCCTTGGCCACCATTCGGAGCGGTCGTCTCGCGGTCATTGCAAAGCCCTTGTGTTGGTTTATGTTCAAACGCGTGGTCGCGCCCCGGTCGGGCGTTAATCTAACAAGACCCTGGCGGAGGAAAAAGCGATAAGCGCCCCACCTGAAAATCATGGCAAGAACGTTGGCCTCAGCTACAAAAGCGCCGGCGTCGACATTGACGCGGGCAATGCCCTGGTGGATGCCATCGGCCCGCTCGCCAAAGCCACCCGACGCAGCGGTGTAGCATCCGATTTGGGCGGTTTCGGGGCACTGTTCGACTTGAAGGCGGCGGGCTTCAACGACCCCATCCTGGTCGCCGGCACCGACGGCGTCGGCACCAAGCTGATGGTCGCCATCGCCGCCGGTCGCCATGACACCGTTGGTATCGACCTCGTTGCCATGTGCGCCAATGACCTCGTCGTACAAGGCGCCGAACCACTCTTGTTCTTGGACTATTTCGCCACCGGCAAGCTTTCCGTCGAAGCCGGACGCGACGTGGTCGCCGGCATCGCCGAGGGTTGCAAGCGCGCGGGCTGCGCGCTGATCGGCGGCGAAACGGCTGAAATGCCAGGCATGTACGGTGACGGCGACTACGATCTCGCCGGGTTCTGCGTTGGCGCCGTGGAACGCGACCAGGTGCTCACGGGAAGCGACGTCGCCCCCGGCGACGTGATCCTGGGCCTGGCCTCGGATGGGGTGCATTCCAACGGCTTTTCCCTGGTCCGTATGGTCGCCGACACGGCCGGTATCGACTATGCCGATGCGGCTCCCTTCGCGCCTGAAACGACCCTTGGCGAGGTGTTGTTGCAACCGACGCGTATTTACGTGAAATCGACGCTCGCCGCGATCCGTGCCGGCGGCGTGCACGCACTGGCTCACATTACCGGCGGCGGACTGCCGGAAAACCTGCCGCGGGTCTTGCCCGAAGGCGCCGCCGCGCGCATCGATGGCGCCAGTTGGGCTGCACCGGACGTGTTCCGCTGGCTGAAACAGGCCGGCAATGTCGCCACGCCTGAAATGTACCGGACCTTCAATTGCGGCATCGGCATGGTCGTTGTGGTGGCCGCCGACCGTGCCGAAGCATTGAGCCAGATCATGTCTGAGATGGGCGAGACCGTGCAGGTTCTGGGCAAAATCGCCGAACGTGGCGAAGACGAACCCGCCGTGCACATCGACAATCCGGAGGCGCCGTTCCAGGCATGAGCAAGAAACTCCGCATTGGCGTGTTGATTTCCGGCCGGGGCTCCAACCTGCAGGCGCTGATCAAGGCCTGCGAGGTCTTCGATTTCCCGGCCGAGATCGTCACCGTCATCTCAAACCGCCATGACGCCCAGGGCCTGGAACGCGCGCGGCGCGCCGATATCCCCTGCGTCGTGGTCGATCACCGCGATTTTCACGGCAACCGTGCCGCCTTCGATTCCCAGATGACCTGGGCGCTCGAGGACGCCAAAGTGGACCTCGTCTGTCTGGCAGGTTTCATGCGGCTTCTGTCGGAGACCTTCGTCGAGCACTGGTGGGACCGGCTGATCAACATCCACCCCTCTTTGCTGCCGGCATTCAAGGGGCTCGACGTGCAGAAGCGCGCCATCGAGTCGGGGGCGCGCTTTTCCGGCTGCACCGTCCATTACGTTCGACATGAAATGGACGAAGGTCCGATCATCATTCAGGCGGCGGTCCCCATTCACAACGCCGACACGCCCGACGACCTGGCCAAGCGGATTCTCGTCCAGGAACATCGGATCTATCCGCTGGCGGTGCGCTGGATCGCCGAAGGGCGGGTCCGGATGGAAGGTCCGCGCGTCATCGTTTCCGGCTATGGCCCGCCGGAAGCCGCAATGCTCAATCCGTCACCGAAACCGCCGGAAAAATAGAGTGAAATAAAAACGGCCGCATCTCAGCGGCCGTTTTCTCATCCCTCGAGCGGATGGGGCGCGGTGAACCCGCGCTTCCCAGATACGCGGTTAGCCCACGATTTCCAATTGAGAGAAGTAGTAGGCGATCTCCTCGGCAGCCGTTTCCGGCGCGTCGGAGCCATGCACTGAGTTGGCCTCGATGTTTTCCGCGAAATCCTTGCGGATGGTGCCTTCCTCGGCGTTAGCCGGGTTGGTGGCGCCCATGATGTCGCGGTTGCGCTGGATCGCGTTTTCGCCTTCCAACACCTGCACCACGATCGGACCGGAGGTCATGAATTCAACCAGATCGCCGAAAAAGGCCCGTTCCTTGTGCACGTGGTAAAACCCTTCAGCCTGCGCCTTGGTCAGGTGCAGGCGCTTCTGAGCGACGATGCGCAGCCCGGCCTCTTCGAAACGGGCGTTGATCTTGCCCGTGAGGTTGCGGCGCGTGGCGTCCGGTTTGATGATCGATAGCGTACGTTCGACAGCCATTCGTCTCTTCCCTTGAAAAATTCCGATACCTTGCTTGGTCTCTCCGCGGCACCTCGATTTATGGTGCACTGCGGTAACGGGGCGGGGTTATAGCGACCTCCGATCACCCTGGCAAGGGAAAGGGGCGCTTGACAGGGATTGGCGTTGAACCCTTCCTTGAGGGTCGAAATGACCGAAAAACGGCAATCCCTGACGATTCTCACGATTTGCGTCGTGGCCACGCTGGCGCTTTGGTTTTCGACCACGGCGGTGGTGCCGTCGCTGATCAAGGCCTATGCCCTGAGCGCCGAGCGCATTTCCATGTTCACCAGCGCGGTGCAGTTGGGCTTCGTCTGCGGCACCGTGCTCAGCGCCCTGCTCGGCCTTGCCGACCGCCTGGACCCCAGGCGCTTCTTCATGGTCTCGGCACTGATCGCGGCAGCCGCCAACGCCACCTTGCTTGTGCTGCATCCGGAATCGGATGGCGTTCTTGTCTGCCGTTTCATCACCGGCGCCTGCATGGCCGGGGTCTATCCCGTCTCCATGAAGATCGCCGCCGCCTGGGCCGACGAAGACCTGGGCCTCCTGGTCGGCACCCTGGTCGGCGCCCTGACGCTGGGTTCGGCGGCGCCGCATCTGTTCAACGCCTTCGGCGGGGTCGACTGGCGGCTCACGCTGATGGTCGGCTCGCTGACGGCACTCGCCGGCGGGCTCGGCATCGGGCTCGTCAGGCTCGGTCCGAAACAGCGCCCCTCGCCGCCGTTCCGCCCGGCCGCCGCCCTGCAGGCGTTTCGCGATCCGGCACTCCGGCTCGCCAATCTCGGCTATCTCGGGCACATGTGGGAGCTCTATGCCATGTGGGCCTGGATCGGCGTCTTCCTGGATGCCAGCTTCCGCCTCGCCATCGACGGCGATACCGCTGCCATCCAGGCGCGTCTGGCGACCTTCCTGGTCATGGGGGTCGGCGGCGGCATCGGCTGCATTGCCGGTGGCTTCCTCGCCGACCGTCTGGGTCGCACCTACCTAACCATGGCGGCGATGGCCGTCAGCGGCACCTGCGCGCTTACCGTCGGTCTCTTGTTCGGCGGCAATCCCCGGCTGCTGACGGCGCTTTGCTTCGTCTGGGGCGTCAGCATTGTCGCCGATTCGGCGCAGTTCTCTTCCTCCGTCACCGAACTGGCGCCGCCAGAGCGCATCGGCACCATGCTGACCGTACAAACCTCGGCCGGGTTCCTGCTCACCCTCATTACCGTGCACCTGATGCCGCACGCGGTCGATTGGTGGGGCTGGGACAAGGCCTTCGCCATCCTGGCCATCGGACCGATCTGGGGCGTCATTGCCATGGGCCGGCTGCGGCTCCGGCCGGAATCGGCGAAAATGGCCGGCGGGCGGCGCTGATCACGCCGGGCTAGAGCCAAGCCCTCCGCCGTGCTACATCGCCTGCCATGTTGCATATCAACGACCTCGTCTATCGCATTGCCGGCCGCACGCTGTTCGACGGCGCCACCCTGCACGTGCCGGCCGGGCACAAGATGGGCCTGGTCGGCCGCAACGGCACCGGCAAGACGACCCTGTTCAAACTGATCCTGGGTGAGCTCTCGCCCGACGACGGCGCGGTCCGGGTGCGCAAGGCCATGCGCGTCGGCACCGTCGCGCAGGAAGCGCCGGGCGGGTCAGAGACCCTGATCGAGCACGTGCTCGCCGCCGACACCGAACGGGCCGAATTGCTACAGGACGCCGAAACCGCCACCGATGCCCACGACATCGCCCACATCCATACCCGCCTCGCCGATATCGATGCGGAAACCGCGCCGGCCCGCGCGGCGCGCATCCTCGCCGGCCTCGGTTTCGACGAAGCCAACCAACAGCGACCCTGCGGCGAGTTTTCCGGCGGCTGGCGCATGCGCGTTGCCTTGGCCGCGGCGCTGTTCGCCAACCCCGACCTGTTGCTGCTGGACGAACCGACCAACCACCTCGACCTGGAAGCGGCGCTTTGGCTCGAAGGCTACCTCGCCACCTGGCCCGGCACGCTGGTGGTCATCAGCCATGACCGCACGCTGCTCAACAAAGTGGTGGGCGAGATCGCGCACCTGGAGAACCTGCGCCTGACCCGCTACGCCGGCGGTTACGACCGTTTCGAGCGGACCCGGCGCGAGCGCCAGGAACTGGACGCCAAGCTGCGCTCCAAGCAACAAGTCCAGCGCCGCCATATCGAGGCCTTCGTCGAGCGCTTTCGCTTCAAGGCCTCGAAAGCGCGCCAGGCGCAAAGCCGTTTGAAGATGCTGGAGCGCATGGCGCCCATTGCATCCGTGGTCGAGGAGCGCACCGTCGCCTTCGACTTCCCGGATCCAGAGCCGCTGTCGCCGCCGCTGATCGCGCTCGACGGGGCCGAAGCCGGCTACGACGGAACGCCGGTGCTCAAGGGCCTCGATCTCCGCATCGACATGGACGACCGCATTGCGCTGCTGGGCGCCAACGGCAACGGCAAGTCGACGCTGGTCAAGCTGCTGGCCGGGCGCCTCAAGCCGATGACCGGCAAGCTGACCAAGTCGGCGAAGCTCAAGGTCGGCTACTTCGCCCAGCATCAGGCCGAGGAACTGACCCTTTCGGAGACGCCCTACCAGCACCTGGCGAGGTTGATGCCGATGGCGACGGAGGCCAAGGTGCGCGCGCACCTGGGCCGTTTCGGCTTCTCCGGCGAGCGCGCCGACGTCAAGTGCGAGGGCCTCTCGGGCGGCGAGAAGGCGCGCCTCTTGTTCGCCATGACCAGCACCGAGCAACCGCACATCCTGCTGCTCGACGAACCGACCAACCACCTGGACGTCGATGCCCGCGAGGCGCTGGTGCAGGCGCTGAACACCTACGACGGCGCGGTGGTGCTGGTCAGCCACGACGCGCATCTGGTGGAACTGGTCTGCGACCGGTTGTGGCTGGTCGCGGACGGCGGCTGCCAGGCCTTCGAGGGCGATCTCTCCGACTACCGCGACATGCTCACCGAGAGCCGCCGCGCCAAACGCCGGTCCGAGAAGGCCGACGCCGACGAGCCCGAGACCAGCGCCGCGAGCAAGAAGGAAGCCCGCAGAGAACGCGCCCAGCAGCGCGCGGCGACGGCGGACCTGCGGAAGTCGGTCAAGGACCACGAGCGCCGGATCGAGAAGCTCAGTGCCGACATCGAGGCGCTGGAGCAACGGCTGTCCTCGCCGGAAGTCTATGAAGGGCCGACCGCGAAGTTGATGGAACTGCAACTCCGCCACGCCGACTTCAAGGCCAAGCTGGCCGAGGCGGAAGAGGCCTGGCTGGACCTATCCGAGCGGCTCGAGGCCGTCCAATAGGCCGCGCCGCCACTTGCTGCGCTGCTGGTTCCAGTCGAGGCCCGATCGGTCGAGGGCGGGACGGAACGGCGACGGGTCGAAACCCTGCATAAACGCGGCGAAGGCGTCCGGCGGCAACGGCTTGGAGACGAAGTAACCCTGCACTTCCTGGCAGGCGATGCCGTGCAGGAAGGCCATCTGCTCGGCGGTCTCGACGCCTTCGGCGGTGACCGCCATGTCGAAGCTCTGGCCGAGCGTGGTGACCGCGCGGGCGATGGCGCCGCCCTTGGCGGAATGACCGATATCGTCGACGCCGGCCTTGTCGATCTTGATCCGCTGCACCGGGAAGTTCTTCAGATAGCTGAGGCTGGAATAGCCGGTGCCGAAATCGTCGATGGCCAGCGAAATACAGAGCCGGGCAATGCCGTCGAACACCTCCGACGCCTTCTCGGCGTCGTCCATGGCGGCTGTCTCGGTGATCTCGAGCTCCAGGTAAGCCGGCGGCAGGCCGGTTTCCGCCAAAGCGCGGCGCAGGTCGTCCAGCAGCGTCGGGTTGCGGAACTGTACCGCCGACAGGTTGACCGCCACCTTCAACGGCCCGAGCCCGGCATCGTTCCAGTCGCGCGTGCGGCGGCAGGCCTCGCGCAGCACCCAGTCGCCTAGCGGAATGATCAGCCGCGAGGTCTCGGCGATGGGGATGAACTCGGCCGGCGAGACGAAGCCCATCTCAGGGTGGATCCAGCGCACCAGCGCCTCCATCCCCGCCACCCGCCCGGTGGCGAGATCGAGCTTCGGCTGGTAGTGCAGCTCCAGCACCTCGC
This sequence comes from Rhodospirillaceae bacterium, assembly GCA_038125725.1. Lineage (GTDB taxonomy): Bacteria > Pseudomonadota > Alphaproteobacteria > Rhodospirillales > Casp-alpha2 > TMED8. The sequence goes on from JAYPEK010000005.1 coordinate 109,910, forward strand.
GTTCGATGGCGAGGCGCAGTTCGTGTTCCAGCGCATGGCGGCGCTGCACCTCGTCGTTCATCTCGGCGATGAAGAAGCGATGCGTGTCGCCGCCTTCGGCCTTGCAGCGGTCGAGCGCGATATCGGCATGATTCAGCAGTTCGTCCGCATCGTCGGCGTCGTCGGGATAAACGGCGGCACCGATGGACGCGGCGGGGAACACCTCGTCGCCGCCGAGCGTCAGCGGTTCGCGCAGCGCCGCATTGAGCCGCCGCGCCAGACGGTCGACACCGGCGGTGCCGGCCGGTTCCGGCTGCAGCACGGCAAACTCGTCGCCGCCCAGCCGGGCCACCAGGTCGGTCGCGCGAAGACAACGATTGAGCCGTTCGGCGGTGATCCGAAGAAGATCGTCGCCGGCGCCATGGCCCTTGGTTTCGTTGATCAGCTTGAAGTCGTCGAGGCCGATGACCAGCACGCCGACCAGCCGGCCCTGGCGCTTGGCCATGGCCAGCGTCTGCGCCAACTGGTCACGGAACACGGACCGCGTCGCCAATCCGGTCAGGCTGTCGAGATGCGCCTGGCGCTCTGCATCCAGGGCGGCGGCCTTGTAGTGAGTGACGTCATGCGCCTGCACAGTAATCCAGTCGCTGTCCGCGCGCGGCGAGGCGCAAACGTCAAACACCCGCTCGCCGACGGAAATCTCGGTGCGTTCGTCTTCGGATTGCAACAGCGCGCGAACCGGCTCCAGCCAGTAACCCGGCAGAGCACTGCCCAGTCCCGAGCCGAACGGCCGCAGCAATTCGCCCGCCTTGGCGTTGGCATAGCGCACGATACCGTCGGCATCGATTCGGAAGATCGGTTCCGGCGCCTCCATGACGATGCCGGCGGCATCATGCGCATCGGCGTCCAGTGCCGTGTCATCCGCCGTCGATCGATTTTCCCACCTGGTCATCGGTTCACACCCCTGGTCCCGACTTGGTCCCGATTGGGGACTTGCCTTGGTCCCCCATCCGGCCATAAGAAGAGCAGAATTCGCCGATTCGCGCGGTGATGGCTGTCACAGGGCATCGGTTTCACGTTTTTTCAATGCTTTAGCCACAAACCGCTCGGTGGGCTATGATGGCCGCCGGCCGCCACCCGAACGGAGATTCCATGCCCGTCCCTCTCCTCGACGCCGCCGGCCGCGCGCATGATCCGGCTACGCCCGATGCCCGAATCCTGTCGCTGGTGCCGAGCCTGACGGAGTTGCTGCTCGACTTGGGTCTCGGCGGCAATTTGGTCGGACGGACCAACTTCTGCGTCCATCCCAAGGACCGGGTCGGCGCCTTCGCCAGCGTCGGCGGCACGAAGCAGATCGACTTCGACAAGGTTGCCGGCCTCAACCCTACCCACGCGCTGGTCAACATCGACGAGAATCCGAAGGAAATGGCCGACGCGTTGGCCGCCATGGGCATCGAGGTCGTCGTCACCCACCCGCTGCGTGTCACCGACAACCGCGAGCTGTTCCGGCTTGTCGGCGGCCTGTTCGGCGCCGAGGCAGAGGCATCGGCATTGACCCGCCAGTTCGATGCCGCGCTGGCCGAGTTGCAATCCGGCCACTGGCCCGAGCGGCGCGTGCTCTACCTGATCTGGCGCAAGCCCTGGATGAGCATCGCCCCCGAGACCTACATCGCCGACACCCTGGCCCAAGCCGGCCTCCGCGCCACCCGTCACGCCAGCGGCGAGCGCTACCCCGAGGTCGAGTTGACCGACGCGTTGCTGGCCGGGGTCGACATGGTGCTGTTCTCGACCGAGCCCTTCCCGTTCAAGGCCAAGCACCTGGATGCCTTCGGTTCCGAGTTTCCCGATCATGCCAACAAGGCCCACCTGATCGACGCCGAGATGGTGTCGTGGTACGGCAGCCGCGCCGTGCCGGGCCTCAGGTATCTCGCTGAATTCGCAAGGGAACTCGACCTATGACTTCCGTTCGCCTCGCCTGGTATTACGCCGCGGCTTTCGCGTCGATCGGCGTGATGATGCCGTTCTGGCCGCTGTGGCTGAAGTCGCGCGGCCTGACGGTGGAGGACATCGGGCTGGTGATGGCGATCGGCGTCGCCGCCAAGACCCTGGCCAATCCGCTGATCGCAGGCACCGCCGACGCCAGGGGCGAACGCAAGCGGATCATGGTGGTATTGGTGTTGCTGTCGGCGGCGGTGTTCTCGCTGTTTCACTGGACCCAGGGGTTCTGGTCGATCCTGGCGGTAACCCTCGCCTACCAGATGTTCTGGTCGCCGAACATGCCGCTGATGGAATCGCTGACCATGCAGACGGCCAAGCGCGAACCCATCGACTACGGCCGCGTGCGGCTCTGGGGATCGCTGACCTTCATCGCCGGCGCCTGGGGCATGGGCCACCTGTTGGACGGCGGCTCCATCGACTTGGTCTATTGGGTGACGTTGTCGCTCTTGGGCGTCGCCGTGATCACCACCCTGACCCTGCCAGACACGCGTATCGCCAGATCGGCCGGCGGCCGCGCGCCCTTGGGCGCGGTGCTGACCGACCGCACCTTCATCGTCTTCGTCGCGGCAACCGCGCTGATCCAGTCCAGCCACGGCGTCTATTACACCGTCGGCACCATCCACTGGCAGAACGTCGGACATTCGGAAGGCGCCATCGGCTGGCTCTGGGCGGAGGGCGTCATCGCCGAAGTGCTGCTGTTCATCTGGGGCGATAAGCTGGTCAAGCGCTTCGGCGCCGCGCGGCTGATTGCGCTCGGTGGCCTCGGCGGGCTGATCCGCTGGGCCGGCACCGGCGTTACCGACGCGCTGCCGGCGTTGATGGTCCTGCAACTGCTTCATGCCTTCACCTTCGGCGCCGCGCATCTCGGCGCCGTCCACTTCATCGCCCGGCGCATGGCGCCGGAGGTCTCGGCCACGGCACAGAGCGTCTACGCCGCCGTGGTCATGGGTCTCGCCATGGGCGCCGCCGCATGGGCGTCCGGCCAGCTCTATACCGGCTATGGTTCCAAAGCCTACCTGGCCATGGCGGTCATGGCCGGGATCGGCGGTGCCATCGCCTATTCCCTGAGACGACGAACCTGAGGAGACCCCGCATGGACTTGGACACCTTCGCCGATTGGGCCGACGCCATTCCGCTCCGGCCGGACCTCACCCGCGACGACGAGAAACACCTGGGCTATTTGGGCCTGGGCCTGGCCGGCGAGGCCGGGGAAACCGTCGAGGTGATCAAGAAACACCTCCGTGACGGGCCCATCGACATGGCGGCGCTCAGGCATGAACTCGGCGACGTGTTCTTCTATCTCGCCTGCATTTGCCAGCACCTGGATCTCGACATGGGCGATATCATGGCCGAGGCCCGCACCCGCATCGACGCCAAGGTCGCCGCCGCCAACAAGAACTGAGCCTAACCGTTGCCACGCGCCTGGATGGCGTCCCAGCGCGCCAGCAGTTTCTCGGCGCGGCGCACCACCGGCACGTCGATCATTTTGCCGTCGACGGTGATGGCGCCGACTCCCGACGCCTGGGCCTCGGCATAAGCGTCGACCACGCGCCGCGCGTGATCCACTTCTTCCGCTGACGGCGAAAAGGCCGCGTTCAACACCGGCACGACGCTCGGGTGGATGCAGGCTGCGCCCTCGAAGCCGAACCGGCGCGAGCGCTCGGCGACGACGCGGACGGCATCCAGGTCGTTGTAGTCGGCGACCGTGCCCATGATGCCGAAAGGCTGCAGGCCGCAGGCGCGGGCGACGATGTTCAGGTGCTGCTTGGGCATGGCCAGGGTGTCTGAATCGGGCACCATGCTGAGTTCCAGGGCCATGTCCTCGCCGCCCAGTTGCAGCGCCGCCGTGCGCGCATCGGCGCGGCCGATTTCCTCGGCCTTCAGATACGCCGCCGCCGTCTCGATCATGACGACGAGGCGGATGCCGCCCGCAGCAAGGCCGCGCGCCGCCTCCAACTCGCCGATGCGCCCGGAGATCGCCCGCACGTAGGCCGCGTCCCGCGCCTTGGTGACGTAGATGCCGCGCACGCCGGAAATGACAGCGGCTTCCAGGTCCTCCATCGCGTCCGCCTCGGGCGAATTGATGCGTACCGTCACGTCGGCGCCGGCCTGGCCGACCTGGCCGACAGCGTCGGCCAACGCGGCCCGCGCCGCCGGGCGCTCGGCAGCCGGGACGCTGTCTTCGAGATCGAGGATGACGGCGTCGGCGCCGCGCGTATGCGCCTTGCCGACGAAACGCGGGTTATTGGCCGGCACATAGAGTTGCGAACGCCAGACCAGCGGCGCGTGGTTGGGATCGGCGGTCATATGATCTCTTCCTTTCTGAGCGTGGCAATTTCCTCGGCGCCGAAACCGGCGGCGGCAAGGATCTCGTCGGTGTGCTGGCCGAGCGTCGGCGCCGGGCGGCGGAAAGTGCCTGGCGTCCCCGACAGCCGGGGATGGATGTTGTGGTGCTTGGCGGTGCCGGTCTCGTCGTCCGGCAGGTCGATCAGGATTTCACGGCCCTGCACATGCGGGTCGGCCATGATGTCGCTGGCGTCGTAGACCGGCGCCCCGGTGACGCTGGCCTCGGCGAAGATGGCCAGCACCTCGTCGCGGTCGCGCTCGGCAATCCACTCGGCGACGATGTTGTTGACCTCATCACGGTTTTGTACCCGGTCGGCGTTGGTGCGAAAGCGCGGATCGGTGATCATGTCCTCGCGGCCGATGACCCGGAACAGGCGCTCGGCCATCGCCTGCATGGAGGCCGAGAGCGCAATGGCGCCGCCGTCGCGGGTGGTATAGACATCGCGCGGCGCGGCGGTGTTGGAGCGGTTGCCGACGCGCTGTTTGACCTTGCCGGTGATCTCAAAGGTATAGGCCTCGGGACCGAGGGTGGAGAGGATCGGCTCCCAGAGCGCAATATCCACCACTTGGCCATGGCCGCCCTTCAGTTCCACCTCACGCAGTGCCACCATGGTGGCGAAGGCGCCTTGCAGCCCGGCGGTCATGTCGGCCAAGGCCAGTGGCGGCAGTAGCGGCGGCCGGTCGGGAAAGCCATTTCGGCTGGCAAAGCCGGACATGGCTTCCACCAGCGAGCCGAACCCCGGCCGCTCGCGGTAGGGGCCGGTCTGGCCGAAACCCGAGACCCGCACCATCACCAGCTTCGGGTTCGCCGCCATCAGGGCGTCGGGGCCGAGCCCCATTTCCTCCATGCGGCCGGGGCGGAAATTCTCGACCAGCACATCGGCGTGTTCGACCAATCGCAGCACGATCTCGGCGGCGCGCGCATTGCGGAAATCCAGCGTCAGGCTGCGCTTGTTGCGGCAATAGACCTTCCAGAACGCCTGGATGCCCTCTTCCGTCCAGGCGCGCAGCGGGTCGCCCTTGCCGGCGGGCTCCACCTTGATGACGTCGGCGCCCATGTCGGCCAGTTGCAGCGTCAGCATGTTGCCGGCCACCAGCCGGGTCAGGTCGAGTACCCGGACGCCATCCAGCGGTCCCTTGGCGGTTTCGTCGAAAGTTTTCATGCAACTCCCCTTCCGCGCCAGCTTCGGGGACAGCGTTCGGCTTTGCAAGACCCCGGCGGAAACAACGAAATGGTACGATTTCGGCGCTCGCGCATTCAATTTCACGGGTTGGAAGACATTGATATCATTAATTTTACAAAAAAATCTCAGGAACGAACCCAATTTTCCCAGTAATGGGACAAACCTCAATTGGCGCCCGCTCTCTCGACCATACCGACATCCGTTTCGATGGCCCTCCGCGATTTGGGCAATCTTAATTGCGGCTTTTTGAATAGACAATAAATTCCTATTAACGAGAGTAAATTTCTATCGCGCTTGCAACCTAGACCGTTGCGCCCCTGCCGCCCGTTCGCTACAACGGCGGGTCAGCTCCATCCCGCGCATCAGCGCTTTCAGCCCAAGCGAGATTCCATGCAGCAGAGAAAACTCGGTCAAACAGGCACCACCGTTTCCGCCGTCGGCATCGGCGCCATGTCGCTCACCAGCTTCTACGGCCCCATCGACACCGACCAATCGCAGGCCGTCCTGGCGCGCGCCATGGAACTCGGTATCGACCACCTGGATACGTCGAACATGTACGGCAGCGGCCTTTCGGAAGAGCGCATCGGCAAATTCCTTGCCGACCATGGTTCCGAGGCCCGGGATTTCTTCAAGATCGCCACCAAGGGCGGCATCAGCAAGGACGCCGAGGGCAATCGCTGCTTCGACAATTCCGCCGAACACCTGAAAACGGCGCTGGACGAATCCCTGAAGCGCCTCGGCGTCGAGCGGGTCGAACTCTACTACGTGCACCGGCGCGATCCCTCCATCCCCATCGAGGACGTGACGGGCACGCTGGCCGACCTGATCAAGGCCGGCAAGATCGGCCAGTTCGGCTACTCGGAAATCGCCCCCACCTCGCTCGAGGTCGCGGGCGCCGTGCATCCGGTCGGCGCCGTGCAATCTGAGTACTCGCTCTCGACCCGCGCCGTCGAATTGGGCCTGACGCAACGCTGCGCCGCCATGGGCACCTCGCTGGTGGCGTTCAGCCCGGTCGGGCGCAGCCTCTTGACCGACACGCCGCACAGTTACGAGAAATCGCAAAGCGTCGACTTCCTCAAGACCAACCCGCGCTTCATGGAGCCGAACCGGTCGCGCAACGTTGCCGCGACGGAAGGTCTCCGCAACCTGGCCTGCGAAATGGGCGTGGCGACGGCGTCGCTGGCCATCGCCTGGCTGCTGCACCAGGGCGAGCACGTACTGACCATCCCGGGTACCCGTTCGGTGGCGCACCTGGAAGAACTGGCCGCCGGTGCCGACATCAAACTGACCGACGCCGACCTCGCCACCATCGAGGAACTGCTGCCGGTCGGCTGGGCGCATGGCGACCGGTACAATGTCGGGCAATGGGTCGGGCCGGAGAAATACTGCTGAAGCGCTAGAGGCGTCCCGCGCCCATGTCCTCGCTGATTACCGGAATCGGCAGTTTCCTGGTCTTCGTTGTCGTGCCCATCGTGGCGATCGCGGCGCTGGTCTGGGGTATTTTCGTCCTCATGTTCTCGTCGTTCGCTTGGAAACCGGCATCGGGTGGCAAGGCCGCGAAGGATGGCGTCTTGAGCGGCAAGCACCTTCCACGCAAAATCATTGCCCGCGCCGGGCCTTACAGCGACGACGAGCGCTGAACCAACCAACTTGGGGAGGATATCCACCATGCGCCAATACACCATCGCGGCCGTGCCGGGCGACGGCATCGGCGGAGAAGTGATCTCGGCGGGAACCCGCGTGCTGCACGCGGTGGCGGCGCGCGATAGCGGTTTCGAGTTGAAGGTCGAGGAATTCCCCTGGGGCACGGACTACTACCTGGAGCACGGCCGCATGATGCCGGAAGACGCGCTCGGGACGCTCAAGCCCTTCGACGCCATCTATTTCGGTTCCGCCGGCGATCCCCGCGTGCCCGACCACATTTCGCTCTGGGGATTGCGTCTCGCCATCTGCCAGCCCTTCGACCAGTACGCCAACGTGCGCCCGGCCCGGCTGCTGCCGGGCATCGAGGGGCCGCTCCGGGGTGTCGGGCCGGATGACCTGGATTGGGTGATCGTGCGCGAGAACACCGAAGGCGAGTACGCCGGCGCCGGCGGCCGGGTGCACACCGGCCACCCGGAAGAGGTCGGCATGGATGTCGCCGTCTTCACCCGCGCCGGGGTCGAGCGGGTGCAGCGCTTCGCGCTCGAACTTGCGCGTTCACGGCCGCGCAAGAAACTTACCTTGGTCACCAAGTCCAACGCCCAGCGCCACGGCATGGTGATGTGGGACGCGGTGTTCGAGGCGGTGCGCGGGGACTACCCGGACGTGGAGATCGACAAGATGCTGGTCGACGCCATGACCACGCGCATGGTGCTCGACCCCAAATCCATCGACACCGTGGTGGCGACCAACCTGCATGCGGACGTGTTGAGCGATTTGGCCGCGGCGCTGACGGGAAGTCTCGGCATCGCGCCGACGGCGAATTTAAACCCGGAGCGCCAATACCCCTCCATGTTCGAGCCCATCCACGGCTCCGCCTTCGACATCATGGGGAAAGGCATCGCCAACCCCATCGGCTCGTTCTGGACGGCGGCGATGATGCTCGATCACCTGGGCGAGGCATAGGCCGCCGCCAGCCTGATGGCCGCCGTCGAACGCGTCACCGGCGATGCCAAGGTGCTGCCCAGAGACTTGGGCGGCGAAGCCAACACCGAACAGGTCACCGACGCCGTCCTGGCGGCGCTGGAAGGAAAGAACGACTAGGCGTCGAGCGCGCTGAAATCCGGTTCCGGCAGCGTCTCTATTTCCGGTTTGCCGAACAGGTAGCCCTGGAAATAATCGACGCCCAAGCCTTCGAGTGTCCGGAGGTCATCCGGGGTTTCGACTCCTTCGGCAATAACTTCGATGTCGAGCGCCTTCGCCGTCTTGATCGTGCCTTCGGTGATCGTCTGCTTGACCTTGTTGGCGGTGATATCCTGGCACAATTCCATGTCCAGCTTCAGCACCTGTGGCTTGAATTTGGTTAACAGATTAAGTCCGGCGTAGCCGGCGCTGAAATCGTCGATGGCGGTGATGAAACCGCGCTCACGGTAAGCGTCGAAAATGCCCATCAGGTGGGCCGGATCCTCGACAGGTTCCGATTCCGTATCCTCGAAGATAATATGGTCCACCGACAATTCGAACTGGTCCGCGGCCTCCATCGTGGCGCGGATACAAGTCTCCGGACGGTAAACCGCATTCGGCAGGAAATTGATGCTGAGCTTGCAATCGATGCCAAGTTGCGAAGCGAGTTGCACGGCGCGGACACGGCAGGTCTGGTCAAAAGCGTATCGGTTGTCATTAGATATTCGGGACAAAACCGCGCCGGCGCCGGCGCCGTCGGCGCCGCGCACGAGCGCCTCATAGGCATAGACGCTCCTGGTTTTCAGATCGACAATCGGCTGGAACGCCATGGTGATCTCGAAATCGAGAGGATTCCCCTCAAGGCATTGCTTGCAGCCAAGATGTCGGATGTTGGGATCGCCCTCGTAGGCCATCGTTACTCCTTCCAGAAACAGTGTGCCATCGTATGCAAAATAGTCGGCCAATACGGCCGAATCCAGTGTTGGCAGGCTGTCTCGCTTCAGATCGTCGCGACCGGCGTCGTCGGCGAGCCCACCGCGCCCGGCAGGCGCAAGGGGGGCGCGGTCAGGAAAAAGCGCGAGCGTTCACGCTCGGCGAGCGCCGCCGCCAGTTCCGACAGATACCAGATTTCGCCCAGGTGCACGCCGAGGCGGAACAGGCAATGGCGGTGCAGCGGCAGCCGCGAGCAGCCGCCCTGGGTGTCGCCGTAGCCGCGCGAATCCTCCACCGCCATGTTGTCGGAAATCAGTGCCACGACGCCTGAATCGGTGATCCATTGCAGGATTTTCGGGTCGTAGCCGTCCAGCACCGCGCCCGATCCATGCAGCTTGTCGGCGTCGGGATCGCCGTTCATGGAGAGGATCATGTCGTCCCAGCCGGTGTGAAAGAGGAAGAAATCGCCCTCCTCCACTTCGACGCCGTCTTTCTCGAATACCTCCATCAACAGGTCGTAGCCGACGGCGACCCGCTCGTCGCCGAAGTGGCGATGGAAATCGACCAGCACGCCACGGCCCTGCATGCCGCTCACCGCCATGTTCTCGACGCCGAGTTTGCGCGCGCCCATGCCGTCGGGGTCGTCCGGGCCCTTGACGTGGTCGTCGGGGCGAAAACCGTTGTAGTAGACGCGCTCCGCCTCACCGTCTGCGTCGGCGTCGAAGCGCGAGCCAACGTGGGCGAACGAGTCCCACTGCGTCGAATACTGCGAATGCATGGTGAAGCATTCGTCCGACGAGACATCCATGTTGCCGGGCTGCAGCGCGTCCCAGTCCATGTTGTAGTAGTAGTGATCGGACCCAGGCGGATGGAACACCGGGCCGAACTTGGGCGGAAAGCGCTTTGGGTTGACGGCATTGCCGCCGGGCAGGTTCAAGGGCATGGAGAGGCAGAAGCAGAGGCCTTCCCTGATCTCGGCGGCGGCTTGCAGACGGCGCTCGGGCGTGACGAGGTTCATACGTCCGCGTTGATCGTCGTCACCCCAATCGCCCCAGGTGGAGCCCTCCGGCCGGTTGACCCAGCGTTTGCTCATGTCCATCCCCTCCCCTTCGATGCTGTGTTTAGCCTTCGGCCTTCTTCTCCCAGCCGCCGGCGGCGGTCTGCTGCCAGTAGGTGAGCGCGTGGCCGGCGTCCTTGCAGGCCTTCCAGCGCCCGCGCGCCGCCTCGACCATGGCCGGATCGTTGCCGTCGAAAAGATCGAAGCAGCGTTCGTAGTCGGCCAGGTGCGCGCTCTCGGCGCCGTCGGTCAGGAACAGGAACTGAGCGCCGTTGGCGTTGGCATCCTCGGTCGCCAGCCAGATCGGCTGCTCTTCGGCGTCGCCGTCCTTGGCCGAGCCGTGCGGCAGCCAGGCGTCCTGGTCGTAGGTCCAGAGCGCGCCGTTGAGCGCTTCGACCCGTGCCTCGGAGCCGGCCAGCACGAGCGCGCGCTTGCCGGCATCCAGCGTCTTTTCCAAAAGCTTCGGCAAGGCCTTCTCCAGCGGCGATCGTTCCAGATGGTAGAAGGCGATGTCGGTCATGGCGGTGTGCGGCTTACTTGCCTTCGTAGTGGTCCGCCACCAGCCGGTCGAGCAAGCGCACGCCAAAGGCGGTGCCGCCCTTCGGCACGGTGTCGGCGTCCTTCTTCGACCAGGTGACGCCGGCGATGTCCAGGTGCGCCCAGGGCGTCTTGCCGACGAAGCGCTGCAGGAACTGCGCCGCAGTGATGGAACCGGCGCCGCGGCCGCCGACGTTCTTCATGTCGGCGACATCGGAATCGATCAGCTTGTCGTAGGCGGGGCTGATGGGCAGACGCCAGACCTTCTCGTCGACCGCTTGGCCGGCCTTGCTCAGGCGCTCGGACAAGGTGTCGTTGTTAGAGAACAGACCGGCGTGCTCGTCGCCCAGCGAAATGATGATGGCGCCGGTGAGCGTGGCCAGGTTGACGACGAACTTCGGACTGTACTTGTCGATGGTGTAATGCAGCGCGTCGGCCAGCACCAGGCGGCCTTCGGCGTCGGTGTTGATGACCTCGATGGTCTGGCCGGACATGGAGGTGACGATGTCGCCGGGGCGCTGGGCGTTGCCGTCGGGCATGTTCTCGACCAGGCCGACGACGCCGACCACGTTGACCTTGGCCTTGCGCCCGGCCAGCGCCTTCATCAGGCCGATGACCACGCCGGATCCGCCCATGTCCCATTTCATGTCTTCCATGCCGGCGGCCGGCTTGATGGAAATGCCGCCGGTATCGAAGGTGACGCCCTTGCCGACGAAGGCGACGGGATCGGCGTTCTTGGCGCCGCCCTCCCAGCGCATGATCACCATCTGCGATTCACGGATCGAACCCTTGCCGACGCCCAACAGCGCGCCCATGCCGAGCTTCTTCATCTGCGCCTCGCCCAACACCTCGACCTTGACGCCGAGCTTGGTCAATTCCTTGGCGCGCTTGGCCAGGCTTTCGGGATAGATGACGTTCGGCGGCTCGGACACCAGGTCGCGGGTGAAATCGACACCGTCGGCGATCTTGTCCATGGGCTGGAACAGCGTCTTGGCTCGCGAGCTGCGGTGGCCGCAGATCTTCAGGGTCTTGAGGCTCGGCTTGGCGTCAGCTTCTTCCTTGGTGCGGTACTTGTCGAAGCGGTAGGCCCGCAGCCGCGCGCCAAAGGCCAGGTTGGCGGCCATTTCCGGCACGCCCAAGGGCGAGCCCTCGGTCTCGTTGACCATGACGGTGGCGGCGCTCTGACCGCTGGAGGCGGCATTCGCCTGGATCTTGCCGCCGAGGCCCTGCATGGCGAGATCGTCGATCTCCTTGGCCTTGCCAAGACCCACCAGCAGCACGCGGTTGAGACGCGAGCCGTGCGGCGCCATCAGCGTCAGCGTCTGACCCTTTTTGCCCTTGAACTTGGAGCCCTTGACGGCGCGCATGAGCGCGCCCCCCGTCTGCTCGTCGAGCGCCAGCGCGGAGGCGCTCAGGTGCCGGCCTTCGGCGGCGAAGACGACGGCGATGCCGGTCGTCGGCAGGGCGGGATTGGCGAATGAGATTTTCATGCGGGACTCCTGTCAGGCGGAACGGGTGTTCATAAAAGAAAAGGCATTCGGAGGCGCGGTTTCAAGCGTTTTCATGTTGCTCGCGGAAGTGCGCCAGTTCTTCGTCACTGAGTTCGACGCCACGCGCGCCGGCCCGCATCATCAGCCAAACGATGCCGCCCGGCAAAGAGATCGCCAGCGAGACGACGCCGAAAAACAGCGACAGCGCCAAAGCGGCATCCTGGCTGACACCGACCAGCGCGAACATCCACACCATGGCGCCCTCGCGCACGCCCCAACCGCCGATGGAGATCGGCAACGACATAATCAGCAGCACCGGCGGGATCAGCACGATGCAATCAAGCAAGGTGACGTCGAGACCGAGCGCAAGGGCCAGGGCGAAGCAGGAAAGCGAAACGTTGAGATGGCCGACGATGCTCCAGGCAAGCGGCTTCGCGGCGCCGGAAATCCGGCCAAATACGCGGCGCGTATCGGCGCCGAGATGGCCGAGCCCACGCACGATACGCCATTTCCTCAAGCTCTCGGGCAGCTTGTGCAGCAGCGCCAGCAGCAGCGTGCCCCCGAGCGCCGCGGCGGTCACGCCCGCCACCGCCAAATGGGCGATGCGGGTCATGGCTTCGGGCACGTGCGGCAGGAACAGCGGCTGCGTGGCATCGACGAGGATCACCAGCGCCAGTACCGTTGCCACCCGTTCGACGATGACGCCGTTGATGGCGCCGCTGGGCGTCAACCCGTTCTTGTAGGCCAGGTACATGCGCACCGCGTCGCCGCCGGTCCCACCGGGGAGCGCCTGGTTGAAAAACATGCCGATGTAGAACAGCCGCATCGCAAGCCAGGCCTGGAGCGGCGATTGCATGGCGGTGAGCACGCTGTTCCAGCGCATGCCCCCAATCAGGAACTGCAGCGCCAGCACGGCAGCGGAAAGCACCAGCAACGGGATATCGACGGTCGAGACATGCTGGGTCACCGCCGCCATGTCCACATTGGCGACCAGATACCAGATCAATCCACCGGAAACAGCGGCCTTGAGACCAATTGCCAGCCACTTCTTCAACAGGGTTCTCCTCGCCGCATCGGGACCGGGCTTCGTTTAACACCTCGCCCCGAACAAGTCACGGCGGGGAATGCGCCGCCGCCGCTCCTTTTAACCGCAGCGGCACCCGCTTGCGGCCCCAATCGCCGGGCGGGCCGTCGAAGACGCCGGCCACCGGCGTGCCGCAATTGGCACAGTTGCCGTGGTAGTTTCCCTCGAAGCTGACGTTCCAGTCGGAAAGCAGGTACCAATCGCGCCCGATCAGCGTCTCGCCGCAGTTATGGCAATAGGTGCTCTGCCCTGCCTTGTCGTGCACGTTGCCGACGTAGGCGTAGCGCACCCCGTTCTCCATGGCGATGCGGCGCGCGCTCAGAAGTGTCTCCGTCGGCGTGCGCGGCTTGTCCTTCATCTTCCAGTCGGGATGAAAAGCGGAGAAATGCAGCGGCACGTCGGGCCCCAGGTGCTTGACGATCCAGCGCGTCATCTCGTCGATCTCGGCGTCGCCGTCGTTCTCGCCGGGTATCAGCAGGTCGGTAATCTCGAACCACACGTCGGTATCGTGCTTCAGATATTTCAACGTATCGAGCACACTATCGAGGCGCGCCGTGCAAAGCTCCTTGTAAAAATGCTCGGTAAAGGCCTTCAAATCGACGTTGGCGGCATCCATCCAGGAATAGAACTCCGCCCTCGGGTCGGGACAGATATAGCCCGCCGTCACCGCAACGTTCTTGATGCCGCGCTCGCGGCAGGCTCTCGCGGTATCAACGGCGTACTCAAGGAAAATGACCGGGTCGTTGTAGGTATAGGCGACGGACCGGCAGCCGGTCTTGGCCGCGGCGGCGGCGATCTCTTCCGGCGAGGCCAGGTCTTGCAGCTTATCGAAAGCGCGCGCCTTGGAGATGTTCCAGTTCTGGCAAAATTTGCAGGTGAGATTGCAGCCAGCCGTGCCGAACGACAGCACCGGCGTGCCCGGCAGGAAGTGGTTCAAGGGCTTCTTCTCGATGGGGTCGATGCAGAACCCGGACGAGCGGCCGTAGGTGGTTAGCACCACGGCGCCGTCCTCCACCGCGCGCACGTAGCAAAGCCCCCGCTGCCCCTCGCGCATCTTGCAGGCACGCGGGCAGAGGTCGCACTGGACGCGGCCGTCGTCCAGGGCATGCCAGTACTTGGTGGCGACGTTGCTCATGTTTGAGAGTCTAGCAGATTCCATGCAGGAATCATTGATCCAGGTGGATCAACCGAGCGCCGCCAGCACCCCGTCCCAGAATTGAACCCGCGCCTCGACCGCCCGCTCGGCGGCGGCGACGGCTTCCTCGACGCGGGCCGGATCGCCGCCGCAGGCTTCGTTGAGCACCAGCAGCGACAGGGGCGCGTGGTGGTCTTCGTCCAGGTGGATGTGGCGGTTGAGGTAGTAGTGGAAGATCGGCGCATCATCGGGGGTGATGTTCATATCGCGCAGGAACGAGCGGAACATGGCCGGGATGATGTGTTCGCGCCCGAGCGCGAAGGCAGCCGCGACCAGGTGAGGTTTTTGGGTGTCGATGAAGCCGAAGGTGGTGCGCATGAACGCCTTCGCCGGTTCGGGCGCGGCTGCGGTCGTGAGCGCGGTCTCGATGCCGGCCGATGCGGCCGTCTCGACGAAGCGGATGGCCGGTTCGGGATCGGCGCCGATCACGCGCATGGCGCCGCAGTAGAGCTCGAAGTGGGAGCCGTAGGTGGGATTGCCGTCCGCGTCGGGAAGCCCCTCGTCGCTCTCTTCCTCAATGACGATCTCGTTGATGAAGCGCCTGGCCGCCGGGTGTCCCCTGGGCTTCCAGGGATATCTTGAGGGCGCCAGGTCGTTCTGCAGGAACTTGCAGAGCGACATGAAATCCCAGACCGAATAGACGTGGTGCGTCATGAACACACGCAGGTCCGCCACCGTCTTCAACCCGGTATAGATCGGGTGTTCGGCCAGGCGTTCCTGGAACGCCTGGATGCGGTCTTCGGGGAAGCGGGCCGGGCCGGATATCTGGGCGGTTTCAAGCATGGATGACAGATGGGCAGGCTTCGCGCGTCTTCAAGGTCACTTCATGCCCGCCGGCGTCTTGGCCGGATGGCCGTCGTCGCGCAGCACCACGTAGACCGCCGGGATCACCAACAGCGTCAGCGCCGTCGACGACGCCAGGCCGAACACCATGGAAATGGCGAGCCCCTGGAAGATCGGATCGGTGAGGATGAAGGCGGCACCGATCATCGCCGCGACGGCGGTGAGCAGGATCGGGCGTAGCCGGATGGCGCCGGCTTGCAGGAGCGCATCGCGCAGCGCCTCCCCTTCGGCCATGCGATGGCGGATGAAATCCACCAACAAGATCGAGTTGCGCACCAGGATGCCCGCCAAGGCGACGAAGCCGATCATCGAGGTCGCGGTGAAGGGCGCATCGAAGATCAGGTGCCCGATAACGATGCCGATCAGCGACAGCGGGATCGGCGTCATGATCACCAGCGGCACCCGGAAGTTGGAGAACTGCCCGACGATCAGGATATAGACCGCGATCAGCGCGAAGGCGAAGGCGAGGCCCATGTCGCGGAAGGTGACATAGGTGACCTCCCACTCCCCGTCCCACAGCACGGTGGCCTGCTTCAAATCCGTCGGCTGACCGTGATAGGCGATGGTGGGCGCGCCTTCGGCGCCCCAGTTCATCTTCGCCAGTTCGTCGTTGACGTCGAACATGCCGTAGATGGGGGCCTCGAAGCGGCCGGCCAGTTCACCGTAGACGACCTCGGCGAAGCGGCCGTTGTGGCGGAAGATCGGATAGGAGGCGAGTTCGCGCTTCAGGCGCACGATATCGCCGATCTCGACCACCGCGCCCTTGTCGGCGGCCTCGCCCGGCGCCTCCACCGGCGTCGCCATCAGATGCTCTCCCAGGAACAGGCTCTTCTTCGGCAGCCGGATGGCGATCTCGACCGGGTTGGTGCCGTCGCCCCGGTGCGAATAGCCGATCGACGTGCCGTTCAGCAGCACCTTCAGCGTATCGAACAGTTCCTGTTCGTGCACGCCGTGGAATTCCAGGTTGCCCTGGTCGACCTCGAAACGCAGCCGTTCGGGGGTGAGCCCGATGGAATCGTCGATATCGACGATATAGTCGAGGTTCTCGAAGGCTTCCCGCACCTTCCAGGCGAGCTGGCGCCGGGTCTTCTGGTCGGGGCCGTAAATCTCCGCCATCAGGGTGGAGATCACCGGCGGGCCAGGCGGCACCTCGACCACCTTCACGGTGGTGCCGGCGGGAAATTCCATGGCCTCGATACGCTGCCTGATTTGCAGCGCGATCTCGTGGCTCTGGCGGTCGCGCTCGTGCTTGGGCGTCAGGTTGATCTGCAGATCGCCCTGCCAGGGCTTCCTGCGAATGTCATAGTGACGCACCAGGCCGTTGAAGTTGAACGGCGCGGCGGTGCCAGCATAGGACTGGATATGCGACAGTTCCGGCAGGTCGCCCAAGGCGTGCGCCACCATCGCCAGGTTGCGCTCGGTGGCTTCCAGCGACGCCCCTTCCGGCAGGTCCATGACCACCTGGATCTCGGACTTGTTGTCGAACGGCAGCAACTTGACGGTCACGTCCTTGGTGGCGAACAGCACGCTCACCACCACCGTGCCGACGAAGACCGAGATCAGGAACACCCAGGAATTGCGCTTGCTCTTCAGCACCGGGCCGGCGAAGCGGCGATACATGCGGCCGAGCGCGGTGTCGCCGGTTTCCTCGTGCGCGGGCTCTTCGTGTTTCTGCTTTCCTTGCATGCGCACCAAGAGCCAGGGCGTGATCACCACGGCAACGACGAAGGAAAAGGCCATGGCGGCGGAGGCATTGGCCGGAATCGGGCTCATGTAGGGGCCCATCAGGCCGGAAACGAACATCATCGGCAGCAGCGCGGCGATGATCGTCAGCGTCGCCACCAGCGTCGGGTTGCCGACTTCCGCCACCGCCTCGATGGCGGCGGTGATGCGGTCGCGGCCGTCGCGCATGCCCCAGTGGCGGACGATGTTCTCGACCACGACGATGGCGTCGTCGACCAGGATACCGATGGAGAGGATGAGCGCGAACAGGCTGACCCGGTTGATGGTGTAGCCCAAGATCCAGGCGGCGAAGAAGGTCATCAGAATGGTGGTCGGCACGATCACCAAAACAACGATGCCCTCGCGCCAGCCGAAGAAGATGGCGATCATCAAGACGATAACCACGGTGGCGCCGATCAGGTGGAACATCAGCTCATCGGACTTCTCGCCGGCGGTGACGCCGTAGTCGCGCGTGACGATGGCGTCCAGGCTGTCGGGTACCAGCCCGCCGCGCACCAGTTCGACCTTCTTCAGGATGTTCTCGGCAACGATGACGGCGTTGGAGCCCTGCCGCTTGGCGATGGCCAGCGTCACCGCGGGGCGTTCGGAAAGTTCGCCCTTTTCACCCGTTTTGCCGAAATGCCAGACACGGGCCTCTTCCGGCGCGGCGCCGACGACGATGTTGGCGACGTCCTTCAGGTACACCGGCCGGCCATCGCGCGCGGTGATGTTCAAAAGCCCGATGTCGGAGGGCCCCTTCACCGTCTGGCCGGCGACCACCGGCAGCGTCTTGCCGGCTTCGCGCAGGTTGCCGACGCCGAACGAGCGGTTGGCGTTCTGCACCTTGCGCACCACCTGGTTGAGTGTCACGCCGTAGAGGGATAACCGCTCCGGGTCGGGCTCGATCCTGATCTGGTCGGCGCGGCCGCCAACCAGGAAGGTGAGCCCCACGTCCTCGACGGTGGAAATCTCGTGCAGCAGCTCCTCGGCGATGTCGTAGAGCGCGTTGTCGGTCCATTCGTCGCTGGCGTCCGGCTTCGGCGTCAGCGTAATGGTCACGATGGGCACGTCGTTGATACCGCGGCCGACGATCTTCGGCACCGGGATGCCTGTCGGCAGGCGGTCCAGGTTGGCGTTGACCTCCTCGTGCACGCGGAAGGTGGCGCGGTCCTCGTCGGTGCCGGCGAAGAAACGCACGGTGACGATGACCTGATCGTCTTCGCTCAAGGAATAGACGTGCTCCACGTCGTCGATGCCCTGGACGATGGTTTCCAGCGGCTTGGTCACCAGTTCGACCACGTCGGCAGCCTTGAGGCCGTCGGCGGAAACGATGACGTCGACCAGCGGCACGCTGATCTGCGGGTCTTCCTCGCGCGGCAGCGCCATCAGCGCCATGATGCCGAGCACGACAGAGATCAGCAGGAACAGTGGCGTCAGCGGCGAGTTGATGAAAGTCCGGGTCAGAACGCCCGAAATGCCGAGCTTCATGGGGCTTCCCTCACCAGGATGTCGCCGTCCTTGAGGCCGGAGAGAATTTCGATGCCGCCATCGATGGGAAGGCCCGGCTGCACGACGGTCTCGCCGGCGCCCTTGAGGCGCACGAAGGCAAGGCCGAAGCGGCGGCTCAGGTAATGTTCGGGGATGACGAAGGCGCGGCGCTCGCCGGCCTCGACCATGACGCGCACGCGCTCACCGACGAAGAAGTTGCCGAGGTCGGTAACGTCCACGTCCGCCGACACCCGGCCTTGGCGGATTTCCGGATAGACCTTGATGATGGTGCCGGTGCGCGTCGCGCCGCCTGCCGGCGCCGTCGTCGCCATGCCGCGGTCGCCGATGATGACGGGATCGCCGATCTCGATGAAGCGCGCGTGGCGCTCCGGCAGTTGCAGGCGCAGCACATAGGCGTTGGCGGTGATGATGGCGATGCTCTCGCCCGGCAGCACCACCTTGCCCTCGGTCACGTCGACGCGCAGCACGCGGCCAGACGCCGGCGCGCGGATAATGCCTTCCGACTGGCGCTCGGCGATGACGGCGCGGTCGGCCTGGGCGGCGGCGAGGTTGCGTTGCACCACCTTGAGCGCGGTCTCGGCCTCGTCCAGGCGCGCCTGCGCGACGGTGCCGTTCTGGCGCAGCTTGCGGGTACGCTCCAGTTCCACCTTGGCCAGGTCCATCTGCGCCGTGATCGACGAGATGCGCGATTGCGCGGCGCGCAGCTCCAGTTCCAGCTTCGGATCGCCGACCTTGCCGATCTTCTGGCCGGCGGTGACGGCGCTGCCCTCATCGACGCTGAGATCGACCACGGTGCCGCCGATGCGGGCGCGCGCGATGGTCTGGTCGGTGGCCTCGATGGTGGCGAACACCGATTTCAGGTCCTTGATCATGCGCGATTGCACGGTCAGCTCCTGCGCCTCGGCGCGGGCACCGAAGATGGCGCTCAACAGCACGATGGCGGCGACCGCGATCCACCGAGTCCAGGAAATCAGAATGGGTTTCAGCGGCGTCATGGCAACGCACCTTTCATTAAAAGGCCGCCGCGATCCAGGGTTTCGGCCGGATCGCGGACTTGACTTTATTTTCAATTTTCATTAAATAGCAAACATGACGACGGATTTCAACCCCCAAAACATGGATGCCAACGCCGACCGCGTTGCGCAATTCCTGAAGTCCATCGCCAACCGCGTGCGGTTGCGCATCCTCTGCTGCCTGATGCAGGGCGAGCATTCCGCCGGCGATTTGAGCCGCAGCCTCGGTATCTCGCAGGCCAACCTGTCGCAGCACCTGACATGGCTGAAACAGGAAGGCCTGGTCGCCAACCGGCGCGACGGCACCGTCATCTATTACAGTCTCGCCGACGACACCATCGAGCCCCTGATGGGTGTCCTGCACGATATGTTCTGCGCCACCTCTTGAGGCGCCTGGAAAAGAGCCCGGCCCCGGGGTTACAATAGAACCCGTCGGAACCCATATTCCATTCAGGAGCCGATCGCATGAACGCCATTCGCCAGCCAGCCGTCGCCGGCCAGTTCTATCCCGAAAGCGCCGATGCATTGAGCGCCGCCGTCGAGGGCTATCTCGATGCCGCCGACGTCGGCGACAAGCGGGTGCCGAAAGCGATCATCGCGCCGCATGCGGGCTACGTCTATTCCGGCCCCATCGCGGCAACCGCCTACAAGCACCTGGAGCCGGCTCGCGACACCATCTCCCGCGTCATCCTGCTGGGCCCCTGCCACCGTGTCGCTGTGCGCGGCCTGGCACTTTCCGGCGCCGACGCCTTCGCCACGCCCTTGGGCGAGATCAAGCTCGACAAGGAAGCCGCCGCAAGCATTTCCGGCATGCCGCAGGTCACGGTCTTCGACGAGACCCACCGCATGGAACACAGCCTGGAAGTGCACCTGCCCTTCCTGCAGAAAATGCTGGGCGATTTCACCCTGGTGCCGCTGGTCGTCGGCCAGGCCGCGCCGGATGAAGTTGCCGAGGTGCTGGACGCGCTCTGGGGCGGTGACGAGACCTTGATCGTCATTTCGTCCGATCTCAGCCACTACCTGGATTACGACAGCGCCAAGCAACTCGACGGCGCCACTTGCAAGGCGATTGAGGACCTGGCGCCGGAGAAGATCGACCGCCACGGTGCCTGCGGGCGGTTTCCCGTCGGCGGCCTGTTGGCGCTGGCCAAGCGCCGCGGCATGAGCGTCGAGACCGTGGATCTAAGGAATTCCGGTGACACCGCCGGGCCCAAGGACCGGGTCGTGGGCTATGGCTCGTGGCTGTTCTTCGAGGACGAGCCGAAAAAAAGCACCGCCAAGGTGGTCTGGGGCAAGACCGTCACCAACAAGGCCGAGACGGCCGCTGCCGCTGCCGCCTCCGACGCGCCGCACGCCGAAGTGGTGCGCGGCGAGGACGATTTCGGCGCCGGCACCCGTGCGCTCCTGGATGAACACGGACTGACGCTGGTTCTGCTTGCCGCCGCCTCCATCGACCACGGACTGGAACACGCCAAGCCCCTGCCCGTCGACCTGGCCGAGCATCCGGAAGCGCTGCGCCAGCCCGGCGCCTGCTTCGTCACCTTGAAGCGCAACGGCCAATTGCGCGGCTGCATCGGCTCGCCGCAGGCGCACCGGCCGCTTGTGCAGGACGTCGCCGACAATGCCTTCAAGGCCGCTTTCCGCGACCCGCGCTTCCCGGCGCTGACGCCCGGCGAACGCGACGGGCTTGATCTTTCCATCGCGGTCCTGAGCCCGCAGACGCCCATGTCCTTCGCCGACGAGGCCGACTTCATGGCGCAGTTGCGGCCCGGCCGCGACGGTCTGATCATCGCCGACGGTCCGCGCCGGGCCCTGTTCCTGCCCGCCGTCTGGGACCAACTGCCGGATCCGAAAGCCTTCGTGCAGCACCTGAAGCGCAAGGCCGGCATGGCGCCCGAGCATTGGTCTCCATCCTTCCAGGCCTGGCGCTTTGTCACCGAAGCGGTTTCCATCGACACTTTCTCAGACGCCTGAGCGGCTTGACATCGGGGGGCCGGTGAGCGACCCATAACCGCGCTTTTATTTGCCGGTTCTGTGGGAGACGACGTTGCTCAATATCGGTTTGGGGTTGGCGAAGGATATCGCCCAGATCACGCGCCGCGCTGGCGACGAGATCATGAAAATCTACCAGACGAATTTCGACGTCGAGGCGAAGGGCGACAACTCGCCCGTGACCCAGGCCGACCGTGTGGCGGAAGACATGATCATCCGCGCCATCCGCGAAGGCATCACCGCCGATTTCCCCATCGTCGGCGAGGAAGCGGCGAGCGACGGTAACGCCCCCGACCTTTCCGGCGGCCCGTTCTGGCTGGTCGATCCGTTGGACGGCACCAAGGAATTCATCACCCGCAACGGCGAATTCACCGTCAACGTGGCGCTGATTGAAAATACCCGTCCGGTGCTGGGTGTCGTGCACCTGCCGGTGCCAAACGTCACCTACTGCGGCCTCGCCATGGGGTCGTTCATGCTGGATGGAGACGCGCCCCGGCGCGACATCAAATGCCGCCCGGCGCCGGCCGGCGGCCTCACGGCGCTGGTCAGCCGCTCGCACCGCACGCCCGAAATCGACACCTATCTTTCCAAGTTCACCATCGCCCAGGAAATCAGCGCCGGCAGTTCGCTCAAGTTCTGCCGCGTCGCCGAGGGCGTGGCTGATATCTATCCGCGCATGGGCCGCACCATGGAGTGGGACACGGCCGCCGGCCACGCGGTGCTGCGTTTCGCCGGCGGCACGGTACGACGACTGGACGGCACCGAGCTCGGTTACGGCAAGGAAGGGTTCGAAAACCCGCACTTCGTTGCCGCCGGTCCGGGGGTGCTGGGCGATTGAGCCCGGCCGTGGACATGATCGCGGCCGACGCCGCCGGCATGGAGCGCGCGGCAACGGCGCTCAAGGCCGGTGAACTGGTCGCCTTTCCGACGGAAACGGTCTATGGCCTGGGCGCCGACGCCACCAACGACAAGGCCGTCGCCGCCATCTATGCCGCCAAGGACCGGCCCAGCTTCAACCCGCTGATCGTGCACGTCACCGGCCGCGACGCGGCGGCGCGCCATGCCGAATTCACGCCGATGGCGGACGCGCTGGCCGCCAAATTCTGGCCGGGTGCGTTGAGCCTTGTATTGCCCCGCCGCGACGACTGTGGCCTGTCGCTGCTGGTCAGCGCCGGGTTGGACAGCGTCGCCATCCGCGTGCCGGCGCATCCCTTGGCGCAGGACCTGTTGGAACGCGCCGGCTGCCCCGTCGCGGCGCCGAGCGCCAACCGCTCGGGCGAGGTCAGCCCGACCACCGCCGAACACGTGGCACACTCCTTCGCCGGCGGCGCCGGCGGCCATGCGCTGACCATCCTAGACGGCGGACCCTGCCGCATCGGGCTCGAATCGACCGTCGTGCACGTGGAAGGCGACAGCGCCACCCTGCTGCGCCCGGGCGGCATCGCCGCCGAGGACATCGAAGCCATCACCGGCCCCCTCGCCCATGCCGTCGACGACGACCATGCGCCCAAATCGCCCGGCATGCTAAGCCGCCATTACGCGCCGGCGACGCCGCTGCGGCTGAATGCCGAGGCGGCACGCCCGGGCGAGGCACTGCTCGGCTTCGGCACGGCGCCGGCCGACGCGGCCCGCAATCTGAGCCCCTCGGGCGATCTGGAAGAAGCCGCGGCCAACCTGTTCGCCATGCTGCGCGCGCTCGATGACGAAAGCCACGTGAGCATCGCCGTGATGACGATTCCCAAGACCGGCCTCGGGCTCGCCATCAACGACCGCCTGCGCCGTGCCGCCACCGATGCCGGAGGCGACACGTGATGACCGAGAAATTCGCCATCCTCGATCTCGAATGGACCGCCTGGGAAGGTTCCGTGGAGCGCGGCTGGTCGGGCCCCGACGAAGAGATCGAGATCGTACAGTTCGGCATGGCGGTCTTCGCCGACTCCGCCGAAATCGAGGAAGTCGACAGCCTCGAGGTCCTGGTCCGCCCGCATATCAATCCGGACCTCAGCGACTACTTCACCCAGTTGACCGGGATCACCCAGGAAGACGTGGACCGCGACGGGATCGCCTTTCCGGACGCCTTGGACCGGGTCTCGGATTTTCTCGGCAACGGCATCGACGTCGTCCACTGCTTCGGCAGCGACGGCAACGTGCTTCACATCAATTGCGACCTGATGGGGATCGACCCGCCGTTCCCGCTGGATCTTTTCAACTCCGTTCGCAAAGACGTTGCCGAATTCCTGGGCCTCGCCGAGCACGGTGTAGCATCCAGCGATCTTCCGGAACTGATGGGTTTCGACGTCCCCGGCCAGGCCCACACGGCACTGGCCGACGTGCGCTGCGTCGCCGAAGCCTTGCGCATTATGCGCAATGCCGGCGCGTTCTAGGCATCAACTCGAGCGGACTTCGGCGACAAACCTCTCGACCTGGTCGTGCAGCGTCACCGATTGCCCGGCAAGTTCCTTCGCCGCCACCAAAATCTGTTCGGCGGCATGGCCGGTTTCCGCCGCCGCATCGGATACGCCGGAAATATTCTCCGACACCTGCTCCGTCCCGCTGGCGGCCTCCTCGACGTTGCGCGCGATCTCCATGGTCGCGGCGTTCTGCTCCTCCACCGCCGACGCAATGCCGGTGGTGGCTTCATCAATGCGCCTGATGGTCTCGTTGATGCGCCGGATGGCTTCGACCGAGCCATGTGTGGCTGTTTGAATACCGGAAATCTGCGTGCCGATTTCCTCGGTCGCCCTGGCCGTCTGGTTTGCCAGGTTCTTGACCTCCGACGCGACCACGGCGAAGCCCTTGCCGGCCTCGCCGGCGCGCGCCGCCTCGATGGTGGCGTTGAGCGCCAACAGGTTGGTCTGTTCGGCGATGTCGGTGATCAGGTTCACGACCTCGCTGATCTTCTCCGCCGAGGCCGCCAGGGTTTCAATCTCCTCGCCGGTCTGGCGCGCCGTTTCCACGGCTTCACGCGCGATCTGCGAGGACTGGTCGATCTGGCGCGAGATTTCCGAGATCGAACTGTTCAGTTCCTGTGCCGCCGCCGCCACCGTCTGCACGTTCGCCGACGCCTCGGTGGAAGCCGCCGCAACGGTCCCGGACATGCCCGTCGCCTGGCCCGCCTGGTGCGAAAGCGCTTGGGCCGAGTTTTCCATTTCCGTGGCCGCCGCCGAGACCGACTGCACGATGCCGCCGACATTGCTTTGGAAGCTGTCGGCCATCTCGTTCATCATCCGGCGCTTTTCCTCGGCAGCGCGGGCTTCCGCTTCTTTTTGCTCGGCTTCCAGGCGTTTCACTTCCTGGGCGCTTTCCTTGAACACCTGGACCGTCGCCGCCATTTCGCCGATCTCGTCCATGCGTCCCTGCGCCGGGATCGCGACTTCCAGATCACCATCCGCCAACCGCTGCATGGCGCTGGTCATGGCGACGACGGGATTCGAAAGCGCGCCGCCAAGATACCAGGCGATCGCGATGCCGAGCCCCAGGCCGATCAGCGCAATCACCACCATCTCGATTTCGGCGAAGGCGATCTCGCCCTCCATCTGCTGCTTCAGGTGGTGCTCTTCCTCGGCGATCAAATGCGCGAGCTTCTCGGCGTCGGTGATGATCAGTTGGATCATCTTCGGCATCTGGTTTTCCAATAGGTCATTGATCTTCCCGGCATCACCGGAACTTCCGGCGGAAACCAGCGCCGAGACCTGACCGAACTCGTGCAGGTATTCCTTCAGCGCGTGGTCGATTTCACCCAGCAGTTTCAGATGCTCGGAATCGGTGATGGTGGTCTTGGCCTTGTTCACCAAAGCCGTCAGTTCGGCACCGTGTTTCGTCACCATGGCCGCTTCGTCCGAATTCTTGGTTTTGACGAAATGCTGAACCTCGGTAACGATCTTCAGGAACTTGACCTCGAGATCCTTGGCGAAGGTCGCTTCTTCCGCCAGTTCCACATATTCATCGATCTCGTGACCGACCGAGACGAAATTGACGATGCCGAGGATCGACACCAGCGCCAGCAGGGCTAGCACGACGCCGAAATCGCTAAGCAGTTTCGGTTTCAATTTCATGTTATCGAATTTCGCCAAGAGGCCATCTGCGGTTGGGTTGAACTGGTTCATCGCCAATTTTCCTTTCCGAGCTACGCGGTCGCGCTTTTGTAGACCGATTTTCCGGTCGGGGGGTCATGTAGCGCATACAGTTGTAATTTCCCAGCAAAAAACTCGGGTATGCTTTCGTGTATGACCTGCCGTTCGAAGGCGGCACGGTGACGTACCGGTTGCCCAAACACCGAAAGCCCCGCGACTGATGGCGGGGCTTCCCTTTGTGGGCGCTTCATGCGCCGCCCGGCGATGATTGGTCGGGCTTATGTGTGGTAGTGCGATATCCCTTCTCGTAGGTCGGGTGGGGTCAGTTGCTCTGCTCCTGATCGTTTATCCACGATGCCATCATACCCCAAAGCCCAGTGGCCGCATTGATTCGGATCATGGCGGAAGCCCACGGATTCCGATATGGAAAGCGCCTCACTCGGCCGGCTGCGGGCTCAACTTCAGTTGCGTGCCGGGCAGGAACAGCACGGCGACGAAAATCAGCGACGCCAGCACCGCCATGACCGCGAACAGCGCATAAAACCCCCAATGCCCGTGCAGCGCCGAGATCGCCGGCACCGTCGTCGCCATCACGGCGAACGAGATGATGTAGCGCGCCGAATAGGCACGCGAACGCCATTCGCTCTTGGCGATCCGTCCGATCAGCACGTCGTTGATGGGGATTTGCCCGAACACCACCAGCATGAAGGCGACACCGACGATCAGCGCCGGCATGCCGGTCAGGTTGAGCATCACCGTGAACAGGATCGCCTGGCCGCCGGCGACGGCAGCGAACACCATGCGCACGGAATGACGGTCGACCGTGTAGCCGACGATTAACTGCGCCACGGAGGCGGCGGCGAAGACGGCGAAAGCCCACCAGCCGACCTCCTTGCCGCTGGTCGCCAGACCGGCGAGGCGCTCGTCGAAGATCTTCGGCAGCGCGAAGGTGGTGCTCTGGAAAATGAAGCTGCCGAGCGCGGCGGTGAAGAAGATGATGCCGAACACCTTGATCAGCGTCCGCCTATCCAGCGTCAACCCGCCGGCGTCCGGCTTGGCGGCGGCCTTTTTCGCATAGGTGCTGTCATGGATATGGGCGATGCGCAGGAACGCCAGATAGGCGATGCCCACCGCGATGCAGACCGCTCCCGGGATCAGGAACGCCATGCGCCAACCGAATTGTTCGATGATCAGCAGAGTCGCCAAGGGCGCGGCGGCAACGCCGAGGTTGCCGAAGACGCCGTTCATGGCGATGGCCATGCCGGTTTTCTCGCGGCCCTGTACCACCATGGCAATACCGACCGGGTGATAGATGGCACCGAAAACGCCGACCAGAAGGATCGCCGCCGCCAGGTGCCAGGGTGAGGAGGCCAACGCCACCAGCATCGCCGCGGAGCCCATGCCGAGGAAGAAGATGGCGATCATCCCCGGCCGGCTCCACTTGTCGGCGATCCAGCCCGCCGGCACCGAGCAGAGACCGAAAGCCGTGAAGCCCGCGACCGAAAACGGGATCAACTCGGCATAGGTCATGCCCCATTCACTGCTGACCCCGGCAATCTCCACCTGGCGGTCGGTGGCGACCGCCATGGCCACGGTGGCGAAAATCAAGATCAGGAAATGATCGAAGAAATGCCCCGCATTGAGAAAGGCGAAATCGATCTTTTGGCGCTGTTGCTCGTTCAAAACTTCTCTCCCCACCCAAATCGTGGTCGCATTAAAGCCTGTTTCGGCTCGGCGATCTTGCTATATTTTGTCAAATAATATCGAAATACCGACAAATGCAACTCACCCAGGACATCCGCCGCAAGCAATCCCTGCCACGCCCCGTGGCCACGGCGGCAAGCGACTATGCCGCCGGCCACGTCATCGACTGGCACGATCATCCGCGCGCGCAACTGGCCTATGCCGAACGCGGCGTCATCAACGTCGCTACCGCAGAGGGGGTGTGGATCACGCCGCCGGAGCGCGCCGTCTGGGTGCCGGCGGGCGTGCGTCACCGGGTCGAGATGAGCGGCCGGGTGTTGATGCATTCGCTCTACGTCCGCCCCGACGCCGCGCCCGATTTGATGAGCCAATGCCGCGTGGTGCTGGTGACGCCGTTGCTGCGCGAACTGATCCGCCGCGCCGTGGCGCTGCCGGAACTCTATGACGAAACCGGCGCCGACGGCCGCCTGGTCGCGGTGCTGGTCGACCAGTTGACGGGCCTGGACCAGACGCCGCTGCACCTGCCGATGCCGGAAGATGCCCGCCTTCGACGCGTCACCGAGGCGCTGTTGGCCGACCCCGCCGATGGCCGCGGCCTGGATGCCTGGGCACGCGACGCCGGCGCCAGCGCACGCACGCTGGAGCGCATCTTCCAGCGCGAAACCGGCATGACCTTCCGCGCCTGGCGCCAGCAGGCCCGATTGCTGGCAGCGCTCCGCGCACTGGCCGGGCGCCAGCCGGTGACGCAGGTGGCGCTCGATCTCGGATACGAAAGCCCGAGCGCCTTCATCGCCATGTTCCGCCGCGCCTTCGGCGTCTCGCCGGGGCGATATTTCAAATCGCCCATGCCCTGAGGGCGGGCACTTGCCAGGATGCCCCGCCGGGGGCAATATCCGCCGCATGGACGAAATCAGCCCAAGAACCGCGGCCTACGCCGCCATCAAGGAAACCGTCGGCGCCAACGGCTGGCTCGACGCGCCCGCCGACGTTGAGCCGTTTGTCACCGAAACCCGCGGCCTTTGGAGCGGCGAATGCGACATGGTGGTGAGCCCCGGCTCGACCGAGGAACTGGCGCGCGTGGTCAAGATTTGCGCCGATGCCGGCATCGCAATCACCCCGCAGAGCGGCAACACCGGCCTGGTCGGCGGCGCCATTCCGCACGGCGGCATCATCCTCAACACCCGGCGGCTGAAACAGATCCGCGACGTCGATCCGATCAACAACACCATGACGGTCGACGCCGGCTGCATCCTGGCCGATATCCAGGCCGCCGCCGACGAGGTCGACCGGTTGTTTCCGCTGAGCCTCGCCGCCGAGGGAAGCTGCTGCATCGGCGGCAACCTTTCCACCAACGCCGGCGGCATCCAGGTGCTGCGCTACGGCAATGCCCGCGACCTGGTGCTGGGCCTGGAAGTGGTGCTCGCCGACGGGCGCATCTGGAACGGGCTGCAGCGGCTTCGGAAAAACAACACGGGTTACGACCTGAAGCACCTGTTCATGGGTGCCGAGGGCACGCTCGGCATCATCACTGGCGCGGTGCTGAAGCTGTTCCCGAAACCCAGGCGCAAGGAAACCGCGCTGATCGGCGCCGCCAGCGTCGAGGCGGTGCAGGCGCTGTTTTCACGCGTACACGCCGCCATGGGCGATAAGCTCTCTGCTTTCGAATACGCCAACCAGTTCTCCCTCGGTTTGGTGTTCGAGCATATCGAGGGCGCGACCAATCCCCTCGAAAGCGTCTATCCAGCCTATGCCCTGATCGAGGTCTCCAGCCTCAGCGACGACGACACCACCCGCGACGAGTTGGAGGCGGTGCTCGGCGACGCGCTCGAGGACGAGGTCATCATCGACGCCGTGGTGGCGCAGTCGGAAACACAGGCGCGTGCGCTCTGGAACCTGCGCGAGCACATGCCGGAGGCACAGAAGCACGCTCGCGCCTCGATCAAGCACGACGTCTCGGTGCCGGTCTCGAAGGTGGCCGAGTTCGTGCGCAACGCGACCAAACTGGTGATGGACGAGATGCCCGACATCCGCCCTTCCGCCTTCGGGCACTTCGGCGACGGCAACATCCACTTCAACCTGTCGCAGCCCGAGGACATGGAGCCGCAAGCGTTCCTCGACCAGTGGGATCATTTCAACGACATCGTGCACGATTACGTCGCTACCCTGAACGGCTCGTTCAGCGCCGAGCACGGCGTCGGCGAGTTGAAGCGCAAGGACGTGGCCAAGTACAACGATCCCGTCGGCGTCGACCTGATGCGCGCCGTCAAACAGGCCATCGATCCCACGAACATCATGAACCCGGGCAAGGTCATCCCCGAGCGGACCGGAGACTGATGAGCAGCGACGGCAAGTTCGAGCCCGTCGACGCGGCGGAAATGCCGCGTTTCGCCTCCGTCCCCACCTTCATGCGCCTGCCGCACGTGACCGACCCGGCGCTGGTCGATATCGCGCTCGTCGGCGTGCCCTGGGACGGCGGCACCACCAACCGCGCCGGCGCCCGGCACGGACCGCGCGAAATCCGCAACATGTCGAGCCTCATGCGCCGCGTGCATCCGGTCAGCCGCATCGGCCCCTATGAGCTCTGCCACATCGCCGATCTGGGCGATACCTCGGTCAATCCCATCGACGTGATGGAAACGCTTTCGCGCGTCGACGCCTTCTATGCCGGCATCCACGCCGCCGGCGCGGTGCCGCTGACGGCCGGCGGCGACCACCTGATCACCCTGCCGATCATGCGCGCCATCGCCAAGGACCGTCCCGTCGGCATGGTGCATTTCGACGCGCACTGCGATACCAGCGACGAATATTTCGGCGGCTCCAAATACACCCACGGCACGCCGTTTCGCCGCGCCGTCGAGGAAGGCCTGCTCGACCCCAAGCGCACCATCCAGATCGGCATCCGCGGTTCCATGTATACCGAGAGCGACTGGCAGTTCTCGCACGACAGCGGCATGCGGGTGATCGCCATCGAGGAATATTTCGAGAGGGGCGTCGACGCGGTGATCGCCGAAGCCCGGCGCGTCGCCGGCGACGGCCCCACCTACGTCAGCTTCGATGTCGACGGCCTCGATCCGGTTTATGCACCCGGCACCGGCACGCCCGAAATCGGCGGCTATTCCACCTTCGAGGCGCAGAAGATGCTGCGCGGGTTGCAGGGGCTCGACCTGGTTGGCGGCGACGTGGTCGAGGTCGCGCCGCCCTTCGATCCCAGCGGCAACACGGCGTTGGTCGGCGCCACCATGATGTTTGAAATCCTCTGCCTGTTGGCGGACAGTTTTTCCCGTCGGCGCTGATCCCGCATGAGCCGGCAGCCTGAAATCCGCCTCACCGGCCTCGAGAAAGCTTTCGGCGACCACCGAGTCCTGCAGGGCGTCGATCTGACCGTCTATGCCGGCGACGTGCTGGCCATCGTCGGGGGATCGGGCTGCGGCAAGACGGTGCTGCTCAACCATGTTCTCGACCAACTTTCCCCCGACGCCGGGCGCATCGAACTGGCGGATCATGACGCCGACGGCGCGCCCCTGATCGACCTCGCCGAAATGGACCCGCAGGCGCGCGACCGACTGCACCAGCACTGGGGCATGGTGTTCCAGCGCAACGCGCTGTTCTCGGGTTCCGTGTTCGACAACATCGCGCTCTGGCTCCGGGAAATCCGTGAGTTGGACGACACGGACATCGACCCCATCGCGCGCCGGGTGCTGAGCGCCGTGGCGCTCCCCAACGACGACGCATTTTTGGAAAGTCAGGCCGAGGCCCTGTCGGGCGGCATGGCCAAGCGTCTTGCGGTGGCCCGGGCGCTGGCGATGAACCCCATCGTCGTTTTCTACGATGAGCCGACCACCGGGCTCGATCCCGTCAGCGCCACCCAGATCCAAGACCTGATCGCCGACACCCACCTGGAGCCGCGCCAGGGCGAACCGACACGCACCACGGTTATCATCACTCACGACAAGGATTTGCTCCGGCGGTTGGAGCCCCGCGTCGTCATGCTGTACGAGGGACGGGTCTTTTTCGACGGTAGCTTCGACGAATTCGCCAATTCGGATTCGCCGATCATCCGCCCCTATTTCGACCAGATGCCGGCGCTGCACATGCCGGTGACGGGTTAGCTCTTCAGTTGCGCCTGCTGTTCGGCCTTGAACCCGAGCACCAACGTACCGCCCTTGTCGAATACCGGGCGCTTGATCAGCGCCGGGTGTTCCAGCATCAGGGCGCGCGCCTTGGCCTCGGTCACATCGGCGGTGTCGGCTTCCGGCAGCTTCCGCCAGGTGGTGCCGCGCCGGTTCAGCAGCGCTTCCCACCCGAGCGCCGCGATCCATTGATCCAGCGTGGCGCCGTCGAGGCCGTCGGCGCGGACATCATGCAGGCGCGCCTCCAGTCCTACCGCCGCCAGCCACTTCATCGCCTTGCGGCAGGTATCGCAATTCTTCAGTCCATAAACGGTAATCATCGGCCTCGCCCGAGTTGTTTTGCCGGCGTGTTTGCCTATATTTTAGAACAAATCCAATATCGCAAGGAAGTTCGATGCTCGCGCTGATTTCGCCCGCCAAGAAACTCGATTTCGAATCCGATATCGCCATCGCCGACCATACGCAGCCGGATTTCCTCGACGAGTCGGAAAAGCTGGTGGCCCAGGCGCGCAAGCTGTCGCGCCCGCAACTGGCGGCGACCATGCATCTGAGCGAGAAGCTGACGGAGCTGAACTTCAAGCGCTTCCGCGATTTCTCCACGCCCTTCGACCTTTCCAACGCCAAGCAGGCGGCGCTAGTGTTCAACGGCGACACCTACGTCGGCCTCAAGGCCGATACCCTGACCGACAAGGACATGGCCTACGCCCAGGATCACCTGCGCATTCTTTCGGGCCTCTACGGCATGCTGCGGCCGTTGGATTTGATCCAGCCCTACCGCCTGGAAATGGGCGCCAAGTTCCGCGCGCCGGGCGGCACCGATCTCTACGGTTTCTGGGACGGACAGTTGGCGGAAGCCATCAACGAGGTCACCGCCGGCCACAAGGACCCCACCGTCGTCAACCTGGCGTCGAACGAGTACTTCAAGGCGGTGCAGGCGAAAAAGCTCGCCTCCGACGTCATCACGCCGGTGTTCAAGGAGATCAAGGACGGACAGGCCCGCACGCTCGGCATGTTCGCCAAGCGCGCGCGCGGTTCCATGGCGCGGTTCATGATCAATAAGCGGATCGAAAGGCCGGACGGCCTGAAGAAATTCAACGAGGACGGCTACGAGTACCGCGACGATCTCTCGGACGGCAACACCTGGGTCTTCACCCGCGAGCAGCCGCCCGCCAAATCCTAATTCGTATTCGGCTCAGGTGCCGAATTCCTGCTCCACCAGTTCGGCCCAGTAGCTGGCCCCCCAGGCAATGGCCTGGTCGTTGAAGTCGTAGTTGGGGTTGTGCACGACACAGCCGCCGTCTTCGCCCTCGCCGTTGCCGACACGGATATAGCAGCCGGGATTGTCCTGCAGCATCCAGGCGAAATCCTCCGAGCCCATGGTCGGCGGCAGGTTGACGTTGACGTTCTCGGCGCCGGCGACCGCGATGGCGGCGTTGGCGGCCTTGGTGGTTTCATCGGGCGTATTGACCAACACCGGATAGCGGCGGTCGTACTCGATGGTATAGGTGAGCCCGTGCGCGGCGCAGATGCCCTTGACGATCTGCTCCATGCGGGCCTCGATCTGGTCCTGCACGTCGCGTTTCAGCGCCCGGCAGGTACCCTTGATCACCGCTGTTTCCGGGATCACGTTCATGGCGCGCCCGGCATGGAATTGCGTCACGCTGACGACGCCGGTGTCGATGGGGTTGAGCGTGCGCGAGACGATGCGCTGAAAAGCGGTGACGATCTCGGCGCCGGTGACGATCGGATCGACGCCCTGGTGCGGATGCGCGCCGTGCGAGCCCTTGCCGGAAATCTCGATGGTGAACAT
>JAYPEK010000006.1:0-131067 GCA_038125725.1 Rhodospirillaceae bacterium
CGCGTCTTCGCCCGCGCCACGCCGGAGCAGAAGATGAAGATCGTCAACGCCCTGCACCAGATGGACCGGGTGGTGGCCGTAACCGGCGACGGCGTCAACGACGCGCCGGCGCTGAAGGCCGCCGATGTGGGTATCGCCATGGGGCGCGACGGCACCGACGTGGCGCGCGAGGCGGCGCAGGTGGTGCTGTTGGACGACAACTTCGCCTCCATCGTCGCCGGCATCGAGGAAGGCCGCACCATTTTCGCCAACATCCAGAAGTTCACCAACTACGTGCTGGTCTCCAACGGGCCGGAAATCCTGCCCTACCTGCTCTACATGCTGTTCCCGGTGCCGCTGGCGCTGACCGTGATCCAGATTCTCTCCATCGACCTCGGCACCGATATCATCCCCTCCATGGCCTTGGGCCAGGAGAAGCCCGACGCCCAGACCATGCAGGAGCCGCCGCGCGACCGCGAACAGGGGCTTTTGACACTGCCCTTGATCGCGCATAGCTACGGTTTCCTCGGCCTGATCGAAGCGGCTTTCTCGCTAAGCCTCTTTTTCTGGGTGCTGTTCGACGGCGGCTGGCAGTGGGGCCAGGAGATGGCGTCCAACGACACGCTCTATCGCTCGGCCACCGGCATCGCGCTGTCGTCGATCCTGTTGATGCAGATCGGCAACCTGTTCGGACGGCGTTCGCGCACCGGGTCCGGCATCGACATGGACGCCTTCCGCAATCCGCTGATTCTCATCGGCATCACCTTCGAGGCGATTTTCTCCTGGGCGCTTCTCTATGTGCCGGCGGTCAATACCGTGCTCGGTACCGCGCCGGTGGATACCACGATCTATCTCATTGCCTGGCTTGGCGTGCCGTTGATCTTCGGTCTCGATTACCTGCGCAAGCTGGTGTTCCGCGCCATCCGAAGCTAGCCGTGCTAATCTGCCGCCATGCTGCAGGTGCTCGACGACAGCCGAACCGACGACGACCTCGAGGAGGCCACCGACGACGGCATCTATTGCGCCGCCTGTGGCGAGCGCGTCACACGCGGCCGCTGGCGGCTCGACATGGACGGCCACGAGCACGTTGTTTTCAATCCCGCCGGCGTGGTGTTTCGGCTGCTCTGTTTCCGCGAGGCCCCCGGCGTTTTCGACCATGGCGATCCCACGGACGAATTTTCCTGGTTCAAGGGATATCTCTGGAACTTCGCGCACTGCCGGGGCTGCGGCCAGCACATGGGCTGGCGCTTCACCGCCGAAGCCGATCCGCCGCTGTTTTTCGGGCTGATCAAGGGCAAGCTCACCGACAAGCCGCCCGATTGACGGACTAAGGCGTCTTGGAACGCGCCCCTGTCCGGGCTACATAGGAACGGGCCCGAAAACTTCCGGACGAGCAGATGCAGACCCTGATTACCAACGCCATCGTCTTCGACGGCACCGGCGCGCCGCCCAGGCCCGGCTGCGACGTGGCCATCTCAGACGGCCGCATCACCGCCGTCGGCAAGGGGCTGTCCCGCGAGGCGGGCGCGGAGATCGTCGATGCCGGCGGTCTCGCGCTGATGCCCGGCATCATCGACAGCCACACCCACTACGACGCGCAGGTGACCTGGGACCCGACGCTGGACCCGTCGCCGAGCCTCGGCGTCACCACCATCATCATGGGCAATTGCGGCTTCACCATCGCGCCCTGCCGGCCGGGCGACCGCGACCTGATCATGCGCAACCTGACCCAGGTGGAGGGCATGAGCCTCGATGCGCTGAAGGCCGGCATCCAATGGAATTTCGAGGGCTTTCCCGATTACCTCGACGCCATCGAGCGCCAGGGCGTGATGCCCAACGTCGCCGCCTTCGTCGGCCATTCGGCGCTGCGCACCTATGTGATGAAGGAAGCCGCCGTCGAGCGCGCCGCCACCGCCGACGAACTGGACGCCATGTGCGACATCGTCACCGAGGCCATGGCCGCCGGCGCGGTGGGCTTCGCCACCTCGACCGCGCCGCAGCACAACGGCGCCGGCGGCATTCCGATGCCGTCCAGGCTCGCCGATGACGCGGAGCTCGAAGCACTCGTCGGCGCCATGGGCGAGGACGGTCGCGGCGTCTTCATGCTGACCAAGGGCGACCGCACGGACGTGCCGTATCTTGAGGCCATGGCGGCGAAATCGGGCCGGCCCTTTGTCATCGCGGCGTTGCTGCACAACCCGACCAATCCCGACGGCACCTTCAACGACTTGGCCGCCATCGCCGACGCGCGCCGGCGCGGGCATGAGCTTTGGGGGCAGGTGAGCTGCTGCCCGCTGACCATGGACTTCACCATGCGTTCAGCCTATCCGCTGGAAAGCCTGAAAGCCTGGGCACCGGCGATGAAGGTGGCGGGAGACGACTTGAAGGCGGTCTATGGCGATGCGGCGTTCCGCGATGCCGTGCGCGCCGAACTGGGCGCGCCGGTAGGCGTGCGGCTCTTTAACGGCGAATGGGACAAGATCGAGGTCACCCAGGCGGCACTGCCGGAAAACCAAGCGCTGGAGCACCGGAACGTGCGCGACCTGGCGGCGGAAGCCGGTGCCGATCCGCTGGATTGGATGCTGGACTTCGCCGTCGCCGAGGATTTGGAAACGGTGTTCACGGCGGTGCTCTTGAACTCCGACGAGGATGCCGTCGGCCGCATGATCCGAGATCCCAACGCCACCGTGGCCTTAAGCGACGCCGGCGCGCACCTGACATTCTTCTGCGATGCCGGGTTCGGCCTGCATTTGATGGGGCATTGGTCACGCGATCGCGGCGTCATGCCGTTGGAGCGTGCCGTGCATGAACTGACGGCCAAGCCCGCCGACATTTACGGCATCGCCGATCGCGGCCGCATCCAGCCCGGCCAATGGGCGGATCTGTTGATGTTCGATCACCAGCGCGTCGGGCGCGGTGCCAAGCGGCGCCAGTTCGACCTGCCGTCGGGCGCGCCCAGGCTGGTCACCGATGCCGTTGGTGTTGCGGGCGTGTGGATCAACGGTGAGCGCGTCGTCGACGCGGATGGCGTGACCGATCCCGGCTTGCGGCCGGGGCAGGTCTTGAGAGAATTCAATGCATAGGGAGAGAAACGGATGAGCAAGCAAACCATCGCCGTGGTGGCGACCGGAGACATGGGCCACGGCGTCGGCCAGGCCTTGAACGAACACGGCCACCGCGCCGTCACGTCGCTAACGGGACGCAGCCAGCACTCGCGCGACCTGGCCGAGCGCGCCGGCATCGAGGACCTGGGCAGCCTGGAGCGCATCGCCGAAGAGGCCGATATGTTTCTCTCCATCCTGCCGCCGGCACTGGCCGTCGATCTGGCAGAGGAGATGGCGGCGGCCATGAAGGCGGTCGGGCGTACGCCGGTCTATGTGGATTGCAACGCCATCGCGCCGGAAACGGCCGCCGAGGTCGGGCGCGCCGTTACCGGCGCGGGAGCGTCTTTCATCGATGCCGGGATCATCGGGCTCCGGCCCGGCAAGGCGACGCCGCGTTTCTATGTCTCCGGTGACGATACCGGACCGATGGAAGCACTCGACGGCTGCGGCTTCAAGGTGATCCCGATCCCAGGCGGCGGCTGCCAGGGGTCTGCCGTGAAGATGTGCTATGCGGGGCTGACCAAGGGCACCTGGACGCTGCATACCTCGATCCTGCTGGCCGCCGAGCAGATGGGGGTCATGGCGCCGTTGATGGACGAGTTCTCTATCAGCCAGGTGGACGATCTCGCGCGCATGCAGGCGCGGGTGCCGTTCATCCCCGCCGATTCCGGCCGCTGGATCGGCGAGATGGAGGAAATCGCCAAGAGCTTCAAGGATGCCGGCGTGCCCGACGGCTTCCACAAGGGCGCGGCGGAAATCTTCCGTATCCTGGCGCGCACGCCCTTTGCGTCGGAGACCCGCGAGGATATGGATAAGTCGCGCACGCTCGCCGATGCCATCCCCGTCTATGCCGAGCATCTGGACGCCAACAAGAAATGACCGAAGCGCCCCCAGGCGTGCCGGGGCACGGCGGCAATCTGGCCCGCGCGACGGCGCTCCATGGGGAGCCGCAAGCCGGCTGGATCGATCTTTCCACCGGCATCAACCCCGAGCCCTATCCGTTCGATCCGCCGCCGCTTGAAGCGATGACTCGGTTGCCGGAGGCAGCCGACGAGGCGGCGCTGGCCGATGCGGCGGCGCGGTTTTACGGCACGCCCGCCACCGTCGTGCCGGGTGCCGGCAGCCAGGCCTTCATCCAGTTGCTGCCGAAGCTGCACCCAGTGGCGCGGATGGCGGTGCTGTCGCCGACCTATGCCGAGCATGCGCATGCCTGGCGCGAGGCCGGACACGCGGTCGACGAGGTTGCGCCTGATGCCGACCTGTCGGGCTACAGCGCCGTGGTGGCGGTTAATCCGAACAACCCCGACGGCCGCCGGCTCACGGTCGAACGGCTGTTGGCGCTGCATGAGGCGCTGTCGGCGAAAGGCGGATGCCTGGTGGTCGACGAGGCCTTTGGCGATTGCGAGCCGGCAGGCAGCCTGGCGCCGCATGCTGGCGGCAGGGGATTGGTGGTGCTGCGTTCGTTCGGCAAGTTTTTCGGCCTTGCAGGGCTCAGGCTCGGCTTCGCGCTGACCGACGCGGAACTGGCGATGGACTTGCGGCGCGCACTCGGTCCCTGGTCGGTGGCCGGGCCGGCGATCGCCATCGGGCGGCAGGCGCTGGCGGACGATGCCTGGCACCGACAAACGCGGGCGCGCCTGGCGGCGGCGCGCGACAGGCTGGATGGCCTGTTGGCGGAAGCCGGCCATCGGGTTCTCGGCGGCACCGATCTGTTTCGGCTGGTGGCCACCGAAGGCGTGGCCCTGCACCAACAATTGGCCCGCGCAGGGATCTGGACGCGCGCCTTCGAGCGCGACGCGAACATTCTTCGCCTCGGCCTGCCGGGTGGCGAGGGCGAATGGAAGCGGCTGGCGGCGGCGCTGGCGTAAAAGTCTATGAACAGGTCATCAGCGCGTCCTTGCAGGCCTTCTTGCAGGCCCGGTCGGTATTGGCGCAGTTCCTGTTGCAGCTTTTGAAGATGCCCATGCAGTCGCGCGGCTGGGCCGGCCGTGTGGAGACGCTGGCGCAGCGCGACTTGCAGGTGTCTTTCTCGGCCTTGCCTTCGGAGCGGATGCATTGCTCCATGCATTGCATGATATTGCCGCTCTGCGCCAATTCCAGCGGCGAGGCGGCATCGGAGGTGCGCATGAAGCCGGCGGCGGCGAGGGCCATGAATCCGGCAAGGCTGATGATTTTCAAGAAACGCATCGACATGGGTATTCTCCCCTTGGCAATTCTGGATCGGAAAATCTTAGCACAAGGCGAATGGCCGCCGGAATGCCCGATACGAAATGTTAACGCCGATCTGCTATCACGCTAAGCTTCATGCCCACCCCGCAACCCGAAACGGCAAGGCCATGAAACCGGTATCCGCCCTGCAATCGCAGCCCGTCGCCGCTGTCCTGTTGGCTTTTCCTGCCACGGCCCAGGAGGCGAAGGTGTCGATCACCCGCGCCGATTGCCTGCGCGTGGTCCACCATCAGCCCAGCGGCGGTGTTGCCTACAAGCCGGATACCGAAATCCGCGGCCGCAAGTTCGCACCCGCCGACGTCGACAGCGGGCTCAAGATCGAATTGCCCGAGACGTTCGAGTTCAACGTCACCCGCGACGTGAACTATTACCTGGGCAAGCCGGAAAAGGACGCCGAGGCCGCCGAAGCCGCCGCCAAAGCTGCCAAGAAGGCGCAGGAAGCCGCCGATCAGGCGGAAACGGCGGCCAGCGCGGCGGAAAGCCTGGCGCAGCGTTCCGAAGCGCTGGTTGCCATTGAAGACGCCACGGCGGCGGTTGCCGCCTTGAGCGACGAGCGCGACGCGCTGCTCGCGGCCTACAATTCCAATCCCAACAACAACGCCAACAAGGCCAAGTACGAAGCCGCCGACGCCGCGCTGACCTCGGCGCAAACCACGCTCACGGCCGCCGAGACGGCTTATGCCGCCGGCACCTACGATACCGCCACCTCGACGGCCGGCACGGCGGTTTCGACCGTCACCGATGCCGGCGTCAGCGTTTCCGCCAGTTCGTCCACCTCCACCTCGGCGGTGAGTTCCTCGTCTTCGGCGGCGTCGAGTGCGCGCACGGCGGCCGACACTGCCGACAGTTCGGTCACTTCAGCGACCAAGGCGAGCGAGACCGCGAGTGCGGCAAGCAACGCCAGCACGGTGGCGGCGGAAGCGGCGGTGATCGCCGCCGACGAGGCGGTGCAGGGCGCGCAGACGCTCTATGACGCGGCGGTGGCAGCCTACAAGGCCGATCCCGGGAACTCGACCAAGCGCACGGCGGTCGAGACCGCCTCGACGGCGCTCACGTCGGCCGAAACCGCGCTTTCATCGGCAGAGACGGCGGCGGCATCGGGCGACGCGACGACGGCATTGGCGCAGGCGGAAAGCGCCGTCGAGGCGGCGACGGAGGCAGGCTATGCCGAGGACGCCGATGTGACCGCATTGCGCTCCACGGCTTCCGATCTGGCATCGACGGCGTCGACCACCAGCAGCGAGGCGACGGCGGCAACGAGCGCCGACACCGACGCCAAGGCCGCCTACAAGGAGGCCGCTTCCGTCCCCAACATGACGCTCAACCTGGGAACCGTGCGGTTCAACGTGAAGACCGGCGAGCTGTTCTTCAACGGCAAGCCCATGAACGGCGCGCAGTCGGAAGAGGTGCTGGCCAAGTGCCGGGAGTTGCTGGGCCGCAAATAACGCCCGTGGATTGCATGATTAATGCGAGGGCCTATAGTGGGCTTTCCTGCCCGCCGGGCAGCGCATGGACACCATCACCATAGACGGGAGACGACCTTGATCGATCTTTACACCTGGGCCACCCCGAACGGCCGCAAGGCCTCCATCATGCTCGAGGAAGTGGGCCTCGAATACACCGTGCACGAGGTCAATATCGGCAAGGACGAGCAGCATCATCCCGATTTCCTCGCCATCAACCCGAACAACAAGATTCCCGCCATCGTCGACAGCGACGGCCCGGGCGGTCAGCCGATCACGGTGTTCGAGTCGGGCGCTATCCTGATCTACCTGGCTGAAAAGACCGGAAGCCCGCTGCTGCCGTCCGACCCGCGCAAGCGCATCGAGACCCTGCAATGGCTGATGTTCCAGATGGGCGGCGTCGGCCCGGCGCTGGGCCAGGCGCATCACTTCCTGAAGTTCGCCAAGGAAGACGTGCCCTACGGCAAGAAGCGCTTCAAGACCGAGACCGAGCGCCTCTATTCGGTGATGGATGACCATTTCGAAACCAACAAGTATTTCGTCGGCGACGATTACACCATCGCCGACGTTTCCACCTATCCCTGGATTTCGCGCCACGAGGTGCACCAGGTGGACCTGAACGAGTACGAGAACGTCAAACGCTGGTTCGAGGAAGTGGGCGCGCGCGAAGCCGTGCAGAAGGGCATGGCGGTACCGTTCCTGAACTAATCGAATGAAGCGACGGAGGCGACCATGAGCCTGCTCGAACGCGATGCCGTGAAGAAGGTGCGCAAGGCGCTGACCGATGCCGGGCTCGACGACAGTGTCGTCGAACTGGCCGAAACGGCGCGCAGTGCCGAGGACGCCGCCGCCGCCGTCGGTTGCGAGCTCGGCGCCATCGTCAAATCGCTGGTGTTCACCATCGAACGGCGCTTCGTCATGGCGCTGGTCGCCGGCGATCACCGCTGCCTGGAGGACAACCTGCCCGCCGCGCTCAATATGAAAGGCAAGGTCACCCGCCCGCAGGCCTCCGAGGTGAAGGGGATCACCGGCTTCACCATCGGCGGCGTGGCGCCCGTGGGAATGACCCATCCGTTGCCCATGGTCATCGACCGTTCGCTGAAGCGGTTCGAGACCATTTATGCCGCCGCCGGCCACCCGCATTGCGTCTTCGCCACCACGCCGGCGGCGTTGGCGCGGGTGACGGGCGGCATCGTCTCGGCCAGTATCGCGGAGCCCGTCGATCCGGCGGCGACGGCGTCCGTCGGCCTTAAGACCAGCCGCAGTTTCGCATCGGGGAAACATTCGCGTCTCGGCGGCGATCAATCGGGTTGATCGAACCGCCGATGCCCGTTATTTAGGGGCGTTCGCGCCGCCCATGGATTTCTCCGGGCGGCGGTCCGGGCTGGGATGGGTGGCCGAGTGGCTGAAGGCGCTCCCCTGCTAAGGGAGTATACGGTGTAGAGCCGTATCGAGGGTTCGAATCCCTCCCCATCCGCCAGCCCTTCCTACAATCGCGCGTCCACGGCGGCGGCGAGTTTCTGAAAGCTCTGATCTTCTGTTTGCCCGGCGGTATCGACGGCGAAGTCGGCTTTCTCATAGAGCGGCGTGCGCGCAGCCAGGATGGCGCGCAAATCTTCCATGGCTTCGGCGTTTTCCGCCATCGGGCGCATGTCGCCCTGGCCGACGACGCGTTCCATGTGCTCGTCCGGGCGCGCTTGCAGCCAGATGCAATGGGTGCGTTCCAGCAGGATCGAAAAGGTCTCGGCGTCGGTGACGATGCCGCCACCGACCGCGATCACCGCGTGGTCGTGCCCGGCAATGGCATCGAGGAGCGCGCGGCGCTCATAGCGCCGGTAGCCGGCCTGGCCGGAAAAGGCCATCAACTCCCCGATGCCGGCGCCGTAGGCGCTCTCGATCATGCGGTTGAGCTCGATGAACGGCCAGCCCTTGGCTTCCGCCAGGCGCCGGCCGAGCGTGCTCTTGCCCGCACCCCGGAGCCCGATCAGCGACACGCGCCGCGCCTTGCCGCTTCCCGTCCGCGCATCGGCGCCGCCGGTCAGGGCCTGCTTGATCAGGGTTTCGGCCTCGGTCAATTGGGCATCGCCCAGGCGGCTCAGCATCTGGATCGCCGCCGAGGGGTCGGGCTGACCCGGACGGCAGCCGGCAACCAGGGCTTCCAGCGGCAGGCCGAAGACGTCGGCGATGCGGCGCAGCACGGCAATCGACGGATTGGCGCTGCCGGCTTCCAGCTTGGCCATGTAGCGGTCCGAGATCTCCGCCAATTGCGCCAGGCGCCGGCGCGTGGTGCCGCGCTGGGCGCGCAGCGTGCGCAGCTTCTCGGCCAAAAGGCTGAGGAAGACCTGGTCGTCTTCGAAACGGCGGGGATCGTCGGGCAAGCGCGTTCTCTTTAGGCTAACAAAAGTTCATATCCGTTCATCATAGCCGCAAAAAATCGAAATTAGAAGAATTATAGTTCTTGTTTTCATGTCGAGATTTGGTGTAATTTTCCCCCTCGGAAATGAATTGCACCGCATGCGGTGCCCGGCGCCCGTGATAAGATCGACAAAAGACAATCCGGGGCATCCGGAAGATTCATTGGGGAGGATTTGAAGCATGACCGGCATGGCCGAGACTCATTGGACACCGCCCGCGCAATACAATGCGACGACCGGTTTCATCGACGACAACCTGGCCGCCGGCCGCGCCGACAAGGTCGCCTTCATCGACCGATCCGGCGAACATACCTACGGCGATCTGGCCAAGCGGGTGAACCGCTTCGGCAACGCCCTGAAGGCGCTGGACGTGCGCCGCGAGGAGCGCGTTGCCTGTTGCTTGCTCGATACCATCGATTTCCCCACCGCCATGTTCGGCGGCGTGAAGATCGGCGCCGTGCCGGTGATGATCAACACGCTGCTGACCCCCGATACCTATCAATATGTCCTGGGCGATTGCCGCGCCCGGGTGCTGGTGGTCAGTGCCGAGCTTTATCCCAGCTTCGAGCCGATCCTGGCCAAGGTGCCGACGCTCGAGCATATCGTCATTTCCGGTGATCCCGTCGGCGATCACGCGGTCATGGACGATCTGATGGCGGCGGAGGGCGAGACGCTGGAGACCGCGCCCACGAGCCCCGACGAGGTCGCCTTCTGGCTTTATTCATCGGGCTCCACCGGCCAGCCCAAGGGCGTCAAGCATCTGCATTCCTCGATGATGTACACGGCCAAGCTCTACGGCCAGCCGGTGCTCGGCGTGCGCGAGGACGATGTCGTCTATTCGGCGGCGAAGCTTTTCTTCGCCTATGGGCTCGGCAACGGCATCAGCTTCCCGATGGCGGCCGGCGCCACCACGGTCCTGATGGACGGGCGCCCGACCCCTGATAGCGTCATGGCGACATTGAAGCGGCACCAGCCGACCATCTTCTACGGCGTGCCGACGCTCTACGCGGCGATCCTCGCCAATCCGGACCTGGGGCCGGACGCGGGCTCGGCCCGGCTACGTATTTCGGCGTCGGCGGGCGAGCCCCTGCCGGCCGATATCGGCAACCGCTGGGAGGAACGCTTCGGCTCCGCGATCCTGGACGGCGTCGGTTCCACCGAGATGCTGCATATCTACGTCTCCAACCGCGAAGGGGCCGTGCGCTACGGCACGTCCGGCCAGCCGGTGCCGGGCTACGATATCCGCCTGGTCGACGATCACGGCAACAGCGTCCCCGACGGGGAGGTCGGCGAGATGCTGGTCAAGGGCCCCACCATGGCCGAGGGCTACTGGAACAAGCGCGAGAAATCGCTTTCGACCTTCGTCGGGCCCTGGATGTGGACCGGCGACAAGTACGTGCACCTGGGGGGCGGGTTCTACCAATACGCCGGGCGCACCGACGACATGTTCAAGTCCGGCGGCAACTGGGTGTCGCCGTTCGACGTGGAATCGGCCCTGATCGAACACGCCAGCGTGCTCGAGGCCGGCGTCATTCCGCATGCCGACGGCACCGAAAACCTGAAGCCCAAGGCTTTCGTGGTGCTGAAGGAAGGCATGAGCGGTTCCGACGCGCTCGC
This sequence comes from Rhodospirillaceae bacterium, assembly GCA_038125725.1. Taxonomy (GTDB): domain Bacteria; phylum Pseudomonadota; class Alphaproteobacteria; order Rhodospirillales; family Casp-alpha2; genus TMED8. Next base: position 10,807 of record JAYPEK010000006.1, read on the forward strand.
TGACGAGCTCAAGGAACACGTCAAGAGCCGCATCGAGATTTGGAAATATCCGCGCTGGATCGAGTTCGTCGAAGAACTGCCGAAGACCGCCACCGGCAAGATCCAGCGCTTCAAGCTGCGCGAGATGGACCAAGGATGACGAGCCAGATGACCCACATCGATTTTCAAACCCGGCCGGAAGACTACAAGCATTGGTCGCTCGAGATCGACGGCGCCCAGGCGCGCCTGAAGATGAGCGTCGATCCCGCCGGCGGCCTGTTCGAAGGCTACGAGTTGAAGATGAACTCCTACGATCTCGGCGTCGACATCGAGCTCTACGACGCCGTGCAGCGGCTCCGCTTCGAGCACCCGGAAGTGAAGGTGGTGATCATCACCTCGGCGCTGGAGCGCATGTTCTGCGCCGGCGCCAACATCAAGATGCTGGGCGGCGCCACCCACGCGCACAAGGTCAACTTCTGCAAGTTCACCAACGAGACCCGCAATTCCATCGAGGACGCCAGCGAGTTCTCTGGCCAGCGTTACGTCGCCGCCGTCAATGGCACGGCGGCCGGCGGCGGCTACGAACTGGCGCTCGCCACCGACCACATCATCCTGGTCGATGACGGCAACGCCGCCGTTTCCCTGCCGGAAGTGCCGTTGCTGGCGGTGCTGCCGGGAACCGGCGGGCTCACGCGGCTGGTGGATAAACGCAAGGTGCGCCGCGACTTGGCCGATATCTTCTGCACCACCGAAGAAGGCGTGCGCGGCAAGCGCGCCGTCGATTGGCGGCTGATCGACGAGACCGTCCGCGGCTCCGAGTTCGAGACCCGGCTTTCCGCGCTGGCCGGCGAGATTGCCGCCACCTCCGACCGACCCGACGGCGCCCAGGGCATCGAACTGACGCCCCTGGACCGCACGATATCCGAGGATGGGCTTTCCTATCCGCTGGTGAGCGTCGAGTACGACCGCGAGGCCGGCACGGCCACCATCACCCTCAAGGGCCCGGAAACGGACGCGCCGGCCGATGCCGCCGCCATTCAGGCCGAAGGCGCCGCCTTCTGGCCCTTGGCGCTGGCGCGCGACCTGGATGATGCGCTCTTGCACCTGCGGCTCAACGAGACCCAACTTGGCACGCTGATCTTCCGTGCCGAAGGTGATGGGGAAAAGGTCGCGGCCTATGATGCGCTGTTGCTCGCCAATGAACGCGACTGGCTGGTGCGCGAGATCATGCTTTATTGGAAGCGCACCATGAAGCGCATCGATGTCACGTCCCGCTCGCTGATCGCCGAGGTGCTGCCGGGAAGCTGCTACGTCGGTCTGCTCGCCGAAATCCTGTTCGCGGTCGACCGCTCCTACATGCTGGACGGTCAGTTCGAGGGCGACAACCGCCCGCCGGCGACAATCCGCCTCACGGCATCCAACTTCGGTCCCTATCCCATGGCCAATGGCCTGGGGCGGCTGGAAACGCGTTTCCTGGGCGAGCCGGAAACGCTGGTAGCCGCCAAGGGCATGACCGGCGAGGATCTGGAGGGGGTGGACGCCCTTGATGCCGGCCTCGTCACCATGGCGCCCGACGACATCGACTGGGAGGACGAGATCCGCATGCTGATCGAGGAGCGCGGCTCCTTCTCGCCCGACAGCCTAGTGGGCATGGAGGCGAACCTGCGCTTCGCCGGCCCGGAAACCATGGAAACCAAGATATTCGCGCGCCTCAGCGCCTGGCAGAACTGGATTTTCCAGCGCCCCAACGCGGTCGGCCAGGAAGGCGCATTGCAACTCTACGGCACGGGTCTCCGGCCGAAGTACAACAAGGAAAGGGTTTGATCCGATGAGCAGTGAAGCGATTACCTCGGAAGCCATGGTCGAAGTGAACTACGACGACCTGATCCCCAACAACGTCGACCTCGCGTCCGACCGGGCGCTGAAGCGCGCCATGGAGAACTGGCAGCCCAAGTACATCGACTGGTGGAAGGACATGGGCCCGGACGGCTTCCAGGAATCCCAGGTCTACCTGCGCACTGCCGTCGGCGTCGACAAGGACGGCTGGGCCAAGTTCGACTACGTCAAGATGCCGGAATACCGCTGGGGCATCCTGCTGGCGCCGAAGGTCGAGGACCGCACCATTCCCTGCGGCAAGCACAAGGGCGAGCCCGCCTGGCAGGAAGTGCCGGGCGAATACCGTTCGCTGTTGCGCCGCCTGATCGTCATCCAGGGCGACACCGAACCCGCATCCGTCGAGCAGCAGCGTTACTTGGGCAAGACCTGCCCGTCGCTCTACGATCTCCGCAACCTGTTCCAGGTCAACGTGGAGGAGGGGCGTCACCTCTGGGCCATGGTGCACCTGCTGCAGAAATATTTCGGCCGTGACGGCCGCGAGGAAGCGGAAGCGCTCCTGGAGCGCCGCTCCGGCGACGCCGACAAGCCGCGCATGCTGGGCGCCTTCAACGAGGAAACGCCCGATTGGCTATCGTTCTTCATGTTCACCTACTTCACCGACCGCGACGGCAAGATGCAGTTGGAAAGCCTGGCGCAATCGGGCTTCGATCCGCTGTCGCGCGCCACGCGCTTCATGCTGATGGAAGAGGCCTTCCACATGTTCGTCGGCGAAACCGGTGTCGGGCGCATCATCCAGAAGACCTGCGAGGTGATGAACGAACACGGCATCACCGACCCCTATGACGTGGAAGCGGTGCGTTCGCATGGCGCCATCGATCTGCCGTTGTTGCAGCGCAAGGCCAACTTCCACATGTCGGTGACCCGCGATTTGTTCGGCGCCGAGGTCTCCACCAACGCCGCCACCTACTTCAACGCGGGCCTCAAGGGCCGCTTCAATGAGGCCAAGCTGGAAGACGACCACCAGCTCGAGAACGAGACCTACGGCGTGACGCGCTACCAGGACGGCGCCTTCGTCGAGGAAGACGTACCGGCGCTGAACGCCATCAACTGCCGGCTGCTGGACGACTACATCAAGGACTGTCAGGGCGGCATCAACCGCTGGAACAAGGTCATCGAAAAGGCCGGCATCGATATCCAGATTACCCAGCCGCACAAGGCCTTCAACCGCCGCGTCGGCGAGTTCTCGGAAATCCAGGCCTCTGCCTCGGGCGAGGTGCTTTCCGAGGCCGATTGGGAAGCGCGCAAGGACGAATGGCTGCCGAAGCCCGAAGACCTGCAGTTCCTCAAGGACCTGATGAAGCCGGTCACCGAGCCCGGCGAGTTCGCGTCGTGGATCGCGGCGCCGCGCGTCGGCGTCGACAACAAGGAAGGCGACTTCGAGTACGTGCGCTTTCAATGACCCTCGTCCGCCAGCATGTCATCGACCCGGAGATCTGCATCCGGTGCAACACCTGCGAGGAGACCTGCCCGGTCGATGCCATCACCCATAACGATGACAACTACGTCGTCGATGCCGCGATCTGCAATTTCGGCATGAACTGCGTCGCGCCGTGCCCGACCGGCGCCATCGACAACTGGATCATGGTGTCGACGCCGTTTTCCATCGACGACCAGTTCGAATGGGAGGAACTGCCCGGCGACGAGGAAGCCGCCGCCGGCGGCGATGCCGACGTGTCGCCGGCCGGCGAGACCGGCATCGACGAGGAAGCTGCGGAAATCCTTAAGACCGCGCGCCAGGGCGCGCCCCGCGCCACCCTGGCGCCGGCCTCCGCCCCCAAACCGACGGTCGATCTCTACCGGCGCGATAAGCCCGCCGTCGCCAAGGTGACCGGCAACATGCCGATCACCGACGACCGCTTGGGCGTCGATGTACGCCATATCATCCTGGATTTCGGCTCGCAGGCCTTTCCGGTGCTGGAAGGCCAGAGCATCGGCATCCTGCCGCCGGGCACCGACGCCAATGGAAAACCCCACCGCATGCGGCTCTATTCCGTCGCCTCGCCCCGCGACGGCGAGCGGCCGAAGCACAACAACGTCTCGCTCACCGTGAAGCGTGTCGTCTACGAGGAGGAGGGGGGCGAGAAACAGGGTATCGCCTCCAATTACGTCTGCGATCTGGAGCGCGGCGACGAAGTCCAGGTCACGGGGCCTTACGGCACGGCGTTTTTGATGCCCGACGATCCTGAAGCCAACATCGTCATGATCTGCACTGGCACCGGTGCCGCGCCCTTCCGCGCCATGACCGAATACCGCCGGCGCAACGCCCGCGACGTGCCGGGCAAGTTGATGCTGTTCTTCGGCGCGAGGACGCCGAACGAGCTTCCCTATTTCGGGCCGTTGCAGAAGCTGCCGGAAACCTTCCTGGATAAGGAGCTGGTCTATTCGCGGCTGCCCGGCACGACCAAGGAATACGTGCAGGACCGCCTCCGCGCGCGCGGCGACGACATGGCGAAACTGCTGACCTCGCCCAACACCTACATCTACATCTGCGGCCTCAAGGGCATGGAAACCGGCGTCGACGAGGCGCTGGCCGACGTCTCACGCACGCACGGGCTGGATTGGAAGGCGCTCAGGGCCGAGATGGAAAGCGAGGGCCGCTTCCACGTGGAAACCTATTAGGCGGCGATCTGCGGCGCGCCGAGGGCCGCTTCCAGATTATCGACGAACTCGTCGATCGGCCGGTTCTTGACGATGTAACCGCAAGCACCAGCCTTGAAGCAAAGCTCGCGCGTGGCCTCGTCGCTATGACTGGTGAACATGAAAATTCGCGCGCCCGGATCGAGCGCCAGGATATCGCGCAGCACGTCGAGGCCGCTGCCCATGGTGAGCGAGAAGTTCGACAGCACCACGTCTGGGTGCAGCCGGCCATAGAGTGCTGCGGCTTCCCTGGGGCTGCCGGTTTCGGCCACCACGTCGCAGCCGAGCATCGCCAGCGTCGGCTTGAAGAGTTCCCGCAGCCTGGCCTTATCCTCGACCATCAGCGCGGTTATGATCTGTTCCCCGGACATATTGAAATCCATCCCCGATTTTCTCCGGAAGACAGAGAATTAGTTGGGAAAACCTTTCCAAAACTTTAACGGCCAGGGCCCCGGTGCTAAGAACCGGGAGCATCCCGCCACCCCCTGATCGGAGTTCCCCAGCCATGTATATCAACGGCACCTGGACCGAAGCCGCCCCCGGCGCCAGTTTCGACGTCATCAATCCCGCCGACGGCACGGTGCTGTCGCAGGTCTATGACGGCGGCGGCGGCGCGGCCAGGGCTGCCATCGACGCGGCGGCGGGGGCGTTCAAGGCCTGGGCCGGGACGACGGCCTACGAACGCTCGGCGATCCTCTACAAGGCCTACCAGTTGATGCTGGAGCGCAAGGAGGATCTCGCCCGCACCATGACGCTGGAGCAGGGGAAGCCGCTGCGCGCCGCGCGCACGGAAGTGCAGTACGGCGCCGACTTCCTGCTCTGGTTCGCGGAAGAGGCGAAGCGCGTCTACGGCGAGACCATTCCCTCGGCCCGCGCCGACCAGCGCTTTATCGTCGCCCACCAGCCGGTCGGCGTCGTCGCCGCGATCACCCCTTGGAACTATCCGGTCTCGATGATCACCCGCAAGGTCGGCCCGGCGCTGGCGGCGGGCTGCACGGTGGTGCTGAAACCCGCCGAGGCGACGCCACTTTGCGCCATCAAGGTTTTCGAATGCCTGATCGACGCCGGCGTGCCGGCGGGCGTCATCAACCTCGTCACCGGCTCGGACCCGGCCCCGATCGGGGAGGAATTCGTCACCCACCTGAAGGTCCGCAAGCTCACCTTCACCGGCTCCACCGCCGTCGGCAAGATGCTGGCGGGCAAGGCCGCGGCCAACATGAAGCGTGTGTCGTGCGAGCTTGGCGGCCATGCGCCGTTTTTGGTGTTCGAGGACGCCGATCCCGTGCACGCCGCCAAGGGCGCGCAGTTGATCAAGTTTCTCAACACCGGCCAGGCCTGCATCAGCCCTAACCGCATCTTCGTGCACCGCTCCATCGCCAAGCCCTTCATCGAGGTGCTGGCCGACCGCGTCGGCAAACTGCGCGCCGGCAGCGGCCTCGAGGACGGCGTCGCCATCGGTCCGCTGGTCAACGACGCCGCCGTCGCCAAGGTTTCGAACCAGGTCGACGACGCGGTCGGCAAGGGCGCCACGCTGCATTGCGGCGGCGCGCGGCTCACCGACGGCGGGCTTGACAAGGGCTTCTTCTACGCGCCGACGGTCCTGAGCGGCGTCACCGAGGAGATGCTGATCTACCGCGAGGAAACCTTCGGCCCCGTCGCCGCCGTGGTCACCTTCGATGACGACGTGCAGGCGCTGGAGATGGCCAACGACACCGATTACGGCCTCGCGGCCTACGTCTACACCCGCGATATCGGCCGCGCCATGCGCATGTTCGAGGGTCTCGACTTCGGCATCATCGGCATCAACGACATCAACCCGACCTCGGCGGCGGCCCCCTTCGGCGGCATGAAGGATTCCGGCCTCGGCCGCGAGGGCGCGCGGGAAGGGATCATGGAGTATCTGGAAACGAAGATGGGTGGGTTTTCGGTTTAGGCGTTGCCGGTCCCGTCCTTGAATGTTCGAACTTCATTTCGCGCTCTGATCTGCAATAGTGTGCAGCCGATATCGACGGAGAAATTCAATGTCTCAAGATCAAACCTCAGACAATGGCCAAGGCTCGGTCCATCTAACCGTTGCGGGTGCCGTGGCGGAAGTTCTTTTTGACAGGCCACACGCAAGAAATGCGATGACCTGGAAGATGTATGAAGAGATGGCCGCGGCTTGCGACCAAATCGCCAGCGACCCATCGGTTCGCGTCGCTGTGTTTCGGGGCGTTGGCGGCCGGGCATTTGTTGCCGGAACGGATATTGGACAGTTCAGTGACTTCAAGGATGGCGAGGACGGAATCGCCTATGAAGAGCAGGTTGCGACCTATATGTCTCGGGTTGAGAAGGTGCCCGTGCCGACCCTTTGCGTGGTCGAAGGTTGGGCCGTTGGTGGCGGCATGGCGATTGCCAATGCCTGCGACTTTCGCATTGCGACGCCCGGCGCCCGTTTTGGCGTTCCCATTGCGCGGACGCTTGGAAATTGCCTGGCAGCAGACAATCTACGCAGCTTAACGGCGACACTGGGCCTGCCAATGGTCAAACGCATGCTTCTTCTGGCCGAGATGCCGGATGCCGAGGAACTGCACAATCACGGATATCTATTGGCCGTCGCCGAACCCGGTGATCTGGACGCGGTGGTGAAGGAAACTGTTGAAAAACTTCTTGGCCATGCGCCGGTGACGATGCGGGTCACCAAAGAAGCTCTTAGGCGCTTGGCGAGGGACCTGACCCCGGACGACGAAGACTTGATCCGTGAATGTTACGGCAGCGAAGATTTTGCTCAGGGTGTGCGGAAATTCGTAGCCAAAGAACCCGCGGCCTGGAAAGGGAAGTAAGGCCAGGGTTCGCCGGAAGACAATGGACATCGCACAAAGCTTTGGCACGAACCAGAGTGCGCCCACTCATGAACCGGCAGCGGTCAGGCAATGCCTATATTGGGTGTTACCGTTGGTAGCCAGAATCGGGCATATTCTTAAACCATCACACCAATTGTCGATTGGCTTCATTATTTAGCTATTGGTCATTTCACAAAATTGTACCGCGTGAGTTCAATTTAGTGAGTGGTTAGTCTGTAAATGACATATTCCTAACTTGAGAGACGTTCGGACCTGGTCGCACTATAATCCACGGATCGTGTGGGCTGGGTTCTCGCGTTTTGATATGGTAATGCTTGAGTTCTTTGCCGTTTCGCTTCGCAAAGTTACAAATCTTACGACCTTCCAACACACTAGAATATTGAACACAAAGTGCGGCTCGACCCTGTACAAACCATTTTGCATGGTCTGTGCGCCCACTTTGGGTTTGGACCACAACGGTTCCGTCAGCGCGAAAATCTAAATGGGTCGTGCTGCCTCTAATGACATTATTGTGCGAAAACAGGGTTCCCTTCACAAGGTTTTCGATTTCGGCCTTTTGCAGGAACGGTGGGCCGTTAGCGTCTGCTCCCCCGCCGCCAGTTTGCCATCTGGGACTTCCTTTCGCACCCTCCTGGCCACTAGTGCGCTGACCAGCGTCTCCTGTTTGCCCACGGGTAGTAGCCATCCCCGTCGGTGTTTGTTGAGACTGGTTTTTCGTCGCCCGAAACTTACTTATAGCGTTATCAAATTCCTCCACTGTCGCGAAGCCGTCATTGTTCGTATCGATGTCTTCAAAACGAAGCTTGCGACCGCGAAATTCAGCTTTTGAGACTTTTCCATCGCCATCAGCGTCCATGCGCATGATTTGACGCTCACCAGTTACTTGGGCGCTGGCGGGCTTCGAAATTTGAAATCCTAGAAAAGTAGTCGTCGATACAACGCAAAAAACAATCAGAGCCTGGCTCTTCATCGTTCCCTCCCCTTGAAAGAACACAAAAAGTCGTTGGCACTAGAGAGCAGTATGTCAATTTACATGAAGCTTTACCAAATAGAATCGTAAACCTTTTGTGGGTGCGGATTGTCGTCGTGTACTCAACAGAAATCTGAAGAACCAAAGTCGCTAATGTCCGCAACGGGTCATCAGCACGCATTCTTGGGCCGCGCCAACCACGTCCGCTACCGAGGGCTAAGCAGTCATTGAGTTCGGGAAATTTGATCGGCCTCGAAGCTAGGTCCGCTCGCCCCTCGGGACCGGACGGAAATCTCTCGCTCTGATTTCTTCAGCCCCTAGCCAGAAGGCGTCATTCACTGTGCTGGCTGCAAATGGCAGCAAACTGAACAGAAACCGGACATCAAGATTTCGGCAGACGAAACGACCGGAGGTGACCCAAGCCAGATGTTCGAACCGCAATCGGTCATCTTGCCGTCCGATCGCACTCTCCAATCGCCGACAACCGCGTTTCGTCGAGCTCTCCAATTGGAACCCGGGCCCGGCTGTGCGTGATTCACACGCTCTGACGAGCAACTTCCACGCAACGCGAAAGACGGGCTTGCACTGCTACGGGCCATCCCGATACATCAAAACGTGGCCTTTTATTAATCGTTTAAGGGTTGTTGCGGGGCTGCCTGAAACTGTGGCACGCTTGTTGCGTTGTGGGTCTATTGAAAGTTCACGCGGCCCTTGTGCCGCCTCCACTGACAGGGAGTTTCTTGATGACCAAACGCATGATTCCAATTTTAGCCGTTGCCGCATTGGCCGTTCCGGCCATGACGCAGGCCAGCGAGCTGAGGATCGGATATACCACCGACGCCTTGACCCTGGACCCCCACAACCACCGCAACCGCACTACTCAGACCATTATTCGCAATATGTATGATGGCTTGGTGACCCGCGCGCCGGGCATGAAGGTGGTGCCGCAAATGGCGGAATACCTTAAGGTCATCGACCCAACGACCTACGAGGTTAAATTGCAGGCGGGAGCGACGTTCCATGACGGCTCGCCGGTGACCGCGGACGATATCAAATACACCTTCGACCGGTTGACCAAGGACGGCGCCATGGGTGGACAGACCAGCCCGCGCAAAAGCCTCGTTGGTCCGGTTACCGGCGTCGAGGTCGTGGACGCGCGCACCGCACGGATCAAGCTGGAAACGCCCTGGCCGCAGTTTCCCGCGTTCCTGACCCTGCACGAAATCGTATCGAAGAAGTTCACCGAAGCTCAAGGCAAGGATGGTCTTGCCACCAAGGAGATGGGCTCAGGCCCGTTCAAGCTGGTGGATTGGCGCAAGGGCGATTCCGTGATCATGGAACGTTATGACGGATACTACGGCGGTTCCATGGAACTCAAACCGCATGGGAAAGCCTGTTCGGAACGCGTGATCTGGAAAATCATTCCGGAAAACGCCTCGCGCGTCGCCGCCTTGCTGGCCGGTGACGTGGACCTGATCAACGATCTTCCGGCGCACGCGGTCAACCAGGTGAAGAACAACCCGAACACCGACGTTGTCTCGGCCAACGGCACCCGGAGCTTCTTCATCGCGTTGAACAACCAGTCCGGGCCGTTCAAGGACAAGCGCGTCCGTCAGGCTGTCAGCCACGCGCTCGATAAGAAGCTGATCATCGATCGGATCATGGGCGGCAACGGCACAGCCATCAACGGCCTGCTGTCTCCCGATGCGTTCGGCAAGAACACCGATCTTCCCGAGCTGGCCTTCGATCCGGCCAAGGCAAAATCGTTGCTGGCCGCCGCGGGCCATGCCGATGGCATTGATGTCGTTCTCGATGTGAAAGGCGAACTCAAGGAAACCGCGGAAGCCATTGCCTCGCTGCTGACGAAGTCCGGCATTCGGACCAAGGTTCAGGTCGGCGAGGTCGGCCAGCTGCGCAAGAAGTGGCGCACCAAGGGCAAGCCGAAGACCGGCGACATGTGGATCACCTCTTGGGGCAACGGCACGCTGGATCCGGTCGGCATCATGGTGCCCACACACCGGACCAATGACCGCGGCAACTCCGCCGGTTACGCCAACGCCGAGTTCGATGCGATCCTGGATGCCGCCGGCACCGAGACGGATGCCACCAAGCGCGCCGCCATGTATGCCAAGGCTGAAGCCATGGCTGCTGCCGATGCGCCTTACGCCTATCTCTGGGTGACCAAGGACCTTTACGGCGTGTCCAAGCGGCTCACGGGGTTCCGCCCGAGCTCCGACGGCCGTATTAATCTGCATGACGCCTGCGTCAAGTAATCGACGCGGCAACGTGACATCGGCGCGGGACAGATCAGTTGAATTTCGGAAAATTCGTCGAACGTCTCGCGCAACTCCTCCCGGTGTTGCTGGGGGTCACTGTCATCGTGTTTTTCATGATGGCGCTGACTCCCGGCGATCCGGTGGACATCATGATCGGCGACAGTCATGTGACGCCGGAGCAGGAGGCGCAGCTCCGGCGTGATCTGGGTCTCGACCGCCCGCCCGTTGAGCGGTTTTTCGTTTTTCTCGGCAACGCGTTGCAGGGCGATTTCGGAATTAGCTTCTACCATCGCCGTCCCGTCTTCGATGTCATCGCGGAACGGCTCCCGGCGACCATCGAACTGAGCCTCGCGGCATTGATTCTGGCGCTCGCGACCTCCATTCCCCTTGGCATTGTCGCGGCGGTCAAGAAGAACACCGTTTTCGACAAGCTCGCCACCGTCGGGTCGTTGTTCGGCGTCTCACTGCCCGGTTTCTGGTTCGGCATCTTGTTGTTGATGCTGTTTTCCGTGCACCTCCATCTGTTGCCTGTCGCCGGCCGCGTCGGCTATGAGTTCGAGGTCGAGCCGATCACCCACATGTTGCTGATCGATTCCCTGCTGCAGGGTCGTTTCGACGCTTTCGCCAATGCGTTCAAGCATCTGATCATGCCGGCCGTCGTCCTCGGCCTGCCCATGGCCGCGATCCTGACACGGGTCACGCGTACGTCCATGCTCGAAGTCCTCAGTCAGGACTACATGACGTTCGCCGAGGCCAAAGGCCTGAGCCGTACCCGAATCCTTCTGCGCCATGGCTTGAAGAACGCGTTGATTCCGACCGTCACCGTTGCGGCACTGCAGACCGGCTCGCTTCTCGGCGGCAACATGATCGTCGAGACGGTGTTCGGCTGGCCCGGGCTCGGGCGGCTCGTCGTGGAGAGCATCTTCCTGCGCAATTACCCGCTGGTTCAGTCGGCGGTCCTGATTTACGCCACGACCTACGTGACGCTGAATTTCCTGGCCGACATTCTCTACACCGTCCTCAACCCGAGGGTGCGGCTTTGAACACCGTCCTGCATTGGGTCTTGGGGCCGGTTAGCGCGGACGAATCGCCGCTTCAGCGCAACCTGCGAATGTTTTTCTCGAGCCGGCTTTCGACGGTATCGACGCTGACGGTATTCGGTTTCGTGCTGCTCGCCATTGCAGCACCGTTGGTGGCGCCGCACGACCCCAACGAAACCGATCTGTTCCGGCGCCTGCAGCCGCCTGTCTGGATCGAGGGTGGTGAATGGTCCTTCCTGCTCGGGTGCGACGCGCTCGGTCGCGACATTCTGTCGCGCATCATTTATGGCTCGCGAATTTCTATCTTCATCGGTGCCTTCGTCATTTTCGTGGCCACCACCATCGGCATTCTCGCCGGTCTGGCTGCGGGTTATCTGCGTGGCTGGGTCGATGTCGCGATTTCGCGTCTTGTCGATATCCTGCTCGGCTTTCCCTATCTGATTTTCGCCATCGCGCTGATCGCCATGATGGGGCCGGGGATGCAGAACATCCTGCTGGCGCTGATCTACAAGGAGTGGGTCATGCCTTGCCGAGTGGTGCGCGGCGAGACTCTGGCGGCGCGGGAGGTGGAATATGTGGAGGCGGCCCGCGCGCTCGGCGGATCAAGCCGCCACATCATGCTGCGCGAGATTTTGCCCAATATCCTGTCGCCGGTTATCGTCGTGGCCACGATCCGCATGGCGCACGTTATTATCCTCGAAGCCAGCCTGTCGTTTTTGGGGTTGGGCATCCAACCGCCGACGGCGAGTTGGGGCTCGATGGTCGCCGACGGCCGTTCGTATATGCTGGAAGCCTGGTGGGTGAGCACCTTCCCCGGCTTTGCCATTCTGATCCTGGTGCTCGCCATCAACGTCGCCGGCCAGGGCTTGCGCGATGCCTTCGATCCCAAGTTCCACGACTGAGATTGGCATATGAATGAAGTCCGGCCGATTCTGGAAATTCACGACTTGGTGACGAGGTTCGCCACCCGCTATGGGGTCGTCACCGCGGTGGACGGCGTCGACCTGACTTTGCGGAAGGGCGAGTGCCTGGGGATCGTCGGCGAGTCAGGTTCGGGAAAAAGCGTGACCTTTGCCAGTGTCATGGGGCTGGTGCACAAGCCCGGTTGGATCGACCGGGGATCGATTTCGTTCGAAGGCCGGGAATTGGTGGGACTGGACAGGCTTGCCTACCGCGCGTTGCGCGGCAGGGACATCGCCATGACCATGCAGGACGCGCTCACCGCGCTCAACCCGGCGCTGACGGTCGGCACCCAGATCACCGAGGTGATTCTGGCGCATGGCGAGGACCTCCCCGCCGGTCGGCGCCAACGCCGGCGTTGGGCGCGTGAACAGGCCGTCGAGATGATGCACATGGTCGGGATTCCATCGGCGGAAACGCGGCTCGACGAGTATCCGCATCAATTCTCCGGCGGCATGCGTCAACGCATGATGATCGCCATTGCGCTCGCCTGCCGGCCGAAACTGCTGATTGCCGACGAGCCGACCACGGCGCTCGATGTGACCATTCAGGCGCAGGTGCTTGAATTGATCGCCGACATTCGGCGCGAGCTTGGGATGAGCGTGGTGTTGATCACGCACGACCTCGGGGTCGTGGCGGAATATTGTGACCGGGTTGCGGTGATGTATGCGGGTCAGGTGGTGGAGACAGGACGGACGTCAGAGGTGATCGGCTCTCCGGCGCATCCATATACGCAGGGCTTACTGGCCTCGATCCCCAAACTCTCCCATCTCGACGAACGTATCCAACCCATCGATGGGCAGGTACCGGAACTGATCGATCTGCCGCCGGGATGCCGGTTTCAAAGCCGTTGCATCCATGCCACGGCAGGGTGCGAGGCGCCGCAGCGGATGCACGATCGGGACCATGGTCACGGCGTGCGTTGCCATCTGGCGGGCGTGGAGAAATCGTCATGACGGCCGTGCATGAGACGCCATTTCTCAAGGTCGACGGCTTGGTCAAACACTATGACAGCCGACGCGGCTTATGGGGTCGGGTGACCGGAAATCCCGGCTCCCTGGTTCAGGCCGTCGACGGAATCGACCTGTTCGTCAACCGTGGCGAAACGCTCGGGTTGATCGGCGAGTCCGGTTGCGGCAAGTCGACACTCGGACGTGCCATCCTGCGTTTGCATGAGCCCACGGCCGGCCGGGTTACACTGGACGGCACGGATGTCACGGCGCTGGATGAAAATGGCCTGAAAGCCATGCGCCGGCGCATGCAGATCATCTTCCAAGATCCCTATGCTTCCTTGAACCCGCGCAAGACCGTGCTGGAGATCATCGGCACAGCCCTCCGCCTTCAGAGCGTTGCCGATGGTGCCGAAATGCGGGATCGCGTGGTCGAGCTTCTGGAAAGCTGCGGTCTCAAGGCCGATCATATGACGCGCTATCCGCACCAATTCTCGGGCGGTCAGCGCCAGCGCATCGGTGTTGCTAGGGCGCTCGCCCTGAAACCGGAATTCATCGTCTGCGACGAGCCGGTCAGCGCGCTCGACGTTTCGATCCAGGCTCAGATCATCGACCTTCTGGACGAGTTGAAGCGCGAGCTTGGGCTGACCTATCTTTTCATCTCGCACGATATCTCGGTCATTGGATACGTCAGCGACCGGTTGGCGGTGATGTATCTGGGTGAAATCGTCGAGACCGGTCCGGTCCACACGATCCTGGGTGCACCGCGCCATCCTTATACCCAGGCATTGCTGAGCGCCGTGCCGCGCGTTGATGCGGCGGCAAGAACAGAGCGGCTTCGGCTGAGCGGCGACTTGCCTTCGCCGATCGATCCGCCAAAGGGTTGCAAGTTCCACACGCGGTGTCCCATGGCGACGGCCCAGTGCCGCGAGAGCAAGCCTGCGCACAGGGACCTGGCGGGCGGCGTTTCCGTCGCCTGTCATCTAGTCGAGTGATGAACGAGGGCCTGGTCGACAGCCTGGAGACCGCACGCTGCTCGGACGGGGTGGCGCTGGGGCAAACGGGTGGCGCCTATGATCGCGGCTTGGGGCAGGCGGCGACAGAGCCGGACATGGTTCCCGCCGTGCGCGCCGCCGTGCTGGGGCGCATCGGTGATGATGCCCGCGGGCTTGCCGCGGCGGGCGGCTATATCGAGCAGCAATGGCGGTTCATGGAGCGTCATGGGCCTCGGCACCTGGCGCAATTGCGGGGAATCGCCGACGGCTACGGACTGGAGGTCTGGAATCTCTTCGTCTACCTGCACATGGGCATGATCGAAGATGCCGATGGCCTCCCGGCGGCGGAGGAAGACGGATGCAGCGCCGTGGCGGTCTCCGGTGACGGCGGCGAAACCCTGCTTGCCAAAAACCGTGACTACCGGGGTGAGCACAAGGCGCTGCAGCGCGTGTTCCTGGATAGCGATCCCGCGTGGGGAGAGCGGCACGTACTCAGCGTCGGGAGTCTGGGAAGCCCGGGAGCCTTTTCCAGCGGCATCAATTCCGATGGACTGGCATTGGTCGATACCCGCGTCGGCTGGCGCCGGCCACGAGTCGGGTGGCTGCGCTATCTGTTGATGAACGAGATTCTGGTTTCAGCGGGCGATGTCGCGGAGGCGCTTGAGATCATCGAGAGGGTGCCGCATGCCGGAGGCGGCGTGGTGGCGCTGGCGGATTCCACGGGGGCGCGCGCAGTGGTCGAGTTGGGGGCTGGCCGGATTGCCGTCCAGCAAGCGGGCGCAGTGGGGATTGCGCGCACCAATCATTTCCACGACGCCGAGTTGGCTGCGGGCCAGACAAGGGTGCCCGCCGATCCGGCCTCGGAGAATTCGGTCGGGCGTTTCCAGCGGCTGCAGGCCTGGCTGGACAGCCTCGGCGGCCGGCCGGTTTCCATCGAGACACTTGGCGCCACGATGGCCGGCCATGCTGCCGCAGGGGCTCCGGCCGTCTGTCGGCACGGCGGCGACGACCGGTCGGAAACGATTTCGTCCGCCGTATTTGCGTGTAATTCACGCAAGCTATACTTTTGTCCTGGAAATCCTTGCCGTGGACCCTGGCAGGTCTACGCTTTCTGATTGGAAATCGCTTCAAAGTGAGGGTGCATGGCATATCAGGGTGAGATTGTCGGTGAGCACCCGAGCATGGTCGAAGTGCGTCGGCTGATCGCCAAGGTTGCCGAGAGTCCGACCCGTACGGTCCTGATTTACGGCGAAACAGGTACAGGCAAGGGGCTGGTCGCCCGAATGCTGCATGATCAGAGTTCGCGTGCCAAGGCCGCGTTCATCGACGTCAACTGCGCGGCGATCCCCGCCAACCTAATGGAAAGCGAGTTGTTCGGCTTTGAGAAGGGCGCGTTCACCGGTGCGCTCACCAAAAAGACGGGGCTGGTCGAAGCCGCGGATGGCGGCACGATATTTCTCGACGAGATCCGTGAGTTGGACCCGGTGTTGCAGGCGAAGTTGCTAAGCTTGCTCGATACCCAGGAATTCCGGCGCGTCGGTGCCGTTCGCTCACATAAGGTCGATGTCCGATTCATCGCGGCAACCAACCGAATTCTGTATGGAGAGGTGGGCGCGGGCCGCTTCCGCGACGATCTCTATTACCGGCTTCAGGTCGTTGCTATCAATGTTCCGCCGCTGCGTGAACGCGGGCGAGATGTCCTGATCCTGTCCGAGTATTTCATGCGTAAGTACAGCGCGCGATACGGACGCGTTATTCGCGCCATGGAGCCAGCCGTCGAAGACGTTTTCTTGCGCTATCACTGGCCCGGAAACGTCCGAGAACTGGAAAATCTGCTGGAACGTATCTTCATTCTCGAGGACGATCGCCGAGTTCTGGTCTCCCACCTTCCACCTCGTATCATGCGCGAGGTCGAGAACGACCGTATCGCTGCACATCCGCCTGCGGACACGGCAGCGGACGCGCCGATGAACTTTCACGCAGCGACGCGAGCGTTTCAGATTCAACTGGTTTCTCGAGCACTGGAGACACACGGCGGCGTTTCCGCGGCAGCGAAGGCCCTGGGCATTTCCCGACACGCGTTGCGCCACCAGATGAGCAAACTTGGATTGTAGGGACAGGCGGCTGCGTGTTTTTCACGCGCTCCGGTAAAATTTCACGGCGTCAGATGGCGGCTCGCACCTGCCCCATGGATAAAAGGCTGAATTCATTGATAGTTTCGCCTTGCTACCAACTGGCACGATGAATGCATCGCATTGCGTCGACATATTTATTGTCGCGAAATTTCTTGGGGAGACGATAGCCACATGGGTTCCACCCGCATTATTTGTCCAAATGGTCACCTTGGATTTGCGCCATTGAAGCCGGAAAGCTTCCACCTCGGCGTGGCCGAACGTCCGGATTTCATTGCCGCGGATTCCGGCAGCGATGATGTCGGGCCGGTGCCTCTCGGCTCAGATACGTCGACCAGCCCGCGTCAGTGGCAGGAACACGACCTGGAGGAGATGCTCCTGGCGGCACGAAAACTGGGCGTTCCGATGATCATCGGTTCCGCCGGCGACACCGGGACCAATAGCCGGGTCGATCTTTATGTCTCGATGATCAAGTCGCTCGCCGAGAAGCATGGGTTGGCCAAGTTCAAAGTCGGATATTTTTACTCGGAGGTCAGTCACGACTACTTGCGCGAAAAGATGCGATCCGGCTCACCGATCCTGGGCCTCGACAACCGTCCGGATCTGACGCCAGAAGAACTCGATGCCACCGACCGCATCGTCGCCATGGCCGGCGCCAGGCCGTTCATGAAGCTTTTGGAGCAAGGTGCCGACGTGATCATCGGCGGCCGCTCATCGGACAGCGCCGTGTTCGCCGGTGCCGCGTTGCATCGCGGGCATGGCTTTTCGGAAAGCTACTACCTCGGCAAGGTGATGGAATGCGCGTCCTTCTGCGCCGAACCTTACGGCGGCAAGGAAACCATCCTGGGCGAGGTTACCGATGACGGCGATGTATTGGTCACGGCCATGAGTCCGGCTCAGCGCTGTACCATTGCCAGCGTCGCCGGTCATGCCATGTACGAACGCTCCAACCCCTACCACGAATACGTTGCGGGCGGACTGCTGGACATGACCAACTGTTCTTATGAACAGGTGGCGGAGAAAACGACCCGTATCACCGGGGCCCAATTCGTGCCGGCCAATGAGATAAGGGTGAAGTTGGAAGGTGCCGGCAAGTTGGGTGAGCGCTATGTCGGCATCGCTTCGATCCGCGACCCTTATACCATCGCGAACGTCGATCAGGTGATCGAATGGGCCAAGACCCAGGTGCGCGAGCGATTCGGCGAAACCGGTTACGAGTTGCACTACAACGTCTTCGGCAAAAACGGCGTCATGGGCGATCTGGAACCTGTCCATCAGCCTCAGAGCCATGAACTCTGCATTGTCGTTCAATCCGTGGCGCCGAGTGCCGAAATGGCTGAGGAAATTTGCATGACCGGCACGCGGCAGATGTTCTACGCACGCCTGCCCGACGTAAAGGGTACTGCCGGATCAGTATCGTTCCTACTCGACGAGGTGCTGCGCGCCAGTCCGGGCTACACCTGGACTCTCAACCATACAGTGGCTGTGGACGATGAAATGGAACTGTTTCCGTGCCACATGACCGAAGCCGGCGTTTGACGCCAGGAGATCCCCCATGGCCACAAAGAAACTGCACGAAATCGCCAAAACCATCCGCTCGAAGAACGCCGGTGTCGACAAGATTACCTTCGACATCATCTTCCGCGAGAGAGCCGACTATGAAATGGTGCGCGCGAGCGGCGTGCTGACCCGCCAAAGCGTCGCTCGGTTGTTCGGCATCGATGATGCCCGCATTTCCGATTTCGTCGAATACGACCCAGCCTACGCCATCAAATTCACGATTTACCGGATCTGCCCGAGCGGTAGCCCCGGTGACCCCGATATTTTCGGGGCCCAGCAGTACGCCCCGCTAATGGGCGTGGAGGTTCCGGTTCCGGTTCCAGATTGATGGAAGCCCAACAGGGCTGCAAATTATCGATTTCGATTTTTCCCGGAAATGTTGAGTTGGGAATGATTGTAGACCCGTTGCCGAAATATCGGCCTTGGGTCATCTCGAACCCGTTTGGCTCGGAAGCTATGATGTCCGGTGTCTAATTCGATTGCGGATCTTTTCTGAAGCCGGTGCGAATGACGCCTCCTGGCACCCAGGGGCTGTGGCGCGACAACGGCTGAAACGTCTGGAAACTGATCCGCAAGCGGAAGTAGGGGCGCCAGGGACTCTTAGACTGCTCAGGGTCAAAAGCACGCATCCAGGCTCGGGCGTTTTCGAGTCCGCTGCTGAGGCTAAACCCGACTTTGTTTTCCGGAATCCCGATTGCTGCGATGTTCACGTCGGCTTAGCCTTCAGGAGCGGACGGAATCGGGCCGTGCTGTCAAGGACCGAGTGGTGCCAGTAGCGGACCACCGAACTGAGCCCGAATTGGATCAACTGCCTCATCGTCTTCAAAGCTTTCTTGTGTTCTTGCTTAATAGTGGTTTCAGCCCTCTCGATTGCCGTCGCTGAGAGGGTCAGTCAATTCTTTGGGCAAGCCTTATTGATTTGCCAAACCAGTTGATGGGTTTGCTTGTTGATCTGGATTTCAACGGAATTCTCGTTTGCATCATTCCAACCCATAAAAACCTGATCCTTTCGGGCTTTTGATGCACCAAACCCCCATGCTTTGAATTTCATTTCCTCGGAAAACTCGACCAGTTCCCTGAGTTCCTCAGCCAAATCGGCAGCTTCCTCGACGGTATTCTTGATTGTGATCTGCGAAATGTTGCCGTTCATCCAACCTGTTTGAGGTGCACATGAGCGATAGCTCAAGACCAGTGTCGCACTCCCCTCAACGGCGCCGATTTTCTCTCTCTGAGCCTGTGTTAAACGCTGCGCTCGGAACGAGTATGCGGCATAGTTGGACGCGACATCGATCAAGACGAAGCCGTTGGAGCGATAAATTTGGAGCGTTTCAATCAACGGTGAATCGATCTGTTTATATGCATCCTCGACCCAGCCTTTCATCGTGCCGGCGATACTCGGCGCAGGTATCGCCGTCGCAATTAGAAAGACCCCAATGCCACTCGCAAAACTTTGCCTCATTTCCTCCTCCATTTCACGCTGAGTGATTGTTACACATAGATCGTACCCTACTAGTTTGAACCACTCCAAGAAGACAAACCGACGCTGCCGCTGGTCTGCATCCATCCTCGTCGGTAATATGTCCGCCTTGGGTCAAAAGCGGAAGATACCTTCGACAACTAGCAACGACCGCTTTCCGCTCGGTATCGGACCCTCGTCTGTTGGCGGCCGCAAGCCGAACCTATTAATAGGAATTTATTGCCTTTTTGAGACGGCTGTGCTATATGCGGTTCGCCGCGTCGGTGCCGGCCGGCGGTGGGCCGCTATTTTACAATCGAATACGATTTGGGCCGGGGCCGATGGTTCCACACTCGGGGACGCATTGGGGCCGGTTAAACAAACATCGTCATTCCCGTACCCGCCTGCGCGGGCACAGGCTCCGGCGGGAATCCAGTCGGTTTGTCCGCTCGCTCAATGGCCGGAAGTGGATGATGCCTGCGGCATCAAGTGGGTCCCCGCCTTCGCGGGGACGACGGTGTGGTATGTGGTGAGTATCGAGACCGCTGGAGACGCGCGTCTTGAAAGCCCATTGGCAACCGGGCCATCCTCGGCGTGCTGCGGGTGAGAATTGGGTTCGTTCCTGAGATTTTTTTGGAAATCGTTTCGAATCAACGGCTTCCAACCCGCGTTTCGCCGTGCGTGGGCCACGGGGGCAAAATTGGGTTCGTTTCGTCACTTTTTTATGATGGCATTGAATCGAAACACTTTTTGACCCCGGAAAAACGCTTCCGAAACGAATTCCACGCCAAGCGTCTGATTTCGACGTTCTTGTTGTACTGCTTGGCCAGCCGGATTTCCGTGGGTCGCATTGCGGCGTTGCTTCGCTTTTCCCCTGCTGTAGAGTTTTCGCCGAAAGGGTGGGGGATGGACGCAATCGTTCAGATGTTTACGGATGCCTTGGCGCCGGTGTCGGCGTTGCAACTCGCGGTGCTGGCGGCGGCGGCGGCGTTTGCCGGGTTCATCCGGGGCTTCGTCGGGTTCGGCGGCGCGCTGGCGGTGATCATGGCGCTGAGCCTGGTGCTCGGGCCCCGGACGGCGGTGGCGATTTCCTGCCTGTCGGGCTTGCCGACCATGTTCCAGCTGATGCCGAACGCCATCCGTACCGGCGAGCGCGGGTTCATCGTTCCCTTCGTGCTGGCCAGTTTCGCCGCGGCGCCCGTCGGCACCTGGATCCTGGTGACCGCGCAACCGGAGTTGATGAAGATCGCCATTGCCGTCTTCGTGCTGATCATGGTGGGGCTGATGTACAAGGGCTGGCGCATGTCGCCGGGCGGCGGTCTGCGCACGCTGTTGACGGCGGGCGGCATTGCCGGGCTGGTGCAGGGGGCTGCCGGCATCGGCGGGCCGCCGGCGGTGGCGGTGGCGCTGGCTAGGCCGGGCACACCTGAGTTGCAGCGCGCCAACGTCATCGGCGCGGTTTCGGCGCTCGCCATCTGCAACCTGCCGCCAATCATTTTCATGGGGCTGTTTACCCAGCAGGTGCTGGTGTTCACGCTTCTCTTGATGCCGTTCTATGCCGGCTTCACGCAGATCGGGGTGCGGTTCTTTTTCGGGCGCGGCAACGCCATTTTCCGCACGGCGGCGCTGGTGGCGCTGGCGCTGATGGGATTGGTGACGCTGGTGCTGTCGGTCAGGGATTACTTGTCGGCCTGAGCCTCACGCTTCGCCGAGGATGTCCTCGACCAGTTCCTGGACCGCCAGCGCATCTTCGAAAGTGGCGAGGCCGTGCGGCTCGCCCCGGCAGAATTTCGCCGCGTTCTCGAGCTGCAGGCGGTAGCCTTCCTCGCGGGTGTCGGCGATGTCGCCCAGATGCTCGCGCCAGCCCGAGCCGTCGTTGCTCCGGAGCCGGTTCCAGTCATAGAGGCGGTAGACCTGCTTCGATCCCCAGACCGTATATTCGATGCGGTCGGCGCCGCTGTTTCCGAGCCCGCCGGTGCCGCCGTTGAAGCTGACGGGAATGCCGGCGCAATCCATCATCGCCATGGCGTGGGATTCCGCCGAGACGCCGTCGTCCGGATAGCTGGCGGTGGCGCTCAAAAGCTCGATGTCGCCGAACAGCCGGCGCGTCAGGTAGGCGTAATGGGAAAAGGTCTCGCGCACGAAGCCGCCCTGTTCGCGCTGGCTCAGCCAGGCCGCCGGCGCCTGCCAGTCGCGCGGCCAGCGGCAGAAGTGCAGGTGGATGTCGACGCTCTCTACGTCACCGATCTCGCCGCTCGCAAGGGCATCGGCGATGGCGTTCGCCGCCGGTGCCGAGGCCAGCGAGAAGTTGACGATGGTGCGGGCACCCGCCGCCTGGATGGCCTCCACCAGTTGGCGGCTGTCCTCGACGTCGGTGCCGAGCGGCTTCTCGCAATAGATCG
Source organism: Rhodospirillaceae bacterium (assembly GCA_038125725.1). Classification (GTDB taxonomy): domain Bacteria; phylum Pseudomonadota; class Alphaproteobacteria; order Rhodospirillales; family Casp-alpha2; genus TMED8. Next base: position 32,903 of record JAYPEK010000006.1, read on the forward strand.
GCTTCCCGGCGGCCGCGGCGGCGATGGCGTATTCGGCGTGGTTGTCGGGCGGCGTCGCGATGTAGACGAGGTCCGTTTGATCCGCTGCGATCATCGCCATCGGGTCGGCGACGATTTCGATGCCGGGATGGATCACCCGGGCCGCCTCGCAGGCGGCGGCGGACGGGTCCCAGGCAAGGGCCGGATCGAAGCCGCCGTACTTGGCCATGTTGGCCAGCATGCGTTGGCCCATGACGCCGAGGCCGACGAGGGCGACGCGGGTCGCGTGATCGGTGGTCATGCTCAGGCGGCGTTGCTGTCGGTGAGCGCCGTCTGTTTCCACTCGGCTTCCGCGCGCCACGGAACGATGGCGACTTTCGCCTTGCCGGCATGCTCGTTCACCACCTCGGCGATGTAGCGCCGTTCCTGGGCGCGGCGCGCGGCCAGCACCGGGTCGGTGATGTTCAAGGGCGCCAGGCTCTGGTTGATGACCCAGCCGTAGGTGGCGATGTCGGCGCGGCCGAGGTCGCGCTGCAGTTCCGCCGCCTCGTGCACGGGCGTTGCTTCCGCCAGGGCGCAGATCAGCACGCGGGTGAATTCCGGGTCACGCAGCCGGGGCAGCAGGTTGGCCACCGCTTCCGGGACACCGGTGGTCAGCCGCGAGACTTCGCGGTGATAGCTCTCGGCGGCGTCGAGCAACAGGATGGTATGGCCCGTCGGCGCCGTGTCGAGCACGACGATCTGGTCCTGCGCCTGATCGACGGTGCGGGCGAAGGCCTGGAACACCGCGATCTCTTCCGTGCAGGGGGAGCTCAGGTCTTCTTCCAGCAGCGCCAGGCCGGCTTCATCCAGCTTGGAACCGGTGGAGGCGAGCACGTCGGCGCGGTAGCGCTCGACCTCGACTTCCGGGTCGATGCGGCCGACTTCCAGGTTCGGCGGCACGTCGCCCACCGCGTCGGCCACATGCGCCGCCGGGTCGGTGGTGGAGAGGTGCACCTTGTGGCCGCGTCCCGCCAGTTCGACGGCGATGCGCGCGGCGATGGTGGTCTTGCCGACGCCGCCCTTGCCCATGGTCATGACCACGCCGTGGCCCTGGCGCGCGAGATCGTCGATGACGCTCTCGATGCCGGCCGGCAGCGGCACTTCGTTGCCGGTGTCGGCCGTGGCGGGAAGGTCGTCGTCGCCGAGCAGTTGGCGCAGCGCCGCGACGCCCAGCACTTGGCCGGACTTCAGCGGCAGGTCGCGGCGCGGCAAAATGTTCAGGGCCGCCGGGATCTCGCCCATGGCCGATTGCGCGCGGGCTTCCATGGCGACGGCGACCGCGTCCGCGGCATCTGTCGCCTTGAACACGCCGTTCAGCGCCAGCGCCTGGTTCTTGACGCCGATCTCGGCCAATTCCTCACTGGTGCGCGCCGCCTCAATGAGCGCCGCGCGGTCCGGCCGGCTGACCAGCACCAGCGTCGTGTTGTCGCCGTCGGCGAGCGCGTTGACGGCGGCCTCATAAAGTGCGCGCTGCGCCTTCAGGCCCTCCAGCGGGCCGATGCAGGACGTGCCGGCGGAACTGTCCTCGATGAAGCCGGTCCAGGCGGTGGGCAGCGTTAGCAGCCGGAGCGTATGGCCGGTCGGCGCCGTGTCGAAGACGACGTGGTCGTAGCCTTCCGTCACGTCCTCGTTGGCGAGCAGCTTGGCGAACTCGTCGAAGGCGGCGATCTCGACGGTGCAGGCGCCGGCGAACTGTTCCTCGATGCTCTTGATGGCGGCATCGGGGAGCACCCCCCGGTAGGGGCCGATCACCCGTTCGCGGTATTCCTCGGCCGCCGCTTCCGGGTCGACATTGAGCGCCGACAGGTTCGGCACCTCGGCGATGGCGGCCGGCTTGGTGCCGATGTGCACGCCGAAGACCTCATCGATGTTGGAAGCCGGATCGGTGCTGACCAGCAGTACCTTCTTGCCGGAATCGGCCAGGGCCACCGCGGTGGCGCAGGACAGCGACGTCTTGCCGACGCCGCCCTTGCCGGTGAAGAACAGGTTGGGCGTCGGGTTCTCGAGGACCTGCATGCCGGATCAGCCGCAGCAGCTGGAAGCTTCCGCTTCCTCTTTGGCGTCACCGCCGCAGCAGCTCGAAGCCGCCGGCTGGGAGGCGATCTCGACACCGACCTTCTCGCCCAGTTCGGCGCGGTTCAGGTAAGCGCCCTTGGAGACGATCTCGTCACCGAGCAAGACCAGAGGCAGGCAATCCATGCCGTCGGTATCGAGCGCGTTCTTGACCACGGCGTTCTCGACGAAGGCGCCGGGCTGGGTGCCCATGTTGAAGCGCGCCACGTCGTGGCCGCCTTTCATCAGCGCGTCGATGGCGGATGCGAATTGCGCCATTTGATCGCTCGTGCCGGGATCGCAAACACCGGTGGAGCAGCAGCCGGGCGGGTCGTAAATGCTGATACGGGACATGATGGGCCTCTCGTTTTCGACAATTCTGGAAATATTGAAATATGACCTTTTATCCCATCCCAAGGGCGGTGCCGTCCAGGTTTTTTCGTCATCCGTAGCGTCATGGGCATGGCTTTATGCGCCTCTTGCATGCTGGCGGCGGCGGCCAACGCGAATGCAGGGGGAAATGGACAAAGGGGGCGGTTGGGGATACATCAATGGCGATGAAATCAACCAACGTCACACGCGTGCCGCATCTGGTCGGCGAAGCCGAACGCTGGCGCCGCCAGGGCCATCGGGGCGGCGTAATCTGGTTCACGGGCCTGCCGGCATCGGGCAAGAAAACCATCGCTTTCGGCTTGGAACAGCGGCTGTTCGAGCGGGGCTACGAAGTCTTCGCCTTCGACAGCGCCAGCGTGCGCGCCGGGCTTTGTTCGGACCTCGGTTTCAGTCGCGATGACCGCAAGGAAAATATCCGTCGTGCCGGCGAACTGGCGGCGGTGATGGCGCGGTCAGGCGTGGTGGTGATCGCGGCCTTTATCTCACCGTTCGAGATCGATCGCGCGGCGGCACGCGGCGCGGCGGTGAACTTCCATGAAGTGTTCCTCGATGTCCCGGCCGAGATCTGTGAAGCGCGTGACGATCAGGGGCGCTATGCCCGCGCGCGCGCCGGCGAGCTTGCCGATTTTACCGGCGTTTCGGCGCCGTATGAGGCCCCGGCGGCACCCGAAGTGTTACTCGACGCCGTCGGCCTTAACGCCGAGCAATGCATCGATCGGCTTGCCGCCTATGTCGAAGAGCATTTTCGCGCACCCACGCCGGCCGATGTGGTAGGCTGATGACGGTGGGCGTGCGCCCGCCAATGAACGAGAGACGAGCCGACGACGGGACGCCTAGCCGATGCCGCCTGAAGATTATTTGCGACATTCGCCGATACGGTTCGATTCTCCGGATTACCAAGCCTGTTATGAGTATTGGTGCCGGCTGAAGGGGGCGCGAAAGTCGCCGAAATGGTCGGAGTGGGACTGGTTCGAATTGCCGGTCGACCTGATCCCCTATTTTTTGATCGTCGATGTCCGTTACGATCCCATGGATTTCGTCTATCGGTTCTGGGGCACCGCGTCGGTCAGCATGCACGGCATCGACATGACCCATCAATCGATCGACGATATCCGCTCCGAGCCGACGGCGCTGCTGACACGCGAGCAATACCAGGACGTGGTCGATGCGCACGAAGCCATCGGCGCCGAATATTCGATGCAGGCCGGCAATAGCGGGCCCAACTACATGCAGATCACGCTCAGGATGCCGTTTTCCGACGATACGGGGCGGGTGACCCAGATCGCCACCTACTGTGACTGGAGCCGTGACCGTTTCGATATCCGCCAGGACTATATCCGGGAATACGGCGACCCGGCTCGCTGAAGCCGTGCCGCTTACTCGGCTGCCGTCGATGAGCGATGCGGATGCCGTGCCGCAGACGTGTCGGCAATAAGCATTTCGCTAGAGAAATCGCCGTCCGCGAATTGGTGCACCTGGAAAACCGGCCGGTCCTGCATTTCCGGCGCGAACTCGCCGAGGCGGAGGTCGACGGCGATGCTCGGCTGGGTGCTGACACGGACGCCGGCGAGGTCGCTCGTGTAGGCGCGGTGGCTATGGCCGCAGAACAGGCGAAGCACCTGCGGGTGCCTGGAGACGACACTGGCCAGTTCGTCACCGGCTTCGTCCCGCAGCCATTGCCAGGGATAGGTGGAAGTCTCGATCGGCACCGGCGGATGATGCATGAAGATCGCGGTCGGGGTATCCGGTGCGGCGGCCAGGGTCGAATCGAGCCAGTCCAGGCGCTGCTTGTCCAGATCGCCCTTGCGCTGGTGGCCCTGATCGCCGGTATCTTGCTTGCGGCCGGACTGGCTGTCGAATGCGACAAGGCGCACCGCGTGGGTATCGATGGCATAGAGGATTGGCGCATCGCCGTTGCCATCCATGTAACCGCCGCCGAAAGCGTGCCTGAGATTGCGGCGGCTGTCGCGGTTGCCGGGCACCACATAGAGCGGCGCCGTTAACTCGGAGAGGATCTCCAGCGCCAGCGCGTATTCCTCGGGAAGGTGATTGTGCGCCATGTCGCCGGTGTGAATGACGGCATCGACACCGCCTTCGATGGCGTTGATGCGATTGACGGCGGCGCGCAAGTTGTCCAGCCGGTCGCCGGCGGCGGGGTGTTCGTCCGTCGGCAGCAAAAGGTGGCTATCGGTGATTTGCGCGAGGATCATGGCCGGTCCGGCAGGAGGCGTCGTCTGGCGCGGGCAGGGATGGAAGCGCGTGAAAGCGGAGCCCGCGATCCGGGGCCGGTCTCACGCCGCATCCCATGAAAGCGGCCTGATTACGGACGCTTCGGCGTGGTGTATTCGACTTCTTTCTGCCACGGCTCCCACGTGGTCTCGTAGCCGACGAAGCCCTTTTCGTTGGCGGGCATCTGCTTGGTCGAGACGTAAGCCGATTTGCCTTCCGGCACTTCACGCTTGGTTTTCGGTTCGTCGCTCATAAGTCACCTCTCTACAGGAAATTGATGCGGCGGTTGCGTTAAAATCTACTCGTTACTCGTTCTGAATGATAGCGCCGGTTCAAATCGGCACCATACGGGCCTGATCGACCTTGGGCGCCTTGCCGATGGCGCCGCCGGCCTCGATCTCGTCGTCGGTTGCGTCGCGCACGTTGAGCACCGACAGCATGAAAATCACATGACGGCCGCTCAGCGGGTTGTTGCCATCGACCGTCAGGGTTTCGTCGTCCATCCGCGTCACGAGGAAACTGCGGGTCTCGCCCTTTTCGTTCTCGGTGATGATGGTTGTGCCGACTTCCCGGTATTCCTCGGGCACGTTCTCGATCTTGTCGGTGAACACCAGTGATTCGTCCCGCGGCCCATAGAGCGCGTTGCAGTCGATCGGTACCTCGATCACCTCGCCGGCGGTCTTGCCTTGCAGTTCCTCGGTGACGGCGGGGGCCAGGATATCGTTGGCGCCATGAACGTAGCCGATCGGAAATTCGACGGCGATCAATTGGCTCCCCGTCTTCTGGTCGATCACCTTGTAGGTGAGCTCGACGTATTTCCCGTCCTGGATGGTGTCGCTCATGTCGCGTCCGTGCCAATAGCCGCCGGCCGATCAGAAGATCGAGGCGCCGAAAATCCTGATCTCGTCGTCTTCGTAACCGAGGACCAACCGGCCCAGCCATTCGCCTTCGCGCTTGGTGCTGCGCGTGCGGTAGAGCATGGTCACGTAGTTGCCGCGCCGGATGGTGCCCAGAAATTCCACCGATTCCGACAGGTTGCGCGTCAGTTCGCTGTTGGCGAACTGCTTGCCGACCTCGATCTCGTTGAGGCCGCGCAGCAGGTCGCGTGAGAAAAAGCGGACGAATTCGCCGTACTTGCCCTCGTTGGAGGACCGGATCAGATGGCTCCAAAGCGGGTTGGCGATCTCGAGAAGTTCGTCGTCGGTCTTTTCGATGATGTTCATCAGCGGTTCTCTGTTGCGGACTTCGGTTTGCGGCGTCCGGCCTAACAAAAAAGATCAACACGCGTCATGTTGATCCCTTTTGCGAGGCCGGACAGGAGATCGCTAGGGAACCCCTGTCCGGTTTTCGGTTAGTCGTCCTTACCGACCAAGTGGTAGCAAGGCGCTTTTTCCATGGTGTACTCGCCGGTTTCCGGATCGCGGCGCGACACCGTCAACACGTGCCAGTTCTCGTCGTCGAGCTTCATGGCGTCGCCACGGTAGTAGTAACCGGGCCACCGCGTTTCCTTGCGGAACAGCGTGTGCTGCATGACGCTCTCGGAGGTGCGGTGGCGATGCTTCAACTCCCAAGCACGCAGCAACTCGTGCACGTCCTTGGCGGCGACCTTCTCTAGGTCTTCTTCCATCAGCTTCATTTTCTTGAGGCCGATGTTGAGGAGCTTGTCGTTGGTCATATAGTTGACCGTGACGCCGCCGCAGTACTCGTCCATCAGCTTTTGCAGTCGGTCGAGGCCCTGGCGCGGGTTGATGTAGTTGGGGTTGACGTCGCCGGCAACGATCTCGTTGCGGTAGGTCTTGTAGTGCTCCAACGGCTTGTAGATCTCTTCCCGGCGGGCGTTGATCTGCTTGTCTGTGACCTTGATGCCTTCGGCCTTGCCGTCGTCGATGTAACGGCAGGCGGCCTTGGCGGCGAGGCGGCCTTCGGTGAAGGAGCCCGACGAGAAGGCGTGCGGCGTGCCGCCGACGGCATCGCCGGCACCGAACAGGCCCTCGACCGAGGTCATGCGGTTGTAGCCCCAGAAGTATTCCGGCGGCGAGACGTCCTCGGGGCCCGAGCACCAGGCGCCGGAACCGGTGGCGTGGGAACCCATGACGTAGGGCTCCGACGTGGTCAGTTCCGGGTTCTCGTTCTTCGGATCGACGTCGGTGGCGGCCCAAAGAACGGCCTGGCCGACGGTCATGCCGAGGAAGTTGTGCCAGCCGATTTCTTCCAGGTGCGGGTCCTGGAAGGCTTCCATGGTGACCATGTGGATCGGACCGCGGCCGGCATTGACCTCGGAGATCAGCGCATGGTTTCGCAGGCAGGTCGGGATCGGGCGGTGCGTCTTGTGCGACAGTTCCGGATCCAGGTATTCCTTGCCCACCATCTTCTGCAGTTCCGGGAACCACTTCGACTCGTACTCTTCGCCGTAGGCGTTCTGAGTGTAGGTCTTGAGGTGCAGGAAGTACGCACCGACCGGGCCGTAGCCGTCCTTGAAGCGCGCGAGAACGATCTTGTTCTCCATCTGCGTCATCTTCGCGCCGGCACCGATCAAGAGGCCGTAGGCGGAGCCCGACGACCAAGGCGCATACCAGGTCCGGCCGCTGCCTTCGCCGGTGGAACGCGGCTTATAGATGTTCGATGCGCCACCCGCGCCGACGATCACGGTCTTCGACTTGAAGACGTGATAGTCGCCGGTACGGACGTTGAAGCCGACGGCGCCGGCAACACGGTTTTCCTTGGCTTCGTCCATCAACAGGTGCGTCAGGCAGATGCGGTTGTAGACCTTGTCGGCCGACTTCTTCGCGGCTTCCGCCACGATCGGCTTGTAGGACTCGCCGTGGATCATGATTTGCCAGCGGCCCTCGCGGAGGTAGGTGCCCTTTTTCTCGTCCCGCATCAGCGGCAGGCCCCAGTCCTCGAACTGGTGCACGGTGGAGTCCACATGGCGCGCCATGTCGAACAGCAGGTCTTCGCGGACCAGGCCCATCAGGTCGATGCGTGCATATTGCACGTGATCTTCCGGATTGTTCTCGCCGAAGCGGGTGCCCATGTAGCAGTTGATCGCGTAGAGGCCCTGGGCGACGGCGCCGGAGCGGTCGATGTTGGCCTTTTCGGCGATGACGATTTTCTTGTCCTGGCCCCAGAAACGGGCTTCGAAGGCTGCACCAGTGCCGCCGAGACCGGCGCCGGCGACCAGGATGTCGATGTTGTCTTCCGTGATCGTTTTGTAAGCCATCAGTAGTACACGCCTTTTTTCATCGTAAGCCCATTCGATTCCAAGGTATGCAGGCCGCCGTCATCGAAGCGGATGTACTTGGGCTCGTTGTACAGCAATTGGCTGTCGCGCATTTCCTGCGTCGGACCGGCCTCGTCCTTGAGCTGCGGAATGCCGCTGCCCCAGGGCTTGGTGGTGATCGGCGCGAGGAGGTTGAGGTCCTTCTTGCCGTTGCGGAACTTGATCCGCCAGGCAATGACACCCTTTTCCTCGTCGCGGTCGACGCGGACCGAGTGGCCGAGCGGCGCGAAGTCGGCGTAGCCGCGGACGTCGATGGCGTGCTGCGGGCAGGCCTTCACGCAGGAATAGCACTCCCAGCACATGTTGGGCTCGATATTGTAGGCGCGTCGATAGGTCTTATCGATGTGCATGATATCGGACGGGCAGATATCGACGCAGTGCCCACACCCATCGCATCGGGTCATGTAAACGAAAGTAGGCATGATACGGTTTCTCTCTAATCAGACGATTGAATAGGGTTTGATCTCAATAGTGCCGCGGCGGCTCGCGTTTGATGCCGAGGCCCATGTAGGGCGGGTTGGCGCCCATGTACTGCGGAATATCGGGGAACTTCTTCTGCAGCTCCGGATCCGAAAGATCGCCGATCTCGGGCAGGTTCTCGCGCGAACCGTCGGCCTTGATCATGCGCTTCTGGAACGCGGCGGCGGGCTTGAAGAACATGTGAGCGAACTTCGACCACAACACACCGCCGAACAGCACCAGGCTGGAGATGATGAACAGCGTCAGGAACAACGTCGACCAGGCGCTGCCGCCGGCCTGCGTCACCGACCAGATCAGGCCGAAGGTGGTGGTGCCGAGCAGCGACAGGATGAACATGTCGGCCTTGACGATCCGGTACCAGGGGTTGCCCTCGGCCGCCACGTCGACGCGGATGAAGAACCAGAACCAGTAGCCGCCGAAGCAGACCGACAGCGCGCCTAGGTGCCAGAGTTGCGCCACGATGCCCGGCGCTTCCCGGTTCGGGTAAGCGAACACCAGCGCGACCGTGGTGATCACGAACAGGATGAAGCCGTACATGGTGAACAGGTGCGACACGCGCCGGCGCGGGTTGCAGAACTCGCCCGAGGTCAGGACGTCTTCGGCGACGGTCTTGATCGCGATGCCGACCTTTTCGCCGCCGCCGACTTCGCGCTTGCGCGAGGCCTCGGCCTTCTTGGCGTTCTCGAAGAAATACTTGGCGCTCTTCTTGTGAATGACGTCAATGATCGTGCCGCCCACGACAAGGATGAACATGAGGATCACGTATCCTTGGATGAGTTCCGGCGAAACGGATGCCGAAAGTTCGGCGAATGGATTGCTGGTGAACATTCGTTAGCCCCAACGTTGGTTATTCATAAACATCACAAGCTCGGGACGATCCTGAGCCTGCGTCGATTTTCGACATCGCCAAATTTTCGGATGGCGGCGCCATGGTGTTTCACGGGCCGCATCAAGGCAAGACCCCGGACGTGAAAAATGGGCCCTTTATGCCTAGATTCTGGCAGATGAACGGTATTCGGCATGATTTACGTCGCGGTCCCCGACGCTTGCTTGGAAGTCCGGAAATTGAATCGGCAAAGGCACAATCCTTGCGATGGTTATATCCCAAGCTTGCGCGCTAGGCGATTCCCGCTATTTCGAAGTCTCCCGATTTAAAAACTCAACCCGAGGGATGATTAGCTTCCAGGTGGCGGCCAGGCCCCTATTATTGTTGTGACACTCTTCTGTATCCTAGGCCAACCGGTTCATATTCGATTTTTATATATTTAGTGGGCGGGGGTGTCAACGCGTACGGCGTGCGCTTCCGAGGCTGTCGAGAGGGCGTGTCCGGCGGCCTTGAGATCGTCAATCAGGGGCCCGCGCTCGGCTGCCGAAAGCCGCCCGCTGAGCGCCAAGGCCGTGAGCGCGCCGACGGCCCGGCCGGCGCCGTCCAGCACCGGCACCGCCAGCACCGTGACCCCGGCCAGATAGTTGCCGTCGTCCTCGGCGAAGCCGTTCCGCTGAACGGCCCGAACCTCCGCCATCCAGGTGGCGAAATCCGGTGCTTCCTGCCAGTCGAGATCGGCGAAAGCGCGTTCCAGCGCGGCCTCGCTCCAATCACCGTGGGCGGCGAAGCAGCGCCCGGTGGCGCTGGTCAGGGCCGGGAAGCGGCTGCCCAGGTTGGCGTGGACGCTGAAATTCGTCGTCGCGCAGGCGATGGCCGTGACCGTCAGTGCCGGGCCGCCGTCCCATTCGATGCCGAGCGCCGTGACGCCGTGTTCGCGCGCCAATTGATCGAGATGCGGCTGAAATCGCCGGGCCAACGGCGGGCTGCCCAGGTAGGCACGCGCCAACTCGACCGTGCCCGGCCCCAGCCGATAGCGCTTCGATCCCGCCTCGGTGGCGGCGAGGCCTTCATGAGCCAGGGTGCGCAGGATGTGCAGGACAGTGCTCGGCACCAGACCGAGCTCGGTGGCGATTTCGGTGACGGTCAGCGGCCGTTCCGCCCCGCCCAGCAGCCGAAGAATAGCGGCGGCGCGGATGACGGCATTGACGGGGCGGGCGGGGTTTTCGGCGTTCATCGGGCGGCCTCGAAGTGGCGGATGAGCGAACCATAGGACGTCATCAACAATTGTCAATAGACAATTATAAATTCGTATTTGACAAAAAATTTTTCCCGGTGCTACCATCCCGCCAACAACAAACCAAAGGCTTCAATCTCGGGGACGATCATGGTCAAGCTGACCGACCTCACTTCCTATGCTGATGCCGGCCGGCATTTTTCCAAGGCCGCGCTCTGGGATCTGTTCGACGGTGACCGCGAACACCTGAACATCGGTCACGAATGCGTCGACCGTCATCCGCCGGAGCGCATCGCCATCCAGATCGCCCATGCCGGCGGCAGCGACGAAACCATCACCTTCGGCGATCTCAAGGCCTGGTCTAACCGCTTCGCCAACTGGCTGGTTGCGAAAGGAGTCGCGGAAGGCGACCGGGTGGCGATCATGCTGGAGCCGTCGCTGCCGTTCTACGCGGCACTTTTCGGCGCCATGAAGCGGGGCGCCGTGGCGGTGCCGCTGTTTACGCTGTTCGGCCCCGAGGGCTTGGCGCTCCGGATCGACGATTGCGATCCGGCGCTGCTGGTGCTGGCGCCGGAGAAGGCCGGGCTCAGCGAAGCCGCCAGCGTGCCCTGTATCATCGCCGATGCGGCGTTCCTGGACGAACTGGCTGGCCAATCGGACGAATTCACCCCCAATACTACCGCTGGCGACATGGCTATGTACCAGTATACCTCCGGCACCACGCGGCAACTGCCGGAAGCGGTTAAGCACCGGCACCGCGCCGTGGTCACGGTGGCCATCGCGGCGCTTTATGCCACCGGCGTGCGCCCGGGCGACCGCTACATGTGCCCGTCGTCCCCGGCCTGGGGGCATGGGCTCTGGCATGGCACCCTGGCGCCCTTGTCGCTGGGGGTTTCCATCGCCGCCTATGCCGGCCCCTTCGATGCCGAGCGCCTGATGCAGGCGATCGAGGATTTCAAGATCACCAACATGTCGGCTGCCGCCACCCACTACCGCATGATGAAGCAGGCCGGCACCGCCGACATCCATGCCTTCGGGCTCGAGAAACTCACCTTCACCGGCGAGGCCATTGACGGCGACACCGCCGAATGGGTGAAGGCCACCTTCGGCCAACATGCGCGCTCCATCTACGGCAGCACCGAAGTCGGCGTCATTCTCGCCGGCTATCCGGGCGCCGAGGACTTCCGGTTCAAGCCGGGCTCCCTCGGCAAGCCGGTGCCCGGCGTCGAGGTCGCGATCCTCCGGCCGGACGGCACTGAGACCGGGCCGGACGAGGTCGGCGAGATTCACGTCAAGCGCCCGGACGGCTGGTTTCCGATCAAGGATTTGGGCCACCTGGACGCCGACGGGCATTTCTACCACGACGGCCGTGCCGACGACGTCATCATCTCGGCCGGCTGGACCATGAGCGCCCAGGAAATCGAAAACACGCTGATGACCCACGCGGACGTTAACGAGGTGGCGGTGATCGCCGTCCCCGACGAGACCCGCGGCCAGGTGGCCAAGGCGGTGGTGGTTTCCCCACGCGCCGCTTCCGACGCATTCGTGGCCGAGCTTCAGGATTTGGCCAAAAGCCGCCTTGCGCGGCACGAGTACCCACGCCAGGTGGCCTTTGCGGCATCGCTGCCCAAGACCCCCGCCGGCAAGATCAACCGCAAAGCATTAAGGGACGCAGAGAAATCATGATGGACGATACCCCCATGGATAACACACCCGGCAATTTCCCCCGTATCACCGAGCAGGGCCTCGACGAGTTGAGCAAGCGCATCGGCGTCAAGATCGACAACGAGATCGAGCCCTGGTGTCACGAGGCGACGCGCGACAACATCCGCCATTACGCACACGGCATCGGCGACGACAACCCGCTCTGGTGCGACCCGGACTACGCCGCCAAGACCCAGCACGGCGGCATCGTCGCGCTGCCGTCGTTCCTGTTTTCCTGCTCGCGCATCATTTCGGGCTATGTCGGCGGGCTGCCGGGCGTGCACGCCATGTGGGCCGGCGCCGACTGGACCTGGCACAAATGGGTCAAGCGCGGCGACGAGCTTCGGACCGAGTCGTACCTGAAGGAGCTGATCCCGCACGAAACCCGCTTCTCGGGCCGCGCCATCCAGCAGATCTATCACGTCGATTTCTACAACCAGGAAGGCGACAAGCTGGCCGAGGCCGATAGCTGGTGTTTCCGCACAGAACGCGACACGGCGCGCGAACTCGGCACCAAATACAAGGAATTGAAGGCCAAGCCCGCCGAGCGCTACACTGACGAAGAACTGACCGAGATTTACCGCCACTATGCCGAGGAACATGTGCAAGGCGCCGAGACCCGATACTTCGACGACGTTGCCGTCGGCGATGAAATCCCGACCATGGTCAAGGGGCCGATGACGGTGACTGGTTTCATCGCCTATGCGCAGGGCTGGGGCGGGCTCTATATCCGCGCCAACAAGCTCAACTGGAAACAGATCCACGCCCATCCGGGCCTCGGCATTCCGAACCGCTTCAATATTCCGGATTGCCCCGAGCGCGTGCACTGGGAGCAGGACCTGGCCCTCGCGGTCGGCGCCCCCGGCGCCTACGATTACGGCCCCGAGCGCTGCTCGTGGCTGACCCATCACATGACCAACTGGATGGGCGACGACGGTTTCCTGGTCAACGCCAAGAGCAAGATCCGCCGCCACAATCCGGAAGGCGACACCATCTTCATTCGCGGCAAGGTGACCGCCGTCCGTGACGACGCGGACCCGAACTTCGGTCTCGTCGACATCGAGCAGGAAGCCCGCACCCATACCGACGAAGTGTCGATCCTGGGTTCCGGCACCGTGCGATTGCCGAAGCGCCGCTGATGACGGGCGAGGGGGGGAACCAGGGGCCGCTTGCAGGCATCCGTGTGCTGGAGTTCGGCCAGGTCCTGGCCGTGCCCTATCTCGGCCTGACGCTGTCGGACCTGGGCGCCGAGGTGATCAAGGTCGAGCCGCCTGTGGGCGAGCCGACGCGCGGGTTCATGCCGCCCGACGTCGATGGGCATTCCCCCTATTTCCTTTCCATGAACAGGAACAAGCTGGCGCTCACCCTCGACCTGAAGCAGCCTTCCGCCATCGGGGCCATCCATGCCTTGGCCGCCAAGACCGACGTGGTGATCGAGAACTACCGCGTCGGCGTGATGGAACGCCTCGGCATCGGCTACGACGATCTCCGCGCCATCAACCCGCGCCTGATCTATGCCGCCATTTCCGGCTACGGCCGCACCGGGCCACTGGCCGGGCGTCCGGGCTACGACCCGATCTCGCAAGCGGAATCGGGGCTGATGGCGATCAGCGGCGAGGCCGGCGGCCCGCCGACCCGTACCGGTGTCGCCGTCGTCGATGTCGTTGCCGGGCTCTATGCTGGCCAGGCGATCCTCGCCGCGCTCTATGCCCGCGAACGCAGCGGCAAGGGCCAGCGCGTCGACGCCAACCTGCATGCCACGGGGCTCAACATGCTGGCCAATTTCACCGGTAATGCACTGCTCTGCGACGACGATCCGACGCGGTTCGGTTCCGGCAGTCAGGCGGCACAGCCCTCCGGCGTTTACCGGTCCAGCGATGGCGAGTTCATGATGGCGGTCGCCGCCGACGCCATGTACCGCCGTTTCTGTGAGCAGGTGATCGAACGGCCCGACCTCGCCGACGATCCGCGTTTCACCAAGAATGCCGGGCGGCTCGCAAACAAGGCGGCCATGGACGCCGAACTGGCGCCCCTGTTCGCCGCCATGACCAACGCCGAAGTGATCGAACGCATGAACGCCGCCGCCATCCCCTGCGGCGAGATCATGGGGGTGCGCGATGCGCTGTATTCGCCGACCACCGAGGCCCTCGACCTGATCACCACCGCGCAGCATACGGAACTGGGCGAACTGAAAACCCTGAAGCCCGCCTTCCAGCTATCCGAGACGCCGGTGCGCGACCCCGTCGGCGCACCGCTCTTGGGCGAACACACCCGCGACGTGCTGACGCGGGTCGCCGGTCTCGACGAGGCCAAGATCGACGCCATGATCGCCGAGGGCGCGGCGATCACTTCCTAGAGATTTCCACGCGATATCGGGTTGCGCCCCTGCGTCCTTGGTGCATGATCTAAGCCATGGAGGCTTTCGATTACGTCATCGTCGGGGCGGGGTCCGCCGGCTGCGTGCTCGCCAACCGGCTGAGCGAGGATTCGTCCGTCAGCGTCTGCGTCCTGGAAGCGGGGCCGGTCGATTGGAATCCCTACATTCATATTCCCGCAGGCTTCATCAAGACCTTCACCAATCCGAGCGTCAATTGGCTCTATGAAACCGAGCCTTCCGAATGGACCGGCGGGCGCCGCATCGCCCAGCCGCGCGGCAAGACGCTCGGCGGCTCCAGTTCCATCAACGGCCACATCTATACCCGCGGCAACCGCATGGACTACGACCACTGGGCGCAGCGCGGCAACCGGGGCTGGGGCTTCGCCGACGTGCTGCCCTACTTCAAGCGCGCCGAGATGCGGGTGGGCGAGGGCGACGACACCTTCCGCGGCCGTCAGGGTCCCTTGGCCGTCACTGACATCGACTGGAGCCACCCGCTCACCGAGGCCTTCATTGAAGGCGCGCAGACGCTCGGCATTCCGCGCAACCCCGACTACAACGGCGCCAGCCAGGAAGGCGTCACCTATTCGCAACGCACCATCCTGGGTGGACGGCGCATGAGCGCGGCGCGCGCCTACCTGCACCCGGCGCGCTCGCGTCCGAACCTGAAGGTCATCACCAAGGCGCATTCCACCGGTCTGATCATGGACGGCAAGCGCGCCACCGGGGTCAGCTACGCCAAGGGCGGGCCGCGCGGCAGGCCGATGCAGGTGACGGCCCGCAAGGAAGTGATCCTTTCGGGCGGCGTCATCAATTCGCCGCAGCTTTTGATGCTGTCGGGTATCGGCCCGGCCGGGCTGCTGAGTTCGTTCGGGATCGAGGTGCGGCATGGCCTTGATGGCGTCGGCGAAAACCTGCGCGATCACTACGCGCCCCGCTTCACGGCGCGGGTCAAGAACATCGACAGCATTAACCAACGGGTGCGCGGGCTGCGGCTCGCGGGCGAGGTCGCCAAGTGGGTGTTCACCCGCAAGGGCATTCTGTCGCTGAGCCCGACCCTGGTTTATTGCTTCTGGCGCTCGGCGCCCGAGATCGCCAATAGCGACCTGCAGTTCACCTTCACCCCGGCCAGCTACAAGGAGGGGGTGCAGAACCAGTTGGACGACTTCCCCGGCATGACCATCGCGTCCTGGCAGCAGCGCCCGGAGAGCTCCGGCTACGTGCGGCTGCGTTCCGCCGATCCGTTCGACAAACCGATCATCCAGCCCAACTACCTGGCCGAGGAGTCCGACCGCCGCGTGCTGCTCGCCGGCATGAAGCTGGCGCGCAAGCTGCTCAGTTCCGAACCGCTGCAGCCCTACTACGACTTTGAGACCTTCCCAGGCCCCGACGTGCAGACCGACGACGAGTTGATGGACGCCGCCAAGGCGCGCGGCACCACCACCTTCCACCCCATGGGCACCTGCCGCATGGGACCGGCGACGGACCCGACGGCGGTGGTCGACGACGAGCTCCGGGTCCATGGTGTCGAGGGCCTGCGTGTCATCGATGCTTCGGTCATGCCGATGATGCCGTCGGCCAATCTCAATGCCGCGACGATCATGATCGCGGAGAAGGCGTCCGATATCATCCGCGGGCGGGCGCCTCTGGAACCCGTCATCCCGCCCGAAACTTGAACGACGCTTGAACAGGGAGAAAGCGCATGAGTCTGGATAAGGTGAAGGCCCTGACCTTCGATACCGGGGGCACCATCCTCGATTGGCACACCGGTTTCCGAACGGCGCTGGCCGATCTCGGCGCCAAGTATGGGGTCGAGCGCGACTGGGGAATGCTCGCCAACGAAGTGCGGCGGCGCGGCCTCGGTGCCATGCTGAACCTGGGTGAACACGAACCGCCCGGTTACACCTTCGATGGCGCGCACAAGAAGGCCGTCGACAGCGTCCTCAACGAGAACGGCTTGGAAGCGGCGACCGAGGAAGAGCGCCGCGCCATCTGGTGGGACCGCGCGCACAGCTTCCAGTGCTGGCCAGATTTCCCGGCCGTGCTGCCGAAGCTGCGCGGCAAGTTCATCTGCGCGTCCTTCACCATCCTGAGCTTCCGCATCATCATCGACACGGCGCGTGCCAATGGCCTCAGCTGGGATGCGGTGTTCTCGTGCGAGGCCATCGGCAAGTACAAGGTTTTGCCGGAAGCCTACCAAGGGGCGGCGAAATTTCTGCAGCTCGATCCCTCCGAAATCCTGATGGTGGCATGCCACAATTTCGATCTCGATGCCGCCAAGGGCCAGGGCTTCAACACCGCCTTCGTCAAGCGCCCGGACGAGTGGGGCGCGGAAGGCCCGCCCGATCCGGAACCCAACCCGATCCACGACATCGTCGTCGACAGCTTCCCGGAACTGGCCGAGCGGCTGGGCGTCGGGGCCTAGCCGCCGATGCGGGTCGTCGGCGCCGGGTTCGGCCGCACGGGCACCAAGTCGCTGAAGCTGGCGCTGGAACGGCTCGGCTTCGGGCCCTGCCACCATATGCTCGAAGTCGGCACCAATCCCGACCAACTGGCGCTTTGGCAACGCGTGGCGCGCGGCGAGCGGCCGGACTGGTCGGAGGTGTTCCGCGACTACGGCGCCTGCGTCGACTGGCCCTCGGCGCGCTTTTGGCGCGAACTGGCGGCACACTACCCGGACGCCAAGATGATCCTCAGCCTGCGCGACCCGGACGCTTGGTTCGACAGCGGGCAGCGGACCATCTATCCGGTGATGCGCGATCACGTCGAGCACGCGGACCCGGAGCGGCGCGAGCGCATGGCCATGGCCTATGAACTGATCGTGCGCCAGACCTTCGACGAGCGCATGGACGACCGCGCCCACGCCACGCAGGTGTTCCGCGACCACAACGCTGCCGTGCGGCGCGAGATCGACCCTGAGCGCCTGCTGGTGTTCGAGGCGGCCGACGGTTGGGAGCCGCTTTGCCGGCATCTCGGTGTCGAGGTCCCGGACGAGCCGTTTCCGCTGACCAACACCACCGAGGAGTTCGTCAACCGCCGCCGCAAGCAAAGCTAGGGCGCCGAGGCGTGCGCACCATCCCGTCGATCACCGCGCTGCGCGCCTTCGAGGCGGCCAGCCGGCATCTCAACTTCCAGCTCGCCGCCGACGAGCTCAACGTCACCCCCGGCGCCGTCAGCCGCCAGATCCAGAGCCTGGAGGTGGAACTCGGCGCGCCTTTGTTCCTGCGCCACCACAAGCGCGTCGAGCTGACGGCCTTGGGCCGGCGCTACGCCGACGAGATCCGCGGCCCCTTGCGCCAGCTCGCCGAGACCACGGCGCGCATTCGGGGCGAACAGCAAAGCCAGGCGATTTCCGTCCGCGCCTATCCCAGCTTCGCCATTCGCTGGTTCATCCCGCGTTGGGGCCGGTTCCACGACAGCCACCCGCAGATCGACCTGCGCCTGACCACAACGCTCAATCCCACGGACTTCCAGAGCGGCGACGACCACATGGCCGTCCAGGTTCTGCCGGACGGCGGGCCGAGACCGGGACTACAAGCGAGGAAGCTCTTGGAGATCGACTGCTTCCCGGTGTGCAGCCCGGATGTGGCTCGCAAGCTCAACGCCCCCGCTGATCTTGCTGGCGTCACGCTGCTGCACGGCCACCCCAGGCCCAACGACTGGCCGCGCTGGTGCGAGGCCGCCGGCGTGACGGGCTTCGATGCCGGCAAGGGTCTCCGCTTCGAGAGCCTGAACCTGGCGTTTCAGGCGGCGATCGAGGGGCTCGGCGTGGCCATCGCCATCGGCGCGCTGGTGGAGGACGACCTGGCCGCCGGGCGATTGGTGCAGCCCTTCGATTTCAAGCGCCGTTCCCAGCACCCGTTCTACCTGGTCTACCCGGAAGCCCGCGCCCAGGACCTGGGCGTCGCCGCCTTTATCGATTGGCTCGTCGCCGAGGGCGACGGCTAGGCAGTCAAGGCGGCGCGGGCGCGTTCCAGGCTCGGGGTCCCGTCATCCAGCAGCAACGTCGCCGCCGCGTGTTCGGCGGCCTGGTCGTCGAGGCTCATGGGGTCGTGCGGACGCAGCCGGTGATCCATCACCAGGCGCGACAGCAGAAGCCGGCCGGCGTCGCCCGATTGCTCGCCCATCATCGCCCCTTCGCGCGCCAGCAGCACGGCACTCATGACGTGGTAGAGCGCGTTGGACGCCTGGCGCGAGAAGGATTCGTTTTCCGGCTTGGCCGCCACCTGATCGGCGAAACGCACGGCGCGGTCGACCATTGCCGACAACTCGCCCCGGTACTGGCCGGGCACGTCGTCGGCGCTTTCGATGGCTTCGTGCAACTGCGCGCCCAAGGCCTCATGCGCCTGCGCCTTGGGAATGGCGCGCTTGGTGACGTCCAGCGCGACGATGGAAGACGTGCCCTCCCAGACGACGCCCAGGTGCGCATCGCGCACCAGCCGCGCGTTGACCCATTCCTCGATGTAGCCGTTGCCGCCCCGCGCCTCCATGGCGGCGGTGGCGACCTTGACGTTGTCGCGGCACATGCGGCCCTTGATCAAGGGCGTGATGATGCGGAGCGCGCGCGCCGCCTCCTCGTCGCCGGCGTCGGCCTTCTCCATGATGTGGGCGGTGAACATGAAGCTGGACAGCGCCTGTTCGGTCGGCACCATGGTCTTCATGATCTGGCGGCGCATTAGCGGGTGGTTGATGAGCTTCTCGCCGAAGGTATAGCGGTTCTTCGCCACCATCAGGGTCTCATTCAAACAGCGCCGCATCATCGCCGCCGCGCGCACGCCATGCGAGAGGCGCGACAGGTTGACCATGTCGAGCATGTGCTTGAGGCCCTTGTTCTGCTCGCCCAAGAGATACGCCTCGGCGCCGTGGAAAGAGACCTCGCCGGACGCCATCGACTTGGAGCCCAATTTGGGTTTGAGACGCATGATCTTGTAGGCGTTGCGCGATCCGTCCTCGAGCGTGCGTGGAACGGCGAAGAGGGAAAGCCCGCGCGATCCCCATTCGGCGCCCTCGGGACGCGCCAAAATCATGATCAGCCCGCCGTCGGTGGTGGAGCAGAACCACTTGTTGCCGTAGATGCGCCAGGTGCCGTCTTCCAGTTTGGCCTCGACCTCGATGTTGCCGACATCGGAGCCACCGGACTGTTCGGTCATGAACTGTGCGCCGGTGACCATGTCTTGGTATTTGTCGGCGGTCATACGCGGGTAGTAGCGCGCGCGGATGTCGGGCTTGGCGTACTTGCCGACCAGGTAGGCGGACGTGTCGGTGGCGCTGATCGGGCACATGAGGCCGAACTCCGACTGCACGAACAGGTACTGCACCGCGTACTTGGCGAGGGGTCCCAGCTTTTCCGGCCAATCGAAGGCACCGGGCTTGTGGCTCATGCGGTTGAGCGCGAAGTCCTCGTAGGCCATGCGCTCCATTTCCTTGTAGGCGGGATGGTATTCGATCCAGTCCTCGTCGCGGCCGAAGCGGTCGCGGGCATGCAGCACCGGCGGGTGTGCATCGGCGGTGCGCGACAGATCGTCCAGCTTGCCGCCCGCCAGGGCGCCCAGCCGCTCCAGGTGCGGGGTCATGTGGGCGTGCAGATCGGGCGCCATGTAGAACTTCAACAGCGCCTGGAAGCCCTTGTCGAGCTCGTAGAAATTCTCGCCGTGGCAATCGGGCGCCACCCAATCGGCACCGGAGAGATGCGCGGTCGCTTCCGGCTTGTTGGTCGATCCGTCCATTTTCGTCCTCCCGAGCGGCCGGCCGAGCCTAGCCATAGAAAATTTCAATCAGGCGGTAATATGGCCTGCCTATGGACATTGGTTCAAACGATTTATCTATCGTCGTTGATTGAGTTTTTATCAATCAAGGGCAGAGTGTGCCGGATGTCCAGGAAATAGATTGGAAAGTGCTTTTCCGGGGCCAAAACCCTTTTAAAATCAATGGCATTAAAAAAGTTGGATGCCAATGCTTGTCAATCCGCCGGGCAATGAAGCAACCGTCGCTTTTGAACCGTAAGAAGGGAAATCGCTCGGACAGGCTTTTCTTACAAATTGTTCCCGCGATTGATATATAGGTTCCAGGATTTTTTCATTTGGTGTGCATATCGATGTCTCTTCCAATCGCCACGAAAGCCCTATCGGTCATTGTGCCGTGTTACAATGAAGCTAAGAATATAAGTAGCCTGTGGCGGCGCTTGGCCGAAGTATGTGAAGCGACGGTCGGCAATGACTACGAAGTCATTTTCATAAATGACGGCTCGGGCGACGAAACCTGGAAGCGCATCCTCGAACTGGCCGAGAGCCAAGGGCCGGTTATTGGTGTCAATCTTTCAAGGAACTACGGTCATCAACTTGCCCTCACTGCGGGTTTGCAGGTGTGCAGCGGCGAGCGCGCGTTTATCATCGATGCCGATCTCCAAGATCCCCCGGAATTGCTTCCGGAAATGATGGAAAAAATGGATCAAGAGCAGGCGGATGTCGTTTATGGAGAGCGCACGGAACGCGTCGGTGAAAGCCTATTCAAACGCTTCACGGCGGCGCTGTTTTACCGCATCCTATCGGCCCTCACCGACATTGATATCCCTCTGAATACCGGGGATTTCCGGCTTATTTCTAGGCGCGTTGTGGACGGGTTCCTCGCCATGCCGGAGGAGCACCGTTTCGTGCGCGGCATGATCGCCTGGCTTGGCTACAAGCAGGTCGCGTTTCCGTATGTTAGGGATAAGCGTTTCCAGGGCGTAACCGCCTACACGATGCGGAAGATGATCAATTTCGCGCTCGATGGGATCACCGGGTTCAGCGTCCGGCCCTTGCGGCTGGCGCTTTATTTCGGTACTGGCTTTGTCGCCGTCGCCTTTCTGACCGGCCTCTGGGTGGTTTATCAGTTCTGGGTCAATAATACGGTTCCGGGCTGGAGCAGCTTGATTGTTGTCGTGCTGATCGTTAGCGCCGCGCAGATGTTGTTCCTCGGACTGATCGGCGAATACCTCGGGCGGATTTTTACCGAAGTGAAGCGGCGCCCGTTGTTTATCATCCGCGATATCGCTGGTTCCGACCGCGAGTTTCCCGACACGATCCGGCGTTGATCCCGAACCGCCGACTCCCTAGCCGCCGAGCTCCTTGTTTCCGCGAACCGCATACTGTGCGCCCAACGGGCACCACCGGAGCCAATCCTCCAAGGGCCGAAGGACACCGAGGGGGCGCGGGAAGAACAGGGTGAAATCCCGGTGGATTTGCCGCAGGCCGGCCGCGCGCATACTGCGAATGGTGTCGGCGGGCTTGAGGAGTTGCGCATCTCTATCGAAAACGCACTCGCGTACCGTTTTCCGGGTGAGGGGATTGTATGGATTGTGTTCGAATATCAGCACTGTTCCGCCAGGTTTCAGCCGATCCGTGATCTGGCCCATCACAGCCTGACGCTGACCTTCTGGGATGTGATGTAATACGCCGGCAAGCACCACGACATCATAGTCTGAATCCAGTTCTTCGAGGTCGCTTGTGAAGCGGCCACTTTTCCGAATGTCTTCGGGAATGCATTTGAGAGATTCCATCGAAACATCGAAACCGTGTAACGTCGCGCTGACCAACCGGTCGTGCATCACCATGACAAGGTTACCAATGCCGCAACCGTAATCGAGAATTTTCGAATCAGGACCTTTTAGCACCCGCTTTTGCAAATACGCTGTCTTTTGCAGCGCGAAGTAGGCTGGCGCTTCGCCGAAGGCCGAAACGTTGTCTTTCAGTATCTGGTTGTAGTTTTCGGCATAGGCGTCGAATTCCGCCAATGACATCATCCTTTCAAGACTGAGTTGACGCCGAAGACAGCGAGGCGGTCACCCAGCAACACCGCAAGCACGGCCAGCGGCACCAACTGTCTGCTGAACTCGGATGGGTAATGGACCGTAAAGCCACCGATGATCAAGATTAGAACAAACGCCAAGCTTAATGCCACGAGCGCCGACAGATCGTTGCGCAGTGTCCGATTGTCAAATGTGCTTTTGCCGCTGAGGGTCCGGCTCAAGGCGCCACAGACGAGGCCCGCCACAAACGCCAGGATCAGAACGCTCAACCCATTTGCAATAATGAACTTCGGCCCGACTTCCATGATTCGCTGCAAGCCGAGCCCGAGCGACACGTAAGCGCCCTTTGAAATCAGCGCTGCTCCGCCCGAGAACAGGATTGCAATGACCGAAACGGCGACCACGCCGGCGGCCGATATGGCCACTCCGGCCCGCGTCAATGATAGCTTCATAGCGGTTTGCCAACCTTCGCTTACGCGGGTTTGCTGGGCCGTGTATAGGAAGATCGCCGTCGCAAACAGAAGCCCCAGGTATTCGAAGGTGAATTGGGCACATACGCCGATAGCGGCAATTTCCCACCATTTCTTCTCTTCTCGCCGGGACAGATAAAGCGTCATCAGCAAGACTGCGGCAGTCGCCCCGAAGTCGTAGTGAAACAGCCGCCAACCGAACAGGAAATAGCCCCTCGGCCAGTCGGCGAAGAGTGACATGATGTCAAAAAATGCCGTCACGATGGTTGGATGCCAGCCCAGGAGAACCCCCATCATCGCACTGAGCAAAATCAATTGAGGCAGTAAGCCGGAGGCGAAAAGCATGGTGACGATTAATATCGGCGCCATGGCGACCAGACCGAAGATGATCGCCGTCGCCAGGGGGACAAGCGGCCCATTCGCTTGGGCGCTGCGGTCATCGCCGAGCCAGGGTTCATCCTTGTATTCCGGAGATGTCGTCAGGTTCGTGAAAATGAGATCCCGCAAGCTCTCAAAACCGGACTGAATGGCGCGCCCTAAGAGGGCGCTCGCGGCGCGGAATTCACCCCGGTAAGTTACCTTGGTGCCGAGATCGGCATTGTGCTGGTAGACGTTGTCAAAGATTCTCGGCTGTTCGAAGTAGGTTTGGCTGACGTCGCCCTTCATGATTGTGATCGTGGTCGTGTAGGAGGCAAACAGCAGCAATAGAATCGCCAATCGAAGGGCGTTCGAAAAAGATCGAGGCTCTCTAAAGTCCGAGAACAAGAATCGATGGAATGACAAAGTGAATGATATTTCCTGTTTGGGATTGCATTGGGCTCAACTGACCCAATGAAACATAGCGTGGTGTTGATCCTTTTTCTGTCGAAAATCCTAGCCTCAAGAAGCATAGAATCAAACCCACCAATCAGTATGGCAACGGCACGAACGGTGCAATGAGGATTGTTTTGACGGTGCGTGCCGGTTCACCCGTTTCCGAACCGCTTTTGATAAGCAATTTTCTCACTTATCCTCCAATCTCCATCGCGCCGACGGGCGGAAAACCTGCGCCCAGGGCACCGGCTCCGTTTGTCAGGAAGGCCGGCCATCGGGCAGAAACGGGCGTGAACCGGAGGGGGGGGGATTGTCGACACTCAAGATCATCATCCTCGTCTGTACCGCGCAGACGCTGGGGCAGATCGGCGCTTTTTCGGTGCCGGCGCTGCTGCCGACCTTCATCGACACCTGGAGCCTGACCAAGACCCAGGGCGGATGGATCACCGGCGTCTTTTACCTGGGCTACGTCTTGAGCGTGCCGATGCTGGTGGCGCTCACAGACCGGGTCGATCCGAAGCGCATCTACATGTTCGGCGTCACCATGATTACGCTGGCCGGGTTCGGCTATGCCTGGCTCGCCGACGGGTTCTGGTCGGCGCTATTGTTCCGCGCCATCTGGGGCATCGGCTGGGCCGGCACCTACATGCCGGGCCTGAAAGCCTTGAGCGATTTCGTCGAAGGGCCGGGGCAGTCGCGCGCAGTGGCCGCGCACGCGGCGAGCATCGGCATCTCCGGCGCGCTTTCTTTCGTTATCGCCGGCACCATCGCCGAATGGTACGGCTGGCGCTGGGGCGTCGCCTTGGGCGGCATGGGCGCGCTGGCGGCGCTGGTGCTGATGGCGTTGTTCCTGCCCAAGAGCCCGCCGAAGGCGCTCGACGGCGAGGCCCGCGCACTGCTGGATTTCCGCCCGGTGTTCCGCAACCGCTCGGCCATGGCCTATTCCATCGGCTATTGCGTGCATACCCTGGAGATGAGCGCGCTCCGCAACTGGGTGGTGGCGTTTCTCACCTTCGCCGCCGTCAGAGAAGGCGCGGCGGGCGCCGGCCACTGGCTGGCGCCGACGGCGGTGGCCAGCGCCATGGGGCTGCTGGGTGTGTGGGCGAGCGTCACCGGCAACGAGTTCTCCATCCGTTTCGGCCGGCGCCGGCTAATCCTCGTGGTGATGGTCGCGGGTATGGCGGTTGCCGCCGGGCTCGGGTTTTCGGCGGGTGTCGCCTATACGCTGGCGGCGGCGATGGTGCTGGTCTATGCGGCGCTGATCTGGGCCGATTCGTCGTCCCTGACCGCCGGCGCGGCCGGCAGCGCGCTGCCGGGGCAGCGCGGCGCGACGCTGGCCGTGCATTCGACGCTGGGCTACGCGGGCGGCTTCTTCGGGCCGCTGACGCTCGGCTTCGTGCTCGATCTCACGGGCGGCGGCGAGACCGCCATGAGCTGGGGCATCGCCTTCGCCGCCATCGCCGCCATCATGGCCATCGGGCCGTTGGCGATGATCGTGCTCAGGCCGGCGGGCCTAGCCGGCGAGCGGGACTAGTCCTTCAAGCCGCCGTAGTACTTCTGCAGCACCGCGACTACCTCGGGGCGCGAGAACTCGGCCGGAATGGCTTCGCCCTCGGTCAGCATGCGGCGCTGCTCGGTGCCGGAAACCTGGATCTGGTCTTCCTTGTCGTGCGGACAGGTTTTGGCGGTGGCCATGCCGTAGCATTTCTTGCAGTAAAACGTGATGTCGATCTTCAGCGGGCGCGTCTTCAGGCGCTCGGGGCCGACCTCGTCGAAGATGTGGTGCGCATCGAAGGGGCCGTAGTAGTCGCCGACGCCGGCATGGTCGCGCCCGACGATCAGGTGCGAGCAGCCGTAGTTCTGGCGGATCAGGGCATGGAACAGCGCTTCGCGCGGCCCGGCGTAGCGCATCTCGATCGGGTAGCCGGCCTGGATCACGGTGCCCGGGCGGAAGTAGTTGTCGATCATCGCCTGGATCGCCTCGGTACGCACTTCGGCGGGGATATCTCCCGGCTTCAGTTTGCCCAGCACCTGGTGGATGAAAACGCCGTCGGTCACTTCGGCGGCGATCTTGACCAGGAACTCGTGGCTGCGGTGCATGGGGTTGCGGGTCTGGAAGGCGGCGACCTCGGACCAGCCCTTGTCGGCGAACAGCGCGCGCGATTCCGACGGGCGCACGTAGAGATCGCCGAACAGCGACGGGAAGTCGCCCTCGTCCAGCACCGTCACCGGTCCGGCCAGGTTGACGTCGCCCTGGCCCATGACCTTCTCGACCCCCGGGTGGGCCAACTCGGTGGTGCGGAACACGTGTTCGCACTCCAGCGCCTTATCGGGGCTGTATTTCTCGGTGACGCGCATGATCGCCATGATCAGGCCGCTTTCGGCGTCGACCAGGGCGACCTCTTCCTCTTCGTGGATGCTGGCGGCCAACTCCTGGGTGGCGGAAAGCGTCACCGGAATAGGCCAAAAGAGGCCGTTCGCGAGTGTCATGTCGACGCAGGCCCCGCGCCAGTCGGCTTCGTTCATGAAACCGTCGAGCGGCGTATAGGCGCCTTGCGACAGCATCAGCACGTCGGAGACCTCACGGCTCGACATCGGCACCTGCTTCAGGCCCTCGGCGCGTTTCAGTTCCTCGGCGCGTTCCGTTTCCGGCGCCAGCAGGGGTTTCAGCGTTCCGCCGCCGTGCGGCTCAACCAGTCTCGACATGTCCTCGCCCTCATCTACGACTTCGTTTGTTCAGGTGTTCGCGGTGTACATCACGCGCGCCTATTTAGCAAAGCCGGGACCGGCACCGCCATCATTAATTGCGATTTTACGAATGTGTCATGTTTCAGCCTCGCTGCATGCTTTGCCGCCGCCCGCCGGCTGTGGGAAACTGTCGGCATGTCATCTGAAATCGATTTACTGATCAAGAACGTCCGCCCCATGAGCGGGAAGGGGGGCGGGCAGGGCGCCGATATTCGGATCGAGGCCGGTGTCATTGCCGAAATCGGCGCCGGCCTCTCCGCGCCCGAAGGCACGCCGGTGCTCGACGGTGAAGGCCGGTTGGCGCTGCCCGGCCTGATCAACGCCCATGCGCATCTGGACAAGACCCGGTGGGGCGAGGCGTGGCTGCCGCATGCCGCCGGTCCCGACCGCGATTCCCGCATCCAGGCCGACCGCGACATCCGGCCGGGCCTGATCGCCAGCACGGAAGAACGCGCCCGCGCCTTGGCCGAACACGCCGCGCGTCTCGGCACCAGCCATATCCGCACCCACGTGGACGTGGAGCCGGAATTCGGCCTCGCCGCCGTGGAGGCGATCCTGGCGCTGCGCGACAAGCTCAGGGGGACGGTAGTGATCGACCTGGTCGCCTTTCCGCAGTTCGGGCTGATCACAAATCCGGGCACGGCGGAACTGATGGAGGCGGCGGTGCGCGCGGGCGCGGAGAGCGTCGGCGGCATCGATCCCGCCGGCATCGACGGTGACCGCGACGGACAGTTGGACGCCATCTTTGCCATCGCCGGGCGCACGGGGGCCGGCATCGACATCCACCTGCACGAAACCGGCGAGGAGGGGGCGCTCTCGCTGCAAGGCATTTGCGAGCGGACGCGCGCGCTGGGGCTCGGTGGCCGGGTCGCGGTCAGCCATGCCTTTTGCCTCGGCACCGTCGATGACCATCGCGCCGGGCAGCTGATCGAGGCCATGGCCGAAGCCGGGGTCGCTGTCGTCACCTACGCGCCGGGCAACATGCCGGTGCCGCCCTTGAAGCAACTGCGCGACGCCGGCGTGACGCTGGCCGTCGGCACCGACGGCGTGCGCGACGTTTGGACCCCCTACGGCAACGGCGACATGCTGGAACGCGCCATGATGCTAGCCTACCGGCTCGGCTACCGGGCGGACGCGGATTTGGAATTGGCGCTGGACGCGGTGATCGCGGGCGGCGCCGAATTGCTGGGTCTGGAGCGTCACGGGCTCGAAGTCGGTTGTCCCGCCGACATGGTGCTGGTCGCGGCCGGCACCGTTGCCGAGGCGGTGGTCGCCAGGCCGGCCGAGCGCACCGTCCTCAAGCGCGGCGTCAGTGTTTCGGGTGCTTGCGCCCGGTGAAGTCGATCTCGCCCCCCGGCAACAGATAGAGCACCAGCGCCTCGCCGCCGCGCACGGTGGGGAAGTGCCCCGACCCCGGTTCGTTGACGCACCAGCCCGCGCCCATGCCGTCGAATTCGGCACCTTCGGTCTGCGGCATGGTCAGGCAGATCTCGCCGGTCGGGTGGCGGTGGTGCGGGCCAATGATGTCTTCCAACTGCACCACGTCGACCGACAGGTCATGGGTTTCGGGCGCGGCCTGAATAACCCGGCCGAAGCGCCGGCCCTGGGCCCCCTCGGCGCACATCCAACCGGCCTCAATGGCAGCCAGGCAAGCCTGCTCGATTTCCCGGAATTTGTATCCACCGGCGGGAATGGCGGCGTTCAGGCGCTGGGCCAAAGCGGCGTCGACGGCGCCCTCGGCGACGATGTCGAACACCGGTTGCAGCATCTTTTGCAGGTCAATCGGTTGCATGGCTGTCCCCTTCACAGTTGCGTCATGGCTGCGTCATTTCGCCTGTCGCGCCCACTTTAATGCGCCTATGATACGCCTGCAATTGGCTTGAATTGAGAGGCCCCGTCCATGCGCATCCTCATTGCCGCGGCAGTCCTGCTGGGATCGGTTCTGGTGTTCGGACCGGCATCGGCCGAAACCGTGCTCGCCGATCCGAAACCCGGTTTCGACAATCCGCGCCGCATCATGCTGCAACTGACCAGCGACGATCCCAAGGTGATGAACAACGTTCTCTATAACGCCATCAACCTGCAGAAGTTCTATGGCATCGACAACGTGCAGATCGCCATCATCGGCTTCGGCGCCGGCATGAAGGCGTTCTACGAGAGAGATTCGCCCGTCGCCGACCGCATCAAGAGCCAGCTCAAGTACGGAATCGAGTTCGTGGGGTGCGGCAACACCATGACGGCGACGCACCGCGACCCGAGCGAGCTGATCGAGGGGGTCACCCATGTCACCGCCGGCATCGCCGAAATCGTCGAGCGCAAGCTGTCGGGCTGGATTTACATCAGACCATGAGCCTCGTCCTTTACGACCTCTGCGGTTCGAACGACCTTCGTTTCAGCCCGTACTGCTGGCGCACCAAGCTGGCGCTCAAACACAAGGGCCTGGAATACGAGACCGTGCCGGTGGCGTTCACCGACAAACCGAAAATCGAGTTTTCCGGCCAGGAAAAGGTGCCGGTGATCGACGACAACGGAACCGTCGTCTTCGACAGTTGGAGCATCGCCGAATACCTGGAGGATGCCTATCCGTCGGCGCCGGCGCTGTTTCCCGGCGCGCGCGGGCGTCAATACGCCAAGATGACCAACGATTGGACGGATGCGTTGCACGGCATGATCCTGCGCTGCATCATCGTCGATATCCACGACCGGCTGGATGCGCCCGACCGGGCCTATTTCCGCCAATCGCGCGAGGGGCGCTTCGGCGCCTCGCTTGAGGATCTGCAGGCGGCGCGCGACGAAACCCGCCGCGAGTTGAGCGAAGCCATGGCGTCGATGCGCGTGCATCTGATGGATGGCCCTTTCGTCTGCGGCGAGGCGCCGGCTTACGGCGATTTCATCGTTTTCGGCTCGCTCCGTTGGGCCGAATGCTGCAGTGATTACCCGCTATTGGACGACGACGACCCGATTGCCGCCTGGTATCGGCGCCTCGGCGAACATATGGACGTCCTTTGAGCGGTTCCGGATTCCGGAAAAGACGCGAGACATCCATATTCACTTTTGATAAAGTGTAGAGGCATCCGGAAATTCAAGGAGATGGATGTGAAACGCTATCTCTTTCTTGTCGTGCTATTGATCGGCGCCGCCTTGGCGGGCGCCGTCGCGCCTTCGCGGGCGGCTGAACTGGTCATGTTCGAGTCCGCCACCTGCGAATGGTGCGACGCCTGGCACGAGGAAATCGGCGTCGTATACCCCAATACCGAGGAATCGCGCCGCGCGCCGCTGCGCCGGGTCTCCATCGACGGTGCCCGGCCCAGCGACCTGCGTCACCTGCGGGGCATCCAGTTCACGCCGACCTTCGTGGTCATGGACGAAGGCAAGGAAGTCGGCCGCATTCTCGGCTATCCGGGCGAATCGTTTTTCTGGGAATTGCTGGACATGATCTTGAAGAAACTGCCCGATGATTCGCGTCACGCCTGCCGGGGCGCGCTCGCCGCGACGCAAAAGGGAGGGACGACATGCTGAAACCAATGCTGGTGACGACGGCGCTTGCCTGCCTGCTGGCGACGGGGGCCAAGGCCGACGATGGCGAGGCGCTGATCTCGTTCAAGGTGATGACCCCGGAAACGGCGCTCGAAGCCGCTCAGGCGGCGCTCGGGGACTGCCGCAAGCGCGGGTTCCAGGTGGCCATTGCCGTGCTCGACCGTTTCGGCGTCACCCAGGTGATCCTGCGCGACCGTTTCGCCGGCCCGCATACCCCGGAAACGGCGCGCCGCAAGGCCTGGACGGCGGTCAGTTTCCGCACCGATACCAATGCCATGGTCGACGTGACCAACGCCGGCACGCCGCAATCCGGTGTGCGCCACGTGCCGCAAGCGCTGATGATCGGCGGCGGGGTGCAGGTGCAGGCGGCCGGTACGTTGGTCGGCGCCATCGGTGTTTCCGGGGCGCCGAGCGGTGAAATGGACGATGCTTGCGCCAAGGCCGGCATCGCCGCGATCGAGGATAAACTGGCGTTTTAGTTTTTACGCAATCTCAATGTATTATTAGCGATTTTACATTGAGAATATATTTTTTTAGGCTGTAGGAGGGGTACCGTGGATTCGATTGTCGCTGGGGGGAAATTTGGACCGGCGAATTGTGCTGTGGGCAGCGGTGGCAAGGGGAAGATAAGCGTGGATGCACTTGATACGACTCTGATGAGCAATGCCAAGAAGGCGAGCGAGTTTCTCAAGGTAATGGCCAATGAAAACCGGCTGATCATTCTCTGCGCGCTGGCGCAGGGTGAGAAGAACGTCGGCGAGTTGGAGGATATCCTGGGCATTCGCCAGCCGACTCTTTCGCAGCAGTTGAGCCGCCTGCGTTCGGAAAACGTGGTGGTGACCCGGCGCGAATCGAAACAGATCTACTACCGCATCGCCAGCGATGAGGTGATCGAACTGATCGGCCTCATGTACGATCTGTTCTGCAACAAGGAAATGGACGCGTCCGCGACGGCAGAGGTTTCCGCCAACGTCGCTTGAGGCGCCGCTCAGTCGTCGGAATTGCCGATGACGTAGGTCAGGCAGAACACCCGCAAACAGGACGCCAGGTTGTTCCGGTCCACCGGACAATGGTGATGGATCGAGGCGATCACTGCCGGCAGGGATCGGCTCTCTTTTTCCGCGAGTTCTTCCAGCACGTGCCAGAATGCCGCTTCCAGCCGGATGGTCGTGGAGTGGCCGTGAATGCGGATCGACTTCCGTACCGGCGTGTAGTCGAAAGCGTTTTCACTATCGTGCAGATCGAGCGCACGCTGAAACGGCGCGGATAAGGATTCCGCGTCAGCATCACGGCTTGGTCGGAAAGGTGCGTTTGCCATGACGATCATCTTATCGACCGCCGCTCATACCAACCAAGGAAAAAATGTGCTTGTAGCCGCATTATACTACAGTATTTTATGGTAATTGTGACATAACTAAGTCCAACCAATAACACGGGTTTTCTCGTCCGAACGGACGCGAGTGAATACAAGCCCGGGCCACTGATATCTGCCAGGAGGGACAAGGGGTCCAATGAATACTCTTAAGCATTTCCGCCGCGCGGGCGGCGCGCTCGCTATCTTGACCGCCACCACATGTTTAACGGTTCTCGGCGCCTCGAGCGCGCATGCCACGAACGGCATGATCCAGCACGGTTTCGGCATGGGTTCCAAGGCCATGGCCGGCGTCGGCACGGCGTTGCCGCAGGATACCTCCGCAGTCATGTTGAACCCGGCGGGGATGGTTTACCTCGGCAATCGGTTCGATGTCGGCGTTGCCGCGTTCAGCCCGCACCGCAAGACCGAGGCAACGAACAACGGGACCATCGCCAATGGCGTTTACAAAAGTGACGAAACGCTGTTCCTGATCCCGGAACTCGGCATCAACTATATGCTGGACGAGACCACGGCGCTCAGCTTCACCATCACGCCCAGCGGCGGCATGAATACCGAGTACCCGACCAATCCCTTCGACAACTTCAACGCTGGAACCGATTCCACGCCGACGGGTGTGGACCTGTCGCAGATGTTCGTGTCGGCCACCTTGGCGAAGAAGTTCGGCAACCACTCCTTTGGCATTTCCCCGGTCTTTGCGGCCCAGAAGTTCAAGGCTTATGGCTTGCAGGCGTTCACGGGTGTTTCGGTAGACTCGCGGCACGTGACCGATAACGGCTTCGATCACTCGATCGGCGGCGGTTTCCGGGTCGGTTATCTCGGCCAGTGGATGGACGGCCTGATGGTCGGCGCCTCCTACCAGTCGCGCATGTACATGAGCAAGTTCAGCAAATACAAAGGCCTGTTCGCCGATGGCGGCGATCTCGATGTGCCGGCAATGGTCAGTGCCGGTGCCGCATATAAAGTGCCCGAGAGCAAGCTGACGCTGGCGGCCGATTGGCAGTGGATATTGTACCGCGACGTCGCTTCGATTGGTAACGACGGCGTCATGTCGCTCAACTCCCTGGCGACTGCGGGGGATGGCCGGCTCGGCGGTACTAATCATGCGCCCGGCTTTGGCTGGAACGACATGCATGTGTTCAAGCTCGGCGCCAAATACGATTATTCGCAGGCGCTGACCCTGCGCGCTGGCGTCAGCTGGAACACCGGCGCCTATACCGATCACGACATGCTGTTCAACATTCTCGCGCCGGCGACGATCCGCACGCACATCACGGTGGGCGGCACCTACAAGATGGGCGAGAACCACAGCATCAACGTTGCCTACATGCATGGCCTCTCGAACGACATTTCGGGTACGCACGTATCCAACGGTACCGGTACGGTCACCCACAACATGTACCAGCACGAAGGCTTCATCAGCTACAGCTACAACTGGTAATCCACCGGTTCATAATGGCAAGAAGGCCGGGGAGCGCTCGCTCCCCGGCCTTTTTCTTTGTTCGAATTCAGCTTGGCGGTGCTACCAAGCGGGCACGCCTTTGCCCG
This sequence comes from Rhodospirillaceae bacterium, assembly GCA_038125725.1. GTDB lineage: Bacteria > Pseudomonadota > Alphaproteobacteria > Rhodospirillales > Casp-alpha2 > TMED8. The sequence goes on from JAYPEK010000006.1 coordinate 65,773, forward strand.
ATGCGTTGAGGGCCGCGACCCGGCTTTTCAGGTACTTGTGGAAGTTCCCCTGGGTATAGGCCTTTTCCTGCACGAACTGGAAGAAGGTGAGGAAATGGAACGGCCGCAGGTATCCTGGGATACGTGCCACCTCGGCTTCTTTGCCGGACTTGCCGTCGACTTCCCCCAGGGTCTCGGGGAAGAACTGGATGGTGGGCGTGAAGCGCACTTGCGCCTGCTTGGCGAAATCGCGCTCGTTCATGCTTTCACCGTCGAACCCGACGACCTTGCGTGAACCCTTGACGTCCAGTTGCACGATTTCGAAATTGGCGCGGATGAAGTCGGTGACCTCGGGAATGGCGAAGTTCACCAGATGGGTCTCCCGGCAATAGGGGCAGCCTTCCAGCTCCCACATGATGGCGAAGCGCTTGCCGTTGGCCTTGGCCTCTTCCAGGTCGTCCGAGAGTTCCAGGAAGCTCTCCAGGAACCAGGACTGGGTGTAGGATCCGAAGCGGTTGTCACCCATCCGGATCGGCGCGTAATCGGGAGAAATCGGCGCGGCGCTCATCGCCTGCATCGGCAATGCCGTTGCCGCCAGACCGCCGAGCGCCATGCGGCTGAAATTCCTGCGAGAAACGATCATCGGTCTCTAGTGCCCCCAAACCACGGATAATCTGAGTTGTTTATCATATAGCAAAACATGCATGTGTCATATACTATCAATAACAAGAGATCGGGCCTGGGAGGGGCATTGCACATGCACGGTTTCGTACGCTTGTTCTCATCACATTTGCGGATTTGGCTGCTGGCTCTCGGCATTCTCGCCGCCGCTATTCCATCGGCCGGTAGAGCCGATACGGCGGTGGCGTTCCACCAGGCCGTGTCGGATGCCTACGGCCACTATCGCGAGGCTTTTTTCTATCTGCGGCGCGGCAACGCCATGACCGCTGCCTTCGAGCTGGAAGCGATGATCGACAAGTGGCAGGCGATGCTCAAGGCGCACGGCCAGACGCCGCCGGTTCCCTATGCGAAGGATTCGAAGTGGCTGGCGACCCTGAAAGACGTCGGCTCGATTGCCGAGAGTGCGCTGGAAAGCGCCGGATCTGGGGCCGCCGAACCCGCCTACGAGATGCTGAAGCCGGTGCGCGGAATGCTGCGTGACATGCGTGAGCGCAACGGTGTGCGGCTGTTCCGTGACGAGGTCGAGGACGCCAACGCGGCCTTCAATGAACTGTTTGAATTCCGGCGCAACCCGCCCGACTTCAGCGATCCGGCGTCCGTCGCGGCGCTGCGCGAGAAATCGAAAAAGACCATCGATGCCTATCAGACCTGTCTCGACAAGGCGCCGCCGGCCATGGCCAAGGACGAGCAGTTCCAACGCCTGCTGACCGACAGTCTGCGATTCTTGAAGCGCATCGACCTGGCCATCGAAGAGAAGAACCCGACCACCGTCATCAATATCCTCAGGCGCGTGGTGTCTTCCAACAATATCCTGTGGATGCGCTTCGGCTGAGGCTCTGCGCCGTTAACCGGATTTCCCAAGCGCCGGAAAGGTTTCAAGCAGCCAATAGGCGACATCGGCAATGGAGCCGGTGAGGAACATCACCCCGGTGATCACCAAAAGCCCGCCCAGGATGCGTTCCACCATCAGCATGTGCCGTCGGGCCTTGCCCATGAAGGCCATGAATGGCTTCACCAGTAACGCAGCGGCCAGGAACGGAATGCCGAGCCCGGCCGAATAGACCGCCAGCAGCGACGCGCCGCGGCCGACCGAGTCCTCGCTGCCGGCAACGAACAGGATCGCTGCCAGCACCGGTCCGACGCAGGGCGTCCATCCGAAGGCAAAGGCGAGGCCGATGATATAGGAGCCGATCAGGCCCGCCGGTTTGCTTTCCGCGTGGAAACGCGCCTCGCGGTAAAGCAGGCCGATCTTGAATACGCCCATGAAATGCAGGCCGAGAATGACGATGACCGCGCCGGCGACCTTGGAGAGCAGGTCCAGGTATTCGCTGACCACCTGGCCGATGGCCGAGGCCGTGGCGCCCAGCGAGATGAAGACCGTGGAGAAGCCGAGCACGAAGGCGATCGCCGCGATGAACACGCGGCGCATGATCTTCGGATCGGTCTGATTGTCGCCGGCGACCTGGTCGAGCGTCACGCCGCCCAGGAAGCACAGATACGGCGGCACCAGCGGCAGCACGCAAGGCGACAAAAAGCTCAACAGGCCGGCGCCGAATGCGCCCGCATAGGTAACGTCAAATCCACCCATTTACGGATCCCCCCAAAGTGATCGCCCGGATCGGGCGCTTACGCGCCCTTGATCCGGATATTCTTGTTCTCGGGCACGGTGACGACTTTCTTTTTCGAGATGTAGTCGGAGAGCACGTCGTAGATCGGCGGCCCCTCAGTACCTTCGTTCACCGAAGCCCAGCCCGACACCACATACTCACGCGACGGGTCGATCGGCTTGCCGGTTTTCACCAACGTCATGTCGGTAATGCGCGAACCGATCGGCTTGTGGATGTCGATGGTGTAGGCCATGCCGCCGACGCGCACCATATCGCCGCCCTGTTGGTAATAGGGGTCGGTGTTGAACAGGTTGTCAGCGACATCCTCCAGGATGTCCTTCAACAGCTTGCCGGTCATTTTCGAGCGGTAGGCGTTGGGATAGGTGATGGCCGTCTGGTGATAGACATGGTCGACGGTGATGTCGGTGCCCGGCGGCAGGCTGGAGCCCCAGCGGAAGCCGGGCGACAGCGAGATCTCGGCGTCGCGTTCCTCAAGCAGCGCCTGGCAGATCAGATCGTCGAAGGTGCCGTTGAAATTGCCGCGTCGATAGAGGAGCGAGTCGGTGCGGCCCAGCACCCGGTTCAACTCCTTCTCGTGCGGCGCGCGGATTTTCTGGATCAGGGCGGCCATTTCCGGGTCCGGCGTAATCGCGTCCGAGAACACCGGGATCAGGCGGAACGCGTAGTTGGTGACCTGCTTGTTCTTCACTTCCAGATCGAGCCGTGCCAGGAACTTGCCGTGCGAACCGGACGCCACCAACAGCGTCTTGCCGACCTTGACCACGTGCGGCAGCGCATCGTGGGTGTGGCCGGTGAGAATCACGTCGATCCCCTTGACGCGGCTGGCCAGCTTTCGGTCCACATCGAAGCCGTCGTGGCTGAGCAGCACCACCAGCTCGGCGCCCTCGGCGCGGGCCTCGTCGACGCGTTTCTGCACCAGTTTCTCGCGGATGCCGAAGGACCAGCTGGGCATCATGTAACGCGGGTTGGCGACGGGGGTATAGGGGAAGGCCTGGCCGATCATGGCGATCTTGACGCCGCCACGTTCGAATGTGGCGGTCGAATCGAACACGGCTTCCTGCCATTCGTTGTCGACCACGTTGCCGGCCAGGAACGGGAAGTTGAGGGCTTCCTTCAGTTCCTCCACCCGCTCGGTGCCGTAGGTGAATTCCCAGTGCGCGGTCATGGCGTCGACGCCGAGTGCGTTCATGACATCGACCATGTCCTTGCCGTGGGTCTTCAGCGCCGTGTAGGAGCCCTGCCAGGTGTCGCCGCCGTCGAGCAGAAGCGTGTTGTCGGGGCGTTCGGCGCGGATCGCCTTGACCAGGGTCGCCATGCGGTCGAGACCGCCGACCTTGCCGTAGGTGCCGGCGAGCGAGCTGAAATCCTCGCTGGTCAGGGCATAGGCCTCGGGCGATTTGGCGGCGATGCCGAATTTCTTCAGGGCATCCTTGCCGGTGATGTGCGGCACCAGGCCGTGCACTTCGCCAACGCCGAGGTTGATGGAGGGCTCGCGGAACCAGAGCGGCACCAACTGGGCGTGGCAGTCGGTGAAGTTGAGCAGCGTCACCTGTCCGACGGGATCGAACTTCAGCAGTTCGTCCTGGGTGATCGTCTGCTGCGCGGCGGCGCGTGAAAGCGCGCCCGGCGCGCCGGTCAGGACGGCCGTTGCGGCGGCCACTTGCAGAAATTCTCGACGATCTAACATCTCACAGCTCTCCCTTTAAGGTGCGCTCCGTTGCATTCGGTCAGCGGTGGGCGGGCAAAAAGAAGGGGGATGCGAAAGGTTTCGCATCCCCCGATTTGTTTTTCGTGACGGATCAGTTCCGGACGGCGGGGGTTTCCACCGGGAGGCCCCGGCCCCGCCAGGCAACGTAAAGCTCCAGGTTCACGTATTCGTCCGCACCGTATTTCAACGGAGTCGCGCGAATGTTCTTGTTGCAGCCCCGGAAGCGGCGATGCACGGAGCCGACCTTCTGCCATTTCAGGCGGTAGGTCGGGAAGCCGTTGATCTGGCCCTGCGAGAGGCGGTTGGCACGGGCCATGTTGCCGGCGTTGTCCTCGTGGCAGTGCTTGCAGGCCATGTCGAGCTGGCCGCGGCGCTCGTAGTAGAATTCCTTGCCCTTGGCAAAGAACGGCGCCGCTTCGTCGTCGATGCTGACATTGACCGGCATGCCGCGGGACTGATGACGCACGTAGATGGTTGTCGCCAGAAGTTCGTTGGATTCCCACTTCCACGGCTTCGCCTGCATGCGTTCAGTGCGGCAGATGTTGATCTGCTGCTCAAGGCTTTTCAGCTTCTTGAGCTTCGGATCGTACTTCGGATAGACCGCAGCGACACCTTTCATGGAATCGACCGCGTCGTTGTGGCAGGACTGGCAGGACTTGCCCGCATTGCCATCGACCGAGTTCCAAACCTGTTCGCCGTCTTCAACCCAGATCATCGCCGGGTTTTCGAAGTCGTCATCCTGGATGGCCTTGGTTTCGGGTTCCATGTAGGTGTAACCGCTGCGCCGGTCATCGACTTCCATCTTGCCGAGCAGCGGGCTGTTGTGGTCTGCGTGGGCGGTCGACGCGAAGCTCGCCGCGATGAGTGCGGCGGCGCCGAACGCCATGGCACCCAGATAAGCCTTTTTCATAAGTCATCTCCCCCTGATTGGATTAGGACACCGCAACCTTGGCGGTTTTCTTCACGGTCTTTCCGGCATCATCGGTCCAGGCCATTTCCAGCGAACCGCTTTCCTCGGCCTTCACGTAGAAAGCCAGGTAGGGGTTGGCCGAAACGGCCGGGTGCCAATCGGCGGAGAAAACTTCCTTGCCGTTGTAGGTGCACACGAATTTGTTGATGATGTCGCGAGGAATCTTGTTGCCTTTTTTGTCCTTGCGCACCCCAGTTTCCATTTTGTGGGAAATCAGGGTCTTGATCAGAAATGCCTCACCCTTCTTCGCGGACTTCGGCGCCTTCACGCGAGCTTTGGTTTTCGCCATTTTTCTAACTCCTCTCTGCGCTCAGCCGCCGCAGCCGCCGATGGTGACTTTGACTTCGGCCTTCGCCATGGTGAACGATCCGTCGCTCATTTCTGCGAGCGTCACGACGTTCTGGGTCTTGGCCAAACGAATGCGGGTCGACACGTAAGCCTTGCCGGACGCCGGCGTGAAGTGGAACGAAGCCACGTCCGGGCTCGGGTTGCCGTCGGCCCAGACATGCAGCGACTTGACGTAATTCGAGTCGGACATGGGGCTGTCGACGGAAATGGTGATCGGCACGGTGGAACCGTTTTCCGCGATCTGCGGCGTGTCCATGCTGATATTGCCCGATCCCGCGGCCTTGCCGCCGGTCACTTTGGCAATTGCCGCGTCGACGGCTTTGGCGTCGGCGAAAGCGGGGCCGGCAATGCCGATTCCCATCGCGGCCACGGTGCCGGCGCCGAACAGAGAAAGCAGTTCGCGGCGGCTGACCTGGCGCGTTTCCAAGGTCTTGTTGGTCATGGTTTTCTCCTCAAAATCTTTGAAGCGTGGATTATTTCAAGGTCATCAGGTAGGCGACGATGTCTTCCACGTCCTGCGCGGAAATGATCGTCTTGCCCTTGAAGTTCTTCAAAACCGCCGTGTAGCCGCTTTCGCGGTAGAACGACGGCATGATGGTGTCCTCGTTGACGACCTTTGGATCGACGACACGGAGCCGAATTTCGGCCTCCGTATAGCGCGAGCCTACGCCATTCAGGTCGGGACCGATGGTGCCATGGAACAGTTGTTCTGGGATCGGCATCTTGTGGCAGGCTAGGCAGTTGCCCTTCTTGCGATGGATGGCCAATTTGCGCCCGTTCGCCGGGTCGCCGGCTTTCCCGGTCAGTGACTTGGGAATCTCATGGTCATCGACGATCTTGTATTTCGCCATTTCCGCCGCCCGGACTCCATCCGTGGAGACGGCAAGCGACATCGCAACCCCGATGGCCGCAATGGCCAGAGTTCGTAGTGCCAAGGTTTTTCTCCTCCTCCAAATTTCGCCACCTCGTATCTTTGATGGCCGTTGATTGATCTTATTCGGCCGACGGAGATGAAGATAGCGTAAAAAAGTTTCCCCGATCAATCTAATCATATTCGAAAAATATAAATCATCAAGTGAGAAGTCACAAAAGTTGCGCGGAATTGTATGGTGTGGCGCAAAGCCACTGTTCACGGTGTTTTGAGTGCCACCGCCAAGGCCGCTTGCCGCTGCCCATTGCGGCAAAGCGGCGCCGAGGCTACCATCGACGGTCAGACCATCGTATTCAACGGGCGGGCCTAGCGCCGGTCCAGCAAGGGAGGGAGTTGCGATGAATGCACGTTTTGCCGCCGTCCTGATGGCGCTCTTGGCAGGGGCGATGCTCGCCACAGCCGGCGCCCATGCCGACGAGAAAAAACTGCCGAAGGCCGAAGTCAACGATTCAGGCCTGCATGTGCAGCCTTGGTTCCGCGACACGTTTCTCGATCTCGGCGAGGATATCGCCGAGGCCAAGGCCGAGGGCAAGCAACTGGCCATTATCTGGGAACAGAAAGGCTGTCCCTATTGCCGCGAGATGCACGACGTGAACCTGCGCATCCCCGAGGTCGTCGACTACATCAAGGAGCACTTCTTCGTGGTGCAGCTCAACCTATGGGGCGACCGCGACGTCACCGACGTCGACGGCGAGCAGACCACCGAGAAGAAGCTCGGCCGCAAATACCGGGTGCAGTTCACCCCGACGATCCACTTCTTCCCGGCCAATGCCGAGGCTGGCAAGGTGTCGGGCCGCGATCTCGAGGTCTGGCGGCTGCTCGGCTACTGGAAGCCGTTCCACTTCAAGCACACCTTCCAGTACGTGCACGAAAAGGGCTATGACACGGAGCCCAACTTCCAGCGCTGGCTGCAGGGTGTCGCCGAGGAATATCAGGCGCAGGGCAAGGAAGTGAACCTCTGGTAGCGAAGGACGGGCGGCGTCATTCGCCGCCGAACATCGCTTTCAGCGCCCCGCCGAGGCTGCCTTCCTCGAGGTATTTCATGCCGTAGACGCCACCGGCGATGATCGACACCAGCGCGATCAGCGAGCCCAGCGCCAGCGTCGACATGCCGGTCAGGCCCTGGCCGATGGTGCAGCCCAGGGCCAGCACGCCGCCGACGCCCATGATCGCGGCGCCGATGATGTGGCGCACCATGTCATCGGCGTCGTTGAAGGCTTCCAGGCGAAACTCGCCGGCGCCCTTGGCGGCGATGAAGGCGCCGACGATGACGCCGCCGACCACGGCGATGCCGAAGTTGATGGTGGTGCCCGAGAAGGTCATCAGGTACTGCAGGCTCTCGCCGACCGGGTTGACGAAGGTGAAGGACGCCAGCGGCGTCGGTTCGAAATCGTCGAAGCCGACGACGCCGGTGACGTACCAGGCCGCCGGCACCAGGGCGCCGAGGATCAGCCCGCCGGCGATATCGCGCTTCGATTCCCGGAACTCGGCGCTCTTGAAGCAGAACGCCAATATCCCGATGACAAACACCGCCGCGACCAGGAGGCGCGCGGTCTCCGCCTCCATGCCGGTGAGCATGGCGAGGAAATCGGGAATGCCCTGTGCGTCGAGCCCGGCCGCTTCCAGGTCCACGTTGGACGCCGTTTCCAGTTCGACGCGCGCCAGGCCGATCAGGCCGCGCACCGTCATGTAGGCGAAGACGCCCATCACCAGCGCCACCACCAGCGATTTCAGGTTGCCCGCCCCCAGTCGCACCAGGGTCTTGTTGCCGCAGCCGCCGGTCATGGTCATGCCGAATCCGAACAGCAGCCCGCCCAGGACGGCGCCGGCCCAGCCGAATTTGGTGGTCAGGTAGATCGATCCGTCCAGGTCGACCATTTCGCCCATGTGCATGGCCTGGCTGCCCAGGATGGCGACGGCGATGGCCAGCATCCAGGCGCGGAAGCGATTCAAGTCGCCCATGAAGACCATGTCCGAAATGGCGCCCATGGTGCAGAAGTTGGTGCGATGCGCGGTGGCGCCGAACGCCATGCCAAGCCCAAACCCGAGCCCGGCCACGATCCAGATCGTCGGCAAGTCTTCCATGGTGAAACCTTCCCAATTTGGTTTTACGGTTTTGCGGATTCATAGATGGATTGCGATTCCACCGCAAGAATCACTTTACATTAATGTATATTGATATTTTTCTATGGGCCTCGATATAATTTTCGCGCGGTCGGGACGGTCGCGCGTTTGGAAAGGAAACAGGTACGTCATGGCGACACAGACTTTGGACGCGAAGGGGCTCAATTGCCCGATGCCGATCATGAAGGCGAAAAAGGCGATGAAAGGCCTGAGCTCGGGCGAAACGCTGGCCATCGAAGCCACCGATCCGGGTTCCGTGAAGGACTTCGAAGCTTTCTGCCGCGCCACCGGCAACGAACTGATGGAATCCGGCGAAACCGGCGGCGTCTTCACCTTCCTGCTGAAGAAAAGCTGAGCCCCGCGCGCTCGCTTCCTAAACGTTAAGGTTCCAGCACCACCTTGCCGACGGATCGCCGGCCGAGCACCGTTTGCATGGCCGGGTTGAAATCGTCGAGGCCAAAACGGTGCGACACCACCGGTTTGAGGTGTCCCGCGGCGAACATCGCCCCCAAGTCGGTATGCAGGTCGTCCAGGCGTTCGATGTAGGCGCTGCCGTCGTCGCCTGGGCTCCAGCCCATGTAGGTGCCGAAATTGAGCCCGATGATCGACATGTTCTTGACCAAGAGCAGATTGACCGGCGGCGCCGGGATATCGCCGGACGCGAAGCCCACGGTCACCAGCCGCGCCTCGCGGCCCATGGCGCGGAGCGAACGCGTCAGCACCTCGCCCCCGACCGGGTCGATGACCACGTCGACGCCGCGCCCGCTGGTCCGCGCTTTCACCGGTGCCAAAAAATCGCCTTCTGAATAGTTGATCGCCAGGTCGGCCCCGTGATCCCGGGCGACGGTGCATTTCTCTTCCGAGCCCGCGGTGGCGATGACCCGAGCCCCCTTGGCCTTGGCGATCTCGACGGCGGCCAGGCCGACGGCGCCGGACGCACCGTGCACCAGTACCGTCTCGCCGGATTTCAGGTTGGCTTTCCAGATCAGTGCCGCATAGGCAGTCGGATAGGAGGTCACCATCAACGTGCCCTGCGCGAAGTCCATGCCGTCCGGCAAGGGCCGGCAATAGACCGCGCGCGCCAGCGCGCACTCGGCAAAGCCGCCGTATGACAGGCCGGCGAAGACCCGCGTGCCCACCGCCAGGTTCGACACATTGCCGCCAACGGTACTGACGACCCCGCCGACCTCGACGCCGGGAACGAACGGGAGCGCTGGTTTCACCTGGTACTTGCCGGCGACGGTAAGGCTTTGGGCGAAACTGACGCCGGCTGCCTTGACGTCGATCACCACCTCGCCGGGACCGGCGACGGGATCGGGCAGGGATTTGACCGTCAGGTTTTCGAAGGGGCCGTATTCATCGCAGACGACGGCACGCATCACGACCGCCACGCACCCCGCGTGTCGACCAGCCGCTTGCCGGCCAAGCGTTCGTGGTCGAGTTCGCGGAACTCGCGGTGATCGGTCAGCAGCACCACGACCTCGCATGCGGAAAGCGCGTCTTCGAGGGACGTCAGCCGCAGGTTCCCGAAACCCGCCAGCGCCGCCGGTAAGGTCTGGACATGCGGTTCCACCACCATCACCTCGAGACCGTCGTTGGCAAGCAGTTCGACCACGTCGATGGAGGCGCTTTCGCGCAGGTCGTCGATGTCGGCCTTGTAGGAAAGCCCCAGGCAGGCGATGCGGGGGGCTTCGAGCCCCGCCGCGGCGTCCCTGACGGCATCGGCGACGCGCTGCGGCCGGCCATCGTTGACGGCTCTCGCGGCGCGGATCAGGTCGGTGTCGTCGGGCGCTGAATCGACGATGAACCAGGGATCGACGGCAATGCAGTGGCCGCCGACGCCGGGACCGGGATTGAGGATATTGACGCGCGGGTGATGATTGGCGAGGCGGATCGCCTCCCAAGGGTCGATGTCCAGCTTGCCGGCGACGTTCGCCAGTTCGTTGGCAAAGGCGATGGAGACATCGCGGTAGGCGTTCTCCGCCAGTTTCACCAATTCCGCCGTGCGTGCGGTGGTCAACAGGCATTCGCCGTCGACCGCCAGGCGGTAAAGCGCCGCCGCGCGCCGGGCGCAATTCGGCGTGACGCCGCCTACGACCCGGTCGTTGCGGGTCAGTTCGATCAGCACGCGGCCGGGCAGCACACGCTCCGGGCTATGGGCGACGGCAATGTCGGCGCCGTCGCCGGCGGCGTGGGGGAAGGTGAGGTCCGGCCGACTGGCGGACAGTCGCGCGGAAAAGCGTTCCGTGGTGCCGACCGGCGAGGTCGATTCGACAATCACCAGGTTGCCCGCCTGCAGCACCGGCGCCAGGCTGTCGGCAGCGGCGTCCACGTAGCTCAAGTCCGGTTTGCGGTCTTCGGTGAATGGCGTCGGCACGGCAACGATGAAGGCGTCGGCTGGTTCAGGTACGGTCGAGGCACGCAGCTTGCCGGTGGCGACGGCGCCATTGACCAGGATGTCCAGGTCCGGCTCGACGATATGCACCTTGCCGGCGTTGATGGTCGCCACCGTATCGGGATTGACGTCGACGCCGACCACATCGAGGCCTCGGCTGGCAAAAATCGCCGCCGTCGGCAGACCGACATAACCCAGCCCGACGACGCAAAGTTTCGAAACTGTTCCCTCGTTAGCCATGGCTACGGCGGATCTCCTCGACGATGCGATTTGCCGCCTGGCCGTCGCCGTAAGGGTTGTGGGCGCGGCTCATGGCGGCATGGGCGGCTGCGTCATCAAGCAGCAAGCCGGCTTCGTTGACAATGGTTTCGGTGTCGGTGCCGACCAGCTTGACGGTGCCGGCGGCGACCGCTTCCGGGCGTTCGGTGACGTCGCGCATGACCAGCACCGGCTTGCCCAGCGACGGCGCCTCTTCCTGGATGCCGCCAGAATCGGTAATCACCAGGTGACAGCGGTCCATCAGGTGGACGAACGGCAGATAATCCTGCGGCGCCAACAGGTGAATGTTGCCGCGCCCGCCCAGCAGGCGGTTGACCGGTTCCTGGACGTTCGGGTTCAGGTGCACCGGATAGACGATTTCCACGTCTTCGCGTTCCGCCAGGGTCGAAAGCGCCCGGCAAATCTGTTCGAAGCCGGGGCCGAAGTTCTCACGCCGGTGGCCGGTGACCAGGATCATGCGTTTGGCCCCGTTCAGGAACGGAAAGCCGCCGGCGATCTCGCGTGCCAACGCCTCGTCGTTGCGCAGCCGTTCGACCACGTGCAATAGGGCGTCGATGACGGTATTGCCGGTGATGCTGATCCCGGCCTCATTGATGCCGGCATTTCGCAGGTTGTCGGCAGCCGCGGGGGTTGGCGCGAAGTGCAGGTCGCAAAGCACGTCGGTTAGCGCCCGGTTCATTTCCTCTGGAAACGGCGCGTAGCGGTCGCCGGTCCTGAGCCCGGCCTCCACGTGGCCGACGGGGATCTTGGCGTAGTAGCCGGCCAGCGCGGCGGCGAAGGTGGTGGTGGTGTCGCCGTGCACCAGGATGCGGTCCGGTTTCTCCGTCGCCAGGACCTCGGTCACGCCGGTCAGCACGGACTGGGTGATGTGTGCCAGGTCCTGGTTCGGACGCATGACGTCGAGATCGTGATCAGGACGGATTTGGAACAGCGCCAGGACCGAATCCAGCATTTCGCGGTGCTGGGCGCTGACGCAGACGCGGCATTCCATGTCTTCGGCGGCGGAGATGGCACGAACCACCGGTGCCATTTTGATGGCTTCCGGCCGGGTTCCGAAGACGTTGAGAATACGCATGAATCCGATTGTCCGTGGCTGGCGGCGGGCCATTGTCGCCGCGCTTGAGGGGATGGATATCGCGGGGCCGCGCGATTGGCAAGTGTATTGGCAATTTTTCCATAGGATTCAAGGAGATGTTGTCTATCTGGTCAGGTCTGAGTAGTATCGGTGGCGAACGGGGAATGGGTTTGATTTGGATGCGTTTCCAACCATGAAAGTGCTGGGCGCTCTCGGTTTCATTGTCGTGTTGCTGTGCAGTGCGCCTGCGCTGGCGGCGGAATTCGGCTTTTCCGGCATGCATGTGCAAGGCATGAAGCCGGCAATCGCCGAGGCTCTAGGAATGAACAAGGACGAGGGCGTGCTGGTCCGCGACGTGGCGCTTGGCGGGCCTGCCGACAAGGCCGGCGTGCTGCGTGGTGATCTGATCCTGGAATTCGACGGCTTTAAGATCGACACCTTCAAACGCCTTGTTGGCGTGGTCACCAAAACCAAGCCGGCGCAGACCGTGGCGCTGCGTGTCAAACGCGCCGACGGTGAGGAAAAGCTCAACATAACGCTGGGTGTGAAGCCGCCGTCATGGAAGGTGGAAACCGGGTCGGTCATCGCCTTTACCGAGATCGGCATTACCCTGGCGGCGGTGACGCCGAAAATCCGCAAACGGTTTGAAATCCGATGGGGCTCGATCGGGGTGCTGGTGACGCTGGTTGACCCTGAATTCGTAAACCGCATGCTGCTCCGGCGCGGCGACATGATCGTGCAGATCAATCAAAAGCCGGTTTGGCTGCCGGAGCATATCCGAGAAGCCTACGACGAAGCCAAAAGCGCCGGGCGCAAGCAACTGCTCATGCTGGTCGAGCGGACCAGCGGTTTCGAATTCATGATGCTGCCGGTGAAGTGAGCGGCCGGGCGGCGAGCGGGCGGTTCAGCCGCCGCGGGCCTCTTCCACCAATTTCTTCAGGGTTCCATAGTCGACGGCGCCCGGCACCAGTTGATTGCCGACGACGAACGCCGGTGTGCCGTTGATATTCAGCGCCTCGGCCAGTTGGAAATTGCGGCCGAGAGCATCGTCGATTTTCTTGTCGTTCATGGCGGTTTTCAGTGCTTCCGGATCGATGCCGGCTTTCTCGGCCGTGGCCGCGATCTTGGCGTCGGTGACTTCGCCGCGCGATGTCATCAAGGCATTGTGAAACGCCGCATATTTCTCAGGCGCCGTGTTCCACACCGCCAGCGCCGCGCGCGCCGCGCTCAGCGATTGCGGCCCAAGGATCGGAAATTCCTTGAGAACCAGACGAATGTTCTTGTCCTCGGTCAGGACCTTCTCGATCGTCGGGTGCACGCGCTTGCAGTAGCCGCAGCGATAATCGAAGAACTCGACGATGGTCACGTCGCCTTTCGGGTTGCCGGCTACGGGACTGGTCGGGTCGGAGAGCAATTGCTGCATGTGGGCGGCGACGGCCCCCTGGGCACGTTCTTTTTCCGCCGCCTCGCGCTTTTCCTGGTGGCGCCGGACCGCCTCGAGCAGCACTTCCGGATGCTCGAGGATGTATTGCTCCATCATCTTCTCAAGCTGCTGTTTTTGAGCATCGCTGAAACCCTCGTCAGCTTGGCTGGCGGCCGGTATCAGGCCCATGGCAACGATGGCGAGGACGGAAAGAGCGCGGGAAAGCCACATGGGAAATATCTCCAATATTTTGCCCGCGCATCATTCACGGTTATGCCCCACGCCGCAAGCGCATAGGGGCCGGGAGTCACGCAATCGTGTGTGCGTCGGCGGAGGCGGCGATCAGCGAGAAAGCCGCAAACCCGAGATTCTAACCGTGCCTGGCGTTTCCGTCTTGGCGCTGCTGATGCCGGTGAAGACGATGCGGCTGTAGGCCATGTCGACCATCGGCCAAGCCAGAGCGTGCAATTGCGATAGATCGATATTTTCGGACCACCACCGGTTCCGGTTTTCTCGTCCGCCGCGCACCACGTAAAGCGCGCTCGGTTTACCGTCCTCCGTGGTTGCTGGGCGCGTCAGAGAACCTCGTTCCAGCGCGCTGCCGCCCCAGACCAGCGCAAGGCTGCGCGAGAAGCGGGGCGGTTCGTCGCCGCGGAAAAGGGCGGCCATGCCGCCGAGTTCGGCCGGCGGCGTGCCGGCGTCGGCGAAACCGACAACCAGCCGCACCGGATGCCGCGGCGGGCCGTTTTCGACCGACCACGACCAGAACAGAAACGGGGTCGCCAGCAGTTGTGCATCGAGCCTGCGGATGATCGCTGCGTTGTCGCTGCCACCGGTGATTTCCAGGGCCGGTGTGTTGGACTGATAGACGGCCTGGAAGGATAGCCCGTCGCTCGTGCCAAGCCAGGCCCAGTCGCTGGCGCGGCCGAAGATTGGATTGGTGGGGTCGTTGCTGAACACCTGCAACCGGCCGTCGAGCCCCACCGGCGTCTGGGTCTCGGCGCAGCCGATGATCAGGGCGAAGACGGAAAGGGCGAGCCACCGGGCGGGGCGGACAATCATTTCTTTTCGCGTTGCTAGCGGTTTTTCATTTCCTTGGCGGCAAGCAGGATGTCGCCGGCTTGCAGCCATTCGCGCGTGCCTTCCTTGAACTGGCGCTGCGCGGCACCGGCCTGGCGTTCGGCGATATCGGGCTTGTTGTCCAGCAATGCCTCTTCCGCCAGGGCGAGGGAACTGCGTGCCTCATCGCCGAGCCGGCCGTGCGCGATGCCCAAAAGCCGCCAGGTGAAGGGCGTGCGGCGTTCCACCGCCAGCGAGGCTTCCAGGTTGATGATCGCTGCTTTCAGGAATTCCGGCTGGTTGTATTCGATTTGCGCACGTGCCAACTCGCGCCGGATCAGGGCCGATCGGGGGGCGAGATTGGCCGCCTTGCCGTAACTGACAAGCGCTTCGTTCAGGCGCGCGTTGTCGAACAACATCTGTCCACGGAGCTCATGGAAATAGGCGTTTTCCGGCTCCTCGGCGATCAGTCCACCGATCAAGGGCAGCGCTTTTCCGAGATCGTGCTGGCGATAGTAGCCGATCGCGCGCGCGTAGCGGCTGGGCACGCTGGTGTCGTCTTCCTTGTACAGCCGTAGTGTCTGACGCAGCGGATTGATGAAGGCGTAAATCTTGGCCTTCATGCGCTCGTGCATCTGTTGCAGGTCGGCCGGGATCGGGCGATCGGAGAAGCGTGACAGGCGGACATGCTCGCTGACCGCGCTGATACGGTCGCGGGTCAAGGGGTGGGTGCGCACATAGGGGTCTTGCTGGCTCGGGCTGAGCAGTTCCTGGTCGCCGAGCTTTTCCATGAAGTCCATCAACCCCTTGGCGGAGGTCTCCGTTTCGTCCAGGAATTTCAATCCCGCCTGGTCGGCGGCCGATTCCTGCACCCGGCTGTAGGCAAGGAAATTGCGTATCGCTGCCGATTGGCCGCCCATGGCGACAGCGGCGCCGACGTCGCCGCGACCCGTCGCCACAGTCGCGGCGCCGCCAAGGATCAGGGCCAGGATCGATGCCGCCGATCCCTTCGATAGGGCATCGTGCAGGCGTGCCAGATGGCCGCCGGCGATGTGGCCGGTTTCGTGGGCGATGACGCCGATCACTTCGCTGGCGTCCTCAGCCGCCAGGATCAGGCCGGTATTCATGAACAGCTTCTGTCCGCCGGCCACGAAGGCGTTGAGGGCGTTGTCGTTGACGATATAGATATTAACGTGCTCCGGGTGCAGGCCGGCGGCACGGAACAGTGGCGTTGCATAGACGCGGATGGTATTTTCCACCTCCGCGTCACGGATAAACGAAAGACGCTTGGCAGCCTCGGCCGGAGATGGGCCGCCGAACAGGGCAAGCGAAAGGCCAATGGCAAGAATTCGAAAAAGACTGAACACGTCGCGATTTCCTGAAATCACAATTGGCCGTACCGGCGCCCGACGACCGCATCTAGAAGGTAGTCATGCGCATGATGGCGGTCAATTGGCCTTGCGCCGATCCCGTGTCGCGGCCGCCCT
Source organism: Rhodospirillaceae bacterium (assembly GCA_038125725.1). GTDB lineage: Bacteria > Pseudomonadota > Alphaproteobacteria > Rhodospirillales > Casp-alpha2 > TMED8. The sequence goes on from JAYPEK010000006.1 coordinate 81,860, forward strand.
GACGCTAGCTGGTTTCCTGGCCGGCTGCACGTCGCTGCCGTTCATGGACAACGAGCCCGAGGTGCCGCTCGGCACCATCGGACACGTTTCCGGGTTCTTCGGCGGTATCGCCGCCGACGAGCCGCAAGCGGTACTGGCCGGGCGCGATACGCTCGCCGCCGGAGGGTCCGCGGCCGATGCAGCTCTAGCGATGTATTTCACCCTTGCGGTGACCATGCCTTCGTCGGCGGGGCTGGGCGGTGGGGGGATCTGCCTGACCCGGCCGAGCAAGGAGCAGCGCGTCGAGACCCTGGATTTTCTGGGACAACCCAGTTCCGGTCCCGGCGCGAAAGTACTGGTGCCCGGAAATCCACGCGGCATATTTGTGTTACACGCCAAGTCGGGAAGGCTCAATTGGGGCGAATTGATTCGCCCGGCGGAGAATCTGGCGCGGTTCGGGTTCAGGGTTTCACGGGCGTTTGCCGAGGAACTGAAGTTGGGCGAGGCCGTTTTGGCGGCGTCGCCTGATGCGCGCGCCTTGTTTTCCAAGTCCGACGGTTCATTCGTCGGCGAAGGAGATCAGATGAGACGCCCGAAACTGGCGGCGTTTCTTGCGCGCATGCGCTCGCACGGGCCGGCGAACATCCACGTCGGCGCCGGCGCTGAGTTGTTCGCGGCAGAGGCCGAAAGGCTGGGGTTCGGCATCACGTCGCGCGACCTGAAGGCGACGCATCCGTTCTGGCGTTCGACGATCAGGGTCGGGATTGATTCGATGCGCTACATGCATTTCCCGCTGCCGCGCACACCGCAAGGCACGCTGGGCGCCAAGGTAGCGGCGATCTTGCTTGAGGGTGATCGTTACGCCGATGCCGCCGCCGACCAACGCGATCATTTGGTCGCCGAAGCCATTCAGCGCGCCTATGCCGATCAGGCACGCGGGTTCAAACAAGTCGAGGTCAAAAAGGAATTCGGGTCTTCTCTAAGCGGTCGTCGCACGGTGGATTTGACCTATACCCAAATCGACGACGACTATGTCGAAGGCCTGATGCGTGGATACCGCACCGGGCAGTTGACCGAACTAGCGGTGCCGCCGGGCCCGGAACTGCCAGTGGCGCATCGCGGCGGCGAGACCAGTTTTTCCGTCATCGACAAGGACGGCGGTGCCGTGGCGTGCGCGTTCTCCATGAACGGTGCGTTCGGGACCGGCCGGCTGGCGCCCGATTCCGGTATCTTTCTGGCTGGCTATCCGAGTTCGACAGCGGGGCGCGACCTGTCGCTGGCAGTGTTGATGATCGAGCACCGGTTCCAGAACAAGCTGTTCATGGCGGCGGCCGCCACCGGTGGTGCGTCTAGCCAGGCGGTATTGACCCAAATTGCCGTTGCATCGGCCGTATCCGGGATCACGTCGGTCGAAAAGCCGATGACGCGGGGCCGGGTGTTCCGCGATCCGGTACGTAGAATCACCTATGTCGAACAAGGCGCGGGTGCGGCCTTCGCCAACACCCTGTTGAGAAGGGGGCACCGGTTGCAGACGGTGCCGGGGCTGTCGCGCGCCAATATCGCCCACACCGGGACCGGCCTGCCGGTCCGCGCGCCTGACGATCCGATCGAATTCGATGTCGAATCGGACCCGCGCGGGTTCGGACTGGCCATCTCGCCGGGCTGACCAAACCCGGACGAAGGACAACAGGAAAGGTAGGTCAAAGCGTGCCGCTCAAGGTTTCCAAACGCGGGGCCATCCCGCCGTTCATCGTCATGGACGTGATGCGCGAGGCCAATCTTCGCGAGGCACGAGGCGAACGTGTCCTGCATATGGAGGTGGGCCAGCCCGGTAGCGGCGCACCGGCGGGCGTGCTCGACGCGGTCCGCGACGTCATGAGCCGCGACCGCATGGGCTATACCGATGCCTTCGGCGTACCGGCGCTGCGCGAGCGTATCGCCAGCCATTACCAATCCGACTACGGCATCACCGTGTCGCCGGAGCAGGTCGTGGTGACGACCGGGTCTTCGGGGGCGTTCGTGCTGTCATTTCTGGCGGCCTTTGACGTCGGCGACCGGGTGGCGCTGGCGAGCCCCGGATACCCGGCCTACCGCAATATCCTGGCGGCGCTCGGGATCGAGGTGGTCGATATTCAGACCGGCGAGGACAGCAACTTCCAACCCACCGTGCCTGTGTTGTCCGCCGCGCTCAAAGCCATGGACGTGCCCATCGACGGGCTGATCGTGGCCAGCCCATCGAACCCCACCGGCACCATGCTGCAGGCGGACGAACTCAGGGACCTGGTGCATTTTTGCGATGCCGAGGGAATTCGCTTTATCTCGGATGAAATCTACCACGGCATCACCTATGAGCGTCCGGCCGAGACCGCGCTCGCCTTCGGGCCGAACACGGTGGTGATCAACAGTTTTTCAAAATATTTCTCGATGACCGGTTGGCGTTTGGGCTGGATGGTGCTGCCCGACGACCTGCTCAGGGCCGTCGAGTGCCTGGGTCAGAACCTGTTCATCTCACCACCGACGGTGTCGCAGTACGCAGGGCTCGCCGCTTTCGACTGCCACGACGAACTGCAGGCCAATGTCCAGCGCTATGCCCGCAACCGCGAAATACTGCTGCAAAAGCTGCCCCAGGCCGGCTTCGATCATCTCGCGTCCGCCGACGGCGCTTTTTATATCTATGCCGACGTCAGCACGCTGACCAACGACAGCCCCGAGTTCTGCCGCCGCATGCTGGCGGAGACCGGGGTGGCGACAACGCCCGGGACCGATTTCGATCCCGGGCGCGGTCATCGCTTTCTCAGATTTTCATTCTCCGGCGCCGAGGCCGACATGGCCGACGCGGCCCAGCGCCTCATCGATTGGCGGCGCTGAGCCGGATTTCTACCACCTAGCGATCCCACCATCCGGAGCGGCGGGGCTGCTCCCCACCGGCGGCTTCCTCGCCGCCGACCTGGATGACGGTGGTCTTCGCCGCCTCGGAGGCAAGTTCGGGATCCACCGCAGGAGTCTCGACGGGTTCCTCGGCCGTTTCCGCCAGCACCTCTTCGGTTTCCGCTTCCGCAGCCTGAGCCTCCTCGGCCGGCTCTTCAACGGGTTCGGCGGCGGGCTCGTCCGCGGCTTCAACCTCGGTTTCCGCTTCGGCGTCGTCCTCGGCCGCCTTGCTCTTGCGCTGGCGTTTCGGCTTCTCGTCGGAATCGGCAGCCCCGGCCGGCGCATCGTCGTCCTTCTTGGCACTGCGGCGACGGCGTTTCGGTTTTTCCTCCGCCGCTTCCTCGCCACCGTCGGCAGCATCTTCCGATTTGGCTTTGCGCGGCCGGCGGCGGCGTTTCGGCTTTTCTTCGGTTTCCGGTTCCGCTTCGGCGTCGGCTTCCTCGCCCGATCCGTCGGGCAGCGCGATCACCTCGGCATCGTCGCTGCTTGGCGGTGCCAAGAGCTCTGTCGCCTCGGGACCGGCGATCAGCGCCGCCGGTTCGCTCTCGCCATCGGCGTCGATGGTTTCCGCTTCGGCGCCGTCCGTGCTTTCCTCGTCGCGCCGGCGCCGGCGGCGTCCGCCGCGCCGTCCGCGGCGGCGGCGTTTCGGCTGTTCGCCGGCGTCCGAGTCACCGGCTTCCTGGGTCGTGGCTTCGTCTTCCTCGCCGTCGTCATCCACTTCGACCTCGTCATCGTTCGCGGCTTCCTGGGCGACGTCGGCGTCGGTGGCATTTTCATCGTCGCGCCGTTTGCGGCGCGGGCGGCGGCGGCGGCGCTTGCGGCCGCCGGAATCGTCGACTCCGTCGGCCTCGGCGGCACTGGTCGGCCGCGACGGCTTGTCGGCGCCGATCACTTCGCCGTCGCGTTCAATGCGCAGGTCCGGCGGGATCAGCGAGTCGTCGTTCTCGAGATAAATCTTGATCTCGAAACGCTCTTCCAACTCGGCCAGGGAATCACGTTTGCGGTTGAGCAGGTAGAGCGCCACGTCGGTCGGCACGAAGACGGTCATCTCGCCGCCGCGCTTGCGCATGCCTTCCTCTTCGATCTCACGCAGCACTTCGACCGCGGTCGTTTCGGTGGAGCGCCGCACGCCGGAACCCCGGCAGTAGGGGCAGGGCTCCGAGCTGGTCTCGATCAGGCTCGGACGCAGCCGCTGGCGCGATAGCTCCAGCAGCCCAAACGGGCTGATGCGGCCGATTTGGATGCGCGCCCGGTCGGAGCGCATGGCCTCCTTCATGGCGCGCTCGACCTTGGTCTGGTTGCGGTTGACCTCCATGTCGATGAAATCGATGACGATCAGGCCGGCCAGGTCGCGCAGCTTCAGTTGCCGGGCGATTTCCTCGGCCGCTTCCAGGTTGGTCTTGAGCGCCGTCTCCTCGATGTTGCGCTCCTTGGTGGCGCGGCCCGAGTTGACATCGATGGCGACCAGGGCTTCCGTCGGGTTGATGACGATGTAGCCGCCGGACTTCAGGTGAACCTCGGGCTCATGAATGACGCCGAGCTGGTTCTCGATCCGGTAGTTGTGCGTCAGCGGGACGTCCACGTCCTTGTACTTCTGCACTTTCTTGGCGTGGCTCGGGATCAGGATTTTCATGAAATCCTTGGCGGCGCGGTAACCGTCCTCGCCATGGACCACGACCTCGTCGATGTCCTTGGTGTAGAGATCGCGGATGGAACGCTTGATCAGGTCGCCTTCCTCGTGCACCAGGGCCGGCGCGATGGAACTCAGCGTCAATTCCCTGATCTGGTTCCAGAGCCTGAGCAGGTAGTCGTAGTCGCGCCTGATTTCGGCGCGTGACCGTTCCGCGCCAGCGGTCCTGACGATCACCGCCATGCCTTCCGGAATGCCGAGATCGCCGACGATCTTCTTCAGTTTCTTGCGGTCGGCGACGGAGCCGATCTTGCGCGAAATTCCGCCGCCACGGTCGGTGTTCGGCATCAGCACGCAATAGCGCCCGGCCAGTGACAGATAGGTGGTCAGCGCCGCGCCCTTGGTGCCGCGCTCTTCCTTGACCACCTGCACCAGCAGGATCTGGCGGCGCTTGATGACTTCCTGGATCTTGTAGCGCCGGTGCTTGGCCACTGGGCGGCGGACTTCCACCTCCTCGGTGTCGTCGCCGCCGAGGGTCTCGACATGCGGCTCATCGGCACCGTCCTCGGCGTCGTGTTCGGCGTCCTCGGAGCGCGCCTCGGCGCGTTCCTCGGCCAACAGCGCTTCGCGGTCGGCGACCGGAATCTGGTAGTAATCCGGGTGGATTTCGCTGAACGCCAGGAAGCCGTGGCGGTTGCCGCCATAATCGACGAAGGCCGCTTGGAGCGAGGGCTCCACACGGGTTACCTTGGCGAGATAGATATTACCTTTGAGAGGCCGTCGGGTCTCAACTTCTACGTCGAAATCTTCCAGCCGGTTTCCATTGACGACCAGCACCCGGGTCTCCTCCGAGTGCGAGGCGTCGATCAACATACGTTTGGTTGCCATTAAATCGTGAACTCCGCGGCACCCGGGGCTCCGGTCGCGTGAACGTGACGGAAGGGCGGGGGCCGGTTGTGGTGATGCCGACGGCGCTTGTCAGCATGCCGACGCCGCCGGTCGAAACCGGCGATCGGGTCGGCAGGGCATGCGCGGCTCTGTCAGACATCGGGTTAACCTTTGAGGATCATCCTCGAAAGAACGTTGAAACCCGAAACGCTTTCGGGCTGGCGGTGCATCTGAAAAAAACGAGAAGCGATGTCCGTGCCGGCCGAAATGGATTCCGGGGAGCGAGGGCCTACCGAGAACTTCCAGCATGCCGTTCGCTATATGTTAAGATAACGGTAGGATTTAGGTTCGACAATGGGCTTGTCGCGAAAAAATTCCCCATGACCATGTCCGGCGGCCGCCGGGTCATGGCAGGCGGAGATCGTGATGATTGAAAAACCGCGGGAAAGCACCGTATATTTGTAATAACAAGGTTGGTTAACGCTAAATGTGGGGGGTTTGGGCCATTCTCCGACATTGCCGCCGGTTTCCGCTAGGGGTGTTGCTGCTGACCATGCTGGTCTGCGGCACCGTCGTCGTACCTGCGGCACCGGCAAGTGCGGCCTCGACGGTGGTCACCGACATCCGAATCGGTTCCGCCGGCAACATCACCCGCATCGTTTTCGAGTTCACCGAACGCCTGTCGGCGCGGGTCTTCGCGCTGGCCGATCCCTACCGGGTCGTCATCGACCTGCCGGAGGTGGGCTGGCGTTTGCCGCCGAAACCGCTGCCGTCGGCGAGCGGTGTCTATGACCGGCTGCGCTATGGCCTCTATAAGCCTGGAAATTCCCGCGTCGTCCTGGATTTGACCAAGCCCGCGCGCGTTGCCAATGCGGCGCTGATCGAGCCCAACGGTGCTTACGGCCACCGCTTGGTGCTGGAACTGACCCCGAGCAGCCGCGATGCCTTCATGACGGCGATGAAGGGCGGCGATGTCACCATTGCTTCGCCGTCGCTGCAGAAAGGGCCGGCCGTCGCCGCCCTGGCTCCCCCGCCGGCGCCGAAGGCACAGCCCGCCCAGCAGCCCGCCGCGAAGCCCACGGTGCAGGCGCAGCCGCAAGCGACGCAGGCGCGCTTCCAGCCCGCGCCGCGCAAGCCGGCGCTCCGGCCGTCGACGGAGCGCTACACGGTGGTGGTCGATCCCGGCCACGGCGGCGTCGACCCGGGTACCATCGGCAATTCCGGCGTTTACGAAAAGCACGTCACCTTGGCCATGGCCCGCGCCATTCGCACGGCGCTGGAAAAATCCGGCCGCTTCGACGTCAAGCTGACCCGTGACCGCGATATCTTCATCCGGCTGCGCGACCGTATCCGCCTGGCGCGGGAATCCGGCGCCGATCTGTTCATTTCGATCCATGCCGACTCGATCAAGAACCGCAAGATCAGCGGCGCCTCCGTCTATACGCTTTCCGAGCGCGCCTCGGATAAGGAGGCCGCCGCGCTGGCCGACAAGGAAAACAAGGCCGACCTGATCGCCGGCATCGACCTAACCAACGAGAACGCCGACGTGACCGGCATCCTGATCGACCTGGCACAGCGCGAGACCATGAATCAGTCGGCGCGTTTCGCCGGCGTGTTGATCGGCGAAATGAAGAAACGCACGCACGTGCTGCGCAACACCCACCGATTCGCCGGATTCGCCGTCCTCAAGGCGCCGGACGTGCCGTCGGTGCTGATCGAGCTTGGGTTTTTGTCCAACCTGAAAGACGAACGCGCGCTGCGCGACAGGCGCTACCGGGCGCGGATGGCGCAGGGCGTCGCCGAGGCCGTGGACGCCTATTTCACCCGCGTCGAGCAGGCCGCCGGCCGCTAATTCCGCGCGTGATATCCGATGGCGCCATAAGGGCGCCACATTTCCCTGTTAATCGGTTATGATGAAGCCAAGCTCTTGCGGATAAAACGTGTTACAAACGTATGCGGGTTCACGGCAATGGCCGGACCCGGACCGGCCCGGAAACCAAGGGCCTTAAGGTTGTCATCATCTGACCGGGTAATTTCGCCGTCATGATCCGCGCTTTGCTTACCACCATCGGCATGTTGCTGATCCTGGCCGTGATCGGCGCCGGCGGCGCGCTGTTCGTGTTCTACAAGTTCGGTCAGGCCTTGCCCGATTACCGCCAGTTGGCGGACTACGAGCCGCCGGTGATGACCCGCGTGCACGCCGGCGACGGCCGACTGTTGGCCGAGTACGCGGTCGAGAAACGCGTCTTCGTGCCCATCGCCGCCATGCCGAAACGGGTGATCCAGGCGTTCCTGGCGGCCGAGGACAAGAACTTCTACACCCACGCCGGGGTCGATTTCACCGGCGTCGCACGCGCCATCCTGGTCAATCTCAAGAACCTGGGTTCGTCGCGACGCCTGGTCGGGGCCTCCACCATCACCCAGCAGGTGGCGAAGAACTTCCTGCTCACCAACGAGGTCTCCTGGCGGCGCAAGGTCAAGGAGGCGATCCTGGCCTTCCGGATCGAGCGCGCCTTTCCCAAGGACCGCATCCTCGAACTTTACCTGAATGAAATCTATCTTGGTTTCGGGTCTTACGGCGTCGCCGCGGCGGCGCTCAACTATTTCAACAAGTCCCTCGACGAGCTGAGCGTCGCCGAACTGGCCTACCTGGCGGCGCTGCCGAAGGCGCCCAACAACTACCATCCGATCCGCAAGCCGGAAGCGGCGCGCGGCCGGCGCGACTGGGTCGTCGGGCGCTTGCTGGAGGAGGGCTTCATCACCGCCGACGAGGCCGCCCGGGCCCGCGCCACGCCGCTGTTGATTGCCAAGCGCGATGACACGGAATTCGTGACCGCCGACTATTTCGCCGAAGAGGTACGGCGCGAGCTCGAGGATCGCTACGGCGAGCAGCAGCTCTACAAGGGCGGGCTCTCGGTACGCACCACGATCGACCCGAAGCTGCAGGCTATGGCCGACGCCGCGCTCCGGTCCGGGCTTCGCGCCTACGACCGCCGGCACGGTTACCGGGGACCGTTCGCGCATATCGCCGACGACGTGCGGCTTGACACCTCGCCCGACTGGCAGCGCGCGCTCGGCCGCATCGAACGGCCGAAGGGCCTGCTGGAGTGGTCGCTGGCGGTCGTGCTCGGCACCGATGCAGAGCATGCCTATATCGGCGTCGACGACGGCAAGAAGGGTCGCATTCCCTTGTCACGGCTGACCTGGGCGCGCGAAGCACTGGAGAAGCAGCAGCGCGGTTCCAAGGTGACGAAGCCCGCCGATGTCCTGAAGCGCGGCGACGTCATTGCCGTTTCCAAGGCCGAGCCCCGCAAGGAAGACGAGACCGTGCCCGAGGATTATTACGGGCTTCGACAAATCCCCGAGATCAACGGTGCCTTGGTGGCGCTTGACCCGCACACGGGCCGCGTCCTGGCCATGAGCGGCGGCTATGCGCCGGACATGAGCGAGTTCAACCGCGCTGTCCAGGCCTATCGTCAGCCCGGATCGGCGTTCAAGCCGTTCGTCTATTTGGCGGCGCTCGATGCCGGCTATACGCCATCCACCCTGATCCTCGACGCGCCCTTCGTCATCGATCAGGGGCCGGGCCTGCCGAAGTGGCGGCCGGCCAACTACACCAAGAAATTCTACGGTCCCTCGACCATGCGGCTCGGGATCGAGAAATCGCGCAACCTGATGACCGTGCGCCTGGCGCAGACCATCGGCATGGACCGGGTCGCCACCTATGCGGAACGCTTCGGTATCGTCGACAATCTGGCGGAAACGCTGGCAATGTCGCTGGGCGCCGGCGAGACCACCTTGATGCGCCTCACCACCGCCTACGCCATGCTGGTCAACGGCGGCAAGCGCATCACGCCGACGCTGATCGACCGCATCCAGGACCGCAACGGCCGCACCGTCTACCGTCACGACCAGCGCCAGTGCGTGCAATGCCGGGCCGAATTCTGGACCCGCCAGCCGCCGCCGGCGCAACCTGATACCCGCGACCAGATCACCACGCCGGGCAGCGCCTATCAGGTGGTTTCCATGCTGGAAGGCGTCGTGCAGCGAGGTACCGGCCGGCGTATCGCCGCCGTCGGCAAGCCCTTGGCCGGCAAGACCGGCACCTCGAACGAGGAACGCGACACCTGGTTCATGGGCTTCGCGCCGGATTTGGCGGTCGGTGTCTTCGCCGGATTCGATACCCCGACGCCCTTGGGCCGGCGCGAGACCGGGTCGTCGGTGGCCGCCCCCATCTTCCGCGACTTCATGGCCGCCGCCTTGAAGGATAAGCCCGCCATTCCTTTCCGGACGCCGCCGGGCATCCGCCTGGTGCGGGTCGATTCCCGTACCGGTCTGCTGGCGACGGCATCCACCCGCAACGTCATCCTGGAAGCTTTCAAGCCCGGCACCGTGCCGAGCGGCGAATCGCAGGTTCTGGAGGGCCAGAGCTGGCGCGCGCCCGGCACCGCGGCGAGCGGTTCCATCACCGGTACCGGCGGACTTTACTAGTAACTTGCACCGATGGCTTTGAGGCCGCATGGTTCGCCGGTCGACGAATATCCGACCGGGGAGAGACCATGACCGACGATATCCGCGCATTGGCCCTGCGCGCCGCCAAGATCGCCACCGCCACCTTCGCCAACGCCCTCGACGATTTTGGCCTCGCCGACCGGATGATCCTGCCGACCATCAAGGCCGTCCGGTCGGGGATGCGGTTTGCCGGACCGGCGGTGACGGTGCGGGAAAGCATCGGTCCCGCCGGGACCTATACTTCGGCGGACTTCAAGGTGGGCGCCATGATCGATGCGGCGGGGGCGGGCGACGTCATCGTCGTCGCCGGCGAGGGCGCCAATGTCTCGACCTGGGGCGGCATGGCGTCGTTCGCGGCAAAAAAGAAGGGCGTTGCGGGCTTGCTCGCCGACGTCGGCGTGCGCGACGTGGAGGAAATGGTGGAGTTCGAGTTCCCGGTCTTCGCCCGCCACCTGACGCCCCTGACGGGGCGCACACGCTTGAAGATCGAAGCCATCAACGAACCGGTCGAGGTCGACGGCGTTCCCGTCGCTGCGGGCGATCTGGTGGTTGCCGACGGTACCGGTGTGCTGGTGCTGCCGGCCGGGAAGGCGGCTGAGATTATCGCCAACGCCGAGCTCTACAGCGCCGATGACGCCGCCGCCATCAAGGACCTGGACGCCGGCCTGACGTTCTCCGAGGCGATGGCCAAATATACGCGGATTTGAGGCGCCGGCGGCCGCCTAGACCGGCCGCCGCAGCCAGCCGTCCGCGAACCCGACCGTGGATAGGCCGACCAGCTTGCGCACGGGCTCCAGCGCGCGTTCCAGCCGCGCCATGCGGCCTTTTCCAAACTCGATTCCGGGCTCGGGCCAGAGTGCGCCGATGCGGAGCTGGTCGTCGGCGCGTTCGGCTTTCATGTCCAGCCGGCCGATCATCCGTTCGCCCTCCAGCAGCGGGAAGATGTAGTAGCCGTATTGTCGCTTCGGTGCCGGCACGAAGATCTCGATGCGGTAATCGAAATCGAACAGGTGCTTCAATCGTTTGCGGTCGCGGATGACGGGGTCGAAGGGGTTGAGGATGCGCAGCCTGTCGGTCGGTTTCGGCGCCTCGGCAAGGCGCGCTTCGATATCGGCAAAAGCGAAGAGTTTGCGCGGCGGCGCGCCGCCCGCACCATGCACCCGAACTTCGACGATATCGGTGCCGAGGCGCTCGTCGCACCAGGCTTTGGCTTCCGCCGCCGTGACATTGCCCCAATAGCCGGCGATCTCGCCGGCGGTGCCGAAGCCGAGACGTTTCAGCGCCTCGCGGCAGGACCAATCGATATAATCGTCCGTTGAAAATTCAGTTCCAAGATATGCGCCCGGGATGACCTGCTCCGTCAGGGCGTAGGCCTTCTGGAAACCGCGCCGGTGGCAGATGCAAAGCCCGCCCGTGCGCCAATGATATTCGAGCGCCGTCCGCGACGGTTTCCAGTTCCACCATTCACGATCGCTTCCGGCGTCGGGGGGATCGCGGTGCTTCGACATTTCGCGCGACGTGATCGGCCCGTTGTCGGCGGCGTGCGCCAGCACGTGGTCCAGTTCCTTGCGGTAATCCGAACCGTGCCAATCGGCCCAGCGCCGGGTCAGGCGCGCCCGTTCGCGCTCGAAGCGGCATTTCCACATCGGGAAGAACTCGACCGGCAGGATGGAGGCGTCGTGCGTCCAGTTTTCGAACAGTGCGCGATCGGTTTCGATCAGGCGAAGCAGGTCCTTCTGCCGGTAGCCATCCCAGCGGCTGGCCAGGATCATGTGATGGGCGCGCTCGACCCACTGGATGGAATCGACCTGCACGAAGCCGAGTTTCCGGATCAGCTCCAACAGGCCCGCGCGCCCCAGCCGCCGACGCGGGTTCGCCGCCAGGCCCTGCAGATCGAGCACCAGTCGGCGCGCCTGGCTGGCGGAGATATCGAGGAGCTGCTCGGTCATGGCTGGTGATCGAACCCTTGCCAGGGCGGAGAGTCAATCGGCCTGCCCGACCGCGCTTCCGCTGCCTATCGCCAGTCCGCAGATGGGCATGCGGATGAAAGGCTTGCAACGCCCGCCCGATGCCGTCATTACATATTCAAATTGTAGAATATAAGTGCCCGTTCAAGGGTGCGGGGCCCACACGTTCTGACTGAAGAGACACGGTAAATGGCACATAACATTCTCATTCTCGGCGCTTCCTACGGATCGCTGCTCGGCACCAAGCTGTTGATGGCCGGGCACGACGTGACCCTGGTATGCCGGCGCAAGACCGCTGAGTTGATCAACGCCGAGGGCACCGAGGTGCGCATCAAGCTGAAGGGCGAGGACGAGCACCGCTCGATCCGCTCCAAGGACCTGCCCGGTACCTTGACTGCCAAGACCCCGCAGGAAGTGGACGCGACCCAGTACGACATGGTCGGCCTCGCCATGCAGGAGCCGCAGTACGCGCACCACACGCTGCGCACGGTCTTGATCCGCATCGCCGAGGAGCGCATTCCCTGCCTGTCGATCATGAACATGCCGCCGCTCACGTTCCTGAAGCGCATTCCCGGCCTCGATACCTCGAAGCTTGGCGCCAGCTACACCGATCCCTCCGTTTGGGACCGCTTCGATCCCGACTTCATGACGCTTTGCAGCCCCGACCCGCAGGCCTTCCGTCCGCCGGAAGAGGGGGGCAACGTGCTGCACGTGGGCCTGCCGACCAATTTCAAGGCGGCGCGTTTCGCCGACGAGAAATCCAACGAGATCCTCAAGCAGCTCGAAGCCGACATCGCCGCCGTGACGCTGGATGGCAATGACGTGCCTGTGAAGCTCCGGGTCTACGAATCGATCTTCGTGCCGCTGGCCAAGTGGAGCATGCTGCTGACCGGCAACTACCGCTGCATCACCCGCTCCGACCCGCGTTCCATCCGCGACGCCGTGCACACGGACCTGGCAAAGTCCAAGTCGATCTATGAATTCGTCGACGGTCTAGCGCAGAAGCTCGGCGCCGATCCCGCCGACTCGGTGCCGTTCGAGAAATACGCCAAGGCGGCCGAGAGCTTGTTGAAGCCCTCATCCGCGGCGCGCGCGGTGGCCGCCGGCGCGCCCTTCATCGAACGCGTCGATGTGCTGGTGCAGTTGATCGCCCAGGACCTGGGGCTGAACAACCCCGAGATCGACGAGACCGTGTACATCGTCGACGACCAACTCGGCGCCAACGATCCGCTGTCGCGCTGAACTGGCTTCGTCTCCGTAATTGTCGAAGTTGACGGCGAAGCCGCTGTCGTAGTGGCGGATGACCCGCGCCGGCCGGTTCTTGAGGCTGGCCGACCGCACGTCCACGCCCTGGCCGATGTCCAGGCGGACCGGGTCCGTGCCTTCCAGGTTGAACTCGATGGCAGCTCCGCTTTCCGACACATCGGTGACGACGCCATCCGAGACGCCACCGTCGGCGACGATGGTCGCCGGTTCGTTCACCGGAATGCGTTCATGGCGGCGGCCGCTGTCGGTCATGGACAAATCCTATCCGGTTCCGCTGATACCAAGCTGTGATCGCCGTTACAGGGCATCCAGAACGGTTGCCGTCGGCGCGAAGAAATAGGAGCCGGTCTTGGCGTCGGAGAAATCCGTCAGGTGATCGTATTCGCCGTCACCGGTGAGGCCGAACATGCTCCGGAGCGTGTTGTCGAAACGGCTGATGTCGCAGGTGAAGCCCAGGAAATAGAGGCCGTGCTCGCCGGCGATGCCATAAGGGACGGAGCGGCGGTACATCTTCTGGGCGACGCCGTCGATCTTCAAATCGGTGCGGCTGACGTGCGACCATGGCGGCTGCGCGTCGCCCTCAAGCTCGATGCTGTCGGGTTTTGTTCGGCCGAACACCTGTTCCTGGTCGTGGACGGATAGGGTGTTGAAGCTCTCCAGGTCATGTACCCATTTCTGGCCCAAGACGAAGGCGCCGCCGGCGCCGGGCTGGCCCGACGGCACTAGGGCGGCTTCCAGGCGCAGTTCCTCTGTCTTCGGGTTGGCGCTGCCGTCGATGAAGCCGGTAATGTCGCGGGCGTCGTGGTACATGAAGCCGGAGATATCCAGCGACACGTCGGCGATGGAATCCATCGCCAGCGACACGCCGCGCATCAGGTCGAAGACGTCGTCGCGCTCGGGCCCGTGAATCCAGAACCAGACGTCGCGTTGGGTCGCCGGCGCGGCGTGGCGCGGGCCGTTGAGGGGATCGAACGGCCTTAGGCCTTCCGGCACGTCGTTTGGCGCCAGCATCTTCATCGCATCGGGACCGAAGGCAACGACCATGGCGCAGGGGCTGTCGGCGGCGGTGGCGCGAGCCTGCTTGATAGCTGCGGCCAACGCATCGGGGGCGGCGCCGGGCTTCAGGTCATATTCCAGGAGGTGATGGTGGCGGCTGCCTTCCCGGAAGATATCCTTTTGTGGATTGCCCATGTCGAAACTCTTTCCTGCGGTTGTCCGTTGCGCGCTCTGGCGACAGGAGTTTAGCGCGCTGATCGTAAATTGAAACCCGTGCGGCCTTGCATTTTCTCCGGCTTTGTCCTCTTATCGGCGCGCCGCCAACGGGCGGCGGAAAACCGATACAAGACGACAGGCCATGCGCGCAGAAATCGAAAATCTCGCCTCTGAAATCAAGCAGTCGATCGAACTGCTGAGGAGGCATCTTTGACTACGACCAAGCCAAACTCCGCCTCGAAGAACTGAATTCCCTCGCCGAGGATCCCGAGCTCTGGAACGATTCCGAGCGCGCCCAGGGCGTGATGCGTGAACGCACGCGCCTGGAACAGGGCCTCAAGGCTATCGACGACATGGAACGCGAGCTCTCCGACTCGCTCGAACTGATCGAGATGGGCGAGGCCGAGGACGACGCCGACGTCGTCGCCGAGGCGGAAGCCACGCTGAATACGGTCAAGGAACAGGCCGCCAAGGCGGAACTGGAGACGCTGTTGTCCGGCGAGGCCGACGCCAACGATTGCTACGTGGAAGTGCATGCCGGCGCCGGCGGCACCGAGGCCCAGGACTGGGCCGAGATGCTTCTGCGCATGTATTCGCGCTGGTGCGAGGCGCACGACTACAAGGTCGAGTGGCTGGAAGAGAGCCCAGGTGAAGAGGCCGGCATCAAGTCGGCGACCATCAAGGTCTCTGGCCACAACGCCTATGGCTGGCTGAAGACGGAATCGGGCGTGCACCGCCTGGTGCGCATTTCGCCCTACGATTCCAGCGCGCGCCGCCATACCTCGTTCTCGTCCGCTTGGGTCTATCCGGTGATCGACGACACCATCGAGGTGGCGATCGAGGACAAGGACCTGCGCGTCGACACCTACCGCGCGTCCGGCGCCGGCGGCCAGCACGTCAACAAGACCGACAGCGCCATCCGCATCACCCACCTGCCGACCGGCATCGTCGTGCAATGCCAGAACGACCGCTCCCAGCACAAGAACCGCGCCCAGGCGATGAGCATGTTGAAGGCGCGTCTCTATGAGGCCGAGTTGCAAAAGCGCGAAGAGGCCGCCCAGGCCGAGCACGACGCCAAGACCGACATCGGCTGGGGCCACCAGATCCGTTCCTACGTGCTGCAGCCCTACCAGATGGTCAAGGACCTGCGCACCGAGGTGGAGACGTCGAACACCGGCGCGGTGCTGGACGGCGATCTCGACGAATTCATGGCCGCCGCCCTGGCGCTTCGGGTGCATTCCGGCGACGAGGCGTGAGAGTCCGCCGCTTTCTTGAAGCCGACGCCGATGCCGTTCGGGCGCTCTTCATCCGGGTCAACCGATTGCTGGCGCCCGATCACATGAAGGATGCCTTCGAGGGCTATATCGCGTCCTCCATCGCCGATCAAATGGGCCGCGTCACGGACTACTACGCCGACAAGGGCGGCAGTTTCTGGGTGGCGGAGATCGACGGCCAACTGGTCGGCATGTTCGGGCTGGAACCTTCCGCTCCGGAGGCCATGGAACTCCGGCGCATGTACGTGGACCCGGATTACCGCCGCCGGGGCATCGCCCGATTGATGCTCGAAGCGGCGGAGGATCATTGCCGCAGCGTCGGCTGCCGGCGCCTCGATCTCTCGACTTCCGAAGTGCAGCCCGACGCACTCGCCTTCTACCGGGCGTCCGGCTACGTCCAGGTCCGCGAAGAGGTGGCTGAAGCCGCCTCCAACAAGACCATCGGCGGCGGCATCCGGCGCTATCATTTCGAGAAGATGTTGTAGCCGGGCTTTTTCGGGCCTGCCGAAGCCCAGGAGGCCGTTCTGGCCTCGCTGGTCTCGGGGAGTCACGTCTTAGGAGACGTGGGTCGTGCTGGTGGTGGCGCGCCAGGACCAGTGGTTCCAATGATCGGCGATGGCGGAACGGTGCAGGGTGGTGGGCCTGGGCATCTCCAGGTCGGTGGTCGGCTTGTGGCTGACGGGCTCCGAGGCCGAGGCGGGCATCCGTTCGTCGACAACGCGCGCGATGTCGGCGCGGTCGATGCCGATGTCGTAGAGCAGATAATCGCCGAGTTCGGAGAGATGACGAATGGCTTCGCGCCGTTCGTGCCAACGCATGAGCCGGCGATAAAGGTCGTGAATGAGCGGAAGAAACATGGTTCGGGTCCCCTTGGCGGTGCTGATTTCGATGTTCCCAACATACCGAGAGCCTGCTGACACCATGGTGTCAGGAGGGGTTTGCTATACCCGCCACTCATGACAGATAGTGTCAGGAAGTCGGAACCGAAGCGGTTGAGACAGGGGGAACGCCATGCGGCGCGCCGACAGATTGTTCGAGATCATCCAGATTCTCAGGCGCCGCAAGCTGGTGCGCGCCCAGGACCTGGCGGAAAAGCTGGAGGTCTCGGAACGCACCATCTACCGCGACGTGCGCGACCTGATGGCGTCGGGGGTGCCCATCGACGGCGAGGCCGGTGTCGGCTACATCCTGCGCGGCGGCTACGACCTGCCGCCGGTGATGTTTAGCGAACAGGAAATCGAGGCCTTGGTGCTGGGCGCGCGCATCGTCCAGGCCTGGGC
The DNA here is from genome assembly GCA_038125725.1 of Rhodospirillaceae bacterium. Lineage (GTDB taxonomy): Bacteria > Pseudomonadota > Alphaproteobacteria > Rhodospirillales > Casp-alpha2 > TMED8. The sequence goes on from JAYPEK010000006.1 coordinate 98,796, forward strand.
CGATCCGAAATTGGCCGCCGCCGCCGAGGACGTGCTGGCCAAGGTGGAATCCGTCATTCCCGACCGGCTGCGCCTGCACATGGCGGAAACGGCGCTGCTGGCGCCGGCCGATCACCTGGCCGAGCCGATCACCATCGATCCGGGCGAGTTGCGCGCCGCCATCCGGGCCCGCCGCAAGGTGCATTTCGGCTACCGCGACGCGGAAGGGCAGGTGACGGAACGCGCCGCTGGGCCGCTCGGCATGGCGTTCTTCGGACCGGTATGGATTTTGGCGTCCTGGTGCGAACTGCGCCAAGGCTTCCGCTCGTTCCGGCTCGACCGCATGAGCGAGCTTCGGGTGCTGGGCGAAACCTTCGATCCCGAGCCCGACCGCACCATCGACGACTTCCTCTCCAGCGGCTGGGTCAAGCGCTCGTAGGCGCTCAGTTGCCCAGCAGCGGGCTTCGCAGGTCTTTCTTGATGATCACCAGCCGGAAGACAAAGACCGCCACCAGCACCACCCCAATGGAGCCGATGATATAGGTGAAGCTGTGGCCGACGACGTTGGCCAGCGCCAACAGCCCGACCAGTGCCAGGCCGCCGATGGCAGCGACCTCCTCGTAAAGCTCGCCCTTCAACACGTCCGATTCCCGCGCCAGCACGATATCGCTGAGGATGCCGCCGCCAGCGCAGGTCATGGCCGCCAGGATCGGCGCCCAGAACCAGTCCAATTGCGCCACCAGCGCCACTTTAACGCCGATCACCGTGAACGCCGCCAAACCGACCGTGTCGAACAGGTCCAGGAGCTTCTGCAGCAGTTCCTTCTTGCGCCCGGACGCCAGCACGGTCTTCGACAGCAGCGTGCCGACGATGACCACGCCAAAGACGATGTAAAGGTAGGTCGGGTCGTTGAAGATGAAGGGCGGGTGGCGGTCGCCGCCAACGATCACGTCGCGCAGCGTGCCGCCGCCGACGGCCGGAAGTGCCGTCAGCATGAAGGCGCCGAAATAGTCGTAGCGGTGCTGATGCGCCTTCAGAAAGCCGGCGATGGCGAAGGCCAGGGTGCCGAGCAGGTCCAGGTAGTAGAACCAGCGCATGTTGACGACTTCTGAGAGGCTGTCGAGGACGACCGGAGTGAGAAAGAAGGTGGGTTCAGCCATGGTTCGCTGGTTTCCCTTGGCCGCCTATCCGGCGTTTCCCTGGCGGGTTTCGGCCCAGGTCTTCTGGATCACCAGGGCGTCGAGGCTGGCGCGATGGCGTTTCTTTTCCATCTGCTCGAGGATGCCGTCCTTGGTGGCGTGCCAGATTTCCATCTGCTCCTCCGAAAGGATCATCTCCAGCGAACTGGTGGTGAATTGGGGCGCGATGCCGACGGCGTCGAACATTTTGCTGATCCAGGGTTTGTCGACGACCCATCCGTCCGTGTAGACGGTCTTGTTCTGAAGCAACGCGTTGAGCTCGTTCGCCACCTCGTCCATCGGCTTGCCGTATTCCTCCAGGATGTCCCGGGAAACGCGGTGCACCTTTTCGGCGCTTTCGTCCCAATGGGTCCATTCGGGAGCCGGATGCACCAAGGTGCAGTACTTGTCGCCTTCCTCCAGCGCCAGCCCGATCTCGATGGGATAGCTGTCGGGGCCGAAGCCGGAAGCTTCGATGTCGATGATGATGGGAAGGGGGCGTTCGGCGTTGGTCATGGCGGGGCGCATCCGTCGGTTTTGCGGGCCTGTCTTGGCGCTCGGGCCTGCCTACATAACACAGATGCATTGCCAGGGGAAAAGCCTATGGGTATTTTCCGGCCCCATTCCTGCCCCATACCCGATTGACGACGGATTGCACCATGCCCAGTGAGCCCGAAAAGACCACAACCGAGGACGGCACCATCGAATGGCGCCTGAAAGACGAATTGCACAGGGACGACGGCCCCGCGGTCGAGCGCCCGGACGGCGTCCGGGTCTGGTTCCAGGCCGGCAAGCAGCACCGCCGCGACGGTCCCGCCGTGGAATATCCGGACGGCACCAAGGAATGGTGGGTGAGGGGGGAGTTGCACCGTGAAGACGGCCCCGCCGTGATCGAGGCCGACGGCACCCAGGAATGGCACCAGCACGGCGAGCACCACCGCGAAGACGGCCCCGCCGTGATCCGTTGGGACGGCGTGCAGCAGTGGTGGGTGAACGGCGTGCGCCATCGCGCCGATGGCCCGGCGGTGATCGAGGAGGGGGAAATGCGGCAGTGGTGGACGAACGGCCACCTGCACCGAGAGGACGGCCCGGCCATCGAATACGAGGACGGGTCCGCCGACTGGTACCTGCTCGACATCCCGGTGGACGAGGAAACCGTGATGGATGCGGAAAAGCGCCGCGCCTTCATCGAGGCGCACATCAACCCGGAACCGCCGACTGAAGGTTAGTGGATCAAAAGCCCGCCGTTGGCGTCGATCACAGTGCCGGTGACAAAGCTGGACAGGGGCGACGCCAGGAACAGGCAAACGCCGGCGATCTCGTCCGAGGTGCCGAGCCGGCCCAAGGGCACGCCGGTGGCGATCCGGTTCTTGATCTCGCGCGTCATGGCGCCCTTGGTGAAATCGTTGTCGATGGGACCGGGCGCGATGGCGTTGACGCGGATGGCGTCGGGCGCCAGCTCGCGGGCCAGCGCCTTGGCGAGGCCCATGATCCCTGCCTTCGACGCGGCATAGTGCGAGCGGCCGAAGACGCCGCCGCCGTTCTCGCCGGCGATCGATGACATCAGCACCATGGCGCCGCCGCTGGCCTGCTTCATGATCGGCGCCGTGGCGCGCGCCATGTTGAAGCTGCCCTTCAGGTTGACCGCCATGATCTCGTCGTATTCGGCGTCGGAGACCTCCATCAGCGGCGTGCCGAAAACGAGACCGGCGTTGTTGACCAGGATATCAATGCCGCCGAGGGCGTCGGCGGCTTTCGCCACCGCTTGCTCGCAGTTGGCACGCTCGCGCACGTCGCAGGAAAGGGCGGCGTGGCCGTCGCCCAGTTCCGCCGCCCGTGCTTCGGCTTCGGCGATATCGTGGTCGAGCAGTACCACCCGCGCGCCGTGATGTGCGAACAGCCGGGCCGCGGCGAAACCGATACCCGACGCGGTCGCCGAGCCCGTCACGATGGCGCGCTTTCCCGCCAAAAGCGGACCCGGTCCCATCATTGCAGGAGGAAGTCCTTGAACAGGATGCCATGCACCCGAGCCGGCGCGATCACTTGGTTGATGATGTTGACCAGGTCGAAGCGCAGCTTGTCGGAGCCCGCCTTGCCGACAAGGTCCTGGCGCTCTTGTTCGCGCAGGTGCGAGCGCACGCGGTCGACGATGGCCGTCTCGTTGTCGACCAGAAGGTCGACGTCGTTCTTGTTCACCTGCACCACCACCTCGACGCGCAGGAACGGCGAGCGGCAGCGGCCGGTCTTGAGGTCGGCCTTGATCACCGGCAGCGGATGGCGGACCGGCACGCCGAGGTCGATTTCCAGCTTGGTCTTTTCGCGCTCGATGCCGAACAGCGGGTCCAGCAGGCCCAACATGAAGGCGCCGCCGCCGCCGAGGATCAGCAGCGCCAACAGCCCGCCACCGCCGATCATCATCAGCTTCTTCTTGGAGGCCTTTTTCGGCTTTTCCTTGCCATCGCCTTCGTCGTCGATGCCGTCAATGTCTTCCAGACCATCGTTTTCGTCGGCCATGCTGGTCTTCCGAAGCTAGCGCAGTGAGGGTGGTGAGCGGCTAGAATAAGGCAAAAAGCGCCGCCCGTGGCAAGTTCTAGGGCAAGTTCTAGGGCAAGTTCTAGGAGGCTCGGGTCAGAGGTTCGTAGAAAGCGCGCTCCATGCCGGCCTCGGCGCGGGCGGCGTGGTTAAAGGGCGGCTTGATCTGGCCCATGAAGCGTTCGCGCACCAGGGCGTGGAAGGCCGCGGGCGCATCGATGCCGCGCCGCGTCGCCAGGAACCGGAACCAGCGCACGCCGGCGGCGACGTGCGGCATTTCCTCGGCGCCGATGGTGGCCAGGATTTCCGCACTTCCGCGGTCGCCGTTTTCGGTCAATTTCGCCACCGCCGCCGGCGTCGTATCGAGGCCACGCGCCTCCAGTACCATCGGCACCAGCGCCAGCCTGGCCATCAGGTCGTCGGCGGTATCGGTGGCCGCCTGCCAAAGCCCGTCGTGCGCCGGCAGGTCGCCGTAGCCGCCGCCGAGCTCTCGCATGCGCTCGTCCAGCATCCGGAAATGCCGGGCTTCATCGTCCGCCACGCCGACCCAATCGTCGTAGAAGGCCCTTGGCAGACCCTCATGTGTGAAGCGCGCGACGATATCCCAGGCAAGATCGATGGCATTGCATTCGATATGCGCGATGGCGTGCAGGAAGGCGAGGCGCCCGGCGGCACCACCTTTCCGGCGCCTGGGCATATCCTTGGGCAGGCGTAACTCGGGTCGTGCCGGACGGGCGGGACGGGCGGGCAGGTTAGCTACGCCGATATCGGTGATCGCGCCCGCGCGCCAGGCTTCGGCGAATTCGTGGGTGAGTGCGACCTTGTCCCTCGGTTCCGGCGTGCCGAGAATCCGAAGGGCGGCCTCCGAAAGCGTCGCGGGCGGGCTCACAGCGCCTGGACGGCCTCCAGGACTTCCTGGGCGTGTCCTTTTACCTTCACCTTGGGCCAGACCTTGGCGATCTTGCCCTTGCCGTCGATGACGAAGGTGGCGCGCACGATTCCCATGAACTCGCGGCCCATGAACTTCTTCAATTGCCAAACGCCATAGGCCTCGCAGAGCGTGCCTTCTTCGTCCGAGACCAGTTGGAAGTTGAGGTCGTGTTTGGCCTTGAAGTTGTCGTGGCGCTTGACGCTATCCTTGGACGCGCCGACGACGACGGCGCCGGCCTTTTCGAACTGTTTGGCGAGGTCGCGGAAGTCCTGGGCCTCGGTTGTGCAGCCGGGTGTCATGTCCTTGGGATAGAAATACAGCACCACGGTCTTGCCCTTGAGGTCCTTCAGCGACAGCGTGCCGCCGCCGTCCGTTGGCAGGGAGAAATCCGGGGCCTTGTCGCCGACATCCAAAGTCATGAGAAGCTCCTTGTCTTAAAACCGATGCGATAGCGGCCTTAAAATCGTGCCTGTCGGCGGCCGAATCAAGGCGTTATGATCCGGCCCGGTTGAAACGGGAGAGCTTAAGCGTGGCGAGTTTCGTATTGGTGCATGGTGCCTATCACGGCGCCTGGTGTTGGGGTCGCCTGCGCCGGCGGCTGGAATTGGCCGGTCACCGGGTTTTCGCCGACGACCTGCCGGGCCATGGCGCGGCCTTCGATCCCACGCAGATGACGCTCGCCAATTACGCCAACGCCACGGCGGCCCTGGTCACCGGCTTGGGCGGCGGCGTGTACCTGGTCGGGCATTCGATGGCCGGTGCGGTCATCGCCGAGGTGGCGGAACGCATCCCGGATGCGCTTCACCGTATCATCTTTCTCACCGCCTACCTGCCGGCAAATGGTCAGTCGATCTCGGACCTGGCGCGCATGGACGAGCAGGTGCGCATCAAGCTGGAACGTCTCGATATCGACGGCGTGCCCTGCGTCGACATCGACGAAGAGGCCCTGGCCAAACACTTTTACCCCGATGCCAATCCCGACCAATTGGCCTGGGTGCGGGACAAGGTGCATCCGCAGGCGGTCGAGCCATTTGCGAAGCCGGTGCGGCTGACGGCGGAAAAATTCGGGCGCGTGCCGCGCGCTTATGTGCATTGCGAGAAGGACCGCGCCATCGGCCTGTTCTTGCAGCGCCGCATGGAGGCGGCGACGCCCTGCGATCCGGTCTTGCGCCTGGCCGGCGATCACTCGCCCTTCGTCACCGCCGTCGATGCGTTGGCGTCGGTGCTGCACGAATTGGCGGTTTGAGGCGTTATTCGTCTTTGTCGTTGTCGTTGCCACGGTAGCTGCGGGTGCCGCCGCCGCCGTCACCGCCGGGATCGGTGTAGTAGCTGGAATTGCCGAGAGCGTTCAGGGTCTGATACAGCGCGGCGTCGACCTCCTTGCCGCCGATGCCGTCGAGCCGTTTTCTCAGCGCGCGTTCTTGGCGAACCGGAATCACCACGCCCGCGAGCGGCCTGCCATCGGCCAGCAGGTCGCCGGCCCCGAATACTCGGCCCGACGCCCAGCCGGCGATTCGGATCAGCCAGGCATGGGTCATCTCGCCCTTGCTGATCCATTTGTCGCCGTCGAAGTCATAGGCGCGGAGCCACTGGGCGGTGTTCAGGAACGACGCGGCGGAGACAGAGAACGTCGGTAGCGGCAGGCCCAACCGCCAGGCTTCCGGCTCGTCGAGCGCCACCACCTGAAGATAGGGTTTTGCGGTGCCGTCGACCCGAAGCGACAGTTGCGAGAGATCGCGGTCCTGGGCGTTTGCCTCGGCGATCATGCCGGCCAGAAGGAGTGCGGCAAGCGGAAGAAATCCAGTCTTCATCGAAGGAAATCCCAAGGTTATCAAGAGTTTATTTTATATACTCCCGGTGGCGTCGCCATTCAATCGGTCCAGCCGGCGCGCGGGCTTCAAATCAGCGGCACCGGCGCTTCCTCATCGTCTTCCGCCGGTTTCGGCAGGGCCTGGGCGGGCGCTTCGATGAGGTCCTGGAAAAGGCCATAGGCCTCGGCCGCATTGAAATGCATGACGGTTTCCAACTCCTTGAAATCGCCGGCGCCGCCGGCCTTGGCCAGGCGGCTCTTCAGCGCTTCCGGAAACTCGGCCACGCGTTCCGGCGTCGGGTCGTCCTCGACCGTCAGGCTGAGCATGCCCTGCAGCGCGTGCCAGAATTTGAGCGTCGAGGAAAGGCGCCGTTCGATGGCGGCGTCCAGCACCCCGGCGGCGGCCAGATTGGCCAGCGCCTGGCTGGTGTTGGAGGAAAGTATTTCCGGATGCTCGGCGGCGTGGCGCAGCGTCAGGTATTGCTGGATAAACTCGATATCGACCATGCCGCCGCGAAGCTGTTTCAGCGACCACAGGCACTCCGCCGGCTTTTCCCGTGCCAGGCGTTCGCGCATGTCGGCGACATCGCGCAGCAGCTTGACCGGATCGCGCGGTCGCACCAGGACGTCGCGAATTTCCGCTTCGACGGCGGCCCGGTAGGTGGCCGAAGTGGCGAAAAACACCCGCGCCCGGATCATGGCCATGTGCTCCCAGGTCCAGGCCTGTTCGGCATGGTAGAGACGGAAGGCCTCGGTGGTGGTGGCGACGGGACCGGCGTTGCCGGACGGACGCAGCCGCATGTCCACCTCGTAGAGGCTGCCCTCGGCGGTCAACACGGTGATGGCATTGATCAACCGCTGGCCCAGGCGGGCATAGTACTGGGTCGGTGCCAACGGCTTCTTGCCGTCGGAAAACTCGGCGTCAGCCGGAACGTCGTAGACGAACACCAGGTCCAGATCCGAGCTGGCGCTCATTTCCCGGCTGCCCAGCTTGCCGAGCGCGACGACAGCCATCTCGCCGCCGGCGATGACGCCGTGGTTGTGGGCGAATTCGTCGGCGACCGGATGGAACAACCGCCCGACGACGGTCTCGGCGATATCGCTCAAGGCCCGCGATGCGGTCTCGGGATCGACCGTGCCTTGCAGGCGCAGCACGCCGACCTGGAAACGGCGGTCGTGCGCCCAGCGCCTGGAGGCATCGAGCTTGGCCTCGAAATAGTCGGCGCGGCCCAGCACCGCATCCAGTTCCGCCGCCAGTTCATCTGCGTCCGGCAACTCGCCGAAGAAATCACCGGTCAGCACCGCATCCAGGACCGAGGGATGGCTGCTCATGTGGCGCGCGAGCCTTGGCGCCGTGCCAATGATTTCGGCGATCAGGTCGAGCAGGTGCGGATTGGCCTGGAACATGGAGAACAACTGCACCCCCGCCGGCAGCCCCTTGAGAAAGGCATCGAAGCGGAGGAAGGCGGCATCCGGGTCGGCGGTGGCGCCGAGCGCGCGCAGCAGGCGCGGCATCAGTTCGGTAAGGATTTCGCGCGCCCGCGTGCTCTGTGTTGCCCGGTGGTGGCCGTGGTGCCAGGCGCGGACCAGACTGTCGACGGTTTCCGGTGCCTTGAAGCCCAAGTTGCGGATGGTCTTGAGCGTGTCCGGATCGGGGTCGCCGCCGGTGAAGACCAGGTTGCCGCTGCCCTCGGCGCCCAATGACGGCGCCTCGGGGAACAGATGTGCGTAGTGATCGTGCACGCGCCGCAAGTGCATCAGCAAGGTTTCGCTGAAGGCGTCCGCCGAGGCGAAGCCCAGAAACGTCGCCAGTCGCGCGTAGCTTTCGTCGTGTTCCGGCAGCACCTGGGATTGTTCGTCGTTGATCATCTGCAGGCGGTGCTCGACGCCGCGCAGGAAGACGTAGGACTCGGTCAATTCCCCGGCCGTCTCCGCAGCGCACTGGCCGAAGGCTGTGAGATCGGCGAGCGCCTCGACCGTCACCGGCGAGCGCAGGCTCGGCTCGCGCCCGCCCCAGATCAGCTGCTGAGTCTGGGCGAAGAACTCGATCTCGCGGATGCCGCCGGGGCCGAGCTTGACGTTGTGGCCGCGGGTCTTGATGTCGGTGCCGCCCTTGTGGGCGTTGATTTGGCGCTTGATCGAATGGATGTCCTGGATGGCGGCGAAGTCCAGGCTCTTGCGCCAGATGAACGGCTGCAGGAACTTGAGGAATTCCGCGCCCGCCTCCAAGTCGCCGGCGACGGTGCGGGCCTTGATCATCGCCGCGCGTTCCCAGTTCTGGCCGATGCTCTCGTAATAGGTTTCGGCGGCGAGCACCGACATGGCCAGCGGCATGGCGCTGGGGTCGGGACGCAGGCGCAGGTCGGTGCGGAACACGTAGCCGTCGGCGGTGCGCTCGTCCATCAGCTTCACCAGGTTGCGGGTCAAACGTACGAAACCCTGTTGCAGCCGATCGGGCTGGGAAGTTTCAATCCTGTCCGTGTCATAGAGCACGATGAGATCGATATCGCTGGAATAGTTGAGTTCACGTGCGCCGAGTTTGCCCATGCCAATGACGATCAGGCCCGACCCTTTGAGTGGATCTTCCGGATGCGGCAATTGCAGGACGTTCTGCGACGCCGCCTGGCGGATCAGGTGGCGGAGCGCCAGTTCCAGCGCGCTGGCGGCGAAATCGGAAAGCCCGCCGGTGACCCGCTCCAGGGGCCATGATCCGGCGATATCGGCGAGCGCGATGGTAATTGCCGCGCGCCGCTTGGCGATCCGGAGGATTCGGGCTATGTCATTGTCATTAATTGATTCTTCGTATCTTTCCGTTAGATCGGAAAGAATTCGCGTAAAGGCCGTATCGGGTCCGTCGCGCAAAAGATCGCAGACGAATCCGGCATCACGCAAGACCGCCTGGCTGAGGAAGGGGCTGTTGCCGAAAACACAATCCATGAGCGCGCCGGTGGCGGGATCATCGAGAACCGATGCCGCGAGATCATGTTCGGCCCGCTCGAGCCAGTCCTGGCGTGACGAATTCACGGCCTCCGCATCGAACGGCGCGGGGATGGATTGCATGCTGTCTGTGAAGCTGAAATGAGGCATAATAAGGCTCGATTTATGGCGGCAGACTGCGGGATCGACCGGCATCGGTCAAGGTCGGTGCGCGGCGTTTTCCAAGAGGACTTGAGGTAGCGGCATGGTGCGGCGCACCGCAAGAGTGTTCATTCAACTTTTCGGCGGATTGGGCGCGGGTTTCGCCATCGTCATCAGCCTGCTCGCCTGGCAGTTGTCGAAAGGCCCGATCTCGCTCGGCTTCCTGACGGAATACCTGGAAGATGCGGTCAACGCCGGACATTCGGATTTCCGCCTGAGACTTGGCGATACCATTCTCACTTGGGCGGGCTGGCAGCGCGCGCTCGATATCCGCGTCCTCGACATCAAGGTGATCGCCAAGGAAGGTCCGACGGTCGGTAGCCTGCCCGAGGTCTCGTTCTCCCTCAGTGGCGATGCGCTGATCCGCGGCAAGGTGGCGCCGCGCAGCATCGAGTTCTATGGCCCGCGCGTTGCCGTGCGCCGCGCCCGCGACGGCTCCATCGACGTCGGTTTCGGCAGCAACACCGGTGGTGAAGACGCCGTCGCCAACTCCCGCGCCATGGCGTACAATTTCATCGAGCAACTGATGGCGCCGCCGTCCGACGAGCGCCCCATGAGCCACCTGACGCGGGTGGCGGTCATCGGCGGTGCGGTAACAATCTCCGACGAAGTCTTGAACAAGCAGTGGGACCTGCCGGTCGCCGATATCCGCCTTGAGCGCCTGATCGACCGGCTGCACGGGGAGGTCAATCTCGTGCTCGACGAGCGCGGTCGGACGACGGAACTGGTCGGCGATGGGGCATTCCTGTTCGCCGACAAGCGCATTGATCTTAACTTCGATTTCACCGGTGTGGCGCCTATGGCCTTTGCCGACCTCGCGTCAGACCTGGCGCCCTTGAAGGCACTCGACATGCCGCTTTCCGGCAAGGTCGGCCTGTCGTTTCCGATCGATGGCGAACTCCAGCGGGTCGTCGTCGATGTTTCCGGCAAGGATGGGCGGCTGACGCTTCCGGAGCCGGCTCCGCAGACCCTCAACCTGAGTGCCGTACATCTATCGGCCGTGTTCGGCCGCGCCAGCGGCATCGAGATCAATAATCTCGATTTGCAGTTGGCGCCCGGCCAGGCGGTTCACCTGCCGAAACCCTTTGGCCACGCCGAGCCCGTCAGGCGCCTGTCATTCAAAGGTAAATTGGCGGCCGATCACTCGACGCTTGAGATCGGCGAACTCGCCGTCGACCTGAGTGGCCCGGTGCTGAAGCTCAAGGGCTCGGTTGCCGGTATTGGCGCTGAAAAATCGCCGCCGATGTTGTCGGTTGAAGGCGGCATCGACCGCATGGAAGTCAATGCGCTGCCAACCTATTGGCCGAAAGGCGTCGGTCCGGATCCCCGCAGTTGGGTCACCACCCACATAAAAGGCGGTGCGGCGGAGGACGTAACTTTCAAGGGGGTGGTCGAACTTGGCGGCAAGAACGGTCCTGAGGTGAAGTCTCTGAGCGGCGGCATGAAGGTCGTGGGCACCACGGTCGATTATCTTCCGCCCATGCCGCCGGTGGCCGGTGTCGACGGCAGTATCCGGTTCGACGAGAAGACCATGACGATCTACGCCGACAAGGGCGCCTCCGAGGGCCTGTCGCTTTCCAGCGGCCGCATCGTGCTGACGGGCCTCGATCAGGTCGACCAGTTCGCCGATATCGATCTGAAGGTCCGTGGCACCCTGCCGGCGAAGCTCGCCTACATCGACAACAAGCCGTTCGAATTCACCTCGGCCCTGGACCTCAATCTCGACAAGGCGGCCGGCGACGCCGACACACGCCTCAAACTATTCTTCATCCTCGAGAAAGACCTGAACATCGATCAGCTCAAGGTCTGGGCGCGGTCGACTGTCCAGGGCGTGCGCCTCGGCAATGTGTTCATGGGGCGCGGGATCGAAAGCGACAATCTCGACGTGCGCGTCGATGGCGCCGGCATGGACGTGCAGGGCAAGGTCAGGATTGCTGATATCGAGGCCGATCTCAAATGGCGCGAGAACTTCTCCGCCAAGCCGGAATACCGTAGCCGGTACAGGTTGACCGCCGCCGTCGATGACGTACGCCATGTGCGCGACATCGGCCTGGACATGCATCCGTTCTCCGGCAATTTCATTCGCGGCGGAATCAAGTCGGACATCACCTTCACCGTGTTCGACGGCGCCGACCGCCGGCTCGAGGTGAAAGCGGATATCAAGGACGCCGCGCTTTCGGCGCCGGCCTTCGGCTGGTCGAAGAAGGTCGGCACGCCGGGAACCGCGCAGGTGACCGTCGATCTTGAAAACGAACTGGTCACCGACATTCCCAAGTTCAGCCTCACCGCGGCCGACCTGGATATCCGGGGCACCGCCAAGTACGCGCTCGACGGCACCGGGCTCGAGCGTATCGATTTCGCCCGTATCGCCTACGGCCGGACGGAGATGAAGGGCGCGCTGATCCCTAAAACCGACGGCGGCTGGGAAGCCGGATTCCACGGGCCGCAGTTCGACTTGGCGCCGATCTGGCGCGAGATCACGTCGGCCGACGTGACGCCCGATGATGATCACCCGCTGCTCGACCGCCTCACCCTGGCGGTGGAGTTCGATCGGGTGTGGCTCGATGAGGCGCAGCAGCTAACGGATGTTTCCGGTACCTTCGCGCGCGCTGACAACGTCTGGCAGACGGTAATCATGAACAGCCGCATCGGCCAGGACGCGGTGTTCGATATTTCCATCAGGCCGCGTTCCGACGGCAACCGCGACTTTGCCATGCATGCCGACAACGCCGGCGAGGTGCTGAAGACGCTGGAGTTATATCCCAACATGGTTGGCGGCAGCCTGCGGGTCAGCGGGATGTACGACGATGCGGCGCCAAACCAGCCGCTGAACGGCGTCATTACCGTGACCGATTACCGGATCATCAACGCGCCGGCCCTGGCGCATGTGGTTTCCATCATGTCGCTCACGGGCATCCTCGATGCCCTGCAGGGCGATGGGCTTGCCTTCAATAACCTGGAGATCCCGTTCGAACTGTCGCAGGGCGTCTTCCAGTTGAAGGAAGCCAAGGCGACGGGAACATCGCTCGGGTTCACGGCGTCGGGCAAGGTGTTCCGCCATGCCGACGTGCTCGACCTGGAAGGCACGGTGATCCCGGCCTATGCCATCAACTCCGCGCTCGGCCACATCCCGGTGCTCGGTGACCTGTTCACCGGCGGCGAGAAGGGCGGCGGCGTGTTCGCCGCGACCTACACCATCACCGGTCCGATGGAAGAACCGGTGGTTTCGGTCAATCCACTGTCGGCCTTGGCGCCGGGAATCCTGCGCAACGTTTTTGGTATCTTCACCAAGAAAGAAACAGACGCGCCGGAATAGCCGATTAGCGATGGATACACTTTCGCGCGCCTGGAACGACTTGCCGCGGCTGCTGGCCGCCCTGTTCGGTGACCGCCGTGCGTTCCTGACCGCCTTGCCGGTTTATGTCTTGGTGCTGTTCGTGCTGCGCCTGGTGCTGTTCAGCGGTGCGTCGGACGACGACGCCGAGCAGTTGCTCTATGCCCAGGAATGGCTGTGGGGTTACAAGCCGAACCAGCCGCCGCTGTTCACCTGGGCGCTAATGGCGGTTCAGGCCGTCATCGGCCCGAGTGCCGGCTCGGTACTGCTGGTCAAGTTCGCGGGGCTCGGTGCCTTCCTCGTGTTCTTCTTCCTGGGCGCCGAGCGCGCCTTGGGCTCGCACCCGTTGGCGGCGTTGGCGACGCTGACGGTGATGACCTTCTTCCACATCAGTTGGGATACGGTGGTCAACTATTCCAACAGCGTGCTTTTGCTGGCGACGATCATGGCCACCCTTTGGGCTGCGCTGCGGTTCGTCGACGATACCGGTTGGATTGGTTACGCGATCTTTGGCGCGGCCATCGGCTTGGGGCTTTTGAGCAAGTTCAATTACGCGGTGTTCATCGTCGCCTGGTTGGCCGCCATGGCCTGGGTGCCAGCGTTCCGTGCACGGCTGTTCGACCGGCGGATGGTCCTAGCCTTGATCTTCGCGCTGGTCATCGCCACGCCGTTCTACGCCTGGTATTTCGGCGCGCCCGAAGGCCTCGCCCGCGCCGAGGTGTCTTCGGCCCCGTTCCAACGTTCCGGCAGCCTCGTCACCGACATTGCCGTCAGCCTCGGTCAACTGGTCCGCAATGCGGGTGCATTGGTGGTGCCGGGGCTGGCGATCCTGGTTGCCGTGTTCTGGACGGCCCGGCGCCGGGGCGCGGCCGAATACGAGATGCCGGGCATGCGGCTGATCGGCATCTACCTGCTGATCGCCGCCGGATTGGCCGCCGTTCTGGTGGCGGGGCTTCGCGTTACCGACGTGCGCGTGCATTGGCTGTTCGTGTTCATGCCGGTGCCGATCGTCGTCGCCGGCTGGATCGACCCTGGCCGGGTGGGCGCGGCACGCGCCAAGAGCTTCCTATGGGCGATGGCGGCGCTGCTGGCGGTGGTGCCGGCGGCGCTGATCGGGCGTGGCCTCGTGGCGCCGGGGTTCTGTAACAAGTGCAACTTCTTTCTTCCCTATGCGGAACTGGCGGGCGAACTGCGGAGCGCCGGCTTCGATGGCGGCACCATCATCGCTTTCGACAACCCCAACATCCTGAGCGGCAATCTGCGGCGCTTCTTTCCCAACTCCCGCATTGCCTCGCCCCGTTTCGTGCCATTCCTGCCGGCCCCCAGAACCATCGACGGCAAATGCCTGATCGTCTGGAACGGGGTGCGCGGCGCCGACATCCTGCTCGACGGCCGGCTCCGGCGCTACGCCACCGAGACCGTCGGCGCCGCATTGCCGGCCAAGCCGGAGATCCGCTCGGTTTCGGCGCCGCTGGCGCGCAATCCGGATCGCCGCATCGAGCTCCGCTTCGTGCTGCTCGACGGCGGCGGCGACTGCCACTGAGCTAACGGCACTCACCCCTTGCTGGCTCCAGCAGGTAGGAGAGGGTGAAGGCGCGCTCGGGCGCGCCGGCGAGCGGACGGGTCAGGCTTGCTCCCTTGGCATCCACTGGAATGCCAGCGCCGAAGCGCTGATTGCCGAGCGCGATTAGGTGCGCTGGATCGCCGCCGCCGGACCAGACCAGCAGGCAGCCGGGCCGGCCCATGGGCACGGGTTGGCGCGCGGGCGGGATTACGTCCGGATGCTTGGACGAAATCACCCGCGCGTCCGGAAATCGCGCGCGGACGTTGCCGGCCAGCGGGTCCGGGTGCCAGCCGGTGATGATGGTGCCGCCCTCAAAGCCCGCCGCCCTCAAGTCTTCGGCCAGGGCATCGTAGGGGATGTGATGCTGGCAGCGCCCGCATCGCTCGGGCTCCCAGAGCGCCTTGCCGACGATGCCGCCCGCCAGCACCGCCACGGCGGCGAAGACGAGCCCGGCGAAGAGGCCGATGCGCGTCGCCGGCACGTCGCGCCCCAGGCGCCAGAACGCGAAGGCCGGGACGAAGGCGAGCACGAACATGTAGTGCGAGCGCACCCGGTCGACGTCGATGACGGCGACGCCGATGCTGGCCAGCACCAGCATGATCCCGAGCGTGCGGACGAAGAGCCGCCAGCGCCAATCGCTACGGCCATGGCGGAACGCCGGCCAGAACAGCGCCGCGAACAGGATCAGGAACGGCATCGGGAAGGCCAGCGCCAGGCCCCAGAGGCGCGGCACCTGCTTGAGGCCCGAGGCGAGCGAGCGGCCCGTTGCGTCGGCGGGCGCCGCCTGCGCCAGATGGTCCGCCAGCCAGAGCCCGTGCGGCGCATAGAGGGCGGCGGCGATGAACAGCGCCATCCCGAGGCCCGCCGGCCGTAGCTGCGTGCGGACCTCCGGGTCCCAGAGCGCGGCGGCCATGAGTGCCACGCCGAACAGCGCGAACACCGGCTTCGCCAGCAGCCCCAACCCGACGGCGAGGCCGAGGACGGCATAGAGCCGCCAGTCCGCATCGTCGCGCAGCCTCAAGAGCTGGATCCAGGTGGCGAGCACGAAGACCGTCACCAGCACCGAGTGGCTGAAGCCCAGCATGGAGTCCCAGCCGATCGAGTAGATCAGCAGCGGCGATGCGCCGGCCAGCGACGCCAGCCGCTCGTCCGTGCCCAACTGTCGGGCGAGTTCGCGCAGCGACAGGGCGATGGTCACCAGCAGCCCGAACTTGAGCAGCAAGACGGTGTGGGTGCCGATGCCGACGATGGCTTGCAGGGCGATCACCAGCCAGGTGTAGAGCGGCGGGTTGCGGAGCTGGTAGCCGAGCTCGAACGACTGCGCGAAGACGAGCTGCTCGCCGTCGTCGCCGCCGAGGCCCGGCAGCAGGGTCCAGCGGAGCCCCATCAGGGCGGCCAGGGTCAGCGTGATGAAGAGCGCGAAACGCCGCCGCCCGGCGATCAGATCGGCTGAGCGCTGGAGCAGGGCGGCCATGGCCTCAGGCGGCGTGCACCAGGACGTGGCGCTTCTTGCCGGCCGAGAGCTTGATCAGCCCGTCGGCGTTGCCGTCCGCGGCGGTGACCACCAGCGTCTCGTCCGAGATGACGGCGTCGTTGAGCCGCCCGCCGCCGCCGCGAATGAGGCGCCTAGCCTCGCCGTTGGACCCGGCCAGCCCGGCGCGGCAGAAGAGCTCGATGACGGCGATGCCGGCGTCCAACTCCGCCCCGTCCACCTCGACGGTGGGAAGCCCGTCGGCCAAGGCGCCTTGCTCGAAGGCCTTCTCGGCGGTGGCGCGGGCTTCCTGCGCGGCCGCTTCGCCGTGGCAGAGCGCCGCCGCCGCGTCGGCCAGCACCTTCTTGGCGTCGTTGAGCTCGGCGCCTTCGAGCGCTTCCAGGCGTTGGACCTCGTCCAAGGGGAGCTCGGTGAAGAGCCGCAGGAACTTGCCGACGTCGGCGTCCTCGGTGTTGCGCCAGAACTGCCAGTAGTCGTAGGGCGCCAGCATGTCGGCGTTCAGCCAGACAGCGCCGGCGGCGGTCTTGCCCATCTTGGCGCCCGACGCGGTGGTCAGCAGCGGCGTCGTCAGCCCGATCAGATGCGCATCGTCGATGCGCCGGCCCAACTCGACGCCGTTGACGATGTTGCCCCACTGGTCGGAGCCGCCCATCTGCAGGGTGCAGTTCTGGCGGCGCGACAGTTCGAGGAAATCGTAGGCCTGGAGGATCATGTAGTTGAACTCCAGGAAGGTGAGGTGGTGTTCGCGCTCCAGGCGCAGTTTCACCGAATCGAAACCGAGCATGCGGTTGATGGAGAAATGCCGGCCATAGTCGCGCAGGAACTCGATATACTGCAGCCCGTCCAGCCAGTCGGCGTTGTTGACCATGACCGCGTCCGTCGGGCCGTCGCCGAAGGTCAGGTACTTGGCGAAGACCTGCTTGATGCCCTCCATGTTGGCTTGGATGGTGGCCTCGTCCAGGAGCTGGCGGGATTCGTCCTTGCCCGACGGGTCGCCGACCTTGGTGGTGCCGCCGCCCATCAAAACGATCGGCTTGTGCCCGGATTTCTGAAACAGACGCAGCAGCATGATCGACACCAAAGAGCCCGCGTGCAGGCTGGGCGCGGTGCAGTCGAAGCCGATGTAGGCGACGACGGGTTCGGTGCCGGCGGCCTTGGCGTCGAGCGCGTCCAGGTCGGTGCACTGGTGCATGTAGCCGCGTTCGACGACGCCGTTGATGAAGGCTGATTTATACTGGCTCATAAGCGTCACTGCCTCTTTGACTCCGCACCCCCGATTGCGGAACATTGGTTTATGCCATCGCCCGGCGAAGTGCAATCCCAGCCGGGCCAATCCACGGGGAAGCCGCCATGCCCAAGGACGCCGACAACGCCGGCCCCGCACCGAACCCGAGGCGCCTCACCGCCATCGGCCTGATGAGCGGCACCTCGATGGACGGCATCGACGCCGCCCTGATCGAGACCGACGGCGACGAGATCCACGCCTTCGGTCCGACGGCGTCCGCCGCCTACGACGCCGGCTTCCGCGCGCGGCTCAAATCGCTCGCCGGCCGCCGCCCGGACGACAGTGCCGAGACCGCCGCCATCATCCGGGAGCTCACCGAACGCCACGCCAAGGTGGTGCTACAACTCATCCGTGACGCCGGCAAAACCGCCGCCGACATTGACTTGCTCGGCTTCCACGGCCAGACCGTCTTTCACGACCCCGCCGCCGGCGAGACCTTCCAGATCGGCGACGCCGCGCTGCTCGCCCAACTCACCGGCATCGACACCGTCGCCGACTTCCGCTCCGCCGACATGGCGGCGGGAGGCGAGGGCGCGCCGCTGGCACCGGTCTACCACGTCGCCTTGAGCCGCCCGTTGGAACGGCCGCTGGCGGTTTTGAACCTGGGTGGCGTCGGCAATGTCACCTGGATCAGCCCCGACGGCGGCGCGCTGGCGTTCGACACCGGCCCCGCCAACGCCTTGATCGACGACTGGATGCAGCGACGCCTCGGTAAATCCCACGACGAAAACGGCAAACTGGCCCGCACTGGCACCGTTAACGAAGAGGCGCTCGGCTGGCTCATGGACAACGACTACTTCGACGCGCCGGCGCCGAAGTCCCTCGACCGCGACGCCTTCGCCACGGCGCTCGACACCTTGGGCGACCTCACGGACGCCGACGGCGCCGCGACCCTGACGCAATTCACCGCCCGCTCGGTGGCCCGCGCCAAACAGCATTTTCCCGCGCCGCCATTAAGGTGGCTCGCCACCGGCGGCGGCCGCCACAATCCGGTGCTGATGGCGGCGCTGAGGCGCGAACTCGACGCCGACGTGGAACCGGTGGAGACCGTCGGCTGGGACGGCGACGCGCTGGAAGCCCAAGCCTTCGCCTTCATGGCCGCCCGGTCGGTCGCCGGCCTGCCGATCAGCTACCCGCAGACGACGGGCGTCACAATCCCCATCACAGGCGGGCGCCTGTTCAAGGCGGGCTGAGCCAGCACGCCCCGTCATTCCCGCGAACGCGGGAATCCACTTGATGCCGCAGGCATCATGCGACCCTGATCCCGAGCCAGGGGACAAACCGCCTGGATTCCCGCTTTCGCGGGAATGACGAGGTCGAATGGGCAAATTTTCACGGGTTGGAACCCCTTGATTCCAAACGAATCATAAAAAAATCTCAGGAACGAACCCAATTTGCCTCCCCCGCAGCGCGCCGGGGATGGCCCGGTTGCCAATGGGCTTTGAGGGCGCGCGTCTCCAGGAAACTCGGAGGTGCCGCCCAGCACCACCCGTCATTCCCGCGAACGCGGGAATCCACTTGATGCCGCAGGCATCATTTCCATCCCCACAAGACCGGCTCCAATCGCCCCCAACACCCGAAAACGTCGGCCCCGGCCCAATTCATATTCGATTTTGAAATAGCGTGCCGGCGGTGGTCTTGGTGGATCAACGCAGCGGATCGCTTGTAGCATGGCGGCCCGGGAAAGGTAAAAAATTCCTATTACAGTGAAAAAAAGTGACTGTACGTCAGATGTTGGGCGGTACATTGAAAGCGTTCGCCGATCCTTTCTGCTAGTATTCAACCATATTCAATTAGGCTTGGAGTGTGTTGTGGACTCTGAAACAGCTTTTGCTCAGTTCATCGAAGTCGCACGTGAATGGGCAATTGGATACACAAAAGTCGTCCGTACATATTTTGCGATAAAACGGAATGGCGAATGGTGCCTCGAATATGCGATGACAATTTTTGTGACCGATCTGTTTGACGAAGTTGACAAATTGGTGCTTCCAGAAGTCGTTGAAACCCGTTCACTGTTAGCGATAAAAGAAGTTTTTGATTTTGAAGAAGCTCACCTTGAAAAGTTTCTGTGCCCTGTCCGATTTGACCCGTTCGCCTCTTTTCATGACAAGTACGACATTTCGATTTCGGCAGAGGTTCGGAAAGGTATTTGGTACTACTTTGAGCCCTTTAACCCGAAGGAATTTCAGGGAAATTGGCGGTGGCCGACTCTTAAAGCAAACTCAAGTGAAAATCTCACTGACCAACATTTGCCCCATCGGGATCAGTTAGATTTAGAGCTTATGGGTCACAAATTGCCGTATTCGGGTCTTGCGGACCTTTGTGATACGTTTGGAATTCCACCAACAATATTCGATCGAGGTTATTCGAACCCTCACACTAAATGGGTGGTTACCCAACCGGCCGCCGTATTGCCTGAAAGCGCCATATCAAATGAGGTTGCAAAGGTTCAAATTCGGTGCTCGCGCAATGTTGATCATGAATCATTGTCGGTAGGAGCACGTATTCTAACTGGTCAGCCCCCAATTATCAGGAAGAACCTTCCTATCTCCGAATTTGAATGGGACGAAACAGGGGAATGGAAAACTGGATACGCTGAGGAAAATCTAGGAAGCGCTGCCATCGCTGATATTCATCTAAGTTACAATGGTCGGTATCTCGGGCATTTTTGGATAAATGACAACAAGCGATCACTGAATCAACGAATTGATATACATAGATTATTTGACAAAAAAGAGGTGGTTGGCTCGGCGTTCTTCGATTTGAAAGATGATTTTTTTGAAGACAGTGTATCGCTCTTACTTAACTTGTCTGGTTTGACGGCTGTTTCGTATGGAGGCATCCCAAGTCTAAAAGAAGCACCGGACATTCTCGCTTACTCATCGGTTGGCCATCTTTTTATTGTCGAGTGCACCACGAGGGACGTAGGACGGAGTGGAAAACTGCTTAAGTTGAGCCAGCGGACGCGAGAAGTGAAAGAACTCGTCAATCGCGGTAGAATCGAATTTCCGCATATCCTTCCGGTGATGTTTACATTAATTCCTCGAGACGACACAAAAGCGTGCTGGGAAGAAGCGGCTAATTTCGGCATTTCTTTAATTTGTCGCGAGAATATCGAAAACTTGATTAGTCGTATTGAGACACCTTATTCCACAGGCGAACTCTTCGAAGCCGCACAATCTCTAATACCAAGGAAAATGGAACATAACGGCGACGCCTTTCAAAGCGGGACTTGATAGGGGTGGGTGATTGATTGAGGGGCACGGTATATCCCGCACCCCCTCACTCATCCCCCTTCTTCAACGCCCCGTCTAGGTATTCATCCACCGTTAACATTAGTGCGACGTGCTGGTCCTGCTAGAATTAAACGCAGGATCAGTGTCCTACTGCCTCTTCAATACTGATCGTCCCGCTCAACCCCGAAATCTCCCCACCGCCTTCGAGCGCCCGCACCAGCGCATAAAGCCCCGCCGCCGAGCCGAAGTGGCCGTAGAACATCGCCACGTCGCCCCAGGGCGCGTAGTAGGCGAGGGAGCCGGGCGGATTGTCAGTGGCGAGCGGCGTGTCGTCGGTGCTGAGTTTCTTCGGCGGGTAGAAGATCTTCTCGATGCCGCCGTAGTCCTCGACCTTGAGGGTGAGCGGCAGTTGCCGGGCCAGGTCGCGGGCGGCGCCGCTGGCGTTGAGTTCGAACACAACGGTCTTGTCGCCGGCCGTGACGGAAATACGGAGCGGAGCTGTTGGGTTGGCATCGGCCGCCATGGC
This sequence comes from Rhodospirillaceae bacterium, assembly GCA_038125725.1. Classification (GTDB taxonomy): domain Bacteria; phylum Pseudomonadota; class Alphaproteobacteria; order Rhodospirillales; family Casp-alpha2; genus TMED8. The sequence continues at coordinate 119,801 of JAYPEK010000006.1, forward strand.
GCGGTCAGGCGAGGCTGTGAAGACGAGGGCGGCGAAGGTGATCAGGACGGCGACAAGAGGCGGTGCGTTCCGTCGCATGAAAGCCTCCCGAGGCCGCGACGTCAGTCGTCGCCTTTCTTCAACGCCCCATCCAGATAATCATCCACCATCGCCATCAGTTCGACGCAGTGGTCCTGCAGGAAGTGGTCGCCGCCCTTCAGCACGCGGTAGTCGATCTCGATGTTTTTCTGCTTTTTGAGCTTCTGCGCCAGCTTTTCGACCGAGACGATGGGGACGATGTCGTCCTTGTCGCCGTGCACGATCAGGCCCGAAGCCGGGCAGGGGGCCAGGAAGGAGAAATCGTGGATGTTGGCCGGCGGGGCGACCGAGATGAAGCCCGAGATTTCCGGGCGGCGCATCATCAGCTGCATGGCCACCCAGGCGCCGAAGGAGAAACCGCCGATCCAACACTTGCGCGCGTTCGGGTTATGGCCCTGCATCCAGTCCAGCGCCGTGGCGGCGTCCGAAAGCTCGCCCTGGCCGTTGTCGAAGACGCCCTGCGAGCGGCCGACGCCCCTGAAGTTGAAGCGCAGCGCCGAGAAGCCGCGCTTCACGAAACTCTGGTAGAGCGCGTAAACCACCTTGTTGCTCATGGTGCCGCCGTGCTGCGGATGCGGGTGCAACAACAGCGCCACCGGGGCGTTGGGAATCTTAGAGTGATGATAGCGCCCCTCGAGGCGGCCTTCGGGTCCGTTGAAGATGACTTCGGGCATGTGTCGGATTAATCCCTAAAAAATTTGCGAGCAATTTCAGGCACTTTTGCCAAAAGGTCAATATCGGCTTTGATTTGCAAACGTTTATCGTTCAAAAGTCGATCCATTATACTTGATCGTTTTGGTCGGAGATCATATATAACGGTCAACTCGGAACGCTCCGATTTCGATCGGTTTTGACAACACCGCGTTGGCCTGCCCGCAGGTCCGGCGCCAAAATATCCGGTACGCCATGGTTTTCAAGGAACTTCGCGAAGATATCGCCGCTTATATGGAACGCGACCCGGCCGCCAAGGGGCCGCTGATGATCGTTCTCTGCTATCCCGGCTTCCATGCGCTGGTGTTCCACAAGATGGCGCATTGGCTGTGGGAGCGGCGGCTCTACCTGGCCGGACGGCTGGTCTCGCACCTGGGCCGCATGCTCACCGGCATCGAAATTCACCCGGGCGCCGAGATCGGCCAGCGCTTCGTCATCGACCACGGCAACGGCGTCGTCATCGGCGAGACCGCCGTCATCGGCGACGACGTGACGCTTTATCACGACGTGACGCTCGGCGGCACGGCGCCGAGCGTCGACAGCGCCGCGCAAGTCGGCCAAAAGCGCCACCCGACGCTGGAGGACGGCGTCATTGTCGGTTCCGGCGCGCAGATCCTGGGGCCGATCACCATCGGCTCGCACGCGCGCGTCGGCGCCAACTCGGTGGTGACCAAGGACGTGCCGTCTTCCGTCACCGCCGTCGGCGTGCCGGCCCGGGCCGTGATGCCCAAGGACCGCGAGAAGGCACAGGAGTTCCAGGCCTACGGCACGCCGTCGGGCGAATGCCCCGATCCGGTGCTGCAGACCATCGAGGCGCTGCGCCAGCAGGTGACGGCGCTCAGTCAACGGGTCGAGGAACTGGAAACCGAAGTTGAAGCGCAGGCCGACGCCGACAAGGGCGGCGAACGGCGCAAGCAAGCAGGGTAAGGCATCAGTAGAGGAGGCAGAACGTGAAACTCAGCACCAAAGGCCGCTATGCGGTCATGGCCATGGTCGATCTGGCCAAGCAATCCACCGGCGGGCCGGTTGCTCTCGCCGACGTGGCGGAACGACAGGAAATCTCGCTCTCGTACCTGGAGCAGCTGTTCGGCAAGCTCCGGCGCGGCGGGCTGGTGAAAAGCGTGCGCGGTCCCGGCGGCGGCTATCTGCTGGCGCGGTCGTCGGCCGATACGCGCATCTGCGACATCATCATGGCCGTCGACGAGCCGATCCAGACGACGCGCTGCACGCCCGGCTCGCCCACCGGCTGCAAGTCGAACCAGAGCCGCTGCCTGACGCACGACCTCTGGGAAGAGCTCGGCCATCACATTTATCTGTACCTCAGTTCGGTGTCGCTGGAAGACGTGGTCGAGAGACGCGTGCTCGGCCGCTCCAACCAGCTGTTCCGGCCCGATGCGATGGGCGGGATGCCCGGCGGCGCCGAAGTGGCGGCGGAATAACCCGAACCGAACCCGAGCCCCGGCCCGAGCCCAAGGATAACCTGGCATGACCAAGGCGAGCCCCGTCTACCTGGATTACAACGCGACCGCGCCGGCGCGGCCGGGCGTCATCGACGCCGTGGCCGAGACGCTGGCGCTGGGCGCGGTCAATCCGTCGTCGGTGCACGGCTTGGGCCGCCAGGCGAAGAAGTTGGTCGAACGCGCCCGCGAACAGGTGGCGGCGCTGGCCGGCGCGGATGCCGACCGGGTGGTCTTCACCGCCGGCGGCTCGGAGGCCGACAACCAGGCGATTGTGGGTGCCGGACGCAGGCGCGTGCTGGTCTCGGCGGTGGAACATGCCGCCGTGCTGCGCACCGCGCTCACCCGCGCCCCCGAATGCGAAGTGATCGGGGTTACGGCGGACGGCGTCATCGACCTGGACGCGCTTGAAGCGGCGCTTTCGGTCAGCGACGAGCCGGCGCTGGTTTCGGTCATGACCGCCAACAACGAGACCGGCGTCCTCCAACCCATCCGTGACGTCGTGCGCATCGCCCGCGACTTCAGCGCGCTGGTGCATACGGACGCTGTCCAGGCGGCGGGCAAGATCGCCTTGGATTTCCAGGCCCTAGGCGTCGATTTCATGACGCTGTCGGCGCACAAGATCGGCGGCCCGCAGGGGATCGGCGCGGTGATCTGCAAGGACCGCGCGGGCCTGCGCCCGCTGGTGCTGGGCGGCGGCCAGGAACATGGCCGGCGTGCCGGCACCGAGAACGTCGCCGGCATCGTCGGCTTCGGCGTTGCCGCCGAACTGGCGCTTTCCGAACTCGCAGCCGAGGCGCCGCGCCTCGCCGCGCTGCGCGACCGGCTGGAAGCGCGGCTCAAACGTGAGGTGCCGGACTTGACGGTTTTCTCCGAGGCCGCGCCGAGGCTCCCCAATACGTCGTGCTTGACCATGCCGGGCGTGCGTAATGACACCCAGGTGATGGCCTTGGACCTGGCCGGGTATTGCGTCAGCGCCGGCTCGGCCTGCGCCGCCGGCAAGGTGGAGCCGAGCCATGTCCTGGACGCCATGGACGCAAGCGAGGCTGACGCCACGTCGGCGATCCGCGTCAGCCTCGGCCACGAAACGACCGAGGCCGACATCGACGCCTTTTGTGACGCCTGGCTGGCGCTCTGGGCCCGCAAGGGCGCCGGGCGCGACGCGGCCTGAACATAGATGATGATGAAGAAGCAAGGACACCGATAACCATGCCAGCAGCCCCCGATACCGCCCAGCAAGTGCGCGAGATGACGGAGGAGAAGTACAAGTACGGCTTCGTCACCGACATCGAAACGGAAACCGCGCCGAAGGGCCTGAACGAGGACATCATCCGCTTCATCTCGGCCAAGAAGAACGAGCCGGAATGGATGCTGGAATCGCGGCTGAAGGCCTACCGCCATTGGCTGACCATGCCTGAGCCCAATTGGCAGAAGCCCAAGTTCCCAGCCATCGACTACCAGGATTCGTACTACTACTCGGCGCCCAAGTCGGCCGCCGACAAGCCGAAGAGTTTGGACGAAGTCGATCCGGAACTGCTGGAGACCTACAACAAGCTGGGCATTCCGCTGCATGAGCAGGAAGTGCTGGCCGGCGTCGCCGTCGACGCGGTGTTCGATTCCGTTTCCGTCGCCACCACCTTCAAGGCCAAGCTGGAAGAGGTCGGCGTCATCTTCTGCCCGATCTCGGAAGCCGTCCAGCGGGTACCGGAACTGGTGCAGAAGTATCTCGGCTCCGTCGTTCCCTATACCGACAACAAGCATGCCTGCCTGAACGCGGCGGTGTTCACCGACGGCTCCTTCGTCTACGTGCCGAAGGGCGTCAAATGCCCGATGGAGCTTTCCACCTATTTCCGCATCAACGCCCAGAACACCGGCCAGTTCGAGCGCACCCTGATCATCGCCGACGAGGGCTCCTACGTGAGTTACCTGGAAGGCTGCACCGCGCCCATGCGCGACGAGCACCAACTGCACGCCGCCGTGGTCGAACTGGTCACCATGGACGACGCCGAGATCAAGTATTCCACGGTGCAGAACTGGTATCCGGGCGACGAAGAGGGCAAGGGCGGCATCTACAACTTCGTCACCAAGCGCGGTGCCTGCCGAGGCCGCAACTCGAAGATTTCCTGGACCCAGGTGGAGACCGGGTCCGCGATCACCTGGAAGTACCCGAGCTGCATCCTGCAGGGCGACAACTCGGTGGGCGAGTTCTTCTCCATCGCCATCACCAACAACGCCCAGATGGCCGATACCGGCACCAAGATGATTCATCTCGGCAAGAACACGTCTTCCAAGATCATCTCCAAGGGGATTTCCGCCGGGCGTTCCGACCAGACCTACCGCGGCCTGGTGCGCATGGGGCCGAAGGCGACGGGCGCGCGCAACTACACCCAGTGCGACTCGCTCCTGATCGGCGACAAGTGCGGCGCCCACACGGTCCCCTACATCGAGAGCAAGAACAAGGACGCCATGGTCGAGCACGAGGCGACCACGTCGAAGATCAGCGAGGACCAGCTGTTCTACCTGCGTCAGCGCGGCATCGACGAGGAAGCCGCCGTGGCGCTGGTGGTCAACGGCTTCTGCCGCGAAGTGCTGCAGCAGCTGCCCATGGAATTCGCCGTCGAGGCGCAGAAGCTCGTCGGCATCTCGCTCGAAGGCAGCGTCGGGTAAAAGAAAAAAGCGATTGAAGGTTTAAAATTATGTTGGAAATCAAGAATTTGCACGTCAGCGTCGAGGGCAAGGAAATCCTCAAGGGCATCGATCTCTCGATCAACGCCGGCGAGACCCACGCCATCATGGGGCCCAACGGCTCGGGCAAGAGCACGCTCAGCTACACCATCGCCGGGCGCGACGGCTACGACATCACCGAGGGCGAGATCATCTACAAGGGCAAGGACCTGACCGAGATGGAAGCGGAAGAGCGCGCCGCCGAGGGCGTCTTCCTGGGCTTCCAGTATCCGGTGGAAATTCCCGGCGTGCCCAACACCACCTTCCTCAAGGAAGCGCTCAATGCCGTGCGCCGCTACAACGGCGAGGACGAGCTCGACGCCATGGAGTTCATCAAGCTGGTGCGCCAGAAGACCAAGGAACTCGGCATCGCCGACGACATGCTGAAGCGCGCCGTTAACGTCGGCTTCTCCGGCGGCGAGAAGAAGCGCAACGAGATCCTGCAGATGGCGATCCTCAACCCCGCCCTGGCGATCCTGGATGAGACCGATAGCGGTCTCGACATCGACGCGCTGAAGGTGGTTTCCGACGGCGTCAATGCGCTGCGCTCTCCGGACCGCGCGACGTTGGTCATCACCCACTACCAGCGGCTTTTGGAGCACATCGTGCCTGACCACGTGCACGTGCTGGCGCACGGCCGCATCCAGCGGTCCGGCGGCAAGGAACTGGCGCTGGAGCTGGAAGAGAAGGGCTACGCCGAGTTTCAGGAGGCCGCCGCCTGATGCAGACCACCGAAGGACCCATCGACGGCTTCCTGGCCGACTTCGAGGCGACGGCGCCGGGCTTGCCCGGGCACGGGCTCTCGTGGATGGATGCGCTCCGCAAGGAAGGCATCGAGCGCCTGCGCGATCTCGGCCTGCCGACGGCCAAGGTCGAGGACTGGAAATACACCCGCCTGCGCCCGCTGGAAGACACCCGCTACCGTCCCGTCACCGAGGCCGACGGTACGGCCAGCGTCGACCAGTTGCCGAGCCTGCTTGAGAGCGCCGGCGCGCGCATCGTCTTCGTCAACGGCTGCCTGCGCGCTGATCTTTCCAGCCTGGATGCGCTGCCCGAAGGTGTCGTGGTCGAGTCCCTTGCCGACGCCATGCGCCGCGACGCCGACTGGGTGGAAGGCTACCTCGGCCGCATCGCCGAGCGCGAACAGCATCCGCTGATGGCGCTGAATACGGCGCTGATGAACTCCGGCGCCATCGTGCACGTGAAGAAGAACGTGCGCGTCGAGGCGCCGATCGAGATCGTGTTCGTCGCCGGCCTCACGGACGCGCCCGTCGCCTACCATCCGCGCAACTTGATCGTCATGGACGAGGGCAGCGACGCCACCCTGATCAAGCATCACGCCGGCGCCGGCGTCGGCGCCTATTTCGCCAACACGGTGACCGAGATTCATGTGGGCGATAATGCCAGGCTCCGCGATTACCGCATCCAGACGGAAAACTTGGAAGCGACGCACCTGGCGTCGCAGCACGTGCGGGTCGGACGCGACGGCACGTTCGAGACCTTCGGGCTTTCCGCCGGCGGGCGGCTCTGCCGCACCGAAACCTATGTGCGCCTGGAAGGTGCCGGCGCGCATGCGGGGCTCAACGGGGCCTACCTGATGAAGGGCCGCGAGCATTGCGACAACACCACCCTGGTCGAGCACCTGGTGCCGCACACGACCTGCCGAGAAGTGTTCAAGGGCGTGCTCGACGATGAATCGCGCGGCGTCTTCCAGGGCAAGATCGTCGTCCACAAAGACGCCCAGAAGACCGACGGCCAGATGCTGTCGAAGACGCTGTTGCTGTCCGACAAGGCGGAAATGGACGCCAAGCCGGAACTGGAAATCTATGCCGACGACGTCAAGTGCGCGCATGGCGCCACCACCGGCCAGTTGGACACCACGGCGCTGTTCTATCTGCGTTCGCGCGGCATTCCGGACGCGCTGGCCAGGAACCTCCTGGTGCAGTCCTTCGTCGCCGAGGCGCTGGACGAGATTTCCCACGAAGCGGTGCGCGAGGCGCTCACCCACATGGTCGTGCACCGGTTGCCGGCGCAGTGCTACCTGTCGGAGGAATGGACCCGGGAGAACGCCGTAGAATGAGCACCGTCACGCCCATCGCCAACGCCGCCGCCGGGGACAATTCCACCGCCGCCTTCGATATCGACAAGGTGCGGGCGGATTTCCCGATCCTGGCGCGCGAGGTCTACGGCAAGCCGCTGGTCTACCTGGACTCGGGCGCCAGCGCGCAGAAGCCGCGCGTCGTCATCGACGCCGTGCGCGACGCCTACGAGAACTACTATTCCAACGTGCACCGCGGCGCGCATTACCTGAGCCAGCGCTCGACAGACGCCTACGAGGAAGCGCGTTCCATCGTCGCCAAATTCATCAACGCGCCCAGCGACAAGAACATCGTCTTCACCTCGTCGGTGACCGAGGCGATCAATCTGGTCGCCGCCAGTTGGGGGCGTAAGTTCCTCAAGGCCGGCGACGAGATCGTCGTTTCCGAGATGGAACACCACGCCAACATCGTGCCCTGGTACATGCTGTGCGAGGAACTGGGGACCAAGCTGCGTGTGGTGCCGATCACCGACGCCGGTGAGTTTCGCATCGAGGACTTCGAGGCTCAACTTAGTCCCGCCACCAAGCTGATTGCCATCACCCAGGTTTCCAACGTGCTCGGCACCCGCGTGCCGATCAAGCGCGTCACCGAGATCGCGCACGCGCGCGGCATTCCGGTGCTAGTCGACGGCGCCCAGGGCATCGTCCACCAGGCGGTCGACGTGCAGGACCTGGATTGCGATTTCTATGGCTTCACCGGTCACAAGCTCTACGGGCCGAGCGGCATCGGTGTGCTCTACGCCAAGTCGGAAATTCTTGAAAGCATGCCCCCCTACCAGGGCGGCGGCGACATGATCGAGCGCGTCAGCTTTGACCAGATCACCTATGCGCCCCCGCCGGAGCGCTTCGAGGCCGGCACGCCGCCCATCGTTCAGGCCATCGGCCTCGGCGCGGCGGTGCGTTACGTCGAAGGTCTCGGCATGGAGAATATCCATGCCCACGAACAGGGGCTTTTGGCCTACGCCGAGCAGCGCCTGAACGGCATCGACGGCTTCACCTGCCACGGCACCGCGGCCGACAAGGCGGCGATCATTTCGTTCACGGTCGAGGGCCTGCACCCGTTCGACGTGGCCGCGATCCTGGACCGCCAGGGCGTCGCCGTCCGCGTCGGCCAGCATTGCGCGGAGCCCTTGATGGACCGCCTCGGCATCGAGGGCACGGTGCGGGCGTCGTTCGGCGTCTACAACAACCGAGACGACGTCGACGCGCTGGCGGCGGCGATCGAGAAGGCGAAGGGGATGCTGGGATGAGCGCGCCCGTGGAACTGGACCGTTACGAGGAATTCGCCGGCGCACTGGAGCTCATCGACGACGAGGACCTGCGCTTCGAATACATCATCGACATCGGCAAGAAAGCCGACGCCGCCGGTTTCGATGACGCCTGGAAGACCGACGCCAACCTGATGCACGGCTGCATGTCGAAGGTCTGGATCGTCGACCGGGTCGAGGACGGCCGCCACTACTTTCGGGGCTTCAGCGACGCCATCATCGTCAAGGGTTTGGTCACCATGATGGTGGAATCCTTCTCCGGCCTGACCGGTGAGGAACTCGATGCCTTGAACGAGGATCACGTGCGCAAGCTCAATCTTGGCGCACTGACGACGCAACGCCAGGTCGGCATGATGGCCATGCTGGAACATATGAAAAAATTGGGACGCAAAGGCGGAAACGTGACCGCTGGCGCCGCTTAAGGACGGAGGAAACCCATGTATCCCGGATACGGATCATCGATGCCGGCAGACACCACCACGGAATTTTCCGCCACCGCCGGTACGCCGCTGCAGGACACCTCCAACATCGCCACCGAGGAGATGCTGGTCGAGGCGCTTCGCACCGTCTACGACCCGGAAATTCCGGTCAATATCTACGACCTGGGCCTGATCTACAGCACTGACATCAAGCAAGACGGCAACGTCTACATCGAGATGTCGCTGACGGCGCCGGGCTGCCCGGTGGCTGGTGAGATGCCCGGCATGGTTGCCGACGCCGCCGCCAAGGTGGAGGGTTTCGGCGAGATCGAAGTGAAGATTGTCTGGGAACCCGCTTGGACGCCGGAACGCATGTCCGAGGACGCGAAGCTTGCGCTCGGCATGTACTGAGCCTATGTAGAAACGATAGGTGATTGATTATGAATGCTGAACTCGAACGTCCGCCGCTCCTGACCCTGACCGACGCCGCCGCCGAGCGCGTCAAGTCGCTGATGGCGAAAAGCGACAAGCCGGTCACCGGCCTGCGCGTCGGTGTGTCCACCAAGGGCTGCTCTGGAATGTCCTATGTGTTTGAATACGCAGAGGAAAAGATCGGCCTGGAGGAAGAGGTCGAAAGCAAGGGCGTGAAAATCTTCATCGACCCCATGGCGGTGATGTTCATCATGGGCAGTGAGATGGATTACAAGGAAGACAGGCTGCAGTCCGGTTTCGTCTTCAACAATCCCAATGCCAAGAACGTCTGTGGCTGCGGCGAGAGCTTTTCCGTCTGAGCGCCGCCGCCGTCGATGCTGCATATCACCTTCATCGACGCGCAGGGTAAATCCCACGAATTGGAAGCCGAAGAGGGCGCGACCGTCCTCGATGTCGCGCGCAAATACGGTTTCGACCTGGAAGGCGCCTGCGAAGGCTCCATGGCCTGCTCCACCTGCCACGTGATCGCCGATCCCAAGTGGTTCGACAAGTTGCCGCCGGCCAGCGAGGAAGAGGAAGACATGCTCGACCTCGCCTTCGACGTGCGCGAAACCTCGCGCCTTGGCTGCCAGATCGTGCTGACGCCCGACCTGGACGGCCTGGTGGTCACCATCCCCGCCCAGCACTACAACCTGATCGGCGCTTGAGTTCCCGGGCCGGGCGCCCACCGCCTAAATGGTCGTGCGCGGGGTCGGTCCGCGTCTCCAGGGCTTTGAACCGGCGGCGTTGGTTGCGGCAGCATCACGGTTTCCTGAAAACTGCGCCAATTGACACACATCATGTCAATTTCAAGTCACTAAAGATGTAATTCTTAGGTAATATATATTGGGTGGAAATCCAATGTGACTTGTGTGTCTGAGAAATAAGCCGATGTTCCAGAATTTATCACTCCGTGCCGTCAGCTTGATCCTCGCGTTCTTCGTGCTTTGTGCTGCCGTATTGGTCGCCTATGGCGGGACGTTCGTTCTGAAGAAAGCGGAACTTCTTAAAAGCGAATGGCAGACATTCGAAGGGGTCCGTTCTGAAGAAGCTCGGCTCGAAAGCCGATTACGTTCTGCCATTGGCTTCGGAGGGATGATCCACGAGTTCAAGAACTTCGTGATCCGCAAAGAACCACGCTACTTGGACGCTGCGCTTGGCAAATTGTATCAGGCGCGATCGGTGTTGGAAGAATACAAAAAGCTGAACCTGCCAAATTCAGCCTACGCCGCGTTGGAAGACATTTCAGAGATGCTCCAGCTTTATGAGTTGGGCATGCATCGCACCAGAGCTCTCTCCAGTGAAGGCAGATCCACCCTCGATATCGACAGGAACGTGAAAGTCGATGATGGGCCGGCTCTGCGAGCCCTATCGGTCCTTCATGGACTGAGCGGAAACAATGAGATCAACACCTACGACATGACCACCAAACCGCTGCTCGTGAATGCCCTCTGGGCACATCTCGGTTATGGCGGGATGATCCATAATTTCAAAAACTTCGTTCTTCGCGGAGACGACCGATACGTCACGGCCTTCAAGAGCGATCAAGGAATGATCAAAGATGCTCTCATCAAGTTAAAGGGGCTTCCCTTGAACCCAGGAGAGCAGGCCGCCGTCGTGGATATCGAAAACAACCCCTGGCGCTTTGCTGACGCTTTGCAAAAGGCGCGAGCGCTGTGGGATGGGGAGAAGCCTCCCGATGCCGTCGACGCCGCGATTAGATTCGACGATGCGCGAGCACTTCGTGCCCTGAGGATTTTGGACGCCGAAGTCGCGGCGACGCTGCAGGCGCAAGGTCAAGCCATCTCACAAACGTTGAACAATATTATCGCCACGACCAAAGTGTTGATCGTGGTCATTTTGTTTGCCCTGATCGCGATCTTGTCCGGATCATACTTGTTCGTCCGAAACAGCATGATGATTCCCTTGAGACGGATTTCCATGTCGATGGGAGAGCTTTGCGCTGGAAACCTGGATGCATCGATTGGCTGTTCCCCGTCAGCGCCCATGGGACGTATTGAGGTGATTGCCTAAGGGAGGA
>JAYPEK010000007.1:0-130776 GCA_038125725.1 Rhodospirillaceae bacterium
CTGTCAGCTATGTCCCCGAACAGGTGTCAACCATGTCGCCGGACTAAACATCAAGCCCGCGCATGACGTCGTGTGCCCAGTCTTAGTCCGCCCCAAACAGCGCCCGCCCCTCGCTCACCGCCGCCTGCCCCTCCGCGTTCATCACCTCGAACAGCGCGCCGCCTTCCGCCGCCGCGTGGCGGACCTGGATATCGGTGCCGGGGATGACCATGCCGGTGAAGCGGCAGGAAAAGCGTTTCAGGCGCTCGGGCGCGTCCGGCAGGCGGGCGGCGGTCAACTCGCGCAAGGCCAGCGCCAACGTGCAGGTGCCGTGCAGGATGATGTCCGGCAGGCCCGCCGCCAGGGCGACTTCGCGCTCGGTGTGGATGGGGTTCCAGATGTCGGCGCATTCGGTGTAGGCGTGCGGCAGTTCGCGCGCCACCGCCACCGGGGTCTCGGTCCAATCGCCGGCGGGCGAAAGATCGGGCCAGGCCGGCGGCTCGGCCTCGACGGTGTCGTTGCCATTGAGATCGACGCCCCGGTAGATCGCCGTCGAATAGCTGGTCGCCAGCGGCTCGCCCACCGTTGTCTCCAGCGTCAGGCGCGAGATCGTCAGCGTACCGGGCTTGATCCGCTTCGCCGCCACCAGCCGGCCCCGGCTGACGGCCTTCAGGCCGGGACGCAGGGGGCTAAGAATTTCCGTATCCTGGGCGGCATGCACGACGCGCAGGCGTTCTTCATGGCTGGCACCGAAGGCGGGCGTGACGCGGAGGTCGCGCGACGCCGGCCACTCGAGTGCAACCGCCAGCATTGCCGGCGCGGTGATGCCGTCCGCCCGGGCATCGTCCAGATGCTGGGGGCGGGTGTCGCCGATGCCGGCGGCGTAGGCGAGGCAGCGCCTGGCGGTCACGTCGATTTCATAAGGCCCGATTTCGGAGCCGACGGCGCTGGCGTTGATCGGCATGGCGACGCCAAATCCCCTTAGGTGTCCAAATAGCGCTGGCGCAGATGGTCCTCGAACACCTTGGCGTCGAGGGGCCGGCCGGTGGCCTGGGTCAAGAGTTCCGGCGCGTGCAACAGGCGCGCCTTGCCGTGCACGTGTTCGCCCAGCCAGGCCATCAGGGGCTCGAAGTCGCCCTTGCCGATGCCGTCTTGGATGGCCGGGTCGTCTTCGCGCGCGGCGCGGTAGATCTGCGCCGCCGACATGGCGCCCAGCGTGTAGGTCGGGAAATAGCCCCAGGCGCCGTCGTACCAGTGCAGGTCCTGCATGCAGCCCAAGGTATCGGTCGGCGGACGGATGCCGAGCAATTCCTCCATGCCGTCGTTCCACGCCGTCGGCAGGTCATCCAGGCTCATGTCGCCTTCCAACAGCGCGCGCTCCAGCTGGTAGCGCAGGATCACGTGCGCCGGGTAGGTGACCTCGTCGGCGTCGACGCGGATGAAGCCGGGCTCGACGCGGGTATAAAGCCGATAGAGGTTGTCGGTCTCCCAGGCGGGGCCGCTTCCCCCAAAGGCTTCGCGCATGATCGGCGCCGCCCATTCCAGGAAGGCCTTGGAGCGGCAGACCTGCATCTCCACCAACAGGCTCTGGCTTTCGTGGATGCTCATGCCCAGCGCCTCGCCCACCGGCTGGCGGCGCCAGCGGTCGGGCAGGCCGCGTTCATAGAGCGCGTGGCCGGTCTCGTGCAGGACGCCCATCAGGCTCGACGTGAAATCCTCCTCGTCGTAGCGCGTGGTGATGCGCACGTCTTCGGGGATGCCGCCGCAGAAGGGGTGCAGGCTGACGTCCAGGCGGCCGTGGTCGAAATCGAAACCGAGCGCCGCCATGAACTGTTCGCCCAAGGCCTTCTGCGTCTCGATCGGGAACGGCCCTTCCGGCATCAACAGCGCCGGCCGGCGTGCCTGCGCCTCCAGCACTTCGCCCAGGAACCCCGGCAGGAAGGCCTGCAACTCGCCGAACACGGCATCGATATCGGCCGAGCGCCCGCCCGGTTCGTAGTCGTCCAGCAGCGCATCATAGAGCGACAAGCCCGTCGCTTCCGCCTTGGCCTGGCCGGCCTCGCGCGTCAGGTCGAGCACTTCCTGCATGTAGGGCTTGATGGCGGCGTAGTCGTTGTCGGCGCGCGCCGTGCGCCAGACCGTCTCGCAGGTTGTGCTGGCGCGGCTCAAGGCCACGACCAGGTCTTCCGGCAGTGCCGTCGACTTGATCCACTGATGATGGATTTCACGCAGGTTGGCGCTCTGCCAGGGGTCGAGATCGGACCCGGTGGCCTCGGCATCGGCGATCAGATCGCCCATGTCGGGTGCCGTCATCAGGCCGTGCACCACCGCCTTCAGTTCCGCCAACTGCTCGCCGCGTGCCTCGGCGCCGCCTTCCGGCATGATCGCCGCCGCGTCCCAGTGCAAAACGCCGGCGGCCTCCGACAGAAGCGCCATGCGGCGAAAACGGGTTTCCAGGGTTTCGTAGGCGGTCGCGGACATGTGTCCTCCTCAAGCGGGCGGGTGGGGTTAAGATATAGGATCGAATTGCCGAAGCGTCGATGCACTTGCGGGAGGGGACGGGATGAAATTGCGAATTCTTTTGGTGGCACTGGCCACGGCGGGCCTCTGGGGCTGGGGTTCGGGCGCGGCGGCGCAGACACCGCCGAGCGCATCCGAAATCCGCGCCTATACCGGTCTGCACGCGGCGGTGGCGGCGGGCGACGGGGCCGCCGTCTCACGCCTGATCGTTTTGGGCGCGGATTTGAACGCACGCGACGGCAACGGCCGCACGCCGGCGATGGTGGCGGCCTTCATGCGCGACCAGGGGACGCTGACGGCGCTGGCCAAGGCGGGCGCCGATCTGAACCTTCTCGACCACCAGGCCTACGACGTCATCACCATCGCCAGCGTCTTGGACGACGCGGAAATGGTGAAACTGGCGGTCTCGCTCGGCGCCAGCGCCAAGCTGATTACCAGCCCCTACCACGGCACGGCGCTGATCGCCGCCGCGCATCTCGGCCACGACGGCGTGGTGCGTGAACTGATCGCGGCCGGTGCGCCGCTCGATCACGTCAACAACCTCAACTGGACGGCATTGATCGAATCCATCGTGCTTGGCGACGGCGGGCCGCGCCATGTGGCGACGCTGCAAGCGCTGATGGCGGCGGGCGCGGATTTCAACATCCCGGACGGCAACGGCAACAGGCCGCTGGCGCTGGCCGGCATGCACGGGCATGCCCGAATGGTCGAGATTTTGACGCGGGCGGGGGCGAAGCCCTAAGCCGTCTCGTCGTGATGGTCGCCGACGCAGTGTGCGTGGCTGTGATCGGCCAGCACTTCGATGACGCGGCAATCGCCGGCGCGGCCCGAGCGCTCGCAGCGGCTGACCAGCGCCTGCAACTCGCCGTGCAGGGCCTGCAGGCTGGCGATGCGGCGCTCGACGTCCGTCAAATGCGCCTTGGCCAGTTCGTGCGCCTGGTCGCAGGGGCGGTCCGGGTGGTCGCTCAGCGACAACAGGTCGCGGATGGCGTCGAGCGAGAACCCCAGCTCGCGGCCGTGGCGGATGAAGGCCAGGCGCGCCACGTGTTCGTCCTTGTAGCGGCGCTGGTTGCCCGCCGTGCGCACGGCCGGCGGCAACAGGCCGATCTCCTCGTAGTAGCGGATGGTCTGGACCTTGGACCCTGTTTCGCGGGCCAGGTCGCCGATGGCATAGGCGTAGCCGGTCATGTGGATTTGTCCTTGAACCTACAACGACTGTAGGTCTTACACTCGTTCCCATGAGCTTGAAAGGCGTATCCGCATGAGCGGTCATTGTCATGTGCATGGCGATTTCGACGGCGCGTCCGCGGCCTACCGCCGGGTGCTGTGGCTGGTGATCGCGCTCAACGCCGCCATGTTCGCCATCGAGAGCAGCGCCGGCATGCTCGCCGGCTCCGCCGCGTTGCAGGCCGACGCGCTGGATTTCCTCGGCGACACCGCGACCTATTCGATCAGCCTGCTGGTCATCGGCCGGCCGCTCAAGTGGCGGGCCCGGGCGGCGCTATTCAAGGGCCTCAGCCTGGGGCTCTTCGGCGTCCTGGTGTTCGCCATGACCTTCTACCGCGTCGTCGTGCTGGGCCAGCCGGAAGCGGCGACCATGGGGATCGTCGGCGCGCTTGCATTGGCGGCCAACGTGGCAAGCGCGCTGGTGCTGTTCAAGTTCCGCGACGGCGACGCCAACGTGCGCTCGGTCTGGCTCTGCTCGAGGAACGACGCCATCGGCAACGTCGCCGTCATTCTGGCCGCCGGCGCCGTGGCGCTGACCGGCACGCCCTGGCCCGACCTGATCGTCGCGGCCGGCATGGCGGTGCTGTTTATCAAGGGCTCCGCCTCGATCATCCGCCACGCGCAGGCCGATCTCGCCCGCGCCGCCGCCTTAACTCAGGTTCTGTTCGGAAGCAGGGCGGTAACCAGATCGGCGATGTCGGTCTCCGTTTCCAGGGCGGCGATGCGTGCCTCGATCTGTTGCGCGGTCGTTTCCGAAATGATGCCGGCGGTGACGGCGCCGAACTTGGCTTTCAACTCGTCGGCGGTGAGCGGATTTTCCGGGCTGCCCTTGCGGGCGTCGACGCGCTGCTCGAAGTGCCGCCCGTCGGTGGTTGTCACCAGCACGCGCGCCATGTGCCGCTGTGCGGGGCCGAGCGCGTCGATCTCCGGGTCCACTTGGGCGGTGACACGCTGGATGATGTCGAGGATTTCCGGCTCGGCGATGCGTTCCGGCGTGAACTGCGCCACGAAGGCCTCGCCTTCCAGCGCCATCACCGCGAGCCCGAAGTAGATGTTCATCTGCGCCGCCGTGACGCTCTGCGCCCGATAGGGCCAGGCGCAGTGCACGTGCGTCGGCGTGCTGACGATGGCCTCGATCGTTGCCATGTCGGCGGCGCTCAAACCGTGCGCGCGGCGGATTTCCGCGAGCGCGTCCAGTGCCGCGTGGATCGAGGTCACCGTGGCGTGCGGCTTGAACCCGGTGGCGAGAATCTCCCAATCGCTCCCGAGGCCGGTCAGCAGCCGTTCAGGGATCGGGGCATCCGAATGCGCGGTGAGGAAGCCGCCGTAACCCGCCTCCACCACGTCGTCGATGCCGGTGAAGCCGTCTCGGGCCAGCAGCGCGGCGCGCAGGCCCGCCTCGGCGGCGCGGCCCGAGTGCAGCCGCTTGACCATGGCGCCTTCCTGCGCCGCCATCAGCCCGGCACCGAGCGAGCCGGCGATTCCCAGCGCCTGCTGGGTGGTCTCGGCGTCGAGACCGAGCAGCTTCGCCGCCGTCGCCGCCGCGGCGAAGGTGCCGGTGACGCCTTGCGGATGGAAACCGCCCAGCAGCAATCCGGGTCCGGCGGCGGCGCCGATGCGTGCGCCGACCTCGTAACCCGCCGCCACGGCGGTGAGGAAAGCCGCGCCCGATACACCCGATTGGCGCTGGGCGAGGGCGAAGCCGGTGGCGAGGGCGAGGGAGTTCAGGTGCAGGATGGAATCGCGGTGGATGTCGTCGAGCTCGAAGGCGTGTCCGGCGGTGCCGTTGACCAGCGCCGCGGCGGCGGCCGGCACGCGGCCTTTTCCATCCAGGATGTCGGCTTCCGGCGTGCCCGCCTCGGCGCGGACCATGGCGGCGACCTTGGCGGTCCAGGGAAGCGTCGCGCCGTGCAGCATGCAGCCGATGCCGTCGAGGATGCAGAGCTTCAGGTGATCCGTGACGGCGGCGGGGAGGTCCGCGTAACCGAGCCCGGCGGCGAAGGCCGCAAGCTCTCGCGTGGCGCCGGGCGGGATCGGGTTTTCAGCAGAGGCGGACACGGGGGACGACAGGGGTGCGCCGGGCCGCGATCAGACCAGCGGCACGAAGACCAGCCGGTCGACCAAAAGCGCCACGAAGATCAGGAACAGATAGAGGATCGAGAACAGGAAGAACGGCCGCGCCGCCATCACGTCGTCGGACTTCCACACCCGCCACAGCCGGCGCCAGAACTCGCCCCCCAGCGCCAGCGCGATGACGCCGTAGAAGGCCCCCGAAACGCCCAAGGCGACGGGCGCCAGGGTGGCGGGGATCAGCAGCGCCGTGTAGATCAGCATCTGCAGCTTGGTGCGGCGCTCGCCGACCACGACCGGCATCATCGGCACGTCGGCGGCGGCGTAGTCGCCGCGCCTATAAAGCGCCAGCGCCCAGGAGTGCGGCGGCGTCCACAGGAAGATGATGGCGAACAGCGCGATGGAACCCAAGCCGATGTCGCCGGTGACGGCGGTCCAGCCGATCATCGGCGGAAATGCGCCGGACGCGCCGCCGATGACGATGTTCTGCGGCGTGCGGCGCTTCAGCCACATGGTGTAGATGAAGACGTAATAGAGAATGGTGACGGCCAGCAAAAGCGCGGCGGCGGCGTTGACCCATTCGGCCATGACGCCGACGGCGCCGAACGACAGCACGGTGCCGAACACCAGGGCCTCGACAGCGCGCATGCGCCCGGCCGGGATCGGGCGGTTCATGGTGCGCGCCATCACCCGGTCGATGTCCTGGTCGTACCACATGTTGATGGCGCCCGACGCGCCGGCGCCGGCGGCAACGCAGATGATCGCGACCAGCGCCGTCTCGAGGCCGATGGATCCGGGCGCCAGGATCAATCCCACCAGGGCGGTAAACACCACCAGCGACATGACGCGCGGCTTCAGCAGGATGGCGTAATCCTGCAGGCGGAAGCGGTGTTGCGGGCCGCCGTCTTCATGAAGATCGGGGCCGGTGCCGGCGCTGGAATGGTTCAGGGTGGGTTGCATGGTCCCTCTTATATGCCAATGGCCGGGTGGATATCCAGCGCCTAAATTTCTCAAGCCCGGCGCAGCAACAGTCGCGCCGTGATCCAGATGAACATGACGCCGCCGATCACCGCGATCAGCGCGCCGATGCCGTTCAGGTACATGCCGGCGATGGCGCCCATGGCTTCCAGGCCCTGGGCGTCGCCGGCGGTCTTTCGGGGCGCGCCGTAACCGCCGGCCATGAATAGCCCGATGCTCGCCACCACCTGGCCCCAGGCGTACATGTGAATGAGCGCCCCGGTGGAACGCCCGAGCGCCGGCTTGCGGCCGATCAGCGGCAGCAGGAAGCTCAGGAACAGCCCGATGAACACCAGGTTCACGCCGGCGATGACGGCGTGGTAATGCGCCGGCGTGCGGGTATCGGCGCCGTCGACGAAAAGCCCCAGGAACCCGCCGACCGCGAACACCACCACCGAGAGCCACAGGCACTTGAAGCCGGGATGCGCGCGGGGCAGGGGCTCCGACGCGCGATGCGCGAGGACGGTCTTCAAGATCAGCGCCGCGGCGATCAGCGTCGGCGGCGCCAAGCCGTACTGCAGCCAGGTGAAGGCCGTCATCTGATCGTAGGAGAAGGCATCGAACAGGATATAGAAGACCGGACCCAGGAGTGCAGCGGCAAGCAGCAGCGCCTGTGCCAGAATGGTCAGTTGCGGGCGCATGGCCGGGCGCTGCATGGCGAGTCCGCCGAGCAGGTACCAGCCGGTCAGCATCAGCGACACGTTCATGAACTGCAGGATATGACCGCCGCCCCAGAACAGGTTCTCGTTGAAGGCGCCGTCGATGGGCGCGCCCGTGAGTGCGGCGCCGGCGACGGCAAAGCAGCCGAGCGCCAGGAGATAGAGCAGCGCCGCTGCCAGCGCGCCGATGGCGATGGGCTCCATCGGGCCCGTGCGGCGCGCGAGCGCGCCCAGGAACCGCAGCACCTGCAACAAGAGCCCGAAGCCCAGCGACGCCAGGCCGGCGTAGTAGAGCGGGTCGATGATCACCGGCACGTAGTTGTTGAGGCTGGGCTCGCCCCGGTCGAGGAAACCCGAGACGAACATCAAGGGCGCCGAGGCGTAACCGAACCAGAGTGCGGCGCGGGCGAGAATGCGCCCCCCCGGCCGGCCATCGCCGAGCCGATGCGCGGCGACGGTCAACAGCGCGCCGAAGACGCTCAGGAACCAGACCACGAAGGAGAACACCACGTGGATGACGAGCCCCTTGTCGAAGAACTGCAACGGCCAGGGGAAGATGCCGGAGATGCCGGGAATGCGCGAGAACGCCAGCAGAAGCGCGTAGACCCCGGCGATGGCCAGCGACAACAGCGCCAGGCCGGCCCAGCCGCGCAACTCGCCGCGCGCGTCCGCGGACGCCATCGCGGCCTCGAACCCGGCGAACAGGTCCCACCGTTGGCGTTGCGCGGGTTGGAAGGCGCTCATCGGCGTCAGCCGGGCACGTAGGGATAGAGGTGCACCGCCATCACATAGACGACGACGCCCGAGACGCCGACGTACATCCAGATCGGCCAGGTCCAGCGGGCAATCTTGCGGTGTTTCTCGAAGTTGCCCTTGAGCGCGCGCACCAGCGTCCAGGGCACCAACGGCACCAGCGCCGCCGCGCCGATCACGTGCACGATCAGGATGGTGAAGTAGATCGGCCGGATGATCCCCTCGCCGCCGAACTTGGCGAAGCCGGAGTTGGCTTTGTAGATGACGTAGGAAACCAGGAACAGCGCCGACACGCCGACCGCGATCAGCATGTTGAGGCGGTGACGCTCCCGGTCGCCGGCACGGATGTAGCGATACGCGATCAGAAGAAAGACGACGGAGACGGCGTTCAGTGCGGCGTTGACGTGCACCAAGTCCTGAGGATCAAACACGGCGAATCGAACCCATGCCTGCTTCAACCCATTTTCATGAGGAAACCGGCGTACATCAGCAGCGCCATCGCCGCCAGGATCAACGCCAAAACCCAATTTTTCACACGCATGAGCACGAACCCGTTCAATGACCGATGCTGTTTATTAGTGTCCGAAGGCGCTGGTTTCAATGCTTTCGGCGACGGGTATAGGGCGCGCGATGAAAAAAAATCCCCCCATAACCCTAGCTTTTCTGCGGTTAAAGGTCATATTCACTTTTTAAAAGGTGTCTGTTAGCCTTGTCCGCGCTTGCGCCGCCAACTCAGGACGGATAAAAGCTTATCGTAATTTTGGGGGGCTCCCGCGGTCCAATCATTGATAACGGTTAGGCTCTCCGCGATTATTTTACCAATAAGGTCGAACTACCGGATGGATAACATGCTGAAACGACTGTTCACCCTCGTCCCGGCCGCCGTGGCCGCGATGTTCTCGGGCGCCGGCGCCGCTCTCGCCGAAGGTGTCGTGGCCAAGTCGAAGCCGTGGCAAATGTGGCTGCAAGAGCCGATGTCGCCCTCGGCCGAGATGGTCCATGACCTCAACGTGCTGCTGATGTGGATCGAGGTGGCGATCGTCATCTTCGTGCTGGCGATCATGGCTTATGTCATGGTGCGGTTCAGCGAGAAGAACAATCCGACGCCGTCGAAGACCACCCACAACACCATGCTCGAGGTGGCCTGGACGGCGATCCCGATCCTTATCCTGGTGGGTATCGCCATTCCGTCGCTGAAGACGCTGTACTTCGCCGATCATACCCCGGACGCCGAGATGACCCTCAAGGTCAAGGGCAACCAGTGGTATTGGTCCTACGGCTATCCCGACCATGGCGACTTCGAGTTCGACAGCGTTTACGTTCCGGAAGAGGAACTGAAGCCCGGTCAGCCGCGCTTGCTGACGGTCGACACCCCGGTGGTGCTGCCGGTGGATACCAACATCCGCCTGCTGCTGACGTCGAACGACGTCATTCATAACTGGGCCATTCCGTCGCTGGCGGTGAAGCTGGACACCACGCCGGGCCGCACCAACGAGACCTGGACCCGGATCAACCAGCCGGGTGACTACTACGGCATGTGCTCGGAGCTTTGCGGCGTCAACCACGGCTTCATGCCGATCCACATCAAGGCGGTCTCCAAGGAAGACTTCGCCAAGTGGGTCGCGGGGGCCAAGGAAGAGTACGCCTCCAACGACACCGACAAACAACCCGTTCGCCTCGCCAAGGCGCAGGTGCGCTGAACAAGCCGCCGGTCACGGGAAAAACTAGACATATAAAGAAGGATTGAGTCATGGCTCACGCGGAAGCTCATCACGACGATCATCACCATCCGGGTTTCTTTACCCGTTGGTTCTGCTCCACCAACCACAAGGACATCGGCACGCTGTATCTGTGGGTGTCCATGTTCGCAGCCATCGTCGGCGGCCTGATGTCCTGGTACATCCGCGCCGAGCTCGCGGAGCCGGGCCTGCAGTTCATCTCCAACGACGCCGAGGGTAAGCAGTTCTATAACGTGCTGGTCACGGGTCATGGCTTCATCATGGTGTTCTTCGTCGTCATGCCGGCGATGATCGGCGGCTTCGGCAACTGGTTCGTGCCGCTGATGATCGGCGCGCCGGACATGGCCTTTCCGCGCATGAACAACATTTCCTTCTGGCTCCTGGTGGCGGGCTTCCTGCTGCTGTTGACGGCGGCCTTCATCGATGGCGGCCCGGGTACCGGCTGGACGGTCTATCCGCCGCTATCCAGTATCGATTTCCACCCGGGACGGGCGGTCGACTTCGGTATCCTGTCGCTGCACGTGGCCGGCGCGTCGTCGATCCTGGGCGCGATCAACTTTATCGTCACCATCTTCAACATGCGCGCGCCGGGCATGACCATTCACCGCATGCCGCTGTTCGTGTGGGCGATCCTGGTCACCGCGTTCCTGCTGTTGCTGGCGCTGCCGGTGCTGGCCGGTGGCCTCACCATGCTGCTCACCGACCGCAACTTCGGCACGGCCTTCTTCAACCCGGCCGAGGGTGGCGATCCGGTCCTGTGGCAGCACCTGTTCTGGTTCTTCGGCCACCCGGAAGTGTACATCATCATCATTCCGGCCTTCGGCATCATCAGCCAGATCGTTTCCACCTTCTCCAAGAAGCCGGTGTTCGGCTATCTCGGCATGGCCTACGCCATGGCCGCCATCGGCGTCGTCGGCTTCGTCGTGTGGGCGCACCACATGTACACGATCGGCTTCAACGTCGACACGCGGGCCTATTTCACCGCGGCGACCATGGTTATCGCGGTGCCCACGGGTGTTAAGATCTTCTCGTGGCTGGCGACTATGTGGGGCGGCTCGATCAAGTTCGAGGTGCCGATGATGTACGCGCTGGCGTTCATCTTCCTGTTCGTCGTCGGTGGCGTCACCGGCGTGACGCTGGCCAATGCCTCGGCCGACCTGGTGTTCCACGACACCTACTACGTGGTGGCGCACTTCCATTACGTGATGGGCCTGGCGGCGATCCTCGCCATGTTCGCCGGTTGGTACTACTGGATCGGCAAGATGTCCGGCCGCCGCTACCCGGAAGGCCTGGCGCGGATTCAGTTCTGGTTCTTCGTCATCGGCGTCAACGTGCTGTTCTTCCCGCAGCACTTCTCGGGCCTGGCCGGCATGCCGCGGCGTATCCCGGACTATCCGGACGCCTATGCGCCCTATAACTACATCAGCTCCGTCGGCGCCCTGATTACCGCCATCGGCACGCTGCTGTTCTTCGTCGTGATCTGGCGCACCTACGCCTCGAAAGAGACGGTCGAAGCCAACCAGTGGGGCGAAGGCGCGACCACGCTGGAGTGGCATGTCGCCTCGCCGGCGCCGTGGCACACCCACGAGGAACTGCCGGACATGACCGGCAAGGCGCCGGCCGAGTAGGCCGGCCCGGACGGCCCAGGGGGACACCGAGCGATGGCTTCGACCCGGACCAAAAACCGCCGCGCGGCGATGGCGCTCAGCGTCGTCGTCGCCGCGATGGTCGGGCTCGCCTTCGCGTCGGTGCCGCTCTACAAGCTGTTCTGCCAGGTGACCGGCTACGGCGGCACGCCGAAGATCAAGGTGGCGGCTGGCGACAGCGTGTCGACCCGGCAGATCGAGGTGCGTTTTGACGCCAACGTCAACCGGGACATGCCCTGGCGCTTCAAGCCGGCGCAGGTGCATATGACGGTCAAGCTGGGCGAGCCGAAACTCGCCTTCTACCGGGCCCGCAACGACAGCGACGAAACCGTTACCGGCACGGCGGTGTTCAACGTCACGCCGTACAAGGTGGGGCCTTATTTTTCCAAGATCGACTGTTTCTGCTTCACCGAACAGACGCTGAAGCCGGGCCAGGAGGTCGACATGCCGGTGGAGTTTTTCGTCGATCCGGAAATCTTCACCGATCCGAACACCAAGGACGTGCACGCGATTACGCTGTCCTACACCTTCTACCGTTCGGAACCGGAAGACAGCGATAAGAAAGCCGAAACGGCGGCCCGGCCCGCCGACGGCGATTCGAAAATCAAAGGTTAGAAGATCAATACATCAAACGGAGATCATTGATGGCTAGTACGGAAAGAACCCATCCCTATCACATGGTGAACCCTTCGAAGTGGCCCTTCGTCGGTTCCCTTGCTGCGGTGGTCATGGCCGTTGGCGGCATCACCTACATGCACGATGGCCCGATCTGGGGCTTCCTGTTGGGCGTCGCGCTGATGCTCTACACCATGTTCGGCTGGTGGCGCGACGTGATCGGCGAAGCGGAAAGCGGCGTCGACTATACCGATACCGTGCGCCATGGCCTGCGCATGGGCATGGTCCTGTTCATCGTCTCCGAGGTGATGTTCTTCTTCGCCTTCTTCTGGGCCTTCTTCGACGCCACGGTGCCGGCCATCAGCCGCACGGCGCATGAAATGTGGCCGCCGGAAGGTGTCGTTCCGTTCGATACCTGGCACCTGCCGTTCCTCAACACGCTGATCCTGCTAACCTCGGGCGCCACGGTGACCGTTGCCCACCACGCGCTGTTGGCGGGTAACCATAAGAAGACCGGCGTCTGGCTGCTGATGACCATCGCGCTGGGCGTGATCTTTACCTGCACCCAGGCCTACGAATACGGCCATGCCGCTTTCGGCTTCACCGACGGCATCTATTCGTCGACCTTCTATCTCGCCACCGGCTTCCACGGCTTCCACGTGATCGTCGGCACGATCTTCCTGATCGTCTGCTGGTTCCGGATCAACAAGGGCCAGATGACGGCGGAATCGCATGTCGGCTTCGAAGCCGCCGCCTGGTACTGGCACTTCGTCGACGTGGTCTGGCTGTTCCTGTTCTGCTGCATCTACTGGTGGGGCAGCTCCGGATACGTGCCGGCCAGCTAATCGGCCAATTGATCTTCATCGGCGGCGCCCGTCTCGAGCCAGAGACGGGCGCCGTTGTTTTTTGGCGCAGCCGGGGTAACGTGGCGATAGTGTTTACCAAGGGAATAATCAGACCATGAATATCACTTCGGGGGGATCCATCTTCCTGTCCTTGCTCAAGGACGAAGGCGTCACGCACATGTTCGGTAATCCTGGCACCACGGAACTGCCGATCATGCATGCCATGCGCGAACACCAGGACCTGACCTACGTGCTCGGCCTGCAGGAAAGCCTGGTCGTCGCCATGGCCGACGGCTTCTCGCGCGCGTCGGGCAAGCTCGCGGCCTGCAACGTCCACGTGGCGCCGGGCCTCGGCAATGCCATCGGTTCCATCTACAACGCGCGCTTCACCGGCACGCCGCTGATCATCACCGCCGGCCAGCAGGAACAGGGCCACGGCCTCACCGAACCCTTGCTCTACGACCCGCTGGTGCCGATCGCCCAGCCGGTGGTCAAGTGGGCGACCGAGATCACGCGGCTTGAAGACCTGCCGCGCGTCATCCGCCGCGCCGCCAAGATCGCCACCACGCCGCCGACGGGGCCGGTGTTCCTGTCCTTGCCGGGCGACGTCCTGAACGAGGAGGCCGGTGTCGACCTCAGCCAATCGACCCGCGTCGATACCCGCGTGCGTCCGGCCGACGGCGTGCTGTCGAACCTCGCCGACCGCCTGCTTCAGGCCAAGCGCCCGGTGGTCATCTGCGGCGACGAACTGGTGCGCTCGGACGCGCTCGCCGAGGCTGCCAGTTTCGCCGAAACCATCGGCGCCGACGTGTTCCAGCAGACCGTCCCCTACGGCGCCCATTACCTGTCGGAGCATCCCTGCTTCATCGGCACGCTGAGCCGTGACCAGAAGGACGTGCGCGAGACGCTGTCGCCCTACGACCTGATGATCGTGCTCGGCGCGGACGCGCTGCGGATGTCGGTCTGGAGCCCGGTCGATCCCTTGCCCGATGGCCTGCCGATCATCCAGATCGGCCTGGTCGACTGGGAAATGGGCAAGAACTATCCGGCCGAGATGGCGCTCTACGGCGACCTCAAGGAGACGCTCTCGGCGCTGACGCCGATGCTTGCCGGCAAGGGCGGCGAGGCGCTGGCGTCGCGCGCCAAGGCGGCGCTCGACGGCCTCAAGGACCGCAACTGGACGGCCAGGCGCGGAAAGCTGGTGGAGACCATCGAAGGCGCCCCCGTCGGCGAGGTGATGGCGCCGGACTTGTTTTGCCTGCGCATGGTCGATGCGCTCACCGACGACGCCATCGTCGTGCATGAGGGGCTGACCTCGACGCGCTACCTGCCCAACCTGCTCGCCTACAAGGACCGCTACAGCTACCACGGCTTTGCGTCGGGGGGCATCGGCTGGGCGCTGCCGGCCGCCGTCGGCGTGCAGTTGGCGCACCCGGACCGGCCGGTCTGCGCCGTCATCGGCGACGGCAGTTCCATGTATTCCGTGCAGGCGCTCTGGACGGCGGCGCACATGAAGCTGCCGATGACCTACGTCATCGCCGACAACGGCGCTTACCGCATCCTCAAGCAGCGGCTGAAGGCGTTCCATCAGAACGAACACTATGTCGGCATGGACCTGAACGACCCGCCCATCGATTTCGTCGGCCTGGCCACGTCGCTGGGGCTCGATGCGGTGCGCGTCACCAACGGCGACGACCTGCATGCGGCGGTCAAGGCCGGCATCGCCAGCGGCAAGCCGAACCTGGTGGACGCCGTCGTCGACGGCACCGTCTAGGGCGAAATGTAACTGCGGTCACCGTGTTCGCGGGCCGATGCAGCTAGGATGCGGCCCGCGGCGCGAACGGATGGAGGGCTGGAAACCGTGAACCCAACTGATTGGCCGGAACGTTCCACCGGTGAACTGATCGGGCTCGGCCTCAGGGGCCGCTGCCCGCGCTGTGCCGACGGCAAGGTGTTCACGGGCTACCTGAAGATCGCCGACAGTTGCCCCAACTGCGGGCTCGGCTTCGACGGCCACGACGTCGGCGACGGGCCGGTGGTGCCGGCAATGCTGGTCATCGGCACCGTTGTCGTCGGCCTGGCGCTATGGGTGGAATTCACCTTCGAGCCGCCGGTCTGGGTGCACGCGGTGTTGTGGATTCCGGCGGTGATGGGGATGGTGCTCGGCATGCTGCCACCCCTGAAGGGGCTCAGCCTGGCCTTGCAGCACCGTTACCGCTCGACCGAGGAACCGGGCCAATTGGGCGGCACCTGAACCGCCGTTATTTCTTGGCGCGCACCTTGACGTGGTCGGTCACCGACTGCACGCCCTCGATCCCCTTGACGATACCGACGGCCTTGGTCTTTTCGGCCGCGGACAGCGCGCGGCCGAACAGGAACACATGACCCTGCACCGAACGCCAGCGGAAGTTGGTGACGTTGACGCCCTTGCCGTCGAGCAGAAGCCCGTTGATCTTGGTGTCGATCACGGTGTCGTCGACGAAGCCCTCGACGGCGCCTTTCTTCTGCGCCACCGGCGCGATCACCAGGATCTCGTTGATCACCTTCTTTACGCCCTCGACGCCGGCCGCCAGCTTGCCGGCCTTGGCCTAGATCTCGGCCTTTTCCACGGCGCCGGTGAGCATCACGTCCTGTTCGTAGACGTTGGCGTTGATGGAGATCACCTCCGAGCCCAGCTTGTCGATGACGTCGACCGTGATCTTGGTCTTGATCTCGGTGTCCTTGGCGATGTCCTCGGCACTGCGGTCCTCGACGGCGGCTTCCACCGCGCCCTTGATGATCGACAGCGGATTGAACTGCGCGGTGGCCGGCTGGGCCAGGGCAAACGCGGCCAGCGCCGCGATCAAGGCAAGCTGCGTGCGTCGCATGAGGGGTCTCCCGTTAGCGGTTCTTCCATTCGGCTTTGCGTTTCTCGGCGAAGGCGGCCATGCCTTCTTTTTGGTCCTCGGTGGCGAACAGCGAGTGGAACACCCGGCGCTCGAAGCGGATGCCTTCCGCCAGCGTCGTCTCGAAGGCGCGGTTGACCGACTCCTTGGTGATCATCGCTGCCGTCTGCGACATGCCGGCGATCTTGCCGGCGGCCTCGAGGGCCGTATCCATCAGTTCCGCCAGCGGCACGACGCGGGCGACCAGGCCGGCGCGCTCGGCTTCCTCGGCGTCCATGAAGCGGCCCGTCAGGCAGAGGTCCATGGCTTTCGACTTTCCGACGTAACGGGTCAGGCGCTGGGTGCCGCCGGCGCCCGGCAGGATACCCAGCGTGATTTCCGGCTGGCCGAACTTGGCGTTGTCAGCGGCGATGATCATGTCGCACATCATCGCCACCTCGCAGCCGCCGCCGAGCGCGAAACCGGCGACCGCGGCGATGACCGGCTTCCGGCACGACGCCAGGCGCTCCCAGTCCTTGGTGATGAAGTCTTCCTTGTAGGCTTCCATGTAGCTTTTCGGCTGCATTTCCTTAATGTCGGCGCCGGCGGCGAAGGCCTTCTCGGAGCCGGTGACGACGATGCAGCCGACCTCGTCGTCGGCCTCGTAGGCGTCGACGACTTCCGCCACTTCCCGCACCAGGCCGGCGCAGAGCGCGTTCAGGGCCTCCGGGCGGTTGAGGGTGATGATGCCGACGTTGCCGCGTTTTTCGGCGGTGATGAATTCGTGGGACATGGAAACAACTCTCTGCTGGCTGGATTGAAATCGCTTGAATGGCCCCGACTCTTACCCTTCCGGAGGGGTTCCGCCAAGTGTCATTTTGCGGTGCAGCAATTCGCGGTTCAGCGGGAAACCGCGTCCCCAAGGCATTCGCGTAGGCGTGCCGCGAGGTCGCCGAGTTCGAACGGTTTGGCCAGCAGCGGCGCGCCGTCGCCGATGGGCGACGCGTCGCTGAAATGATCGGCGCTGAAGCCGGACGTGAACAGCACCGCCGCGTCCGGCCGCAGTTTCTTGATTTCCCGTACCGCTTCCGGCCCGTTCATGCCGCCAGCCAGGAACACGTCGGAGAACACCAAGTCGAATGCCGCGTCCGCGGCGGCGATCTCGATGGCGTGTTCGCCGGTTTCGGCCTCCAGGGTCTCGTAGCCCAGTTCATGCAGCATGCCGACGGTGATGGCGCGGACCTCGGCGTCGTCCTCGATCACCAGGACGCGCTCGCCGCTGGCGCCGTTGGCCGCCATTTCGGCCTGCGGGTGCGCGTCAATGTCCATACCCTCGCCATCCTGGGCCGTCAGGTAGAGGCGCACGGTGGTGCCCTCGCCGGGTTCGGAATAGATCCGCACCTGGCCGCCCGACTGCTTGGTGAAACCGTAGACCATGCTGAGCCCGAGGCCGCCGCCCTGGCCGGTTTCCTTGGTCGAGAAGAACGGCTCGACGGCGCGTTCAAGCACGTCGGGCGCCATGCCGGCGCCGCTGTCGCTGACCGCGATCATCACGTAGCTGCCGGGGGTCAGGTCTTCGAACTGGCGGGTATAGAGGCGGTCCAGCACGACGTTGTCGGTCTCCACCCGGAGCCGGCCGCGTCCCTCCATGGCGTCGCGGGCGTTGAGGGCGAGGTTGATCAGCGCGTTCTCCAGTTGGCCACGGTCGACATCGATCAGCCAGAGGTCGTCGGCGAAGCGGGTTTCCACCTCGATGCCGACGCCCAGCGTGCGGCTCAGGAGCTCCGTCAGCCCCTCGATCAGCCGGTTGGCGTCGGTGACTTCCGAGACCAGCGCCTGGCGCCGGCCGAAGGCGAGCAGGCGCTGGGTCAATTCGCCGCCGCGCCGGGCTGCCCGCAGCGCCGCCGCCAGCAGCTTCTCCTGGCGCTCGTCGCCGCCGCGGTCCTGCAACAGATTGAGGCTGCCGACCATGATCGCCAGCAGGTTGTTGAAGTCGTGCGCGACGCCGCCGGTGAGCTGGCCGATGGCCTCCATCTTCTGTGCCTGGTGCAATTGCTGGGCGGCGAGGCCGCGCTCGGTGATGTCGCCGGCGGCGATGAAGAAACCGGCCACCCGCCCGTCGGTATCGAGGTTCGGCGTGAAGGTCACCTCCAAGACACGCGCCCCCCGGTAGCCGGGCAGTCCCGGCCCGCCCTTGTAGGGAATGCGCGCCTCGAACCGCGCCGCCTTGCCTTCCAGCGCCGCCGCGGCCACTTCCTCGGCGTGGCCGACCACCAGATGATCGCCCATCAGCTCGCCGAGCTTCTTGCCGCGCACCGCCGCTTGGTCGAGTTGCAGCCAGTCCTCGAAGGTGCGGTTGACCAACTGGTAGCGGCCGTCCTGTCCGACGTAGGCGAGCAGCAGCGGTACCGTGTCGACGACGCGCCTGAGTTCCTGGGTGCGCTGGCGCACCTCGGTGATGTCGGTGGTGACGCTGACGATGGAACCGTCCGGGGTGCGGTCGTTCCTCAGCAGAAGCCAACGGCCGTCACGGTTGATTTCCAAGGGCTCGCCGGCGACGCGGTTCTTGGCGATCCATTTCTCGCGCACCTCCGGCGCCGGCGCATCCGCCATGGAGGCGAAGACGTCGCCCAGGAAATCGGCGTAGGTGCCGCCGCGCACCAGCCTTTCCGCCGCCGGCCCGGCCTGGTCGCGGTAGCGCCGGTTGCAGAGCACGAAGCGGTCGTCGGCGTCCCAGAAGGCGATGCCGTCGGTGACGTGTTCCATGGCGTCGAGGAAGCGCAGCGTCGATTCCACGGCTTCCTCGCGGGCGCGCACTTCGGTCGTGATGTCGGTGCCGGTGCCCCGGTAGCCGGTGAAATTGCCGTCGTCGTCGAACTTCGGGATGCCGCTCAGGCGGAACCAGCGGACCTCGCCGCCCGGCAATTTTTCGGGATAGGTGAAATCGCGGAACGGCTTCTGGCGGCGCAGGTGGTCCAGGTGCGCGCGCCATTCCTGGCTGGCCGGCGCGGCTTCCGCCGCCAGGTCCTGGCGGCGGCCGAGGAAGTCTTCCGGCGTCAGGCGGGAGAGCTCGTAGAAGCGGTCGGAGGCATAGACGAAGCGGAATTCCGCATCCATCTCCCACAGCCAGTCGGACGCCGCCTCGGTGAAATCCTGCAGCCGCTCGCCGCTTTGGCGCGCCGAGCGCATACTCTGGGCCAGTCCGCCGACCAGTGTCAGCTCCGCCACCAGCACCGCGCCCAGGACGGCGGCGACGGCGGTGACGGTGACCAGCGGGCCGAACGGAAGGTCGAAGGGATCGCTGACGAAAAACACGGTGACCGCCGCAATCCATGCCCCAATGGCGGCGAGGAATCTGCCGCGTGCGCGCCCCAATTGGCGCTCGTCCGGCAGCGAGGTTGTAAGGGCTTCCGTCACGATGGTATTTTAAGCGAGATCGGCAATCAAAAGCCATTCCGGCGGCGTTTCCGGGCCGCCGCCGGCACAAAAAGGGAGCGTTTCCGGGGGGAGGCAGGCCGCATGGCCGATGGGACCAGGATAGTGATCGTCGACGACGAGCCCGACATCCGCGAGATCGTCGGCATGATGCTCGAGGATGCCGGCTTCCAGGTGTTCTCCCTGCCGTCCGGCGACGGGCTGCTCGATCTGGTGGCGCAGGAGGACATCGAGCTGGTGATCCTGGATCTCGGTTTGCCCGGCGCCGACGGCCTCAGCCTGACGCGCGAACTGAAGGCCAAGTCCGACGTCGGCGTGGTGATCCTGTCGGGGCGTTCGGAAACCACCGAAAAGATTATCGGCCTCGAGGTCGGCGCCGACGATTACCTGGCCAAGCCGTTCGAGCCGCGCGAACTGCTGGCCCGGGTACGCAGCGTGCTGCGCCGGCTATCGGCCGGCGCCAGCGGTGGCAGCGAGGCCGTCCAGCCGCCGGCCGAAAGCGATGCCTACGTGTTCAACGGCTGGCGCCTGGATGCGCTCAGCCGATCGCTGACCGATCCCGACGGAGAAGAAATCTCGCTTTTCAGCGGCGAATTCAACCTGCTGAAGGCGTTGGTCGAGCATCCCAACCGGGTGCTCAGCCGCGACCAGTTGCTGGATTTGACCCATGGCCTCGACACGCCGGCCTTCGACCGCAGCGTCGACGTGCAGGTGGTGCGGCTTCGGAAGAAGATCGAACCCAATCTCGGCAAGCCCGAGTTCATCAAGACCGTGCGCAACGCCGGCTACATCTTTACCGCCAAGGTGGCGCGCGCCTGAATCCGGACCAGAATTCAAAGAAAAGCGTTGAACCGCCGAAGGGCCTGGGCGAAAAGCCATGGGTAAGCTTTCAACCGGACCAACCCGAGATTTTTCGACAGATACCCCGATCATGATGAACTTCGAGCTCTCCGAAGAGCAAAAAATGTTCCGCGACTCGGTTCGCGGTTTCGCCGAACGGCACCTGGCGGCGGGCGCGCTGGCCCGCGCCCATGAGGACGGCTTCCCCCGCGAGGTCGCCAAGATGATGGCCGAGCAGGGCCTCTTGGGAATCACCATCGGCGAGGAGGCCGGCGGCATCGGCGGCACCCTGATGGATGCCGTCATTGCCATCGAAACCGTCGCCGGCATCTGCCCGCGCAGCGCCGACGTCATCCAGGCCGGCAACTTCGGTGCCATCCGCACGCTGGCGGAATATGCCGACGAGGAACAGCGCCGCCGCTTCCTGACCCCGCTTTTGGCCGGCGAGAAGGTCATCACGGTGGGCATGAGCGAGCCGGAAGCGGGCTCGGCGGTGACCGACCTGATCACCACCGCGACCCCCGACGGCGACGGCTACCGCATCAACGGCACCAAGGTGTTTGGCACCCATAGCGCCGAGGCCGACTACATCCTCGCCTACGTGCGCTTCGGGCCCCGCGTCGGCGGCATCGGCTCGGTGGTGATCGAGAAGGGCATGGACGGCTTCACCCACGGCCAGCCGGTGCGTTATCTCGGCGGCGAGGAATGGGCGCAGCTCTATTTCGACAATCTCTACATCGGCCCCGAAAACGTCATCCTCGGCCCCGGCGGCTTCAAGAAGCAGATTGCCGGCTTCAACGTCGAGCGCATCGGCAACTCGACGCGCTCTTTGGCGCTCGGCCAGCTTGCCTTCGACATCGCCCGCGACCACGCGCTGGAACGCAAACAGTTCGGCCGGCCGATCTGTGAGTTCCAGGGCCTGCAGTGGAAGTTCGCGGAACTGAAGGTGCAGTTGGAAGCGGCGCGCTTGCTGCTTTACCGCGCCGCCGCCAATGCCGATGGCGGGCTGCCGTCGGCGGAAGAGACGACCATGGCCAAGTACGCCTGCAATCAGGCCGGCTTCGCCGCCGCCAACGAAGCCATGCAGGTCATGGGCGCCGCCGGCTACAGCCAGGACTCGCTGGTCGAATACTGCTTCCGCCGCACCCGTGGCTGGCAGATCGCCGGCGGTTCGCTGGAGATGATGAAAAACCGCCTGGCGGAGATCGTCTTCGACCGGCGCTTCCCGCAGCGCCCGCCAAAAGCCGAATAGGGCGGTAATGAGCGACCGCAGTCTCGCCGATGCGCTCCTGCGCCCCGAAGCCGTCGCCATCTACGGCGCATCGGGCGATCCCAAGAAGAACACCGGCCGTCCGCAGCGTTTCTTGAAGGCGCACGGCTACACCGGCCGCGTCGTGCCGATCAATCCCAACCGCGACGAGGTGCAGGGCGTGCCCGCCTATCCGACGCTGGCCGACGCCAATGCCCAAGGAGCGGGCGGCGTTGAACAGGCGCTGATCATGGTGCCGAAGCACTTCGTTCTGGCGGCGGTGGTGGACTGCGCGGCCGCCGGGGTCAAGGTGGCGACCATCTATTCCGACGGTTTCGCCGAGACCGGCGCGGACGGCATGGCCGAGCAGCAGCGCATCGTCGC
The DNA here is from genome assembly GCA_038125725.1 of Rhodospirillaceae bacterium. Taxonomy (GTDB): domain Bacteria; phylum Pseudomonadota; class Alphaproteobacteria; order Rhodospirillales; family Casp-alpha2; genus TMED8. Next base: position 21,843 of record JAYPEK010000007.1, read on the forward strand.
CGCCGCCCATGCCGGCGGCATGCGCATCATCGGCCCCAATTCCATGGGCACCATCGACTTGAATACGCCGATGACGCTGTCGATCAACGCCATCCTGGAAATGGAGAGCCTGCCGGCGGGGCGCTTGGGCGTGATCTCGCAAAGCGGCTCGATCCTGGGGGCGATGATCTCGCGCGGCGCGGCGCGCGGCATCGGCTTTTCGTCGCTGTTCTCCATCGGCAACGAAGCCGATTTGGGCGTCGGCGAGTTGATGGACATCCTGGTCGACGACGACAACACCGACGCCATCTTGCTGTTCATGGAGGGCATCCGCGGCGCCGCCGCCTTGGGCCGGGCGGCCAGGCGCGCGCATGCGGCGGGCAAACCGGTGATTGCCTATAAGCTCGGCCGTTCGGACGTCGGGCGCGAATTGGCGGTGTCGCATTCGGGCGCCGTCGCCGGGCCGGACGCGGCCATCGATGCGCTCTTGCGCCATCACGGCATCATGCGCGTCGACATGATGGAGACATTGCTGGAACTGCCGCGCCTGGCGCTGGGTTCGGAGCCAGCCAAAGGGAAACGCGTGGCGGTGGTGACGACGACGGGCGGCGGCGCGGCGATGGTCGTGGACCGTCTTGGCGCCAGCGGGCTTGAGTTGGTGGCGGCGCCTGAGCGGCTGCACGCCAGACTGGCCGAATTCGGTCTCGATCTCGGGCACGGGCGGCTGATCGACCTGACCATGGCCGGCACGCGCGAAGGCGTCTATGGCGCGGCGCTCGAGGTTCTGCTGACCGACGACGGCATCGACGCGGTGGTGGCGGTGGTCGGCTCTTCCGGGCAGTTTCATCCGGAACTCGCCGTGGCGCCTATCGTCGCCGCGCCCAAGACCGGGAAGCCCTTGGCCGCCTTCATCGCGCCGGACGCGCCAGAATCGCTGGCCGGGCTGGCGGCCGGCGAGGTTGCCGCCTTCCGCACGCCGGAGGCCTGCGCCGACGCGGTGCGGACACTGTTGAACCACGAGCCTCCGGCGCCGATCCCAGACTTGGCCCCGCCCAATATCGATCTTGTCGGTGCGGAGGCTGGCACGCTGGACGAGGCCCGCTCGCGCCAGGTGATGGCGGACTTGGGCATTCCGGTTTCCCGCGCGCTGACGCTTGCGGGTCCGGACGCCGACATTCCCGGCGACCTCGCCTATCCGGTGGCGGCCAAGGTGGTGTCGCCGGATCTGCCGCACAAGACCGAAGCCGGTGCCGTGGCGCTGGGGCTTTCGGATTCGGCGGCGTTGAAAGCGGCGATGGCGGAAATTTGGGCCTCGGCCAAGGCCTACGCGCCGGATGCCAGGTTTCAGGGCATCCTGGTCGAGCCGATGGTATCGGCGGTGGCGGAAGTGTTGCTGGGCTATCGGCTGGACGCGGAGGCCGGGCCGGTGGTTGTCCTCGGCATGGGCGGGGTGACGACGGAGATCTACGAGGACGCAGCCGTGCGCCCCGCCCCCGTGGACGAAGCCCAGGCCCGCGCCATGATCGAAGAGGTCAAGGGCCTGGCGGTGATCCGGGGTTATCGCAACCTGCCGGAAGGCGATGTGGCGGCGCTGGCAAGCGCGGTGTCGGCGATGTCGCGCCTGGCGCTGGCGGACGGCGCCAAGGTGCTGGAGGCGGAGATCAATCCGCTGATGGTCGGGCGCGCCGGAACGGGCGTGATCGCGGTGGACGCGCTGGTGCGGCTGGGCGCATAGTCGCGCGGGGAGAATGACATCATGACCGAGAAACGTGCCATCCTGGTGATCTGCGACGGGCTCCGGTCCGACCTGCTGACGCCGGACCTGACCCCCAACCTCTGCCGCCTGGCCGCGAATGGACGGCGGTTCATGGCGCACCGGAGCGTCTTTCCCTCCACCACGCGGACCACGTCGGCCTCCATTGCCACGGGCTGTCATCCGGCCAAGCACGGATTGCAGGGCAACGCCGTGGCGCTGGATGAGGGCGAAGGGCTGGTGCCGCTGACCGCCGGCGCGCCGGATTTCCGCGACCGCCTGCTCAAGGCCACCGGCAAGACGCTGCGCGTCCCCACCCTGGCCGAGCGGGTCGAGAACCACGGCGGCAACATCGTTTTCTCCAACGTCTCGCCGGGCGCGGCCTATTTCCAGGATCCGGACGGCCACGGCCATGTCTATCACAGGAGCGGTTCCTACGGCCCCGGACTTGCGCCGATCACCGGGTCCGAGCACCTGGACATCAGCCACGACGCCGCCGGCGATACCGCCATGACCACACGCTTCATCGCCGAAGTCGTCCGCGCGCGCAAGCCGCGTACCGCCGTCATGTGGCAGTGCGAACCCGACCACACCCAGCACGACCGCCAATTGGGGTCCGCCGAGCATCGTGCCGTGCTCGCCGCCGCCGATGCCAATGCCGGGCGGGTGGCCGACGCGGTGGCGGAACTGAACGCCGCCGGCGAGGACATCCTGCTGTTAATCGGCTCCGACCACGGCCACGAGACCGTCGGGCGGATCATCGACCTGGAAGCCGAACTGATCGCGGCGGGCTTCAAGCGAGACCGCGAGTCGCACGATTGCGTGGTCGCCTCGCAGGGCCTCAGCGCCTTCATCTATCTGGCGCCCGATGCGCGCGACCGCGTGGCGGCGATCCTGGATTGGCTGCCGGGCGTCGAGGGCGTCGGCACCATCCATGCCGGCGACGGATTGGCGGCGCTCGGCCAGCGCACCGACGGCGCCCTGGCCATTGCCGTCGACGGCGCCAAATCCGAAGCGCCCAATGAATTCGGCGTTGCCGGCATCTCGGATGCCTTCTTCAACCGGTTCAGCACCGAGACCAAGTCCGGCCACGGCCAGCACGGCGGCCTCGGGACGAATGAGCAGAACCCGTTCCTGATCGCCATCGGTGCCGGCTTCGATGCCGGCAGTGCGCAGACCAGCGCCAGTTCCGCCATCGACGTGGCGCCGACGATGTTGCGCCATGTCGGTCTCGGGTCTGACGGCATGGACGGCGAGGCGCTGCAAACCGCATGAGCGCCGACGCGGCCGAGCCCGAGGCGGCGGATAATCCCTGGCTCCGGCGGCTGCCGATCCTGATCGCGTCGCACACGGTCGGCACCCTCAACGTGGTTTCGGTGATGTCCATGGCGCCAGCGATCACCGGTGAGTTGGACCTCTCGGCGGCGCTGTTCGGCACTTTCGTCTCCGCCTACTACGGCGCCCAGGCTGTCGGCTCCATGCCGGCCGGCGGCATCACCGACCGCTTCGGCATCGGCTATGCGCTGGTGATCGCACACGCCATGATGATCGTCGGCGCGCTGGTGATCGCCTTCGCGCCCAGCTACGTCGCATGCATCGCCGCCATGGTTTGCATGGGGCTCGGCTATTCCATGTCCAACCCATCGACGGCGCGGGGTGTGCTGGAATGGTTCCCGGCCGAACGGCGCGGCCTCGCCATGGGCTTGAAACAGGTCGGCGTGCCCATCGGCGGCGTCTTGGCGGCGGGCAACGGCGCCTTGGCCGAATTCGTGCACTGGCAGACGCTGATGTTCGGCGTCGCGGCGCTGATCTTCGCCAACGGCCTCTTCTGTTTCAGCCTGTTCAAGTTCGACCGGCAAATCCCGGCGGAGGCGCGGCGCAATCCGCTCGCGAATATCGGCGAGGTGGTTCGCGACAGGAACTTCTCCGTCTACACGGTGCTGTCGGGGATGCTCAACATGGGGCAGACCAACTTCTTCGGTTTTCTGACCCTGTTTCTGACCGAAGCCCTGCGCGCTAGCCAACCCATGGCCGGTTTCGCCATGGGCCTGGCACAGACCGCCAGCGCGCTGGCGCGAGTCGGCTGGGGCATGGTCAGCGACAAGGCCTTCGGCGGCCGGCGCCGGGTGCTGACGGCCTGGATCTGCGGCTTCGCGGCGCTGGGGCTGGCGCTGATGGCCTGGGCGCCGGCGGGTGGGCTCTGGGTGGCGCTTGTGCTGACGGCGGCGCTCGGTATCACCATCGCGTCGTTCGCGCCGGTGGCGCAGGCGATCGCGGTGGAGGCGGTAGAGCCCCGGCTGGCGGGCTCGGCGGTGGGCTTCAACATGGTCGGCGTGCATATCGGCGGCTTCCTGGGTCCGGTGCTGTTCGGCGCCGCGCTCGATGCCTATGGCGGCGACTACGCGGCTGGCTGGCTGGTGTCGGCGGCGGTGACGGGGCTCGGCGTGGTGCTGCTGGTGTTCGTTTTCCGCGAACGTCATCGCGGCCAGGGATGAGACGGGCGTAGGGGTTTGCAGTGTCTCCGGCGAGGCCGTAAATTACGACGCCGGTGAACCAGGGAGGACGCAACCGACATGGCCGATGCCAGAACCATCATCCGTACCGCCGACATCTGCGACGACCATCCGGACGCGCGAGTCTGCGAACTGCAGTTCCGCGATTTCGCGGCGCGCGAGGACTTCCACGGCGAGGCCGTGACCTTCGCCACCTTCGAGGACAACAAGGGGCTGCGCGACATCCTGGTGCAGGGCGGCGGCGGCAAGGTGCTGGTGATCGACGGGCGCGGATCGGCCAGGCGCGCGCTCTGCGGTGGCAATATCGCGGCGCTGGCGCTGGAACACGGCTGGGCCGGCTTGATCTTCAACGGCGCCATCCGCGACAGCCATGAGTTCGCGGATTTGGATTTCGGTGTCAAGGCGGTGGCGGCCACCGCCATGCGCCCGCGCACGGACGGCATCGGCCGCGCCGGCGAAAACTTGAACATCGGTGGGATCGTGATCCGCCAGGGTGACTATGTCTATGCCGACCGGGACGCGGTGATCGTGCTGTCGAAACCGGTACACGGCTGAGGGGGAGAAAACAGAAGATGACGACAGACAATACCATCGGCGCGTTCCAGGAATTCGAAACCCTGCACGAATTCGCCAAGGCGGCGAAGGAGCGGCTCACGGTCCAGACTTGGGACTACCTGATGGGCGGGGCCGACACCGAAACCACGCAGCGGCGCAACCGCCTGGCGCTGGATACCATGGGGTTCCGCCCGCGCGTGCTGCGCGACGTCGAGCACATCGACTGCGGCGGCAAGCTGCTGGGCCAGGACCTGAACCTGCCGATCGTGCTGGCGCCCATCGGGTCCTTGCAGGATTTCATCCCCGAAGGCGGCATCGCGCCGACGCTGGCGGCGGCCGATGCGGGCGTGCTGCACATGCTCTCGTCGCGCGCCGAGCCGGGGCTGGAAGCGGTGGCTGAGGCGGTCGAATATCCGAAGATCTTCCAGCTCTACGTGCGCGGCGATCCCGATTACGTCGACGATCATATCCGCCGCGCCATCGCCGCCGGTTACATCGCTTTCACCTTCACCGTCGACCTGGATTACTACGGCCGGCGCGAACGCGACCTGGCGAAACGCTACCGGACCACGTCGCGCCGCGTGAAGCAGGCCGAGGAGTGGCAGTACCGCTTCACCTGGGACGACGTGAAACGCATCCAGGACACCTTCGACATCCCGATCATCCTGAAAGGCATTGCCACCGCCGAGGACGCGGCGCTCTGCGTCGAGCAGGGCATCGACGTCGTTTACGTCTCCAACCACGGCGGCCGACAACTCGATCACGGGCGCGGCGGCCTCGACGTGCTGCCGGAAATCGTCAAGGCGGTCGACGGCAAGGCGGAGATCATCGTTGACGGCGGCTTCATGCGCGGCACCGACGTGGTCAAGGCGATGGCCATGGGCGCCAATGCGGTCGGCCTCGGCCGCCTGCAGGGCATGGCCCTCGGCGCCAAGGGGCGCGAAGGCGTGGTGCGGATGCTTGAGCTGCTGAAGACCGAGATCCACATCTGTCTCGGTCTGCTGGGCGTCACCTCGTTCGCCGAGCTGAACGAGAGCTACCTGCACCCGGTGGCCCCGGTGGAAATCCCGGGGCCCCTGAGTGCTTTTCCGCTGTTGTTCGAGAACTACCTCAACGAGGCCGGGGATTAAGCATTCCCGGCTTTGCCGTCGCGCATCAGCAGGTAAAGCTCCATGATATCGGAGCCCGGCAGGGTCTCGTCGGTGTCGTTCCATACCGCGCCGACGGTGTCGGCCACGGTTGTCGGCGTGCCGGCCTTGTGGGCGTTGTCAAGGAACAGGTTGATGTCCTTGGCCAGCAGCGCGGTGGCGAAGCCGCCCTTGAAGGTCTCGGTCAGCACCCGGTTCGGGAACTTTTCCTCGGTCGCCGAGTTGCGCCCGGTGGAGACGTTGACCACGTCGAGCATGGTCTTCATGTCGAGGCCCTGGGAAACGCCGTAGAGCATCGCCTCGCAGGTCGCCGCCAGCGCGGTACCGGAAAGGTAGTTGTTGAGGATCTTCAGCGCCTGGCCCTGGCCGGCTTCCTCGCCGACGTGGAAGGGGTTCTTGGCGAAGGAATGCAGCACGTCGTCGTGCGCTTCCTTGACCGCTTTCGGGCCGGCCAGCATGACCGCGATGGTGCCGGCAATGGCGCCGCCCTGGCCGCCGGACACCGGCGCATCCATGTAGACGATGCCGACGCTCTCGCAGCGCGCCGCGGCTTCGCGCGCGGCGGCGGGACCAATGGTCGAGAGATCGATGATGACGCCGGCGCGGCGATTGTCGGTGGCGACGATCTCGTCGATCACGGCGAGCGACGCCTTGCCGTCCGGAACCGACAGGAAGATGGTGTCGACGGCGCGTGCCAGCGCCGGCGTATCGCCGATGATCTGGGTACCTTCGGGCGCGCGCTCCTGCGTGCCGGCCTTGTCGTAGACGCTCAGGTCGAAGCCGCCCTTGGCGATGTTGGTGGCCATCGGGGCGCCCATTTGTCCGAGGCCGATAAAGCCCAGTTTTTCCGGTTTCATGATGTCTCCTGGTCCATGTGGGAAGGGTCGATGTTCAAGTCGGCCAGCACCTCGCGCGCCAGGCGGAAGGCCTCGACGCCGGCGGGCGCGCCGCAGTAGATGGTGAGATGAATGAGAATCTCGCGCAGTTCCTTCAAGCTCAGGCCGTTGTTGATGGCACCGCGGAAGTGCAGTTTGAATTCGTGTGATCGGTTCAGCGCCGCCAGCATGCCGAGATTGAGGATCGAACGGTCGCGTTTGGAAAGAACGCCGCGCCCCCACGATCCGCCCCAGCAGTATTCGGTGACCATTTGCTGAAAATCACGGTTGAAGTCGTCGGCGCCGGCGAGCGATTTTTCCACGTACTCCTCGCCCAGCACCTCGGTCCGGCACTTAAGGCCGGCTTCGTATTGTTCCGATGACATCGGTTCCTCCCTCGTCATGGTTTGGCTGCTGACGGAGCGATATAAGCGCTTATGCGGATTGAAAAAAAGTGCAAAGATACGATTTCCGTGACGCGGTAGTCCAACGGACACGCTTTTCGCCCTTTTTGACAATTGACAGGTCGCGAAGGGATATCTACCGTGAACCCAGCCTCGTTCGAACAAAGAGCGAGGGTGAAAAACAAACTTAGGGAGGATCCGTGGCGACTCTTCTAGAGATCGACCGCCTTAAGACACAGTTTTTCACTTCGGCCGGCGTCGTAAAGGCGGTGGACGGGGTCTCTTACACTGTGGACGAAGGCGAAACGGTGGCCGTGGTGGGCGAATCCGGTTGCGGCAAGTCCGTGACGGCGATGTCCATCCTGCGCCTGATTCCGTGGCCGCCGGGCAAAATCGTCGACGGCGAGATTCGCTTCGCCGGGCGTGACCTGGTCAAACTGCCGGAAGAAGAGATGCGCGATGTCCGCGGCAAGGACATCTCGATGATCTTCCAGGAGCCGATGACGTCGCTCAATCCGGTGCTGACCATCGGCATGCAACTCACCGAGACCATGCTGACGCATACCAACGCGACAGAGGAAGAGGCGCAAAAGCGCGCCGTCGACCTGCTCGGCATGGTCGGTATCTCCGAGCCGCAGCGCCGGCTGATGCAGTATCCGCACCATCTTTCCGGCGGCATGCGCCAGCGCGTGATGATCGCCATGGCGCTCGCCTGCGAGCCAAAGCTGATCATCGCCGACGAGCCGACGACGGCGCTCGACGTGACCATCCAGGCGCAGATCCTGGAATTGATGAAGAACCTGACGCGCGAGCTCGGGGTGGCGATGATCATCATCACCCACAACCTGGGTGTCGTGGCGCGCTATGCCGACCGGGTCAACGTCATGTACGCCGGCAAGATCATCGAATCGGGCACGGCGGCGGACATCTACTACCGTCCGCACCATCCCTACACGCTGGCGCTGCTGAAGTCGGTGCCGCGCATGGACCAGGCGCGCCAGGCGAAACTCGATCCGGTCGAGGGCCAGCCGCCGGATTTGACGCTGCTCGACGACGGCTGCGCATTCCGCCCGCGTTGCCGTTTCGCCACCGAGGAATGCGCCAAAAGCTTTCCGGCGCTGGAAGCCGTCGCCGAAGGACACAAGACCGCCTGCTTCCAAAAGGAAGCCGTCGCCGCCGCCATGAAGGAGGCCTCATGACCGTGCCCAACGATGCGGCCGTGCGTAACGATTCCCAGTTCCGCGGCAAGCCTACCGATGAACTGCTGATCGATGTCCGAAACCTGAAGATGCACTTCCCGGTGACGGAAGGCGTATTCGTGCAGCGGGTGGTGGCCTCGGTGAAGGCCGTCGACGGCATCAGCTTCCAGATCATGAAGGGCGAGACCCTCGGCCTGGTCGGCGAATCGGGCTGTGGCAAGACCACCACTGGGCGCTGCATCCTGCAGCTCGAGGATCCGACGTCAGGCGAGATCATTTTCCGCGGCCAAGACATCAACGGCCTCGACGACAAGTCGATGATCGATATCCGCAAGAAGATCCAGGTGATCTTCCAAGATCCGTTCTCGTCGCTGAATCCGCGCATGAAGATCGGCGAAATCCTGACCGAGCCGATGCGCGTGCATAACATCATTCCGAACGAGGAAGACCGCCGCCAGCGCGCCGTTGAACTGCTGACCACCTGCGGGCTGAAGGCCAACTTCTTCGATCGCTATCCGCATGAAATGTCGGGCGGCCAGCGCCAGCGCGTCGGCATCGCCCGGGCGCTCGCCATGAACCCCGAGTTCATCATCTGCGACGAGGCGGTTTCGGCGCTGGACGTGTCGATCCAGGCACAGGTCGTCAATCTTTTGGAAGACCTGCGTGAACAGTTCGGGCTGACCTATCTGTTCATTTCCCACGACCTGAGCGTCGTGCGGCATATCTGTCACCGGGTGGCGGTGATGTATCTGGGCCACATGGTCGAACTCGCCGATTGCGACGAGTTGTTCGACAATCCCTTGCATCCCTATACCCAGGCGTTGCTGGAGGCGGTGCCGATTCCCGATCCGGACCTGGAGAAGGGACGCGAGCACAAGATCATCAAGGGTGAAATCCCGAGCCCGATCAATCCGCCGTCCGGCTGCGTCTTCCATCCACGCTGCCCGAAGGCGGTGGATAGCTGCAAACAACAGATTCCCGAATTCAGGGAAGTCAAACCGGGCCACTGGGTGGCCTGTACAGAGGTGTGAGCGCTCCTTGGCCGGGGTGCCGCATTGAGCAGGAACTGGGAGGTTCCTAATTTCACTGGGAAGGAGACCGAGATGAAATATCTATCAGCCAAGCTGGCGATCGCCGGGGTTGTCGGGGCCGGTGTGGCCCTGAGCGGCGCTTTCGCCAATGCCGCGGACACGCCGAAACCCGGCGGCGTCCTCAACTTCGTCGTGCCCGGCAAGGCGCCGAGCTACGACGGCCACATCGAAACGACCTATGCGATGGTGCATCGCATTCGTCCGTTCTACAGCCTGTTGATCCGCGTCAACCCGGACAACCCGTCGGATCCGTCCGACTTCGTCTGCGACCTGTGCGTCGGTGACGTGCCGAAGCCGACCGAAGGTGGCACCGTCTACACCTTCAAGATCCGTGACGGCGTCAAGTTCCACGACGGCACGCCGCTGACCTCGGCCGACATCAAGGCGACCTACGACAAGATCATTTTCCCGCCGAAGAGTGTTCCGAGCGCGCGGAAATCGTTCTTCAAGGCGGTCGAGTCGATCACCACGCCTGACGACCACACCGTGGTCTTCAAGCTGGCGTTCCCGACCGGCAGCTTTATCCCGGCCTTGGCGACCCCGTTCAACTTCACCTACGCGAAGAAGGATCTGGATGCGCACGGCTATGCCTGGCACAAGACCAACATCAACGGCACCGGCGCGTACAAGTTCGTGCAGCACCAGCAGGGCTCGTTCCTGGAAGGCGTGAAGAACCCCGACTACTACATCAAGGGGCGCCCCTACCTGGACGGCTTCAAGGCCATCACCTCGGCCAAGATGGCACTGTCCATCCAGGCCATTCGTGGCGACCGTGCGGCCATCGAGTTCCGCGGCTTCCCGCCGAAAGCGCGTGACGACCTTGTGAAAGCGCTGGGCGACAAGATCACCGTCCAGGAAAGCGACTGGAACTGCGTGCTGCTGGCGACGCCGAACCACAAGAAAAAGCCGTTTGACGATGCCCGCGTTCGTCAGGCGCTGACCCTCGGCCTCGACCGCTGGGGCGGCTCCAAGTACCTGTCCCGCATCGCCATCGTGAAGACCGTTGGCGGCGTCGTGTTCCCGAGCCACAAGCTCGCCGCGACCAAGGACGAACTGATGAAGCTGAAGGGCTACGGCTCCGACATCAACGCGGCTCGCGCCGAAGCTGGCAAGCTTCTCGCCGACGCCGGCGTGCCGGGTCTGAAGTTCACCCTCACCAACCGCGGCGTCGACCAGCCGTACAAGGTGGTGGGCACCTGGGCCATCGACCAGTGGAACAAGTCCGGCATGAAGGTCGACCAGCAAGTGCTGCCGACGCCGCAGTTCTACGATGCTCTGCGTAAGAAGAAAGAGTACGACGTGTCGATGGACTTCAACTGCCAGTCCGTCATCAACCCGATTGCCGACATCACCAAGTTCCTTGGTTCCGCCGGCAACAACTACGGGTCCTATCAGGACCAGCCGCTCGAGGACATCTACAACAAGATCCTAAAGTCGGGTGACGAGGCCGAACAGCGCCGTCTGATCCGCGACTACGAGACCCGGGCGCTTTCCGACCAGGCCCATCTGCTGATCACGCTGTGGTGGTACAAGATCAACCCGCACCGTTCCTATGTGAAGGGCTGGAAGATCGCGCCGTCGCACTACCTGAACCAGCACCTGGACAACGTCTGGCTGGACAAGGGCTAATTCGGCTCCAATAACCGGAACCCGCCCGTCGCTTCGGCGGCGGGCGGGGTTTCCCAATAATTCCTGGGACGCTAAGCGTTCAATCCCCTACCAAGGTCAGGTCGATGGGTAAGTATCTATTAAAACGTGGTTTTTTGGTCATTCCGACCCTGATCGGCGCCGCCATCCTGGTGTTTTTCCTGCTGCGCCTGGTGCCGGGAGATATCTGTGAGGTTCGGCTGGCCGGTACCGGTCTCTATGCCGACCCGAAGGAGATCGAGCTCTGCCGCGAGCAGCTTGGGCTCAATAAACATATCCTTCTGCAATTCGTTGATTTCATTAAGGGCTATCTGACCTTCGACCTGGGCACCTCCATGTGGACGGGGCAGCCGATCACCACCGAGATCAGCCTGCGCTTCCATCTGTCCCTGCAGGTGGCGATCATGGCGACTTTCGTCGCGGTGATCATTTCGATCCCGCTCGGCGTTATTTCTGCGGTGAAGCAAAACACCTGGATCGATTATTTCGTGCGTGGCTTTTCCATTGCCGGCATCGCCATGCCATCGTTCTGGCTCGGCATCATCATCATCCTCGGCATGCTGATCGTGACCCAGGAAGTCCTGGGTGAACCATGGATGCCACCTATCCAATTCAAACCCATATGGGAAGACCCGGTCTGGAACCTGTCGCAGTTGTTCTGGCCGACGGTGGCCACCGGCTACCGCTATTCCGCCGTGGCCACCCGCATGACCCGTTCGGCATTGCTGGAAGTGCTGCGCGAGGACTACGTGCGCACGGCACGGGCCAAGGGCCTGATCGAGAAGGTGATCATCAACCGACATGCGCTCAAGAACGCGCTGTTGCCGGTGGTTACCATCATCGCCATCGAATTCGCCTTCCTGATCGGCGGCCTGGTGGTCACCGAACAGGTGTTCAACCTGAACGGCCTCGGACGCCTGTTCGTGGAATCGGTGGGCTCACAGGACTTCGCCATGACCCAGCAGTTGGTCATGCTGGTGGTGGTGGTGTTCGTGTTCACCAACCTCTTCGTCGACGTCTTCTATGCGTGGCTCGATCCGCGCATCCGCTACAGTTAGGAAATCGCCATGACGACAGTAAGCGAAATCGAAGTCGAAGCCGATTTTGAGGAACTTTCCGACAAGAAGCCTTGGTCGCAGGTCGCCTCGGAAATGGTGCGCAAGCAGCCGCTTGGTGTTGCCGGTGGCGCCATCGTGGTGCTGATGATCCTGATGGCGATCTTCGCCGACTTCCTGACCTTCTATAACCCGATCGAGAACTCGCTGGAGTTCATGCTGGTGCCGCCGGATTCGCAGTTCTGGCTCGGCACCGACCAGTTCGGGCGCGATCTTTTCACCCGCATCATCTACGGTGCCCGCACGGCGCTGACGGTGGGCTTCACCTGCGCTATCTTCGGCTCCACCCTGGGGCTGGTGCTGGGTGTCGCCAGCGCCTATTTCGGCGGCGTTTTCGACCTCGTCGTGCAGCGCATCGTCGACGTGGTCATGGCCTTCCCGCTGATCATCCTGGCGCTGGCCGTGGTCGCCACGCTCGGGCCCGGCACCCAGAACGTGATCATCGCCATCACCATCCCGTTCATCCCGCAATGCGCGCGGGTGGTGCGCTCCAACGCGCTGGCGATCCGTGAAATCCCCTACGTGGACGCGGCGCGGGCGCTCGGCTTCTCCAACATGCGGATCATTCTCCGCCACATGGTGCCGAACGTGATGGCGCCGTACCTGATCATGTTGACCTCGTTCCTCGGACAGGCCATCCTTTTGGAAGCGTCGCTCAGCTATCTCGGTCTCGGTGTGCAGGAACCCACGCCCGCCTGGGGCCTGATGCTGCAGGGCGGCGCCGAGGAGTTCGCGGAATCGGCTCCTTGGGTGGCGATCTGGCCGGGTGTCGCGATTTCCCTCGCGGTGTTCGGTTTCAACCTGTTCGGCGACTCTGTGCGCGATACGCTCGATCCGAAGCTGCGTTCGCGCTAGGCCGAAAACCAAATTCAAGCGCTTCGGCCCCCGGCCCCCGGCCCCCGTGGTCGGGGGCCGGCTCGTTTTAGAGGGGCGACACGGGTCAGAGTGAGGTAGGGGTGTATTTCGACTGGCGGTTATGGGCGTTCACCGCGGGCACGCGCGGGCGGATCGTCGCCACGGTGTTCCTGGGCCTACTGGCCGCATCGGTGGGGATAGCGCGCCTGGCGCTGCTGGGTTGGTTGTTGGCGGCGGTGTTCGCCGGCCGGCCGGTGGAAGACCTCGCCCTCCCGGTGATCGGCGTGGCCCTGACCATGGTGCTGCGCGGCGTTCTCGAACATGCGCGGACCATGTACGCGCACCACACGGCGGCGCGGGTACAGGCCCGGCTGCGCCAGCGCATCTACGACAAGGTGGTCGAACTGGGCCCGCAGCACTTCGGCCAACGCCGCACCGGTGACGTCATCGTCTCCCTGGTCGACGGCGTCGAGCAGTTGGAGACCTATTTCGGCCAGTACCTGCCGACGCTGTTCGTCGCAGCCCTGACGCCGCTGCTGATTGCCGGTTTCGTGCTGTTTCTCGATCCCTACATTGCTTTGACGCTGCTGGCGGCGGCGCTGATCACCCTGGGGGCGCCAATGGCGTTCCACAACATGGACCAGAAAAGCAGCCTGGCCCGGTCCAAGGCTTACAAAGCTTTCGCCGCCGATTTCCTCGATTCCCTGCAAGGCCTGGCGACACTGAAGGCCTTCGGCCAGTCGAAGTCGCGCCTCGCCATGCTGAGCGAGCGGGCGCACGCCCTGTTCCGTTCGACCATGTGGGTGCTGGCCACCAATGCGCTGTCGCGCGGCATCACCGATGCCGGCATCGCCATCGGCGCGGCGGTGGCGCTGGGCGTCGGCGCCTGGCGGGTGACGGAAGGCGATGCCACGCTGCAGACGCTGCTGATCGTCTTGATGATGGGGACGGAGGCCTTCCGGCCGTTGCGCGACCTGCGCGCGCTTTTGCACAACGGCATGGTCGGACAATCGGCGGCGATCACCATCTTCACGATTCTCGACCAGGAACCGGTGGTCAAGGACACCGCCGCGGAGGTCAAGAAACCGGCGGAACCTTCCATCGCCTTCGACGGCGTGGTGTTCCGCTATCCCGGCTCCGAGGACGCCGCGCACCGGGGGCTCAGCTTCACCGTCCAGCCGGGCGAGCGGGTCGGTCTGGTCGGCGCCAGCGGGTCCGGCAAATCCACCATCCTCAAGCTGTTGCAGCGCCTTTACGACGTGGACGAGGGCGCCGTGCGCATCGGCGGCGTCGACGTGCGTGATATGGACCTGGAGACACTGCGCGCGCAGATGGCGGTGGTCAGCCAGGACACGCATCTATTCCACGGCACCGTCGCCGAGAACCTGGCCTTCGGCAAACCCGGCGCCAGCCTCGACGACATGCGCCGCGCCGCCGAACTGGCCAACGCCGACGAGTTCATCCGCCGCCTGCCGCAGGGTTACGACACCGTCATCGGCGAGCGCGGCGTCAAGCTCTCGGGCGGGCAACGCCAGCGCATCGCCATCGCCCGCGCACTGCTGCGCGACGCACCGATCCTGATCCTCGACGAAGCGCTTTCCGCCGTCGATGCGGAGAACGAATGGGTCATCCAGGACGCGCTCAACCGCCTGATGCAGGGCCGCACCACGCTGATCTTCGCGCACCGGCTGTCGTCGATCATCGACAGCGACCGCATCCTGGTGCTCGATGCCGGCAGCATCGGCGATTCCGGCAGCCATGCGGAGCTGATGGGGCGGCCCGGCGTTTATCGCGATTTGATGGACGGCCAGGCGCGCGAGGGCGAGCAGCGCCCGGACGCCGCCCATGCCCGCCCCGACCGGCTCCTGGATGCCGAACCGGAGACGGCTGCCGTCGCCGGCGATATCCTGGCAGCGCCGGAGGAGGGCATCATCCAGGCCGAGGGGCTCACCTGGCTGCAGGCCTTCCAGGTGATGTTCGCCGAGGTCCGGCCCTGGCGCGGCAAGCTCTATCTGACGCTCGGCTGCGGCGTTACGCGGGTGATGGCCTTCATCGGCGTCGGCGTCGCCGGCGCGCTGGCCGTCGCCGCGGTGAAGGGCGGCGAATCCTATTTGCCCTATCTCTATCTGCTCGGCGTGCTGGCGCCGGTGGCTGGCGTGTTCCACTGGCTCGAATCCTGGATCGCCCACGACATGGCGTTCCGCATGCTGACCGAAATGCGGATCGAACTGTTCCGGAAGTTCGATGCCCTGGCGCCGGCCTACCTGACGCGGCGGCGGTCAGGCGATCTCGTCGCCATGGCCACCCAGGACGTGGAAATGGTCGAATATTTCTTCGCCCATACCCTGGCGCCGGCGTTCATCGCCGTGCTGGTGCCGGGCATGGTGCTGGCGGCGCTCGCCTGGGTGCATCCGGCGATCGCGCTCGCCCTGGTGCCGTTCCTGCTGTTCGTGGGCTTGAGCCCGTTCCTGATGCGCGGCCGGGTCGACCGGCTGGGCTCGCGCACCCGCGAAGCCCTGGGCGATCTCAACGCGCATGCCGTCGATACCGTGCAGGGGCTCGCCGAAATCGCCGCCTTCCAGCAGGAGGGGACCCGAGGCGCGGAGTTCGCCGCCAAGGCGCGCGACTACCTCGATGTCCGCGTGCCGTTCTTCCGCGATCTTTCGCGCCAGCAGGCGGCGCTCGAGGTGGCGACCGGCTTGGGCGGCCTCGCCGTGGTTATGGCCGGCGCCCTTTTGGTGCGCGGAGAGGCGATCGGCGCCGATTTCCTTCCCATGCTGACGATCCTCGCCATGGCGGCGTTCCTGCCGGTGTCGGAAATCGCCAACGTCGGCCGGCAACTGGCCGATACGCTGGGTGCCGCCCGGCGGCTGCATTCCGTCGACATGGAGCCGGTCCCCGTCCAGGACGGTCCCGGCGCTGCCGACAAAGACCCGGATGCCGGGCTGCAATTGGATGCCGTCGATTTCAGTTATGCCGGCCGGCCGGAGAAAGCCATCGACGGCATTTCGCTGCATATCCCGCGCGGCACCACGCTGGCGCTGGTCGGGCCGTCGGGCGCGGGCAAGACGACGCTCGCTAACCTGTTGCTCCGGTTCTGGGATCCGCAGGCAGGCGCCATCCGGCTGGACGGCTGCGACCTCCGCGATTTCAAGCTCGACGAATTGCGCGCCCGCTTCGCCCTGGTGGCGCAGGATACCTATCTGTTCAACGACACGCTCGGCGCCAACATCCGCCTGGCGCGCCCGGAGGCCACCGACGCGGAGGTCGAGAACGCCGTCCGACAGGCGGCACTCGGCGATTTCGTCCGGCAATTGCCGCAAGGCCTGGAAACCCCCGTCGGTGAGCGCGGCGTGCGCCTGTCGGGCGGCCAGCACCAGCGCGTCGCCATCGCGCGGGCGTTTTTGAAGGACGCGCCGGTGCTGATCCTCGACGAGGCCACCTCGCACCTGGACGCGCTCAGCGAGCAGGCCGTGCGCGACGCCCTCAAGGCGCTGATGCGCGAACGCACCACGGTGGTCATCGCGCACCGCTTGTCGACGGTGCGCGATGCCGACATGATTGCGGCGCTAGACCGGGGCCGGCTGGTCGAGACCGGCACGCACGAGGAACTGCTCGCCGCCGGCGGCCTCTACGCCCATCTGGTCGGGCGGCAACTGGCCGGCATGGCGGCGGAATAGCACCGAACAACGGGAGGAAGACGAGATGACCAAGCGGGTCGCCCTGATGGGGATGCACCTGGAAGCTAACAGCTTCGCACCGCCGACGACGGAGCAGGATTTCCGCACCCTCTGCTACATGCAAGGGGACGAAATCCTTGCCGACATTGCGCGGGAAAACCCGAGCCTGCCGGCCGAGATTTCCGCTTTCCACGCCGAGATGAACCGCCTCGGCGTCGACTGGGAACCGGTGCCGATCCTGGTGACAGCGGCGGAACCGGGCGGCCCGGCGGACGAGGCCTTCTTCCAGCGCACCAAGGCCGAAATGCAGCGCCGGCTCGAAGCCGCGGGCCCGCTCGACGGCGTTTTCTGCTCGCTGCACGGTGCCATGACGTCGACCGGCGGCGACGATCCGGACGGTGAGTTGCTGGAGATGGTCCGCACCATCGTCGGCCCGGACGCGCCGATCCTCTCCACCCTCGATTTGCACGCCAACATATCCGAGCGCATGGTGGAGATGGCCGACGTGCTGGTCTCCTATATCACCAACCCGCACGTGGACCAGGCCGAGCGCGCCCAGGAAAGCGCCAACCTGATGTGCGAAATCTGGGACGGCATGAAGCCGGAAGTGGCTTTCATCCGCCTGCCGCTGGTGTCTCCGTCGGTGGTGCTGTTGAGCGCGCAGGGGCCCTATGCGGACCTGATCAACTACGGTCAGGCGGCGCAGGCGAAGAACCCCGCCGTCATCGCCAATGTTTCGGTGGTGGCCGGCTTCGTCTATTCCAACACGCCGATGAACGGCATCGCCGTAATCGTAACGGCACGCGGCGACCGGGACGCCGCCCGCGCGCTCTCGGCCGATATCGCCGAGCGCGGCTGGGCCGACCGGACGCGGTTCAGGAAGGTCGGGACGCCGCTTGCCGATGCCGTGGCGGAAATGAAGGCCTCCGGCGCGGACCCGTCACAGGCGGCACGGATCTTCGCCGACGTCGCCGACAATCCGGGCGGCGGCGGGCGCGGCAACACCACCTATGTGTTGAGGGCCCTGGTCGAGGCCGGCGTCGACGGGTGCCTGTTCGGCATCTTCCACGATCCGGCCCTGGCGCGGGCCGCCCATGCGGCGGCCGAGGGGGCGGCGTTCGATGCCGTCTTCAACGCCGAGACTGAGAGCGAGTTCTCAGAGCGTTTCGAGGCGCCGGCACGGGTGCTGGGGCTGATCGACGGCAAGCTGGTCGGGACCCTCGGTATCTGGGCCGGGCGCAGCATCGACGTCGGGCCGACGGCGCTTTTGCAGGTCGGCGGGGTCAAGATCGTCGTGGTGACCAACCGCAAGCAATGCGCCGATCCGGTGTTCTTCCAGGCTTTCGGCCTCGACGTGGCCCAGGCCCGGAGCGTCGTCGTCAAGTCGCGCGGCCACTTCCGCGCCGGCTTCGCGCCCTATTTCGACGACGCCCATACGGTGGAGATTGACGTACCGGGCCTGACCTCGCCGGTGCTGGCGAATTTCAACTTCGACCGCCTGCCGAGGCCGGTCTATTCCCTGGACGAGGAAACCACTTGGGCCGGCCCGCCATGGCAGGGCGAAGGCGGAGAGACGGCATCATGAGCACATCCGGACCCTTCCGTAGCTGGCTGTTTGCGCCCGGCAACCATCCCCGCCGGGTGGAGAAGGCGCTGGGGCTCGACGCCGACGCGGTGATCCTCGATCTCGAGGACGCCGTCGCCGTTGCCGAGAAGGAAGCCACCCGCCCGATGGTGGTGGAAGCGCTGCAAGGCCCGCGCAAGTGCCTGGGCTATATCCGCGTCAACGCCTACGACACCGACTTCTGTTTCGGCGATCTCCAGGCCGTGGTGCGGTCCGGCGTCGATGGTATCATGCTGCCGAAGCTGGAGACCGCCGACCAGATCAAGAGCGTCGATTGGCTGGTCTCGCAGCTGGAGCGCGATGCCGGATTGGCTGTCGGCGGGCTCGATATCCTGCCCATCGTCGAGACCGGGCTCGGTGTCGCCAATGCCCGAGCCATCGCCGAGGCCGGCACCCGCGTGCGCCGGCTCGCCTTCGGCGCCGGCGACTATGCCAAGGACATGGCCATGAACTGGACCCGCGCCGAGACCGAAATGGCGCATGCCCGCGCCGAGGTGGTACTGGCCAGCCGTGCCGGCGGCCTCGACGCGCCCCTCGACACGGTGTGGATTCATATCGGCGATACGGACGGTTGCAGGGCCTCCGCCCAGACCGTCGCCGACATGGGCTACCAGGGGAAGCTCTGCATTCACCCCGAGCAGATTGGCCCGGTGAACGATGTCTTCACGCCGTCGGACGATCAGGTCGCCTTCGCCGAGAAGGTCGCCGCCGCCTTCGACGAAGCGGAGGCCAAGGGCCTGGCCTCGATCCAAGTGGACGGCTATTTCGTCGATTATCCCATCGTCGACCAGGCCCGGCGCACTTTGGCCTTGATCCGCAACATAAACGCCAAGAACGGCTGATATCCTGCCGGTCATGTCCGTGTTTGAAGTCTTCTGGGTGTTCCTGCGTTTGGGCCTGACCTCGTTCGGCGGCCCGGTGGCGCATATCGGCTATTTCCGCGACGAGTTCGTGCAGCGGCGCCAATGGTTCACGGAAGCCGCCTATGCCGATCTGGTGGCGCTCTGCCAGTTCCTGCCGGGCCCGGCGTCGAGCCAGGTAGGCATCGGCATCGGCCTTTCGCGCGCCGGACTGGCGGGCGCCGTCGCCGCCTGGATCGGCTTCACGCTCCCATCCGCGCTGGCCCTGGCGCTGTTCGGTCTCGGCGTTGCCATGGCCGGCGAGGTCGAGGGCGGCTGGCTGCGGGGCCTCAAGGCCGTCGCCGTCGCGGTGGTGGCGCAGGCGCTCTGGGGCATGGCCAAGTCGCTCTGCCCCGACCGCAGCCGCGCCGCGCTGGCCGCCGCAGCGGCGGTGGCGGTGCTGATGGTGCCGACGTCGCTCGGCCAAATCGCGGCCATCCTCGCCGCCGGGCTGCTGGGCTGGCTGTTCTTGAAATCGGAAGACGCGGGCGAACACCATCCCCTCGCGGCCCATGTCGGCAAGCCTTTGGCGGTGGCCGCGCTGGCGCTGTTCTTCGCGCTGCTGTTCGGCCTGGCACCGCTGGCCGCCCACTTGGCGAGCCCGCTCTTGGAGCGCATCGACGGCTTCTACCGGGCCGGCTCGCTGGTGTTCGGCGGCGGCCACGTGGTGCTGCCGCTGCTGAAGGCGACCGTGGTCGAGCCCGGCTGGGTGGGGGACGACACCTTCCTTGCCGGTTACGGCGCGGCGCAGGCGGTGCCGGGGCCGCTGTTCACCTTCGCCGCCTACCTGGGCGCGGTGATGCAGAGCCCGCTGGGTCCGGGCCTCGGCGCGCTGGTCTGCATCCTCGCGATTTTCGCGCCGTCGTTCCTGCTGGTGATCGGGGTGCTGCCGTTCTGGGACGCGCTCAGGGGCTTTGCGGCCATGCGCGGCGCCATGGCCGGCGTCAATGCCGCCGTGGTCGGTCTTTTGGCGGCGGCCTTCTACGATCCGGTCTGGACCTCGGGCGTCAAGAATGCGGGCGATTTCGCCCTGGTGCTGGCCGCCGGCGTGGCGCTGGTCAGTTGGAAACTGCCGCCCTGGCTGGTGGTGGCGCTTGCCGCCGGCGCGGGCTATGGCGCCGGGTTGATATAAGCGGCTCAGATTTCAATCAGGCGGTTTGGCAGTTCGTTCTTGTTCTCGGTGCCGGCCGGGAAATGCTCCGCCAGGACGCGGCCGCAATCGTCGATGGCCTGAAGGAAGCCGTTTGCCACGCGGCCGGCTCTCACTTCCGCCGTGAACTTGTCGACCGCCACCTGCCAGGTATCTGGCGGGACCTTTTCGTTAATTCCATGGTCGGCGAGGATTTCCACGTGCCTCTCCGCCACCGAGACGAAGATCAGGACGCCGGTGCCGGCCTCGGTCCGGTGCAGTCCCTGTTCGACGAATTGGCCGACGGCGAGGGCGGCGGCGCGCTCGCGTTTCACCGATTTCGGTACCAGCCGCATCTTCAACGCCGGCCAGCGAAAGATCAGGCCGAGCACGATGAAGCCGCCCATTTGACCGATCAGCAGTTGGTCGACGCCCTGGATAACGGCAGCCAAATGCAGGCCGATGGGGACGCCAAGCGCCAGGATCGCCGCCCAAAGGGTCGGGATGTAATAATAGTCGTCGCTGGCCTCGGCGATGACGGTGACCAGTTCGCCGGAAGTCCGGCGCTCGGCGTCTTGGATGGCCGCTTCGATCCTGCTGCGTTCTTCGTTCGTGATGAATGACATTGTTACCAGCCTCCAGACCCGCCGCCGCCGCCGAAACCACCGCCGCCGCCGCTAAAGCCACCGCCGCCAAAACCGCCGCTGCCATAACCACGGTGCCCGCGGCGGCCGGATCCCACCGTCCATCCGCCCGAATGGCCGTCACGGTTCCGGTACATCGTCCAGATGGCAAAAGCGAAGAAACCGAACAGCAAGAGCAGGAAAAGCACGCCGCCCGCGTCCAGTTCGTCGGATTCTTCCTTCGGTCCCCATTCCGGGCCATTGCCTTCGAGGATGCCGATAATCGCCTGGACGCCGGACGAGATGCCGTCCTCGAACTGTCCGGCCCTGAATTTCGGCACTATGACGCCGTCGATCACGGACTTGGCCAAGGCGTCGGTCATCGTGCCCTCGAGGCCGTAGCCGACCTCGATCCGCACCTTGCGTTCGTTCGGCGCGACAATCAGCAGCAGGCCGTTGTCCCGGCCTTTCTGACCGATGCCCCAATGGCGGCCCAGTTGGTAGCCGAAATCCTCAATCGTGGTGCCTTGCAGCGAAGTGAGGGTGACGACCACCACCTGGTTCGAGGTCTTTTCTTCGTGTTGCTTCAGCAGCGCATCCAGTTGCGCTTCGCCGGTATTGGAGATGAGGCCGGCGTTGTCGACGACACGGCCGGTCAACCTCGGGAAGTCCAATGTCGAAGCGGCACCGGAAATGATGGCCAGTACGAAGACCGCGGCGACCCACAAGCCACCCCTGATCGGTCGAGCGCCAGCCATAACCACGGCCTCAGTTCATCTTGATCTTCGGCGCGTCGGCGATGCTCTTTTCATCGGCGACGCTGAAATTCTGCTTCGCCTCCGCATCACTGTAGAGGATGGCCTTCCAAATGCGGCCGGGGAAGGTGCGAATCTCGGTGTTGTAGGCCCGTACCGCCTCGATGTAGTCGCGCCGCGCCACCGCAATGCGGTTCTCGGTGCCCTCCAACTGCGATTGCAGGGCGATGAAATTGGCGCTGGCCTTGAGGTCCGGGTAGCGCTCGACGCTGACCAGCAAGCGGCTCAGCGCCGAGGTCAGGGCGCCTTGATTCTGCTGGAACATCTGAAAGGCATTGGGGTTGGTGAGGATGTCTTTCGGAATGGCCATTTGCGCGATCTTGCTGCGCGCCTCGACGACGGCCGTCAGGGTCTCGCGCTCATGCGCGGCGTAACCCTTCACCACCTCGACCAGATTGGGAATCAGGTCGGCGCGGCGCTGGTATTGATTGAGAATCTGGCTCCATTTGGCGGCGACATCTTCGTCCAGCGTCGGGATGGCGTTGACACCGCAGCCGGAAAGCAAGGTCACCAACAGGGCAACGAACGCAAACCGGCCGAGACCGAGGCGGCGCTGTGGGGTGGAAACGGATAGCATCGAAGTCACCTCTTCACGATGGCGGTGTCGGGATTGTAGCGAACCGGCCGGCCGCCTCACACCCCGTAATAAAGCCCGCCGTTCACATGCATGGTCTGGCCGGTGATGTAGTCGGCTTCCGGCAGGCAGAGGTAGTGGATCATGCCGGCGATCTCGTCGACGGTGCCGAGGCGCTCGATCGGCGTCTGCACCTTCAAGGGCGGCCGTTCGCCGGCCGAGGCCGGGCGGTCGGTATCGATATGGCCGGGAGAGACCACGTTGCAGGTGATGCCGAAGGGCGCCAACTCGGTGGCGAGGCCGCGGGTCAGGCCCACCAGTCCCGCCTTGGCGGCCAGCGAATGCACCCGGTTCGGCGCGCCCATATAGTTGGCGATGCCGCCGAGGTTGATGATGCGGCCCCACTTCTTCTTTTTCATGTGCGGCACGGCGGCCTTGGAGAGAAGGAAGGCGCCGTCCAGCGTGACGGCGAGCGTCTTGTGCCATTCGTCGAAGGAGATCGATTCGAACGGCTGCTGGGCGCGGATGGAAGCGTTGCAGACCAGGATGTCGACGCCGCCGAAGGCGGTGACCGCCGCGTCGATCAGGCCCTGGGCCTGGTCTTCCTTGGTGATGTCGGCGATATGCGCGACCGCGCGCCCGCCGGCGTCGAAAATCTCATGCGCCACCGCGTCGGCGGCCTCGCGGTCCTGCACCGCGTTGATCACCACCGATACGCCGTAATCGGCCAGCCGCTTCACCGTGGCGCGGCCGATGTTGCGGGCCGAGCCGGTGACGACGGCGACCTTGCCGTCCAATGGGGAGTCGCTTCTTTGCATGTTTATTCGCCCTTGAATTCGGGTTTCCGTTTGTTGACGAAGGCGCTGACGCCCTCGGCAAAGTCATCGCCGGTGGCGCAGTCGCCGAAACCGGCCGATTCGGCGTCCAACTGCTGTGACAGCGTCGCCGTCGGCGATTGGTTGAGCAACGCCTTGGTGTGCGCGTAGGCGCGGGCCGGGCCCGCCGCCAGGCGGCCGGCCAGCTTGTCGACTTCGGCGTCCAGTTCATCGCCGGCAACGACGCGGTTGATCAGCCCCCAGCGCTCGGCGGTGGCGGCATCGAAGCGGTCGCCCAACAGCGCGATTTCCATGGCGCGCTTCATGCCTGTGGCGCGCGGCAGGAAATAGGTCGAGCCGCCGTCCGGGCTGGTGCCCAGGTGGCAATAGGCGAGGGTGAAGAAGGCGTCGTCGCTGGCGATCACCATGTCGCAGGTGAGCGCGATGCTGACCCCGGCGCCGGCCACGGCGCCCCGCACCTTGCCGATGATCGGCTGCGGCATCTCGCGCATGTTTACGGTGGCGACGTGGAAGGTGTCGATCAGGTTCTGGAAATAGTGCCGGCGCTGGCTGCGGTCGGGGGTGTTGTCCAACTGTTCGCTGAAGGTCTTGATGTCGCCGCCGGCCATGAAATGGTCGCCGGTGCCGCTCAAGACCATGCAGCGGACGGACCTATCGGCGCGGATGGCGCCGGTGATGGCGCCGATGGCCTCGGCCATTTCCTCGTCCAGCGCGTTGAGCGAACCCGGACGGTTGAAGCGCACGTCGGCGATGCCGTCTCGGACCTCGACGGTCATGCTGTCGTTGGGCGATGTGATGCTCATTCGGCGGCCTCCGCCTGCGGCAGGGTCAGCGCGCCCGCATCCAGGAGCCGCGCGATGTCATCTTCCGACTTGCCCATGGCCTTCAGGATGTCGTGGCCGTCGGCGCCCAGTTCGGCGGGCGGCTTGTCGCCGGCGCCGGCGGTGTCCGGGAACATGCCGGGGATGGTCGGGAACGGCAGCGTGCCGATGGCGGGGAAATTGACCATCGGCGCCATGTTGGTCTCGATCACGTGCTCGTCGGCCAGCCAGTCGCCGAAGTCGTAGATCTTGTCGGCCAGGATGTCGTGTTCGCGGAACAGTCTCACCCAATGGGCTGAGGGTTGTTGCTTGAATCGCTCGGCGATGACCGGGCCCAGCGTGTCCATGTGCTTGGCACGGGTTTCGAAATTGGCGTAGCGCGGATCGTCGACAAGTTCCGGCACGCCAAGGCAGTCGCAGATCGACTTGAACTGCTGTTCCTTGACCAGCGCCAGGCCGACGTAGCCGTCGGCGGTCTCGTACGATCCCGCCGGCGCATTGAGGATGCGCGGCGCGCCGCCTTCCAGGTGGTATTCGATGATCTTCGGCGCCATGAAGGCACCCAGCGTCTGCGACAGGTTGGCGTCGATCAGGATGCCTTCGTCCTCGTCGTGGCGGCCAGCCAGCGCGGCGCAGGCGGCCTGGAAGGCGTAGACGCCGGTGGTGGTATCGGGGATCAGGGTGCCGACCCGGTGCGGCGCGCCGTCAGCGCCCCGGTTGACCGAGCAAAGCCCCGAGAACGACTGGATCACAGTGTCGGAACCGGGCCGGTCGGCGTAGGGGCCCGATTGGCCGAAGCCGCTGACGGCGACGTAGATGATCTTGGGATTGACCGCCTTTACCGCCTCGTAGCCGACGCCCAAGCGCTTGGCGACGCCGGGGCGGAAGCTCTCGACCATGAGATCGGCGCTGCGGGCCATTTCCAGCACCAGTTCGCGCGATTCGTCTTTTTTCAGGTTCAGGCAGATGGAGTTCTTGGCCCGGTTGGCGACGATGGACAGCGCCGTGTGGTTGCCGTAAGTCGTGCCGATGTGGCGAATCCAGTCGCCTTCCGGCGGTTCCACCTTGGTGACGTCGGCGCCGTACATGGCGAACAGGCCGGCGCAATAGGGGCCGGCGAAGCCCTGCGAAATGTCGAGAACCTTGATGCCCTTGTAGGGCGCGCGATAGCTCATGCGTATTCTGGGGCCGTGGCGCCCCCCTCCCTGACGCCACGTTAGCTGTGGCGATGGCTTGATTTGCAGCCCGGCTTAGCTGCCCGGCTGGGTCGCGATCCAGTATTCAATATTCAGGTCACGAATCAAGTCATCATGGCGGAATTCGATGCACCGCCGGAGCCCCATGTAGGAATAGCGCGTGCCGGAACTGTCGCAGCGCTCCAATTCGGCCTCCACCTTGGCCATTTCGGCGCTGGAGGCGGTGCCGCTGAACTCGCGCCGGACGGCGTCGCGCCAGGTGGCGGTGACCGTCTCGGGATCGCCCATGCCCGCCGCCGGCAACAGGTTCAGGAACTGCGCCAGGGTGCGGACCGTGCGCGCGCCGGGCGCGATATCGACGATCTCGGCCGCCTGTTTGCGGCGCCAATCCCGGACGTAGGCGATTTCCTTTTCGGTCAGCGGGTTCGGGTCGCGGGCATCGTGTTCGGGAAGCAGCGTCGCGCCGGGACGGACGCGAAGCGCCGCGCTTTCAATCGGCCCGCCCGCCAGTGCCTGCAATGCCTCGGCGTCAATGGTTGCCGCCATGGACATGAACTCGCGCTTGCCGGCAAAGGTGAGCGCATCCGTCGCGGCAACGATCCGCGTGCCTTCAGGACCCTGGAGCAGCAGTTCAAAATCCGCCAGCGCGACCGGGTTGTAGACCTTGCCGCGCCTCGGGATCGGGCGGCCGCGTTGCAGGCAGTAACTCGACAACTCCGCCAGGCATTGGCCGTCGGCACAGGTGAAGGGCACGCCGACCTCGTTGGGCAGCAGTGCGATGATCTGCGGCGCCGCCTGAGCGGGCCGGGTGATGGCGATGAAGACGAAGGCGGTGAAAACAAGCGGGATGTGAAAAGCGTGCATGAAACCTCCTCTGGCCGCCCAAGGCCCTGCGGAGGCCCGCAGCCTGCGGACATTATACCCGAAAATGATTTTCCAGCCTACGAAACGGGTTGGAGCGCCGTTTTCGGTTTCCTATCCTCGGAAATCATGAGCGACGCGGCGATGGATATCGGCCTGCCCGAGAAAATGACCTGTTCAGAAGATGCCTCGCACGTCGAGGTCATCCGCCGTTGGTTCGGGCTCAAGTTCGTCATCCTGACGGTCTTCGCCGTCTTCTGGGACGGCTTCCTGGTGGTCTGGTACGCCAAGGCGCTGGGCGGCGACAGCCTGATGGCAGTGCTGTTTCCGCTGATCCACGTCGCCATCGGGACCGCGCTCACCTATTACGTCGTCGCCGGCTGGCTCAACCGCACCCAGGTCTACGTCGACCGCCAGGGGCTCTATGTGCGCCACCGGCCGCTGCCCTGGTGGGGCAAGGCCGACATCGACGCCGCCGATCTGAAGCAGCTCTACGTCAAGGAAGTGGTGTCGAGGAACCGGAAATCGGGCGAGACCACCTTCGAGCTTCGCGCCATCACCCATGCCGGGCGCAATATCAAGATTGTCGGCGGGCTGGAGACGCAGGAACAGGGGCTGTTCCTGGAACAGAAGATCGAGAAATTCCTCGGCATCGAGAACGCCCGCGTGCCGGGCGAGGTCGGGCGCTAGGCGCTTGCGTCAGTCGGACCCGTCGTCGCCGGTGTGGCGCGGCACGATGGTGGCGGCGACGGAACCGTCCAGCGCCTCCACGTCGTGGTAGCCGATCAGCTTGTAACTCTCGGCGCGGGTCAGCATGCGGTCCTCGAAGCCCTCGGTGCCGTCCTCGGCCTTGATATGGCGGTAGAGCTCGCGCAGCGCGAAGCCCTCCACCCGCATCGACGTCGCCGGCCAGATGACAATGTCATAGCCGAAGCTTTCGAACGCATCGGCGGTGAAATGCGGCGTCTTGCCGAACTCGGTCATGTTGGCCATGCAGGGGCCGGGCACTTCTTCGGCGAAGCGGCGGAAATCGGCTTCGCTGGTGAGCCCGTCTGGGAAGGAAACATCGGCGCCGGCTTCCTTGTAGGCTTGGGCGCGCTCGATGGCGGCGTCCAGGCCCTCGACCCCGGCGGCGTCGGTGCGCGCGATGATCACCAGATGCGTGGCGGCTTTCTTGGCCGCCGCGATCTTGGCCGCCGCTTCCTCGACCGGCACCAGGCGCTTGTCGTTCAGGTGCCCACATTTCTTCGGCAGCATCTGGTCCTCGATATGGACGGCGCCGGCGCCGGCCATTTCCAGGTCCTGCACCGTGCGCATGGCGTTGAGCGTGCCGCCGTAGCCGACGTCGCCGTCGACGATCAGCGGCAGGTCGGTGGCGCGCGCCACCTGGCGGACAATGAAGCAGAGCTCTTCCAGGCTCATGATGCCGAGGTCCGGCAGGCCCAGCGTCGTGGTGACGCCGCCGCCGGAGATATAAAGCGCCTCGAACCCCTGGTCTTTGGCCAAGAGGCCGGCCATGGCGTTGTGCGCACCGGGCACGCGCAGGATTTCCGGCCGCGCCAGCAGTGCGCGCAGGCGTTCGCCCGCCGGTGTCGGATTGCGGCTAGCGCCTTCGAGCCACGTCATGGGAGTGTCCTTGTTATTTACGCGTCCAGTTGCCGGATTCACCGAGGAACCAGGTTCCCGGCGGGGCTTGGCTGAAAATCTGCTGGGCATAGACCCGGCCGACCTGTCCGGGGCTGACCCCTTGCGCCGCCGCGCGCTCCTGATAGATGGCGCGACGCTGCGCGTTGACGGCGTCGACCTTTCCACTTACGCCAGGGTCGCGGGCGCGGGCGAACCCGTCGAATGCCTCACCGATCGCGCCAGATGCGCGAAGGTCATTGAGCGATTGGGCGTTTGCCGGTGCTTGGGCGAGCATCATCATCATGCCGAGCACCAGGATACCCAGGAAGCGGGTGGGCGTATTCACGAAGCGGTGCATATCAGAAAATCTCCGGGTTCTTCTTGATGTCTCGCTTGGCCGCGTCCTCCAACTTGAGACGGATATCCGCGTCGAGTTTGATGTTCGAGTTGATGGTGATCGGTTTCTCCGGAGCCGCGACTTGTACGCGGGGTTCGCAAGCGACCACCCCGATGGCGGCAGCGAGGACGAAGCTCGAGAACAGGAGAGCGTTTCGGAACACGGCAGTTGACCTCATTTTCGACTGACACTGTCGAGGGTAGCGCGCAGTGCATCCTGCGACAAGCGGTAGCCCTCCCTGGCGATGGCGAGCAACTTGTCGAGGTTGGTTTCCAGATTGACGTTGAGATTGACGTGCCGGCCGTTCTGGACCGCCGGATTGTGGCCCTCCGTGGAAAGCCTGACGACATCGCGGCCGTCATCGAGCCGGTCGAGCGTGATCGCCAGCTTCGTGTAGTGGAAATCCTTGAGCACTTCCAAGACCAGATCGACTTGCGCGCCGCCCCCGGCGAGCGCTTGGCGCGCGGCCTCGGAACGCAGGCGCAGCACGCCGGGTCCGGCGGTTTCGAGCCGGCCGTCACGGACGAACACGCGCTCGCGGCTGATGTGGATCGGCAATCTTCCGCTCACCCGGCCTTCGGCGCTGACGCCCTTGATGGCGAGCAGGCCGATGAGTTGCTTGAGCTCGACGCCTTCGAGGTCGAGGCCGAACTCGTGGGCGTCCCGGTTCGCGTCGAAGTGGGTGGGGCGCATCGAGATCCGCCCATCGGCGACCCCCACCGTTGCCGACAGAATTGCGAGCCTCGGCAGCGGGCCGTCCGGGCTCGGTTCGACACGGTAGGAGATCACGGGGTTCAGGAACGCCAACCCGGCGTCGATGCGCCGTGCGCCTAAGGTTTGCGGGCCGCGCGTGAGCGGCGGCATGAGTTGAGCGAGATCGATGCCGCCGGTGAAAGCCTCGATGGCGGTTTCGCCGACGCGGATATCGAATTCCTCGGCCGATATCCGCGCCCCGCCCGAGACCTCGCCGCTTTTGACGCGAACGTCGGCATCGCCTTTCAGCGTGCCCGCGACGCTGTCGGCCAAGGCGAGGATGGGCGACAGGTCATCGGGCTTGAGGCCCGTTTCACTGAACCGGATCGGCGGCAGTTCGACATGCACGTTGGTATCGTTTTCGGCGAGCCTCGTGCGCCCCCGCGCCGAGAGCCGGAGCGCGCCTTTTTGCGAGATGTCCGCCTGGAAGCGTATCTCGCTCGCATTTCCATCAGCGGTGAGTTCCAGCGCCAGCGGCTGAAAAATCGGCTGCAAGGCGACATGGCTAAGCCGGTCCAACTTTGCCGTCGCCGCATAGCCGCCATCGTGCCATGAGCCGTCGATCTCGGTCGGCCCCAAGGCGAACTCGCGCCCGCCGGCACTCAGTTCGGAACCGCCAGTGCTCAGGCGAAACCGGATCGGCTTTCCGGGCTCTATCGGTCCGGCGCTCAAGGTGCCGTTGAGTTTCCGCAGCCGGAGGTCCGGCGTCGAAAAGCCGAGATCGGCCAGCCGGGCCTCGGCCTTGCCGGATACACCGTTCTCTCTCCAGCCGAAATCGGCCACGGCGGAAACCGTGCCGTCCAGGTCGCCCGCGATCCCGATTCCCGCGTTCAGGTGTTTTGGTTGCAGCTTGCCTGGAACGAACCGGAGCGGGTCGAGCATGATCATGGCCTTGCCCTTGCCGGTGATCAGGTCTTGATCGGCAAGGACCTTCGCGGTCAGCCGTCGGTCCAGTGCCCGGGCCGTCAAGTTGGCGACGACTTGCGCGAATTCGGGTGCGGCGAATTCGCCGTTCAGGGTGATATCGGGGAAGCGCCGGGGAGTGTCGCCGGAACGCACCACCGCATGGGATAAAATCGCCGATGCGCCGGCGGTGTTTCCGATTTTCGCGACATTGCCGCGCGCACGGAGCGAACGCACGGCGATCGCATGTCCCTGTGCCGCGATGTCGGCGGCGGCGTCCGTCAGTGAAAAATCGAGCCTCTGTTCCGGACCGGAGAACGAAGCCGCGAGGCGGCCTCCGGCGTTCGTGACGGCGATCTCCCGCCTCGTGCCGGTGATGTTCGATGCGGTTGCGGTCAATTGGCCGGTGATCGCCCCGGCTTCGGCAAGCAGCCAGCCGTCGGCTTTCATCGTGCCGCCCATGTTCCCGGCCGGATCCAGTATCGGCGAGAGACCCGAGAGCGGATTGCGGTCCGGATCGATGATGGTCTCCGGCAGGTGCCATTCGATCCGGCCGCGATCCGCCTGTAGGTCGAGATTTCCCTCGATGTGCAATTCGTAGCCGCTGCCGGCCGACAGCCGCGATTTCATTCGCGCTTTGCCGTCTTTCAAGGTTCCCTCGGCGGCAATTTCCACCGCATCGAACAGCGGCACGTCACGGGTATCGCTCAGACGTGCATTGGAGAGCGAGAATTCGAGGGAATCTCCGGAAACCCTGCTTTTGCCATCGAACCGGAACTCGGGCGCCGCCGGACCCGTTCGGCCATGTACCCGGACATTCGACAGGGCGACCGACGGCAATGGCGGCAAGGCGCCCGGTTTGTCGTCCCTGGAACCGGCCGCGGCCAGCCGGCGCAATTGGCCGAGAGCGCCCGTGTCGGGGGTGGATATGTCGACATCGAGGCCATGAACCCGGACCGATGTGCGTTCGTACCGGGCATGGCGCAAGTCATCCAAATCGAAACGGAAGCTAATCCGTTCCGCCGCAAGGTCACGGCCCAACCGTAGCGGCGCCAGTTCGACATGGTCGAACTGCAGCCGCGCGATACGCACCTGGGCGTCTGGAAACCCCAGTTGCGCCAACTCTCTGTCGAGGACCCACGACGCGGCCGGAATGCGCCAGGCCCAGAGGGCGGCGGCGCCGGCCAAGATGGCCAGCCCGAAGACGGCGGCGATTTTCCAAGCGCTGCGGAACGGAGATGGGCGCGAGGGCTCAAGCATGAGCGGGGCTTTATTGTTGGGGTTCGCTTCCACTATAACAGGGCAACGGATTTGCGGGAGGATTTGTATGACACGCATCGCTATTCTCGACGATTACGCCGCCACTGCTTGGGACGCCGCCGATTGGTCGTCCGTCGCCGGCGCCGAGTACGAGGTCTTTCACGAGCACCTGGGCCATGACGAGGACGTGGTCGCCGAGGCGCTGAAGCCCTTCGAGGTGCTGGTGGCCATGCGCGAACGGACGCCCTTTCCCGCGACGCTGTTGGCCAAGTTGCCGAACCTGAAGCTCTTGATCACCACCGGCATGCGCAATGCCGCCATCGATACCGATGCGGCCCGGGCGCAAGGGATCGACGTTTGCGGCACCGACATGCTGCCGTACCCCGCCTTCGAGCACGCCTGGGCGCTGATCCTGGCGCTGACCAAACAGATCGCCAAGGAAGACCACGTGATGAAGACCGGCGGCTGGCAGAAGGGCACCGGTGTCGGGCTCAACGGCAAGACGCTGGGCATCATCGGGCTCGGCAAGCTGGGCGCGCAGGTGGCGCGGGTCGGCAAGGCCTTCGAGATGGACGTCATCGCCTGGAGCCAGAACCTGACCCAGGAACGCTGCGACGAAGTCGGCGGCGTGACGTTGGTCGAGAAGGACGAACTGTTCAGCCGTTCCGACGTGATCACCATCCACATGATCCTGGGCGATCGTTCGCGCGGGCTGGTCGGCCAGCACGAACTGGGGCTGATGAAATCGAGCGCCTATTTGATCAACACCTCGCGCGGCCCCATCGTCGACGAGGCGGCTCTGATCGCGACGCTGCAGAACGGCAGCATCGCCGGCGCCGGGCTTGATGTCTTCGACGTCGAGCCGCTGCCGGTCGACCATCCGTTCCGCGCGCTCGAGAATACCGTGCTGACCGGCCATACCGGCTACGTCGTCGCCGAGCTCTACGCCAAGGCTTATGGCCAGGCGGTCGAGGGCATCAAGGCCTGGCAGGCGGGCTCGCCCGAACGCCTGTTGAACGGGGCCTGAGGCGCGCCATGTCGGATCTCGTCGTCGTCGGGCGCAAGGGCGCCATCGCCACCGTCATCCTCAACAACCCCGAGCGCCGCAACGCGCTCAATCGTGGCGCCTGGGCGCAACTGGCCGACGCCATGGAGGCGATCTCGGCCGATCAAACGCTGCGTTGCGTCGTTATCCGCGGCGCCGGCGACAAGGCTTTCGCCGCCGGTGCCGACATCGCCGAATTCAAGACCGAGCGCTCAAGCGCCGACCAGGCCGCCGCCTACGGTGCCGACACGGCGCGCGCGCTGGATGCCCTGATCAACTGCCCGCACCCGACCATCGCCATGATCCAAGGGGCCTGCACCGGCGGCGGGCTGGAAATCGCGTGTTGCTGCGATCTCCGCATCTGCAATGAAAGCGCGCGCTTCGGCGTCCCCATCAACCGCATCGGCCATCCCTTCGCCTATCCGGAACTGGCGCCGGTGCTGCAGGTGGCGGGCCGCGCGGCGGTGCTGGAACTGTTGCTGGAAGGGCGCATCGTCGATGCCGAATGGGCCCAGGCGCGGGGACTGGTGACCCGCGTCGTCGCCGACTATGAAATCGAGGACGATGTCGCCAAGACCGCCGCCCATATCGCCGAGATGGCGCCCTTGTCCATGCGCGGCACCAAGAAGTTCGTCAACCGTCTGACGCTGGACGCGCGGCCGCTCACCGACGACGAGATTGCCGAGAGCTATGCGGCCTGCGATTCCGAAGATTACGCCGAGGGCGTCACCGCCTTCCTGGAAAAGCGCAAGCCGCAGTTCCACGGGCGTTGAGACCGAAAAAGGGAGAACTTTAAATGAGCCAAACTGATAACCTGCGCCGCCTACTGGCCGAGCCCGGGATCATTCCCATGCCCGGCGTGTTCGACGCCATGTCGGCGCGCCTGACCGAGCGGGCCGGCTTCAAGGCCGCCTTCATGTCGGGATTCATGGTTTCGGCGTCGCGCATCGGCATGCCCGATACGGGGCTGATTTCCTATGCCGAGATGGCCGACCAGGGGCGCAACATCTGCGACGCGGTCGACATTCCGGTCGTTGGCGACGGCGATACCGGCTTCGGCAACGCCATCAACGTCAAGCGCACCGTCAGTGGCTACGCCGCGGCCGGCTTCGCCTGCGTGATGATCGAGGATCAACTGGCGCCGAAGCGCTGCGGCCACACGCAAGGCAAGCAGGTCGTCAGCCGCTCGGAGGCCTGCCAGCGCATCCAGGCGGCGGTGGACGCGCGCGAGGAGGGCGCCGACATCCTGATCATGGCGCGCACCGACGCCAACGCCACCGACGGGATCGAGGAAGCCATCGAACGCTGCCGCGAGTTCCGCCGCATCGGCGTCGATATCACCTTCCTGGAGGCGCCGCGCGATACCGACGAGATGAAGCGCTACTGCGACGAGGTCGACGGGCCGAAGATGGCCAACATGGTGGAGCAGGGGAAGACGCCGTTCCTCTCGCCCGCTGAGTTGGAAGCGCTCGGCTACAAGATTGCCATTTGGCCGGCCGCGCTAATGCTCGCCGGGATCGAAGGCATGCGGAAGGAACTGGCCCGGCTTGCGGGCGGCGTCGCCGCCGAAGAGGGCAAGGCGACCTTCCCGGAACTGCAGGACCTGGTCGGCTTTCCGGCCTACTACGACGCCGAGGCCAAGTACGCGGCGGAGTAAACGCCGGCGCGCGTCAGCCGTTGGAGTTGGACAGCACCTCGACCATGTCGTCCTTGGAGAGCCGGCCCCGGTATTCACCCTCCGCCGTCACCACCGGTACCGGATAGTCGCATTCCAGGGTCGCCGGCAGGGCGTCCTGCAGGATGGTGTCGGGCTGCAGGCTGGGGCCTTCGGCGGCGAGATCGGTCAGTTGCGGCCTGTCGCCGCCGGTCTGGCCGCAGGCCTGTTCGATGGCGTCGCGGGTGACGATCCCGTGGTAGCGGCCGCCCTCGAAGACGTAACCGTAGTCTTCCGTCCAGCCGCGCATCTGGTTCAAGGCCTCGTCGATATTGGCGGTGGTCAGGCGCTGGGCGGCCGGCTTCATGACCACGTCGACGGAAAGCACCCGGGCGCGGTTGACGTCGCGCACGAAGGCCTCGACGTAGTCGTCGGCGGGTCGGAGCAGGATTTCCTCCGGCCGGCCGACCTGCGAGAGCGCCCCGTCCTTGAGGATGGCGATCTTGTCGCCGAGGCGCAGCGCCTCGTCCAGGTCGTGGGTGATGAAGACGATGGTCTTGTGCAGCTTTGATTGCAGCTCGATCAACTGGTCCTGCATGCCGGACCGGATCAGCGGATCGAGGGCCGAGAAGGCCTCGTCCATGAGCAGGATGTCGGGATTGGTGCAAAGCGCGCGGGCGAGGCCGACGCGCTGCTGCTGGCCGCCGGAAAGCTGCGCCGGATACTGGTCCTCGTAGCCTTCCAGGCCGACGGTTTTCAGCCATTCCCTGGCCTTCTCGTCGCGCTCGCCCTTCGGCAGTTTCTGCACCGAGAGCCCGTAGCCGACGTTCTCCAGCACGGTGCGGTGCGGCATCAGCCCGAAGCGCTGGAACACCATCGACATCTTGTGGCGGCGGAACTGTTCCAGTTCATCCTGCGACATGGACATGACGTCGACACCGTCCACGTGAATGGCGCCTTCGGTCGGGTCGATGAGCCGGTTGAAGTGCCGGATCAGGGTCGATTTGCCCGACCCCGACAGCCCCATGATGACGAATATCTCGCCGCGCGCGATCTCCAGCGAGATATCGGTGAGGCCCAGCGTGTGGCCGGTCTCGGCCAGGATGTCGTCCTTCGAGCGCCCGGCCCGGACCATCGGCATCACCGATGCCGGGTCCTTGCCGAAGACCTTGTAGAGATTTTCGACGCGGATCAGCGTTTCACTCACCGTGCATGCCCTCCAGGTGTTTCTGGGAGCGCTTGGCATAGGCCTGCGACACCCGGTCGAACATGATGGCGATGACCACGATGGCCAAGCCGTTGAACAGGCCCATGGTGAAGTATTGGTTGGTGATGGATTTCAGCACCGGCTGGCCCAGCCCCTTGACCCCGATCATCGAGGCGATGACCACCATCGCCAGCGCCATCATGATGGTCTGATTGACGCCGGCCATGATGGTCGGCATGGCCAGCGGCAACTGCACGCCGAACAGGCGCTGCGACTTGCTGGCGCCGAAGGCGGTGGCAGCCTCCAGGACTTCGCGGTCGACCAAGCGGATGCCGAGGTTGGTCAGGCGAATGACCGGCGGAATGGCGTAGATGACGACGGCGATGATGCCCGGCACCTTGCCGATCCCGAGCAGCATTACCACCGGGATCAGGTACACGAAGGCCGGCATGGTCTGCATGATGTCGAGCAGCGGCGTGACGATGTTCTGCACCCTGTCGGAGCGCGCCATCAAGATGCCTACGGGGATGCCGACGGCGATGGAAAGCAACGTCGCCACGGTGATGATCGAGAGCGTCCGCATGGCGTCATCCCACATGCCGAAATAGCCGATCAGCAGGAACGACACGGCGACGCCGAGCGTCAGCTTGATGGAGCGGCTGGCCGCATAGGTCGCCCCCACCAGAACGCCCAATACGATGAACCAGGGCGTGCCCAGCAGCAGTTTTTCGAACCAGACCAGGAAATACAGCAACGGATCGAACAGCGATTCGATGATATCGCCGTAACTGCGCGAAAAATCCCGGTAGGCGCCGTCCAGGGTCTTGCGGATATCGATCAGCGTGGCGCGGTCCATCGCCGGGAAGTCTTGAATCCAGGATGCGTCAGCCATGACGGCCTCACTTACGTCTCGGTCGCGGGAAAAAACGGGGCCCTCAAGCAGAGAGCCCCGTTCGGATTACATGTCGGCGACGGCCTTCTTGACCTTTGCCGCCACGTCGGCGGGCACCCAGGCGGTCCAGACGGCTTCCTGGCTCTTGAGGAAGTGCGCGGCGGCGATCTCGCCGTCCGCCTGGTTTTCCTCGACCCAGGCCAACAGTGCGTTCATCAGCTTGTTCTTGTAGGACCGCTTGGCCAGGTATTGGGCGGCTTCCGGCGCGCGCTCGACGAAGTCCTGCACCACCAGGGTCTTCACCGGCGACGGCGGATACATGGAGGGATGCGGGTTTTCGCAAACTTCCTGGGTCAGGCAGGTGTCGAAGTGCTGCTTGTCGGTGCCGCCGGTATCGACCTTGACCATGTTGTACTTGCCGAGCACCGCCGTCGGCGCCCAGTAGTATCCGAACCAGGCCTGGCCGCGCTCGTAGGCCTTGGCGATGGAACCGGCAAGTGCCGCGCCGGAGCCGGGATCGACCAGTTCGAAGCCGGCGTCCTTGAGCTTCAGGGCGCGGTAGAGATGGCCGTTGGTGACCTGGCAGCCCCAGCCGGCCGGGCAGCCCATGAAGGCCGATTTGTCCGGGTCTTCCGGGTGCTTGAACAGCTTGGCGTTCTTCATGATGCCGGCGATGGTGGCCAGCGACGGATCCTTCTTGACCATGTAGTCGGGCACCCAGAAGCCTTCCTCGCCACCGTCGGAGAGCGCGTCGCCGAGCACGTTCAGGCGCTTCTCGGCAATACCCTTGGCGAGAGCCTCCTTGAAGTTGTTGGTCCAGAATTCGGGCGCGATGTCGGGCTCGCCCTTTTCCACCATCGAGGTGCCGGTCGGCATGGTGTCGCCAGTGACGATGTTGACGTCGCAGCCGTAGCCGTTCTTCAGGATGAAGCCGTCCACATGGGCGATCAGGGTGGCCGACGCCCAGTTCATGTCGGCGATGGTGACCTTGCCGCAGGCGGCCTGGGCGGGGTTACTGGCGAGGGCACCGGCAAGCAAAGCGGCGCCGAGAAAAAGGCGTTTCATGGGGAACTCCCTGAGGTATTGCTGTTGATGCCTAGCGTTTTTGCATATCTCATCGGGTATTTCAACGACTCGAAATAAAAAACAAATAAAACAAGTCAAAAAATTGAAAAAAATTACTAAAAAACCTTCTATATTATTTTAGATAAATAATTATATACAATTCATATATGGCCGCTTGCGCCGATCTATATTTTCTATTTATTTTTTCAATAAAGAGATTTCCGGAACTTATTTTTCGGAAATCGAGAGTGTTTTCGTGGCCAGGTCGATCAGCGCTGCCGCCGCCGGCGACAGGGCGTGGTCGCGGCGCGTCAGAATACCGATCTGGCGGGTGAAGTCTGGATCGACGATAGGGAGCTGCCGGCACTTGGTGGAGCCTGCTCCCATCAGCGCGACGCTGGGCAGCACACCGATGCCGACGCCGGCCTCGGCCAGCGCGATCAAGGTCTGGTGGTGCAGCACTTCATAGGTGGGCTCGAGGATCAGACCGCGCCCGGTGAAGGCGGCGTCCAACTGGCGCCGGGTCTCCGACATGCGCGGCATCAACAACAGGGTCTCTTGCGACAGGCTTTCGAGTTTCACGGTCTTCGCGGACGCCAGCGGGTGATCCGCCGAAACCAGGGCGACGAAGGAATCGGCCAAGAGCGGACGCACCTCCATGTCCTTGCCGGCGGCGTCTGTGGGGCCGATACCGAAATCGGCACGGTCGGCATGCACGGCGTCGAGGATTTCCGGCGCGTAGGCCTCGCGCACCTCCACCACCACGTCCGGATGACGGGCGTGGTAGGCGGCGAGCAATCCGGGCAGCAGCGAGGCGGCGAAACTCGGCGCCGAGGCGACGGTGACGCGGCCGCGCTCGACGGCGGCTTCGGCCTGGAAGCGCTGCGCGATCTCGTCGATGCCGGAAAGGGTGCGCGCCGCCTGTGCGAGCAAGTCCTCGCCCGCCGCCGTCAGGCGCACGGAGCGCGTGGTGCGGTGGAACAGCGGCACCCCCAAATGTCCCTCCAGCGATTTGACGTGCGCGGTCACCGCCGACTGCGACAGGTTGAGCCGGTCGGCGGCGCGGCGAAAACCGCCGCTTTCGGCCACGGCGACGAAGGTTTCGAGCTGTTTCAGGGTGATGGCGAGCATGGATTATTGATATGATTAATAGATCAATAATGCAAATCTTTCTATTTGTTATATCAAGTGTGCTGTGCTTGAGTCGTGCCGCTCGATCCGATTGGGAGGACGACCATGACCGACATCACCCGTAAGCTGGCCGAATTCTCGGCCGGGCTGACCTACGATGCGTTGCCCGCCAACGTGGTGGCGCGCACCAAGCTCTTGATCCTGGATGTCGCCGGCATCATCGTGCGCGCGCGCCACGATGCGGAATCGACGCCGAGCCTGATGGCCGCCGTCGAGCGACTGGGATTGAAGGGCGGTAAATGCTCGGTCATGGGCGACGGCGATGCCTACGCGCCGACGGCCGCCGCGCTGATAAACGGCACGCTGGCGCATTCGCTGGATTTCGACGATACCCACGCGGCCGCCTCGCTGCATTCGTCGGCGCCGATCGTGCCGGCGGCCCTGGCGGCGGCGGAAATGACCGGGGCTTCGGGAAAGGACGTGATCGCGGCTTGCGTCGCCGGCTATGAGGTGCAGGTGCGCCTTGCCTTGGCGCTGGGGCCGTCCGACCATTACGACCGGGGCTACCACCCGACCGCCACCTGCGGCGTGTTCGGCGCGGCGGCGGCGGCTGGGAAGCTCTTGGGGATGGATGCCGACGGCATCCAAAGCGCCTTCGGCATCGCGCTTTCACAGGCCGCCGGTTCCATGCAGTTCCTGGCCGACGGGTCGTGGACCAAACGCAGCCACGTCGGCCAGGCGGCGCAGAACGGTTTGATCTGCGCGGTGATGGCCGCCGAGGGCTTCCAGGGCCCGAAGGAAGCCTTCGAGGGCAAGTGGGGTTTCCTGCATGCCTACGCGCCGAACGCCGATGGGGAAAAGGCCGCCGCCGATCTCGGCAGCCGCTGGGAGACCCTCAATCTGGCCGTCAAACCCTATCCGTCGTGCCGCTACACGCACGCCTCCATGGACGGGCTGATCCAATTGAAACAAGAGCACGGCTTCGACGCCGATGACGTGGAGGAGGTCGAGGTCGGTCTGGCCGAGACCGGCTGGAAGATCATCGGCAATCCGGCCGAGAGCAAGCACGATCCCAAATCCGTGGTCGATGGCCAGTTCTCCATGCCGTTCTGCGCCGCCGTGGTGCTGCGCGACGGCACCATGAACTGGGATTCCTACGCCCGGCACCTGGGCGACGACGAAACGCTGAAGCTCTGCAAGAAGGTCAACGTCTCGGTCGACCAGCGCGCCCAGGACCTGTTCCCGGATTTCATGAGCGGCGTCGTCAAGGTGAAGACCAAGACCGGCGAGTTTGAGACCCTGGTCAAGGTGCCGCTGGGCGAGCCCGAGAACTTCATGAGCGAGGATCAGTTCCGCGGCAAGTTCGACGGCCTCTGCGAGCCCTATCTGGGGCACGAGCGAAGCGGCAAACTGGCCGATGCGTTGATGCGCCTGGAAGAAGCCAATAGTCTCGGCTCGGTCCTGGCCTTGAGCCAGCCGGCCTGACGACAATCAACGAAACATTTTAGAAGAGGGACGAGGCATGGTCGCTGAAGCCAAGGAAGTGGGCCCGAACCGCTATCGGGAATCGTACGGACGTTATCTGGAAGACTTCAACATCGGCGATATCTACGAGCACCGCCCGGGCCGCACGATCTCCGAGACCGACAACACCTGGTTCACGCTGTTGACCATGAACCAGCATCCGGTGCACTTCGACGCCGAGTATGCATCGAAGAGCGAGTTCGGCCAGATGCTGGTGAACTCCTGCCTGACGCTTTCCATCGTCGCCGGCATGAGCGTCTCCGACGTCAGCCAAAAGAATATCGCCAACCTGGGCTGGACCGATATCAAGCTGCCGAACCCGGTGTTCGTCGGCGATACGCTGACGGCGGAATCGGAAGTGCTGGCCAAGCGCGAGTCGAAATCCCGCCCGACGCAGGGCATCGTCACTATCCGCACCACCGGCTTCAAGCAGGGCGGCGTCAAGGTGATGGAATTCGAACGCACCATGCTGGTGCCGAAGCGCGGCCATGCCGTCGACGATATCGCCGACTACTGAGGACAATATCTTGAACGAAGAAGAAGCCCTGATCCTCGACGCCGTCGACCAGTTCCTGGAACGCGATGTCAGGCCTTACGTGCATGCGCTGGAAGCCGCCGACGAATACCCGGCCGACATCGTTGAGGCGATGAAGGAACTGGGCCTGTTCGGCGCCACCATCGGCGCCGAATACGGCGGGCTTGGCTTGGGTGCCTCGACCTATTCCAAGATCGTCGAGCGGGTTTCGGCGGTCTGGATGTCGGTCTCGGGCATCTTCAATTCGCACCTGATCATGTGCGCCGCCGTCGAGCGCTTCGGCGACGAGGAGATGAAGCGCCACTATCTGCCGAAGTTCGCCTCGGGCGAGATGCGGGGCGCCATCGCGCTGACCGAACCCGACTGCGGCACCGATTTGCAGGGCATTCGCACGCGTGCCGTCAAGGACGGCGACGATTACGTTATCAACGGCAACAAGATGTGGATCACCAACTCGGTGCAGGGCCACGTGCTCGCCTGCCTGGTCAAGACCGACCCGGACGCCGAACCGGCGCACCGGGGCATGAGCCTTTTTCTGGTCGAGAAGGAATGGGGCTACGAGGCGAGCAAGCTGAAGAAGCTCGGCTACCGGGGCGTCGATACCGGCGAGGTGCGTTTCGACAACGTCCGCGTGCCGGCGAAAAACCTGATCGGCGGCGCCGAGGGACGCGGCCTGCAACAGATTCTTTCCGGCCTCGAACTCGGGCGCATCAACGTTGCCGCGCGCGGCGTCGGCGTGGCCAGGGCGTGCCTGGAGGAAAGCGTTGCCTACGCCCAGACCCGCAAGACTTTCGGCAAGCCCATCTGCCAGCACCAGTCAATCCAGATTAAGCTCGCCGACATGGCGACCAAGGTGGAGGCGGCCAGGCTGCTGGTCGAGCAGGCGGCGGCGGCCTACGACACCGGCGCGCGCTGCGACATGGAGGCCGGCATGGCGAAACTGTTCGCCACCGAGGCGGCGGTGGAAAATTCCATCGAAGCCATGCGCCTGCACGGCGCCTACGGCTATTCGCCGGAATACAACATCGAACGCTACTACCGCGATGCGCCGTTGCTGGCCATCGGCGAGGGCACCAACGAATTGCAGCGGATCATCATCTCGCGCCAGTTGGTCGAGCGGAACCCGGTGTAATCGGATGGCGCTTCCTCTCGAAGGTGTCCGTGTCCTCACGGTCGAACAGTACGGCGCCGGCCCGTTCGGCACGCAGTTCCTCTCCGACCAGGGCGCCGAGGTCATCAAGATCGAAAGCCCCGCCATGGGTGGCGACTACGCGCGCAACGTCGGGCCCTATTTTTTCACCGACGAGCACTCGCAGTTCTTCCATTCCTTCAACAGGAACAAGAAGAGCCTGACGCTCGACATCACCACGCCCGACGGCAGGGAGGTGTTCCACGATTTGGTGAAGACGGCGGACGCGGTGACGTCGAACGCGCGCGGCGACGTGCCGGCGCGCCTGGGACTCCTGTATAACGACCTCAAAGGCTTCAACCCGAAGATCGTCTGCGCGCATCTCTCGGCCTATGGGCGCTCAGGATCACGCGCCAACTGGCCCGGATTCGATTATCTGATGCAGGCGGAGACCGGCTATTTCTCGCTCACCGGCGAGCAGGGCACGCCGCCGGCGCGCATGGGGCTTTCCATCGTCGATCTGATGACCGGCCTGGGGCTCGCCTACGCCACCACCATCGCCATCCTGAATGCGCGCGAAACCGGCATCGGCCGCGACATGGACGTCAGCCTGTTCGACATGGCGCTCTTCAACCTCTGCTACCCCGGCACCTGGTATCTGAATTCCGGCCACGTGCAGGACCGCGAGCCGCGGTCCGGCCATCCCTCCTTGGTGCCTTGCGCGCTCTACAAGACCAAGGACGGCTGGGTCTATCTCATGTGCAACAAGGAGAAGTTCTGGCCGGCACTCTGCACCGCCATCGGCCGCGACGAATGGTCGGACGACCCGCGCTTCCGCACTTTCAAGGAGCGCCTGGAGAACCGCGCCCTGATCCAGGACCTCTTGGACGAGGAACTGAGCGCCAAGACCACCGCCGAATGGCTGGAGATTTTCGCCGGCAGCGTCCCCGCCGCGCCGATCTACGACGTGCAGCAGGCGCTCGACAACCCCTTCGTCGCCGAACGCGGCCTGATCCAGAACGTCGATATCGAGGGCTTCAGCACCGCGCGGCTGATCGACACGCCGATCCGTTCCGGCGAGCCGACGCCGGCCAATCCGGCGCCGACGCTAGGCCAGCACACCGACGATCTGTTGTCGGACCTCGGCTATGATGCCGACAAGCTGGCGAAGCTCCGCAAGGACGGCGTGATCTAAAACCGCTCCCTGAGCCAGTCCGACACCATGCGCCAGATTTCGGCCGAGTTGTCGTCCATCATCGGGCAATGAGAGTTGCCCATGATGCCCATGGCCGGCAGGTCGATGACATCGACCCGGCCGCCGGCGGCAGTGACGGCATCCAGGTAACGCTCCACCTCGGCCCGGTATTCCTGCCAGCGCGGCGACTGCGCGAAGAAATCGCCCCAGACCACCAGATGCGGGATGTCCGCGTTGGCGCCGACATCGTCGAAGTCCGGCGCGCCGGAGGGTTCCACCAGTACCAGCGCCTTGGCGTGGCCGGGCACGGCCAGCGTCGTTTCGATGGCCATGCCGCCGCCCTGGCTATGGGCCATGACGATGCATTCGGGGAAGCGTTCCAGATAGGCGCGGTAGGCGCGTTTGACGCGGTCCACCAGCGCCGGCCAGCGCGGCACGAACTGCCGGGCCAGCGTGTCGTAGGCGGCCATGGGGAAGCGCTGGCCTGGGAAGATTTGGCGCGCCACCGGGTCGGTGGCGTAGCCGCCGACGGGCCCCATGCGGAAGACGTCCCACGACAGTTCCTTCGGCCGGAACACCACGTCCATGCCGTTGACGGCATCCGGCGGCGGAGCGGCGCGGCCGCGCTCCATGGCGTCGGAGACGTAGACGTCGAAGCCGTCGCGCAGCGCCAGTTCCAGCCAGCCGGGGCGGCCGTCTGGGGTGGTTTCCCAGGTGACGCCGGTCATGCCGCCGCCGTGCCACATCATCAGCGGCAGGGAAGTATCGTCTTCGGCGCCGAGAAAGCCCTGCACGTACATCTGTCCGGTCTCGTAGTCGCCGGCCTGCTGCAAGGGCCGGGCGACGCTGCCCATGGCCAGCGCCACGTTGCCGGTCGGCGGCAGGTCCAGGTGCACGCTTTCGG
Source organism: Rhodospirillaceae bacterium (assembly GCA_038125725.1). GTDB lineage: Bacteria > Pseudomonadota > Alphaproteobacteria > Rhodospirillales > Casp-alpha2 > TMED8. The sequence goes on from JAYPEK010000007.1 coordinate 65,255, forward strand.
CGCCGACGAAGAAGCTGTTGAGGCCGCGCAGGCGGAAGGTCGTTGCAGTCATGGGACTCCCCTTGTTTCCCCCGATACCGCTAGAATAAGCGACACCGCCCCGCCGACCAACCCAAGAGGTGCTCCCATGCCGTCCGTCGCCGTGCATTTCCATCCCAACCAGACCGCGATCTCGGACGGCTTTCCCGCCTTTGCCGATGCCGTCGCCGGCGCCATCCTCGATTGCCTCGGCGCCGAGCGCGACAAGGTGCAGATCATGGCGTTGCCGCTCGTGCATCCGCCCATCGGCCGCGACGTCTATATCGAGATCAAGGCGCGCGCCAACGAGCAGCGTTCGGAAGCGGTGCTGGCGGATTTCGTCGGCCGCGTCGATGCGCTCTCGCGCCAGCACCTGGGTGCGGTCAGCCGCATCCGCTACTTCGCCTATCCCGGCAGCTTCCTGGCCGCCGCCAACTGATCCGGCCCCGCAAGCTTGACGAAAGCCGTGACTCCGAAGTTAATATAAGCTAGCTTACATTAATCTAGCACAACAACCTAGGGTCATTATGGACGCCCAAATGGAAGACCGCCACGACGAGACGCTGGGCAACCTGGTCACCGACCTCTCGCGGGTCATGACCAAGCGATTCGACCGCCGCGCGCGCGAACTGGGCCTGACCCGCGCGCAGTGGCGGGTGCTGCTCAGGCTTCGCAACCGCCAGGGCGTCAACCAATCCACCCTGGCGGAACTGTTGGGCATTGAGCCCATCACCCTGGCGCGTCACATCGACCGCTTGCAGGAGAAGGGCTGGCTCGAACGCCGCGCCGACCCGAACGACCGCCGGGTGTGGCTTTTGTATTTGGACGACAGCGTGCAGGGCGTGCTCGACGATATGCAGGAGATTTCCGACTGGAACCGCGACACCGCGCTCAGGGGCTTCAGCGACGCCGACCGCGAGCAACTGGTGGCCGCGCTCAGACGCGCCAAGGACAACCTGGCCGATGCGGAACGCGAGGAAGCGGCGGGAGGGCGCCATGACTGAAGAAACCACCGGCACCGAAGCTCTACCGCCGAGGCGGCGCGGCCGGCGTCTGCTCCGGCTGTTGACGGTCGGATTCATCAGCATCCTGGGGCCTCTCGCCATCGCCGCCGGCGCCTTCTACGTCTACGCCACCGGCGGGCGCTACGCATCGACGGAAAATGCCTACGTGAAGGCCGACAAGATCGCCGTCAGTGCCGATGTGTCGGGGCGGGTAACCGGCGTCGGCGTCGCCGAGAACGAGGCGGTCGAGAAGGGCCAGCTCTTGTTCCAGGTCGACCCCGAACCGTTCCAGATCCGCTTGGCCGAGGCCGAGGCCCGCATCGCCGCCGCGCGCCAGGAGATCGCCGCGCTGAAGGCCGAATACCGCCAGAAACTCGCCGAACGCCGCGAGGTCGAAGGGGAGGTCGCGTTCCTGCGGCGCGGCGTCGAACGCCAGCGCAAGCTGCACGACAAGGGCTTCGCCTCGGAAAGCAAGCTCGACGATGCCGAACACGAGCTCAAGGCCGCCAAGGACCGGCTTCCCGCCATCGACCAGGACCTGGCCCGCGTCCGCGCGCGCTTGGGCGGCGACGTCGGCATCGAGATCAATACCCACCCGACGGTGCTGGAAGCCATGCTGGCGCGGGACGCCGCATCGCTGCAACTGCGCAAGACCCAGGTCTATGCGCCGGGTGCGGGCATCGTCACCAATTTCGGGCTGGAGGTCGGCGAATACATCCAGGCCGGCGCGCCGGTGTTCAGCCTGGTCGGTGCCGACAAGGTTTGGGTGCGGGCCAACTACAAGGAAACCGACCTCACCCACGTGCGTGTCGGCCAGATGGCGTCCTTGACGGTGGATACCTATCCCGATGTTTCGTTCCAGGCGCGCGTCGCCTCCATCGCGCCGGCGACGGGCTCCGAGTTCGCGCTGCTGCCGCCGCAGAACGCGTCCGGCAACTGGGTCAAGGTGGTGCAGCGCCTGCCGGTGCGGCTCGAACTGGTCAGCCCCTACAAGGGACCGAAGCTGCGCGCCGGCATGAGCGTCATCGTCGAGATCGACACCGGCCACAAACGCAAGCTTCCGGGCATCGTCTCCCAGGCCATGGCCTGGGTGAACGAACGGCTGTAGCGGACGCCTGTCATGCCGGCGGAAGCCGCGAGAATCCAATACAAGGGTGCAAGAAAGGCACTGATCACCGCCGCGCTCTGCACAGGCCCGGTGATGCAGGTGCTCGATACCACCGTGGTCGCCGTGGCGCTCAACCACATGCAGGGCTCGCTCTCCGCCGCGCAGGACCAGATGGCCTGGGTGCTGACGTCGTATCTGATGTCGTTGGCGGTGGCGACGCCCTTGTGGGGCGTGCTGGTGCAGTATTTCAGCCGCAAGAACCTGTTCATCTTTTCCATCATCTGTTTCGCCTTCACGTCGCTCCTGAGCGGCACCGCCGATTCGCTGACCGAACTGCTGATCTACCGTGCCATCCAGGGTCTGTTCGGTGCCGCGCTGATCCCGCTGTCGCAGGCGTCCCTGATGGATGTCTACGAGCCCAAGGACTACGGCATCGCCATGGGCTGGTGGGGGGTGGGGCTGATGTTCGGGCCGGTGTTCGGGCCGACGATGGGCGGCTACCTGACCGAATTCTATTCCTGGCGCTGGGCCTTCTTCATCAACGTGCCGCTGGGGATTATCTCGGTGATCGCGGTCTGGCTGTTCGTGCCGCAGACGGCGGCGCGGCGCCAGCGGCCGTTCAATTACGTCGGCTATATCGCGCTGGCGCTGGTGCTCGGCTGCGTGCAGTTCACCCTCGACCGGGGGCAGCGCTACGACTGGCTCGATTCCACCGTCATCGTCACGCTCTTGTGCGTCGCCGGCGGCGCGCTCTGGGTGTTCATCGTCAATTCCATGACCTCCGAACATCCGTTCATCGACCCGGCGATCCTGCGCAACGTCAATTTCGCCATCGGCTTGGTGCTGCGCGCGGTGTTCGGCATCCTCTTGTTCGGCGCGCTGATCCTGATCCCGCCCTATCTGCAGAAGATCGCCGGCTATCCGGTGGTGGAGACCGGAATACTAATGGCGCCCCGGGGGATCGCCACCATGGTCTCGGCCATCGCGGTCGGCTGGATCGACAAGTATGCCGATCCGCGCCTGGTGATCATCGCCGGCGCCGTCATGGCCGGGTTTTCGGCCTGGGAGATGTCATTGCTGACACCCGACGCCCCGGCCTCGACCATCATCACGCTGATCGTCATCCAGGGCATCGGCACGTCGTGTTTCTTCGTGCCGCTGAATTCGCTCGCCTTCGCCGACCTCAACGCCGACCAGCGCGACCAGGGAACGTCGTTCTTCGCGCTGTTGGGCAATATCGGGCGTTCCGTCGGCATCGCCATCCTGTCGACCTATCTGGTCTACGGCGCCCAGACCACCAAATCGGAACTGGTGGAGTTCGCCACGCCCTATAACGATACCCTCAACCATGTCCCCAATCCGGACGCTTGGTCGTTCTCCAGCTTGGAGGGGCTGGCCCGGCTGAATGCCGCGGTGGCGCGCCAGGCCGAGGTGCTTTCCTACGTGATGGATTTCCAGCTCCTGGCGGCGATGCTGTTCGCCTGCATCCCGCTGGTGATGATGATGCGGGTGAAAAAGAAGGTGAAGGCGCCGCAACCCGCATAAGCGGGCATTCCGGGCGTGACCCGTTGCTTCCCCGGCGCTATAGGAATAGGCGCTTCGAGACAACGCGGATGGGAGACGACCAAGTGAAGATTCTGGTATTGCCGGGCGACGGCATCGGCCCCGAGATCACCGACGCCACCTGCCGGGCCTTGGAGGCGCTGGATGCGCGCTACGGGCTCGGCTTCGACATGGTGCGGCGCGAGATCGGCCTCAAGGCCCATTACGAGGTCGGCTCGACCATGTCGGACGAGATCATGGCCGAAATCGCCGAGACCGAGGCGACCATCCTGGGTCCCACCGACACCTATGCCTACCCGGACGAGGCCAAGGGCGGGCGGCGCCCGTCGAAGGCGGTGCGGACAACCTTCGATCTCTATGCCAACGTGCGCCCGTCGCGTAACCGCCCTGGCGTGCCGGCCATGGCCGAGAACATGGACCTGGTGGTGGTGCGCGAAAACACCGAGGGCTTCTACGCCGACCGCAACATGTTCATGGGCGGTGGCGAGTTCATGCCGACCCCCGACGTGGCGCTGTCGGTGCGCAAGATTACCGCCGAGGGCTCGCGCCGCATCGCCAAGGTGGCCTTCGACCTGGCCCGTCAGCGCCGCAAGAAGGTAACCGCCGTGCACAAGGCCAACGTTCTGCAGATGACCGACGGGCTGTTCCTGCGCGAGGTCCGCGCCGTTGCCGAGGGCTATCCCGACGTGGAGGTCGAGGAACTGATCATCGATGCCATGACCGCGCACCTGATCCGCCGCCCCGCCGACTTTGACGTCATCCTGACCACCAACATGTACGGCGATATCCTCTCCGATCAGTGCGCGGAAATGTCGGGCGGCCTCGGTTTCGGGCCGTCGGTCAATGCCGGCGACGAGCACGCGGTGGCGCAGGCGGCGCACGGCTCGGCGCCGGACATCGCCGGCCAGGACATCGCCAACCCGACGGCACTGATGCTGTCGGCCAGCATGCTGCTCAATTGGATTGCCGGCCGCCATGGCGACAACCAGTTGGCCGCCGCCGCCGCGCACATGGAGAAGGCCGTCGATCATGCGCTCGGCGCCCCCGCCACCCAAACCAAGGACGTCGGCGGCCCCCTGGGCACCAAGGCCTTCGGCGAGGCCGTCGCCAAAGCCATCGAAACCCTGCCAGAGTGAGAAACGCGACATGACCGTGCAACGCGGCTGGAACTTCCTGCAAACTCCCGGCCCGACCAACATCCCGAACCGCATCCTCAACGCCATGCACCGCCCGGCGATCGAGTTCCTGGGCCCGGACTTCATGGCGTTTTCGGACAAGCTGTTCGCGGACCTGAAGGTCGTGTTCAAGACCGAGGCCCAGCCCTTCATCTATGCCGCCAACGGCCATGGTGCCTGGGAAGCGGCGCTGTCGAACGTGCTGGCGCCGGGCGACAAGGTGGTGGTCCCGGAAACCGGCCGCTTCGCGCTTTCCTGGATCACCATGGCCGAGAAGCTGAAAATCGCCTGCGAGGTGCTGCCCAACGACCACCGCCATGCCGTCAAGCCCGCCGAACTGACGGAGCGGCTGGCGCGCGATACCGGCCACGAGATCAAGGCGGTGCTGCTGGTCCATACCGATACGGGCAACGGCATCACGTCGGACATCGCCGCCATGCGCGCCGCCATCGACGAAGCCGGGCATCCGGCGCTGCTAATGGTCGACACCATCGCGTCGCTGATGACCACCGACTACCAGATGGACGCCTGGGGCGTCGACGTCACCGTGGCGGCGGCGCAAAAGGGACTGATGTGCCCGCCGGGCTTGAGCTTTTGTGTGGCAAACGAGAAGGCGCTGGCCGCCGCCGACGCCAATACCGAGATGCCGCGCAGCTACTGGGACTGGCGCGACCGTTTGAACCCGGAGATCTTCTACCTGGCCTATTGCGGCACCGCGCCGGAGCACCTGCTGTTCGCCTTGGGCGAAGCCATCCAAATGCTGAAGGAGGAGGGCTTTGAGGCCGTTTTCGCCCGCCACGCCAGGCTGTCGCGCGCCGTGCACGCCGCCATCGAGCATTGGGGCCAGGCCGGGGCGTTGGAGATTTGCGCCGTCAATCCGGAAGAGCGCGCCAATTCCGTGACCACCATCCTGGTCGATCCGGCGTATAACCCGGTGGCGTTCCGCAACATCTGCCGCGAGCGCTTCAACCTGGGGCTCGGCAACGGCATGGGCAAGTTCCAAGACACCTCGTTCCGCATCGGCCACATGGGCGACTTGAACGAGGCCATGGTGTTCGGTGTGCTGGGCGCGGTCGAGGCGGGCCTGAAGCTCGCCGGCATTCCGTATCAGCCGGGCGGCGTCGAGGCTGCCATCGAAAGCCTTACCGCCTAGCTCTTTTCCAGTTCGCTGAGCGCCGCCAGCACTTCCTGATAGGTCTTGGGCTCGCGCCCGGCGAAGTGCTGCTTGAGGCCGCTGGTGCCGATCCCGGCAATGCGCTTCGACGCCGCCTCCGCCATGAAAGGATCCATGTCCATGGCCTTCAGCGTCTCGGCGACCTCTTCCATTTCATGCGCGCGCCGGACCCCGTGCATCACCGAGCGGCCCATGAAATACGACGCCAGCTCGTTCCAATCGATCTGCGGATAGTTCTTGCCGACCGAATCCAGCACCCGCTCGGCGACGCCGTAGCGCCCCGCCGCCAGCACGCATTCGGCCAGGATCGCCTCCATCCCCTTGAACACGATGGAGCGGAACATCTTGGTCGCCGCGGCGCGGCCAAACTCAGGGCCCAGGTCCTCGGCGTTGAGGCCGAAGGGCGCCAACTGCGCGATCAGCGCCGGCGCGGCGGGGCCCGCAAACAGCATCGGCGATTTGTGCCGGTTGGGCTGGATCGGCGACATGATCGAGGCCTCGACGAAGGTGGCGCCGGACGCCTCGATGACGGCTTGCACCTTTGCCTTGGTCACCGGGGAGACGGAGTTGACGTCCAGATACGTCTGACCGGCGCCCATGTGTTCGGCGGCCTGTTCGGCGGCTTTCACCGCATCGGCGCAGGTCACCGTGGAAATGACGATATCCCGGTCCCGGACCGCGTCCGCATGGCTGGCGGCAAGGCGCACGCCGGCGGCCTCGGCACGGGCCTCGATGGCAGGCATCGTTTCCGGGTTCGCCTGCAGGATGTCGTAGGCGGTGATGTCGGAAACGCCGTCGTCATGCAGCCCCGACGCGATGGCCGGACCGGCCTCGCCGAAGCCGATGAAGCCGAGCTTGGGAGCATTGGCGCCGTTGCTGCTCATGACCGCCTTACTTCCGTTTGAACTGGGGCTTGCGCTTCTCCATGAACGCCTTGCGGCCCTCCTGGTAGTCCTCGCTGGCGAAGCAGTCGGCGACCACCTGTTCGCAAAGCGCGTAATCCGGCCCTTCCGACTTGATCAGCTCGTTGACTACCGTCTTGGCGGCGTGGATGGTCAGGGGCGCGTTCTCGGCGATGCGGGTGGCGTAGTCGTCGACGTAGGCATCCAGCAACGCGCGGGGAACGACCCGGTTGACCAGCCCCATGCCGAGCGCCTCGTCGGGGGTGAACTGGCGCGCGGTGAAGAAGATTTCCTTCGCCGTCGACGGCCCGACCAGGTCGACCAGGCGCTTCAGCCCCTCGTGCGCGTATCCAAGGCCGAGCTTGGCTGCCGGCACGGCGTAGCTGGAAAGATCGTTGGCGATGCGCAGGTCGCAGCAGAGCGCGATCCCGAGCCCGCCGCCGATGCAGAAACCCTCGATCTTGGCGATGGTCGGCTTCGTCAGCGTTGCCAGCGTGTTCGACGCCTCGGCCACGGCGGCGTTGTACATGGCGGTCGCTTCCTCGCCGGAGCGGTTCTTTTCGAACTGCGAGATGTCGGCGCCGGCGCAAAACGCCTTGCCGCCACGGCCCGACAGCACCACAACGCGGACATCGTCGTCGGCGACGAAATCGTTCAAGACGATCGGCAGGTCGCGCCACATTTCAAAGGTCATGGCGTTCCGGCGCGCCTGGTTGTCGAGCATGATGCGCCCGACGCCGGCTGATTTCTCGACGATGAGCTGTTCGGTGATATCGGCCATGTCGGCTCCCCTCCCTGGTTCGGCAAAACGGCGCACATTGTTGCCTCCATGGTCTTGCCAGGCAACGCCAAAGGCGCGATTCTTGCGGCTCCGACAGCGGATTTTTTGGAGTCATAGATTGATCGCAGCCATCGAACGCATGACCGGGGTGAAATGGCAGGCCCAGGGCCAGGCCTTTCTGGTCGCCGGCGGCCACGGGGCGACGCACTGGATCGTCGCCACCATCTACGTGTTGCTGCCCTATATCCGCGAGGACTTGGGATTGAGCTACACCGAGGCCGGCAGCCTGATCTCCATCTTCCATGCCGCGTCGTTCGCCGCCAACGTCGGCTCCGGCGCCGTCGTCGATATCACCGGGCGCCGGGTGCTGACGCAGGTGGCGTCGCTGGTGATCGGCGCCGCCGCGCTGGTGAGCGTCGGCATGGCCGACGGCATCTGGCTTTTGGTGGCGATGCTTGTCTTCATCGGCTCCACCAACAATCTCTGGCATCCGGCCGCCATCGCGTTTCTCTCCAAGGCCTATCCCACAACGCGCGGCTACGCGCTCTCCATCCACACGCTGGGCGCCAGTGTCGGCGATACGCTGGCACCCTTGGCCGCCGGCGTGCTGCTGACCGGGCTCACCTGGCAGGGGGCGGCATCGCTCAATGCGCTGCCGGTGTTCGCGGTGGCGGCGGCGCTGTTCGTCATCCTCGGCCGCCACGAAAAGGTGGAGCGCCATGTCGGCGCCGACGGCCAAGGGCTCGGCTTCCGCGCCTATCTCTCCGGTGTCGGCCAACTGTTCAAGGACCGCGGCGTCGTCGGGCTCTGCACCATGGCCGGCTTCCGTTCCATGTGCCAGAACGGGCTCCTGACCTACGTGCCGATGCTGCTGAAGGACGTCTTCGGCTTCGGCCCGGTGCTTTTGGGCGCCGGGCTGACGGCGCTGCAGGTGGGCGGCATGATCGGCGGGCCCGTTGCCGGCGTGGCCTCCGACAAGATGGGCCGGCGCCCGATCGTCCTGCTCGGCCTGGTGGCGACCACCGGCGTGGTGCTGGCGGCGACGATGATCGAACAGCCAGCGCTGGTCATCGCGACCCTCGCGGTGCTCGGCTGTACGCTGTTCGCGGTGCGCCCGGTGATCCACGGCTGGGCCATGGACCTGACGCCCGACCACATGCACGGCAGCGCCGTCAGCCTGCTGTTCGGTTCGCAGTCGGCGTTCTCGATGGTGGTGCCCATCGTCGGCGGGCTGATCGCCGACACCTGGGGCCTGACCGCCGTTTTCTACATGCTGGCCGCCGCCATGGCGGTCGCCGCCGCCATCACTTTCGCGCTGCCCGACAGCCGGCGCGGCTGAACTTCCGACAAGAGGGACCCATGGATTTCAACCTGACCGACGACCAACGCGACCTGCAGGCCACAGCGCGGCGCTTCGCCCAGGAACAGATGAAACCCGTCGCCGAGGAGCTGGAGGCGGAGGCCAATCCGCTGCCGGAAAGCTGGCTCAAGCGCTACGCCGAGATGGGGTTCCTCGGGATCAACGTGTCGGCCGACCTGGGCGGGCTGGGGCTCGGCAACCTGGAAGCGCTGTTGGTGCTGGAGGAGTTCGCCAAGGTCTCGTCCGCCGTCGCCTTCCCGATTTTCGAATCGTCGGTCGGCCCGGTGCGCGCAGTGGAGCATTTCGCCACCGATGAGCTGAAGAAGCGCGTCGTGCCCAAGGTCTGCGCCGGCGAGATGATCGTCGCCGTCTCCATGTCGGAACCGGAAGCCGGCACGGCGCTGACGGATTTGAAAACCCGCGCCGTCATCGACGGCGACACCATTACCGTCAATGGCGCCAAGCGCTGGTGCTCGGGTGGCGGGCACAGCCAGGGCTATGTCGTCTATTGCCGGCTGTCGGACGACCCCGGCGCCAAGGGTGTCGGCGCGGTGTTCGTCGAGAAGGACATGCCGGGCGTGAGTTTCGGCGAGCAGGAGCGCCTGATGGGCTTTCGCGGCGTGCCGTCCGCCGACATCTTCCTCGACAACGTCAAGGTGCCGATCGAAAACCTGATCGTGCCGGCCGGCGGCTTCCCGAAGCTGATGGAGGCCTTCGACCTGGAACGCTGCGGCAACGCAACCATGGCGCTGGGCCAGGCGTCGGGCGCGTTGGACGAGGTGCTGGACTACGTGCAGGAGCGCAAGCAGTTCGGCAAATCCATCGTCGATTTCCAGGCGGTACAGATGAAAATCGCGGAAATGGCCATGCGCATCGAGGCCTCGAGGCTGCTCATTCACCGCGCCGCCGCCAACGCCCAGGACGGCCTGCCGTCGATCTTCGAGAGCTCGGTGGCCAAATGCTTCGCCAACGAAATGGCGCGCGAGGTCACCGGCCACGCCGTGCAGTTGATGGGCGGTTACGGCTATTCCAAGGAATACCCGATGGAGCGGCGCTTGCGCGATTCCTGGGGCTGGGGCATCGCCGGCGGCACCATCGACATCCAGAAGGTGAATATCGCCTCCGCCCTGGTCGGACGCCGCTTCAACCAGCGCGGCTGACGGCGCCATCTCCCCGTTGGTAAGTGGCGCGGCAAAAGCTCCGCCCGTCGCCCTTGTGTACCACCGCCTCGGGCGGGATTTCGCCTAGAGTGAACGGCGAATGCGACCTAGGGGAGGAGGGAACCATGAAAAACCGCATCCATCGGCTTGTCGGCCTGTTGGCGATCATTGCCGCATTATGCAGCACCGAGGCCGCCGCCCAGAAGCTAAAGCCGTTCGTTTTGGTCTCGGAAACACCCGGAGAGGTGGCCGCGACAGTCACGGCGGCCACCGGCAAGCTGAAAGCCGCCGGGTTCGAGATCGCCGGCAGCTATCAGCCCTATCCGGACGCCGCCGTCATCGTCGTCACCAACGACGCGCTGCGCACCGCCGCCGGCAAGTCGGAGTTCGGCGCCTATGGCGCCGGCATGCGCGTCTCGGTCACCAAGATCAACGGCAAGGTGCAACTCGCCTATACCAACCCCACCTACATCGCCAATGCGTATCGCATGAACGACGATCTGGCGGACGCCAAGCAAAGGCTCGCCAAGGCGCTCGGCACCGGCACCGAGTACGGGCCGAAGGAGGGCATCGAGCCCGATGATCTGCGCGAATACCACTACATGTTCGGCATGGAATATTTTACCGATCCGGTGCTCCTGAACCGCTATCTCAATCACCAGGAGGCCCTGGACATCATCGAGGCCAACCTGAAGAAGGGAAAAAGCGGGCTCAGCAAGGTCTACCGCATCAATATTCCGGGCAAGCAGGAGACGGTGTTCGGGGTCGCCATGGCAGGCGGAAAGAATGGCAAGAAGAACCAGGATGACGCCTACCTGATGAGCGAAATCGACTTCAAGGACCTGCGTTCGACGGCGCACCTGCCTTATGAATTGGTGGTCGCCGAGGACAAGGCCTTTGCATTGAATGCGCGGTTCCGCATTGCCATCAATTTTCCGGACCTGGCCATGACCGGCGCCAACAGCTTTATGAACATCATGGGCGCGCCGGACGCCATCGCCTCGGCGCTGACGGCGGTGTCGGAGAAATACTGACGCGGTTCGCGCCATCCGGTGTATGATCGTCGCCGCTGGGTTGTACGGCATGGCGAGGAGTTCGGGCGTGATGGTGCGCGAGGTTCTGGTATCGGCTGTTATCGGCATGCTTTTGGCCGTGCCGCCACTGGCGGCGGTTTCCGCCGCCGAGCGCTTGGTCGATCTGGAACTGGTGCTGGCCGCCGACATCTCGCGCTCCATGGACATGGAAGAGATGGCCCTGCAGCGCCAGGGATATGCCCATGCGATCCGCCATCCGCGCATCGTCGGCGCCATCCGCGCCGGCGGGCATGGGCGCATCGCCGTCACCTACGTGCAGTGGGCTGGCGAATATACCCAGCGCACCATCGTCGACTGGACCGAGATCTCCGACCAGGCGAGCGCCGAGGCTTTCGCCCGCGCCATCGAGGCGTCTAGCCTTGAAGTCGAGCGCCGCACCTCGATCTCCACTGCGTTGCTGTATGCCGCCGGCCGGTTCGAGAACAACGGTTTCCAGGGACGGCGCCGGGTGATCGACGTCTCCGGCGACGGTCCAAACAACAGCGGCATGATGGTTGATCATGCCCGCGACCGCGTGGTGGCCGAAAAGATCACCATCAACGGCCTGCCGATTATGTCCGGCCGGCCCAACCCGTCCGGCTTTCCCAGTTTCCAGCACCTGGACCTCTATTACGAGGACTGCGTCATCGGCGGCGCCAGCGCCTTCATGGTGGTGGCGCATGGGTTCATGGATTTCGCCCGCGCCATCCGCAGAAAGCTGTTCCTGGAGATCGCCGAGCTGACGCCGCCCCGGCCGTTGCTGCACCTGGCCGCCGAGCGCAGCCGGCCGCCCTGCGATGCCGGCGAGCAGCAGATGCAAGACTGGATGATGTTTGACAACTGACGTGAGCTTCCGGCGCCTTCGGTGGATGGCGACGGAGCTGCTGGTGCTGGCCTGGTCGGGGCCGGCCTCGGCCGCGAATGCCGCCATGGACAAGGCGCTTTTGGCCAAAACCCTGGAGCGCGCCCAGGCGCTGCCGCGTCTGCATGCGCTGATCGTCGCCCGCCATGGCGATGTACAGGCGGCCAAGGCCTTTCGCGGCCCTGGGCTGGAGCGGGCGGTAAACGTCAAGTCGGTGTCGAAATCGGTGATCGCGGCGTTGGTCGGCGCGGCCATCGGGCGGGGATTGGTGAAGGGCACCGACGTGCCCGTTGCCGACTATCTGGCCGACCGGCTTCCGCCCAGCCCGGACCCGAGGCTCCGGCGCGTCACCATCGGCAACCTGCTCTCCATGCAGGCGGGATTGGAGCGCACGTCCGGGCGCAATTACGGACGCTGGGTGTAAAGCCCCGATTGGGTACGCCACGCGCTTTCCAGGCCTTTCGCCGACGAGCCCGGCGGGCGGATGCTCTATTCCACCGGCAACTCGCACCTGCTGTCGGCGATCCTGACGCGCGTCGGCGCCAAGAGCACCCATGCGCTTGCCGTCGAATGGTTGGGCCGGCCGCTCGGCATCGATATTCCCCCCTGGCAGCGCGATCCGCAGGGAATCTATTTCGGCGGCAACAACATGGTGCTGTCGCCGATGGCGCTGCTGCGCTTTGGCGAACTCTACCGCCAGGACGGTGTGCATGACGGCCGCCGCATCCTGCCGGTGGGCTGGGTGCGGCAATCCTGGACGCCGCGCACGCAATCGTTCTATTCCGGTGACGACTACGGATACGGCTGGTTCCTGACCGAGATGAGCTCAGAGCGCGTCGCCTATGCGCGCGGCTTTGGCGGACAATTCGTTTTCGTCGTGCCCGGCACCGGCCAGACCATCGTCGTTACCTCCGACACCAACTCGCGCACCCGCGAGGGCGGCTATTTCGATGCGCTGATGGAACTGGTCGGCGATGGGTTGATTGCCGCGGCGCTCAAGGCCGACGGCCGCGCCTGCTCGGATTGATACGAAAAAATACAAATCGACGGCTTTTCGGGATATTTCCGTTACCGACGGCGGGCACAATCGACAGACGATTGGGGTCCATGCAAAAGAGGGGATTCGAGCGCATGTGGCAAAACCTGAAAACCCATGGCACCACCTACACCATGGGGCTGTTCCTGGTCTCGACCGTTTCCGGCGTGTTCCTGTTTTTCCACCTGGGCACGTCGATCTTCCATGCCATGCATGAATGGCTGTCGATGGTGCTGATTGTGCCAGTGGCGCTGCACATCTGGAAGAACTGGACCAGCCTGATGACCTACTTCAAGCGCAAGGTCATCTATATCCCGCTGTTGCTGTCGCTGGCCGGCGGTGTCGTCTTCGCCTATCCCGCCCTGACGGGGCCATCGGGCGGTGGCGGCAATCCGCTGCGCGCCACGGTGCGGGCGATGCAGAGCGGCACCATCGCCCAGGTGGCGCCGCTCTACCGGCTGACGCCGGACGCCCTGGCGGAACGGCTGCGTGCCAAGGGCTATACCGTTTCGTCGCTGGAGCGCACGCTGGCCCAGGTGGCGAAAGATTCCGGCCGTGATGCCGGTCCCGGCCTGATGGCGGCGGTGGCTTTCGCCGACTGACCGGTAAACTCGGCGTCTTTGAGGTGGGGACTGGACATAATTCCAGTCCCCATCGGCTTGCCATCGACTATACTTCATGCGAGCAAGGACGTATGACGGAAGGGACGGCCAGCCGATGCCGAAAGGACTGATTCACGCATTGCTGCTCGACGGCACGGGCGCCGCCAGGCGTCTGGATCAGGCCGAGTTCGAGCACTGGACGCCGGAAACGGGCATCCTTTGGGCGCATTTCGACATTACCGAACCGGACGCCAGCGCCTGGATCCGCGAACACGCAGGCATCCACGCCTACGCCGCCGAGGCGCTGCTGGCCGAGAACACCCGCCCGCGCATGATCGAAACCGAAAGCGGCACGGTCCTGTTCCTGCGCGGCGTCAATTTGAACCCCGGCGCCGACCCGGAAGACATGGTCGGCATTCGGGTGCTGGTCTCCGATAACAGGGTGCTGACCATGCGGCTGCGGCGGCTGCTGGCGGTGAAGGACATCGAGGAAGCGCTGGATGCCGGCACCGGCCCGAAGACCGCCGCCGGCGTCGTGGTGCGCCTGGCCGAGCGGCTGACGGTGCGCATGGAACCGGTGCTGGCGGAACTGGAAGACCGGGTCGGCGTCTTCGAGGACGCGGTGTTTGCCAAGGACGGCGGCGGTGAGAAGCTTGACATCGGCGAGGTCCGCACAGAGGTGATCTTGCTGCGCCGCTACCTGAAGCCGCAGCGCGACGCGGTGACGGCGCTGCATACAGACGCCAAGACCGGCTTCGCCAAGCATCAGCGCGAACAATTGACCGAGGCCGTCGACCGCCTGACGCGCTATGTGGAAAACCTGGACGCCCTGCATGAGCGCCTGAGCGTGTTGCACGATGAATACCGCTACCTGCAGAACGAGCGCATGAACCGCACCATGTACCTGTTGACCGTGGTCGCCGCGATCCTGCTGCCGCCGAGCCTCATTGCCGGGCTGTTGGGCGCCAACGTCGGCGGCATACCCGGTGCCGACAAGGCCTGGGCCTTCTTGGCCATGGTCGGCGGCATCGGCGCCTTGGCCGTGTTCGAATACTGGCTGCTGAAGCGCCTGAAGTGGATCTGATGCCGCGTCGCCTTGCCGTCTTTTTTGCTGCCGTCTTTGCGGTTCTGCTTATTGCGGGGCCATTGGCGAGTGCGCCCGACGGGCCGCCCAAGACCTTCACCGAAAAGCTCAACGGCTGGGAAAATGCGGTCAAGAAGGCGCAGAACCGGATCGAGCGCGGCCGCACGGCGACGGTCGAGGAACGCGACCTGCGCCGGCGGCTGAAGGCCGTCATCGACGATGCGGCGGCGACGCGCGACGAATCGGAAGGGCAGGTGAAGCAGGTCCAGGGGCTGCTCGACGCGCTCGGCGTCAAGCCCGAGAACGGCCAGGAATCCCGAACCATCCAGTTGCGCCGCAAGGAGCTGGAAACGCAGTTGGCGGCACACGAAGGACGCGCCAAGCAGGCGAGCCTGATGATGGCGCGGGCCGAACAGCTGATGCGCGAGATCGGCCAGAAATCGCGCCAGCGGCTGAAGACCCTGCTGCTCGAGCGCCGGGTGTCGCCGCTCGGTTATTCCGCCTGGTCGACGGCTCTGCCGGAAGCCCTGCATCTGGCCGAGGTCAGCCTGGTAGAGGCGCCCAAGACCTGGTGGAACGATCTTCGCATTACCGCCGAGCGGCGCAACCTCTTGGGCCGCAGCCTCCTGATCGCTTTGGCGGTGGCGCTCGCCGCCTGGCTGGCGGGGCGCTGGATGCGCAGGCGCTACGGCCGCGTCAGCGGCATCGAGGCGCCGAGCTACGCGCGCCGCGTCATCGCCGGCGTGATCGAGGGGGCGGGACGCACGCTGGGGCCGATCGTGTTCATCGTGCTCGCCGCTGCCGCGGTGCGCGAGACCCACGTCACCGAGGGGCCGCTGCCGGCGCTGGTCTGGGCGGTGTCCAGAAGCCTGGTGCTGTTCCTGTTCGGCTATGCGCTAATCAATGCCGCGCTAACGTCGCGTCGCCAGCAATGGCGGTGGCTGAATTTCGACGCCGAGGCTTCGGCCACCCTGGTATTCCGCCTGAAGTTGACCTTGGCCGTGTTCCTGCTGTTCGAGGCCGTCTACCGCGCGATGGCCTGGGCCACCGTGTCGGAGGAATTGGAATCGGTCGGCTCGCTGGTGTTCACCGTGGTGATGGTGCCGCATTACATCTCGCTGATGGGCAGCCGCATCTGGAGCTTGGAGGCGCGCTCCGACACCGATGCCGACGAGGCGAGTCACACGTCGCTTTCCAGGTTGCGCGCGGCGTTGACGGTCGGGCTGGTGGCGCTGCCGCTGACGGCGGCCATTGGCTATACCGGGCTCGCCGCCTATCTGGTGATCGCGGTCGGACTGACGGCGCTTCTGGTCAGTGGCCTGGCTCTGCTGCGCACCGCGGCGCGCGAGGCGTTGGCGGCGGCGCTCGATTCCGACTACCGCTTCGGACGCTGGGTGCAAGCGGTGCTGGTGCTGAACGCCGAGACCCGCGACAAGATCCTGTTCTGGCTCCGGGTGCTGCTCGACCTGGCGCTATTGGTGCTGGCGGGGCTCGCTTTGCTGCCGGTCTGGGGCTTCAGTGCCCAGGAGACGGCGCTCTCGGCGGCGCAGTTGATGAGCGGCATCCGCATCGGCTCCTATACCCTGTCGCTCGCCGATATCGTCTTCGCGCTGCTGCTGTTCGTCGTCATCGTCTCGGTGACGCGCCTCGTGCAGCGCAGCCTCGACAAGCACTTGCTGCCCAACGTGTCGCAGGACCGGGGCGTGCGCGACGCGCTGAAGACCGGCGTCGGCTACATCGGCGTGGTCATCGCGGCACTGGTGGCCATCGGTGCACTCGGGCTCGACCTCACCAACCTGGCGCTGGTCGCCGGCGCGCTCTCGGTCGGTATCGGCTTCGGGCTGCAGAACGTCGTCAACAATTTCGTCTCCGGCCTGATCCTGCTGGTCGAGCGGCCGATCAAGCCGGGTGACTGGGTCGTCGTCGGCGCCAACGAAGGATTGGTGAAGAAGGTCAATGTGCGCTCCACCGAGATCGAGACCTTCCAGCGCGCTTCGGTGATCATTCCCAACGCCGATCTGATCGCCAATCCGGTGACCAACTGGACCCACAAGAACATCCTCGGCCGGGTCGAGGTGGCGATCGGCGTCGCCTACGGCACGGATCCGCAAAAGGTCGAGGAAATCCTGCTCAGGTGCGCGGAGGAGCACGCCAATGTCGTGCGTTTTCCGAAACCCTTCGTGCTGTTCATGGATTTCGGCGATAGCGCCTTGATTTTCGAGGTTCGGGCTTTCCTGGCCGACGTGCAACGAAGGCTGCGGACGGCCTCCGATATCCGCTTCGCCATCGACGCCGAATTCAAGGCTGCCGGCATCGAGATTCCGTTCCCGCAGCGCGTCGTGCACATGGCGTCCCCAGCCGCGCCGCCGCCGGCCCAGCCCGCATCTGAATCCGAGCCCGAGCCCGAGCCCGAAGTCGAGCCGAAACCGGAAACTTGAGCTTCAGCCCCCGTTCTTGACCAACGCCATGGTGGCGCGCGCCAGTTCGCTTTCCGGATCGGCGAATTCCGCCAGGATGGTGAAGTGGTTGCAGCCCGCCGGCTCCAGGTAGCGGAGATCGCCGCCCTTGGCGTTCCAGGCGTTGACCAGGCTGCGCGACTGCCACTTGAAGGCGTCGCTCTCGCCGCCGCCCGGCACCACCAGCAATGGCATGGTGGGTGCCGTGGCGTGGTTGAGTGGGCTGTCGCGTTCGACTTCCTCGTCGGTGAGAGCGAGGGTCTCCTGCATGTAGCCGGCCTGGATCGGGGCCAGATCGTAGATACCGGAAAGCGCGATGCCGCCCTTCATCAGGTTCTTGGGGCCGCCGGTCTCGGCCGGCCAATCGGTCGCCGCCATCACCGCCGTCAGGTGGCCGCCGGCGGAATGGCCGGAGACGAAAATCCGCTCGCGGTCGATGCCGTAGTCGCCGGCATGGTCATGGAGCCATTGCGTCGCGGTGCGGCACTGGCGAATGACGTCGGCCATGCGGACGCTCGGGATCAGGTCATATTCGATCAGGGCGAAGGCGATGCCGGCGTCGGCATAGGCGCGCGCCAGGAAGGTCTGGTCGGAGATGTCGCGGCTCATCCAGTAGCCGCCGTGGATATAGACCAAAAGCGGGTGCGGACCGGGGCCCTTGGGGAGCACGATGTCCATGATTTCGCGTTTCGACGTGCCATAGGCGACGCCCTGGTGGCTGGGGAAATCGCGCATGACCTGGCCGCACATGGGCTGCCAGGCTTCGTACATCTGCATGTGTTCGGGCACCATGGCGCGGTTGTTGTACTGGGCATCCAGTTCCGGCGTGCCGATGGGCGGCTGCATGGGAAGTTCCAACATCGTCTCGGCTCCTCAGCTCAGCGGGATCATGACGTGGTCGCGGTAGGCCGGGCGCGCACAGAGGCGCTCGTACCAGGCGCTGACGTTTGGCAGCGCCGGCCGTTCCACGTCCATGTTGAACCAGCGGTAGACGGCGCAGCCGATGGGAATGTCGCCGACCGACGGGATTTCGCCGAGGACGAAGCTCTTGCCCTGCAGGTGCTGGTCGAGCATGCCCCAGAGCCGGTTGGTGGCGACGATGTTGGCCTCCACGGCGGGCATGTCGCGTTCCGCCTCCGGCGTGCGGATCAGGCTGCGGAACACGAAGCCGAGCGGCGTGTGGATGGTGGTCAGGTACCAATCCATCCATTGGCTGGCCAGCGCGCGTTCGCCCGGCGTCGCCAGCGCCCAGTCGCCGGTGCCGTATTTGTCCGCCAGGTAGCGCACGATGGTGTTGGATTCCCACACCGTCAGTTCGCCGTCCTCCAGCGTCGGGATCAGGCCGTTGGGGTTCTTGGCCAGGTATTCGGGCGTGTCGTTGCCGCCGAACTGCAGGCCGATGTCGCGGCGGTCGACGTCGAGACTGAGCTCCGCCGCGCACCACATGACTTTCTGTACGTTGATGGAATTGTTTCTGCCGAGCACGCGAATCATGGCGGCGGACCTCCCGTTACTTCCTTTTATTTATTCTAATTCAAGTCATTCATACCGATTAATACGGACCAATTGGTATGCATGTCGCAATCCGAGGATTATGTGGTATCAACGACTGTAACGATTGCTCAGCGCGGATAACAGCGATTTTGATTGGTTAATTCATAGTTGTCCCGCGCACATCGGTAGGCTTTCCCGATGTGCGTCTCCTGCCGAAGGGCCTGACCGGAAACGGTCAGGTCCTTTTTTTTGAGGCGTGCGCAAAGGTCGACGGCTTATTCCACCGGCGGCGCGAATTTGTATCCGCAGCCGACCACGGTTGAGATGTATTTGGGCGCGCGCGGGTTGGGTTCGATCTTCTTGCGGATGCGGCTGACCAGCACGTTGATCAGGCGTTCGGTGGGGGAATCGGCGTCGTGGCTGACGGCGTCGAGCAGATGGGTGCGGCTCAGCACCCGGTTGGGCGCCTTGAGCAGCGCCGCCAGCAGGTTGAACTCGGCCCGCGTGAATGTCACCGGCGCGCCCTCGGGGTCGCGCACCGAGCGGCTGTCGATCACGACCTCCCATCCGTCGAAGCGATAGGCCTCCTGCACCGGGCTACCGCCGTCACCGCCGTGTACGCGGCCGACGAGGTTGCGCACCCTGAGCACAAGTTCGTCGGGGTCGAAGGGTTTGGTCAGGTAGTCGTCGGCGCCGATCTCCAGCGCCGCCATGCGGTAGCTCTTTTCGCGCCGGGCGGTGATGACGATGATCGGCAGGCTGGAGCGCGCACGCACCTGGCGCGCCAATGAAAGACCGTCTTCGTCCGGCAGGTTGAGGTCGAGCAGTACCAAGTCGATGGGTTCGGAATCGATCGCCGCCAGCATCTCCTTGCCGGTGGTGGCGAGACTGACCTCGAAGCCGTCCCGGCGCAGATAGGCGCCCATCAGGCTCTGCACCAGTTCGTCGTCTTCCACCACGAGTAGATGTGGATCAGCCATGGCCCGATCAGTATCCGCTTATCCCAGTCTGCGTCGATTCCCCAAATGTACAACGGATTCGGCGGAACACCACATGCTAGTTGGGGGGTGGTCCATCCCGCCGACGGTGGTGTTCGTCAGGATCACGTCATGGTTGTCGGCTATGCAGGCACCTGATTGTATCCCCCCGCGAAGGAAATCCCGCATGGCCGCCGACCTATCGCCCCACGCCCACCTTCTGCCGTCGACCGGCAACGTCGTGCGCCTGCCGGACGGTCTGGTGCTGGCGAGGTGCGGGTTCAGCCGCCAGCGGGACGATCTGGTCCTTGATGGGGATGATGGTATCCGCGTGGTATTGCGTCATTTCTATCTCGGCCGCAGGGCGCCGCAATTGCACGACACAAGGGGCGAGGTCCTCAGTGGCGATTTGGCGCGATTGCTGGCTGGGCTTTCCGCCTCCGCCGTGCGCGCCTTGATGAAACGCGGCCAGCGCCAGAGCGAGCGCTCGGCTTAACCGGGCGATAGACCCAGGTTGGGCGTGTTCAGCCGTCCCATGGATCGCAGCAACTGATAGACCGCCAGACGCTCGTCGTAGGCGGCCGAGGTATAGTTGATCTGGGCGTTGGAGACCTCGTTCTCGGCGTCGAGCACGTTGATCACCGTTTCCTTGCCGGCTTCGCGTAGGCGCTTGCGCGATTCGAACACTTCGGACGCGATGTTGACGGCGTTTTCCAGCAGATACAACCGTTCGCGCGCCGTCAGCAGCGCCTGCCAGGCAAGGCGCGTCTGCTCGATGATGCGGCGCGCGGTGTGGTCGCGGTTGTCCTGGCTGGCGCGGTAGTCGTAGGTCGCCTGACTCAGCGACTCGCGTGTCGAAAAGCCGGTGAACAGGTCCCAGTTGGCGGTCAGCATCACCGAATAATCGCGCCGCGTGCCGATGGTCGCACCTGAGTGTTTCTCGTAGTTAACCTGTCCCTCCAGGTCGACGGTCGGCGCCAGCTCGGAACGCACGGTCTGGCGCCGCTGGCGCGCCACTTCGATGCTGGTGACGGCGCACGACGCCGCCGGGTTCTCGATCACCGCGATCTCGACGGCGCGATCCAGGGTGCTCGGGATCATCTCCACCGGCGGCACTGGGTCGGTCATGGCGTTGATGTCGGGTGCATGGCCGAAGGTCTGGATGTAGCGGCTGACGGCGTCGGACAGCGAGCCCTCGAAGTTGACGCGCCGCTCCTTGGCGATCTGCAGGCGCGATTTCGCCTGCAGCACGTCGACGGCGACGCCGGATCCGCGCTGCACGCGTTCATCCTCGAGGTTGAGCTGGCGCTGGATGGTGGCCTCGTTGGCGGTGGCGAGTTCCACCAGGCGCTGCTGACGCAGCACGTCGATATAGGCATTGGCGCCGGAGAACAGCGTGTTCTGGCGGGTCGTCTCCAACTCGAACTGGGAAATTTCCTTGTTCAACCGAGCGGTGCGTACCTGTGAATCGGTCAAGAACCCGTTGAACAGGTTCTGCGAAACGGTGAGGTTGGCGGTATAGGGCGTGCGGCTCGAAGGTTTGCCGTTCTGGCCGTCGGAGGAATTGCGCTCGGCGGGGCTGTCGATCAATTCGTAGCCGGTGTCGGTGGTGGCCGAGACGGTCGGGTAGTAGCTCGACTTGGAGCGGTCGATTTCCTTGCGTGCCGATTCCAGCGATTTCATCGCCGAGCGGATCTGCGGATGGTCGTAGAGCAGGTTGGCGAGTTCCGATTCAAGCGTCGCGCCCATGGCCGGCGCGATGAGCGCTGCCAATAAAACTCCGCCGATGATGCCACGAATAATCTGCGCCATGCCCGAAAAGAAACCGTAACGTATTGATTCTTAATAGAATAAGCGGAATGGACTCCGGCGTCAATCGACACGGGGTTTAATAAATTGTTTAAAAACAATGGATTAAAGCCTTCGCTTCGAAGCGGCCTCTAGATGAGCGCAGTTTTCGTTCACCCGAACCCCATATTTTGGGACTATGCGATTTGCCCGGCAAGTCGTTGACCGTTGCGGCGGAACGGGTATCCTGCCGGCATGTCTTTGAAAATTCAGCCTTTGCGCCCCGATTTCGGCGCCGAAATCACCGGCGTCGACATCACCACCGAATTGTCCGAAGCGGCGTTTCTCCCGATTCGCCGTGCGCTCGACGATTACGGCCTGTTGTTCTTTCCCGCCCAGCCGATGGACGACGACCGGCAGGTCGCCTTCTCCGAATTGTTCGGCCCCCTGGAACGTACCGTCAGCACCAATCCCGCCGGCGGCACGGCTTTCGCCCGCCAGTCCAACATCGACATCGCCACCGGCGAAAAGATCCCCATGGACGATCCGCGCATGGCCTACCAGAAGGGCAACTACCTTTGGCACGCGGACTCGACCTTCAAGACCGTTCCGTCGCTTTGTTCGCTGCTGAGCGCCCGCGAGGTGCCGCCCGAGGGCGGTGCGACCGAATTGGTCTCCACCGCCGCCGCCTATGACGCGCTCGACCCGGCGACCCAGGCGCGGATCGAGGGATTGGTGGTCGAGCACGATTTCGGCTATTCGCGCAGCCGCACGGATTTCCAGTTGAGCGCCGAACAGAAGGCGGAGATGCCTGCCGCGCGCCATCGGCTGGTGCAGGTCAATCCGGTGACCGGACGCAAATCGCTGATGATCGGCGCGCACGCCAAGCAGATCGTCGGCTGGACGGTCGAGGACAGCCAGGAACTGCTCGATGCGCTATTGGCCGGCGCGACGGAGGCGGCTGCCGTCTACCGCCACGAATGGCGGACCGGCGATATCCTGATCTGGGACAACCGCTCCACCCTGCACCGGGCCACGCCCTACGATGCCGGGCGCCACCGCCGCGTCATGCAGCGCACCACTGTCTCCAATCCGGAAGCCGAAGTGTTATCCGCCTGAACCGGGATCAGGGCGCGCCGTAACCGCCGCCGCCGGGCGTTTCGATCACCACCACTTCGCCGGCGCCGACTTCGGTGCCGTCAGCACCCTTGAGGACCTCCGTCGACCCATCCGCGCGCTCGACGCTGTTGCGGCCGATGGAACCGGCGAGCCCACCCATCAGGCCATAGGGCTCGGTCTCGCGGTGGCTGGTGAGGAAGGTGGCGGTCATCGGTTCCTCGAAGCGCATGCGCCGGATCGTGCCGTTGCCGCCATGGTGCTTGCCGGCGCCACCGGAACCGTGACGGATGGCGAAGCTCTCCAGGATCACCGGGAAACGCCATTCCAGCACTTCCGGATCGGTGAGGCGGGTATTGGTCATGTGGGTGTGGACCGCGTCGGTGCCGTCGTGGTCGGGCCCGGCGCCGGAACCGCCGCAGATGGTTTCGTAGTACTGGTAGGTGTCGTTGCCGAAGATGAAGTTGTTCATGGTGCCCTGTGCCGAGGCGAGCACGCCCAAGGCCGCATAGAGGCAATCGGTGATGCCCTGCGACACCTCGGTATTGCCGGAGATCACGGCGGCGGGATAAATCGGTGCCAGGATGGTGCCTTCCAGGCCCTTGATGTCGATGGGTTTCAGGCAGCCCTCGTTCAAGGGAATCTCGTCGTCCACCAGGGTGCGGAAAACGTAGAGCACGGCCGCCTTGCAGACCGCCGTCGGCGCGTTGAAGTTGCCGGGATCCTGCGGCGACGTGCCGGTGAAGTCCACTGTCGCGCGCCGGGCTTCCTTGTTGACGGTGATGTGCACGTTGATGTGGCGGCCGCCGTCCATGGGATAGACGAACTCGCCGTCCTTCAGCACGTCGAGCACCCGGCGCACGGATTCCTCGGCGTTGTCCTGCACGTGGCCCATGTAGGCCCAGACCACATCGAGGCCGAAGTGGTCGATCATCTTGGTCAGTTCCTTGACGCCGGTGGTGTTGGCGGCGATCTGCGCCCCCAGGTCGGCTAGATTCTGATCGATGTTGCGGCAGGGGTAGAGGCCGGACCCCAGGAGTTCCCGCGTCTCCGCCTCGCGCAGCTTGCCGTGCTCGACCAGCAGGAAGTTGTCGATGACGACGCCTTCCTCCTCGATGACGCGCGAGTCCGGCGGTGCCGAGCCCGGCGTCTTGCCGCCGATGTCGGCGTGGTGGCCGCGCGAGCCGACATAGAACAGTACTTTCTTGCCGTCCGGTTCGAACACCGGGGTGATCACGGTGACGTCCGGCAGGTGCGTGCCGCCGTTGTAGGGCGCGTTCAGCGCATAGACGTCGCCCGGCTTGATGGTGTCCTTGTTCTCGCGGATGACGGTCTTGATGCTTTCCCCCATGGAGCCCAGGTGCACCGGCATGTGCGGCGCGTTGGCCACCAGATTGCCTTCCGGGTCGAAGATGGCGCAGGAGAAATCCAACCGTTCCTTGATGTTGACCGAGTAGGCGGTGTTGGCCAGCGTCGCGCCCATCTGTTCGGCGATCGACATGAACAGGTTGTTGAACACTTCCAGCATCACCGGGTCGGCCTTGGTGCCGACCGCTTCGGTCTTCGGACGCGGCACCACGCGGGTGACGACGAGCGCGCCGCTGGCTTTCAACTCGGCCCGCCAGCCGGGTTCGATGACGTTGGTGCCGGTGGCCTCGACGATGATCGCCGGCCCGTCCACCTTATGGCCGGGGCGCATGGCGTCGCGGTCGTAGAGCGGCGTTTCCAGCCACTCGCCTGCGGCGAACATGGTGGCCGCATCGATGGCTTCCGGAGTGTCCGTGTCGGCGCCGGCGTCGGCTTCCGTTACCGGCATTTCCTCGGTGGCGCCGATGGCCTCGACCGAGACGGCCTCGACCAGCAGCGCGCGCTCCGGCGCGATGAAGCCGAAGCGCTGCTGGTGCTGGGCCTCGAACTCGGCCTGCATGGCATCGGTGCCGGCGAAATCGACCAGCAGCGCGCTATCCGTGCCGGCATAGCGAAGATGCGCTTTGCGCTTTGCGCTGGTGCGGGCTTCCGGCACGTCCTGGCCCAGCACCTCGGCGCGGGCCTCGCTTTCCAATTCGTTCAATGCGGTTTCGGCGAGCTTCAGGGTGGCACCGTCGAGCGGGCCTTCCACCTGGCGTTCGCGAAGTGCCCGCACGTCGGCCAGGCCCATGCCGTAGGCCGACAAAACGCCGGCAAAGGGATGCAGCAGGATGGTTTCCATGCCCAAGGCATCGGCCACGGCGCAGGCGTGCTGGCCGCCAGCGCCGCCGAAGCAGTTGAGCGCGTATTCGGTGACGTCGTAGCCGCGCTGCACGGAAATCTGCTTGATGGCGTTGGCCATGTTCTCGACGGCAATGCGCAGGAACCCGTCGGCGACGGCTTCCGGCGCCGGTTCGGCCTGGCCGGTGGCCTCGGCGATTTCGCGCGCCAGGGCGCCGAAGCGCTCGCGCACGACGTCGGCGTTCAACGGTTCGTCGGCGTTCGGGCCGAACACCTTTGGGAAGTGCTTGGGCTGGATCTTGCCGAGCATGACGTTGCAGTCGGTGACCGCCAGCGGGCCGCCGCGCCGATAGCAGGCCGGGCCCGGGTTGGCGCCGGCGCTGTCGGGGCCGACGCGGTAGCGGCTGCCGTCGAAATGCAGGATCGAGCCGCCACCGGCGGCGACGGTGTGGATATGCATCATCGGCGCGCGCATGCGCACGCCGGAAACCAATGTTTCGAAGGCGCGCTCGTATTCGCCGTCGAAGTGCGAAACGTCGGTTGACGTGCCGCCCATGTCGAAGCCGATGACCTTCTCGAAGCCCTCGTGCCGCGCGGTTTCGACCATGCCGACGACACCGCCGGCCGGGCCCGACAGGATCGCGTCCTTGCCCTGAAACAGCTTGGCGTCGGTGAGGCCGCCGTTGGATTGCATGAACATCAGCCGCGTGTCGTTGGAGCCGCCGCTGTTCAACTCGCCGGCCACCTGGTCGACGTAGCGGCGCAGGATCGGCGACAGGTAGGCATCGACCACCGTGGTGTCGCCGCGCGAGACGATCTTCATCAACGGGCTGGTGGCAAACGAGGTGGAGACCTGGGTGAAGCCGATCTCGCGGGCGATCTCGGCGACGCGGTCTTCGTGTTCCGGGTGGCGGTAGCCGTGCATGAAGACGATGGCGCAGCCCCTGAAGCCGTCTGCATAGGCTTTCTTGAGACCTTCGCGCGCGGCCGCTTCATCGAGCGGTGTCAGCACCTGGCCCCTGGGCCCGATGCGCTCGGTCACTTCCAGGGTGTCGGCGTAGAGCATTTCCGGCAACTGGATGTGGCGGTCGAACAGCCGCGGGCGGTTCTGGTAGCCGATACGCAGCACGTCGGCGAAGCCCTTGGTGGTGACGAACAGCGTGCGCTCGCCCTTGCGTTCCAGCAGCGCATTGGTGGCCACCGTGGTGCCCATCTTCACCACCTCCACCCGGCCCGGCGGAATGGCGGCGTCGGCGTCCAGGTCCAAGAGGTCGCGGATGCCCTGCACGGCGGCGTCCTTGTAGCGCTCCGGGTTTTCCGACAGCAGCTTGTGGGTGACCAGCGCGCCGTCCGGGCGCTTGGCGACCAAATCGGTGAAGGTGCCGCCACGGTCGATCCAGACCTGCCAGCCGGATGCGGGGGTGGGGGTGTTGGTCATGGCGCGGGCTCCCGGAGAAAAGTGATTGTTAAATTTATCGATAAATTATTGATAAAATATTTTCAACATGTTTTTATGAACGGGTCGCAGATTCGTCCGGGAGCCACCCATGAGCAGCACCAAATCATCGAAGCCACGCCGTCCGCGCTCCAAGACACCCATCGTTTCCTCGGCGCATTTGGTGACCGAAGGCGCGAGCGAGCTGAGCGAGTTCGAGTTCGGCCTGACGCTGGCCAACAATGCCTTCCACCGCTGGATCGTGCGCTGCATGAGCGCTGTCGGCTATCCGGACCTGAGCCCGCTCGATATCCTGGTGCTGCACACCGTCAACCATCGCGACCGGGCCAAGAAGCTGGCCGACATCTGCCTGGTGCTCAACGTCGAGGACACCCACCTGGTCAACTACGGCCTGAAGAAGCTGGCGAAGCTCGGCCTCGTCCAATCGGAGAAGTCCGGCAAGGAGAACCTGTTCTCCACCACGGATGCCGGGCGCGACGCCTGCGAGCGCTACCGCGAGGTCCGCGACCAGTGCCTGATCGGCTCCTTCGACGCGGTCGGCGGCGACATGACGGAAATCGGCGAACTGGCCGACGTGCTCAGATTTCTCTCCGGCCTCTACGATCAGGCCGCGCGCACCGCCACGTCGCTGTAGTCCCCCAATTCATTTTCGTCCGCTGGTTTGATCTGGCTCAAGCAGCCTTCCTAGCGCTTGCACTATATTACTTCCGGCATATTCAATTCCGGTGCCAGTGGCCCGGTACGCGAGAGGACGAACCATGGTTCGGATGAACTCCCTGACCACCAAGCTCATCGTGGCGGTTTTCGTTTTTGTCGGCATTGCCTTTGTCCTGGACATGGCGATCAGTCAATGGATCGGCGCCAAGGTTCGCGCCAAGACCGACCATCTTGTGGCCGAAATGAGCGGTGCGCTCGCCGACAAGGACAAGCAGATCCTGTCGGCCCTGGCGCATGGCCTGGAGTTGGAGGCCGAGCGTCTGGGGGTGTCCCAGACCCTGGTCAAGAACAGGGCGTAGGCCGGCGTCTCCCAGGAAGAACGCTTTCTGGTCGGCCAGCGCGACGGTATCGGCCTGACCGTCACGGCGATGATCAAGTCGTCCATGTTGGCCGGCGAGGCCGAGGCGGTGGAAACCATCATCGAGGTCCTCACCGAGGAGCCTCGGATCGCCTCCATTGCACTTTGGCGCACCAACGGTGAGGCGGCATTTACCGATAACAAGACCATCGACCAGATCAACGCGCTGCTCGGCGACGGCACGTATGAGCGCCGCGACGCGGAGGTGCCGGCGCGCTTGACCGGCGCGCGCGGCGAGGCCCTGGCCCGGGTAGTCGGCAACCACGACGACAGCCTGTCCATCGATGCGGACGGCGAGGATGACGACGGCAATCCCGTGCCGCTCACCTATTCCTACGTGTTGTTGGAGAACGAGGAGGCCTGCCACGGCTGCCACGGAGACAACGACGCCCCGCGCGGTGTGCTGGAACTGGCTGTGTCGCGCCAGGCACTGGTATCGTTGCGCGACACGGCGGCGGGAACCATCGCCGGCATCGACAAGAAGCAAGCCCAGGAACTGGCGGCCTTGAAGGTGGGCAATGAAGCCCGCAAGACCGAGGTCGAACGCAAGTCCGACCTCTTGGCGCGGGAACTGGTGACGACCCAGAACGATCTTCAAGGCGTGCAGTCGGCCTCGGCGTGGACGGCGGGGCTCTCCAAGCTCGGCTTTTTCGTGCTGACGCTGGCGGTGGTCTACGTCGCTCTGGAGCGGATGATCGGCCGGCCGTTGATGGCGATGACCGGGGCCATGAACCGACTGGCGCAGGGCGATCTCGATACCGCCGTTCCGGCCACCGACCGGGCCGACGAGATTGGCGAGATGGCCGACGCGGTGCAGGTGTTCAAGGACAACGCTATTGAGGTCAGGAACCTGGAGGCGCGGGCCGAAGAGAGCCGCCGGGCGGCCGCGGCCGAGCGCAATGAACTGATGAGTCACCTGGCAGATGAATTCGAAAACAGCGTGTCATCGGTGGTCGGCGCGCTCGGAACGTCGGCATCGGACATGGAGACCGCCGCGCAGACCATGACGGTGACGGCCGAGGATACGGCCGGCCGTGCCTCGCAAGTGGCGGCGGCCGCCGACGAGGCCGCCGGCAATGTGCGTTCCGTGGCCGAAGCCGCGGAGGACATGTCGACGTCGATCGCCGACATTGGCGAGCGGGTGCGGCGTTCCACCGAAATCGCCGCCGATGCGGTCCGCGGTGCCGCCGAAACCGCGTCGTCGATCCAGCACCTTGATTCCGCTTCCAGCCGCATCGGCGAGGTGCTCGGGCTGATTACCGACATTGCTGAGCAGACCAATCTGCTGGCGCTCAACGCCACCATCGAGGCGGCGCGTGCCGGCGAGGCGGGCAAAGGCTTTGCGGTTGTCGCGGCGGAGGTCAAAAATCTCGCGAGCCAGACGGCGCGGGCGACCGACGAGATCACCACCCATATCGACGGCATTCAAGCCGCCACCGGCGATGCGGTGACGGCAATCGGCTCCATCAGCCAGACCATTGAGCGCATGAACGAGCTGACCGCCGAGATCGCCGCCGCCGTGGACCGTCAAAACGCCGCCGCCGGCGCGATCGGGCAGAACGTCGATCAGGCCCTCGGCGGCACCAATGCGGTGTCGTCGCATATTACCAACGTGTCCGATGCCGCCGAGCAATCCGGCATTGCCGCGAAAGGCGTGCTCGCCTCGTCGAGGGAACTGAGCGTGCAGGCCAGGAACCTGGAAGGGCACGTGGACGAGTTCCTGGCGCGGGTGCGCGGCGGATAAAAAAATCGGGGCCGGCCCGGAAGTGCCCGGCGGCCCCGAAGGGAAGCGGTGTGGTGAGGCCGGTTTCGCCTAGCGCAGCGCGTAGGGCCGGAAACGGATCATCTCGGCGGGTCGCGAACGGCGCCTGAGGCCGAGCGCGCGGGATAAGGAAACCAAGAGGGACCGAAAACTGGCCATTGCTGGGTATGCTGCTCCAAAACCGCTAACCAGGGACATCATACCTCGATCGCCGGCAAAAGTAAACTATATGTCGGTCGAAACTGGAAGTTCACCACTAGATATGGTGTCTGCAACCAAAGCCTTTGCGACGGCGGCCCGTCGGCGATAGAACGGAACGACGAATCCGAAGGGGATGAAACCAACATGACCGCAGAGAAGAAACGCCTCGTCTATTTCGAGGAGTGGATGGACCCGATCGGGCCCGAGATCATCGGCCGCGACGCCAACATCGAACTGGTGCGCCTGGAACAGGACGCCGACGAGGACAGCGTTTGGGAAGCGCTTTCGACCGCGCACGGCTACCAGATGCGCGCCAGCACCGAAACGCAGAAGAAGTTCTGGCCGGGACCCGAATTCCTGGCGCGCTGCCCCAACCTGCTGGCGGTCTCGTCGGCGGGCGCCGGCTACGACATGGCCGACGTCGCCGCCTGCACGGATGCCGGCATCATCGTCTGCAACCAGACCGGCTCCAACGCAGAATCGGTGGCGCAGCACGTGTTCGGCATGATGCTGGCGCTGTGCAAGCAGATGATCCAGTCCGACCGCGCCATCCGGCGCGAGCCGCGCGGCTGGAACCGCTGGGACTACATGGGCCACGAGCTGACCGGGCGTTCCATCGGCATCGTCGGGCTCGGCAATATCGGCCGCCGTGTGGCGCAGATCTCCAAGGTCTTCAACATGACCGCCTACGCCTACGACCCCTACTTGACCGCCGCCGACTTCGCCGAGCGTAACGCCGAGCGGGTCAGCAGCCTGGAAGAGCTGTTCTCGAAAGTCGATTTCATATCCATCAACTGCCCGCTCACCGACGAGACGAACGGCATGATCAATGGCGATCTCTACGCGCGGATGAAGCCGACCGCCATTTTCATCACCACGGCGCGCGGTTACATCCACGACGAGGTGGCGCTGACGGAAGCCATCAAGGAAGGCCGCATCGCCGCCGCCGGCTGCGACGTGTTCGAACTTGAGCCACCGGCGCACGACCATCCGCTGATGGCCTTCGACAACGTCATCGTGTCGCCGCACAACGCCGGCATCACGTCGGACGCCAGTTACAACATGGCCGCCTACGCCGCCGAGCAGTGGAGCGACATCTTCGCCGGCAAGGTGCCGCCGAGGCTGCGCAATCCGGAAGCCTGGGACCGCTACCGGGCCCGCTTCCAGGCGCTTCTCGGCACGGAGCCGCAGGCGGCGTAAGCGAGGGATCATGCGCATCTCGGGCACACCGACGACGGGAGCCGACCAGCGCCGCTTCGAGCGCTTCTCGGTCAACCGGCCGACGGAGGTCCGGAGCGCCGAGGGCAACTTCCAGGCGACGCTGGTCGATGTCTCGGAAGGCGGCGCCGCCGTCCACCTGGACAAGACCGGCTTCGGCAACGATCTCTTCGTCGCGCTGCATTCTGACGGCCACGAAGACCTGCACGGGCGCATCGTGCGCGAGTTCGACGGCGGCTTCGCGCTGCAGTTCGATGACGAGGAAGAACAAGAGCGCGCCCGCGTCGAGATCGAGAAATTCCGCGCCACCATCGGCGAGACCGAATCGTTTTGATCGCCTTTCTGGGGTTCCTCGGCCGCCGCGCATCGCTTTTCATGGTGCTTTCGGTATTCATCGCTTTGGCGGTGCAGCCGCTGGCGGCGCTGGCCCGGCCGCTGTTGATTCCCTGCGTCTGGGCGCTTTTGGTGTTCTCCATGATCCGGCTCGACCGCCAGGCGTTCCTGGGCGTGCTGGCGAAACCGGCGCGCGTCGGGATCGTGCTGGTTTGGATGCTGGCGGTGACGCCGGTGATCATGTGGGGCCTGGTCTCGGCGACCGGGTTCGGCGGCCCCATCGCCGCCGCCCTGGTGCTGACGGCGGGCTCGTCGCCGTTGATGTCGACGCCGGCCATCGGCTTGATCCTCGGGCTCGACGTGGCGCTTTTGCTGGCGATCGTGGTGTCGGCGACGCTGCTGCTGCCGCTGACGCTGCCGGTGGTGGCGTTGTCGCTGCTCGGCCTCGAGCTGGAGACCGGCGCGCTGGAACTGATGGGGCGCCTCGGCGCCCTGGTGGGCAGCGCCGCCGTCGTGTCGTTTCTCATCCGCCGCGTTGCCGGCCGTGCCCGCATCGAGGGCGCGGCGAAGGAACTCGACGGGGCGTCGGTGCTGTTGATGCTGGCCTTCGTCATCTCCCTGATGGACGGCGTCACCGCGCGGGTGATTTCGGAGCCTCTGCGCATGCTGTTCTGGATCGGCCTCAGCTTCGCCGTCTACACCGGTCAGTTGCTGGTGAGCGCGGCGCTGTTCGGGTTCCTGTGGCGCGACCGACTCGCCGCCTGGAGCGCCGCCGTCTCGGCCGGCTGCCGCAACTTAGGGATCTTGGTGGCGGCGCTGGCCGGCGCGGCCAATGACGATTTCATCACCTACTTCGCATTGGCGCAGTTTCCGATCTATATTATGCCGTCGATCATGAAATGGGGATTGGCGCGCACCTTGCGGGGCGCCGCCACGCCCCCCATCTCAGGGGCTGGAGGTTCCTGATGGCAGGAACGAAGAAAAGCACATTCTGGCGTTGGGCGGTGGCGCTCGGCATCATGCTCACCGTCGCCGTCGCCGGCATCGCTCGTCACTCCATGGCGGATTGGCGCACGGCGAGCCGCGAATCCGCCGGTATCGCGCCGGACCCGGCGGAGCATTCGGAAGCCATCGTCCAGGTCTACGCGGCGCGCGCCTATTCATGGCGCGGCGTCTTCGGCGTGCATTCCTGGATCGCCGTGAAACCGACCGACGCGCTGGAGTTCACCGTCTACGAGGTGATGGGCTGGCGCGTGCGCTACGGCTCGCCTGCGGTGCGCATTTCCAACCGCCCCGCCGACGGGCGCTGGTTCGACGCGGTGCCGGACTTGCTGGCCGACATCCGCGGACCGGGCGTCGACGCTGTGATCAAGCGGATCGACGCCGCCGCCAAGAGCTATCCCTACATGAACGAGTATCAGGTCTGGCCCGGGCCGAATTCCAACACCTTCATCGCGCATGTGGCGCGCGCCGCGCCGGAGCTGAAGCTCGACCTGCCGCCGACCGCCATCGGCAAGGACTACATCCCGGGTGGCGAATTCGTCGCCAAGACGCCGAGCGGCACCGGCTACCAGGTGTCGCTGTTCGGTCTTCTGGGTGTCATGGCCAGCGCCGAGGAGGGGTTCGAGGTGAACCTGCTGGGCTTGACCTTCGGCATCGACCCGAAGGACTGGGCCATCAAGCTTCCTCTTGCCGGGACCATTGGCGGCGGACGCAACGGCGGCGCTTCGTGAGCGTCTGGGGCAAGGTCATCGGCGGTGTCGCCGGGTTCGCCATGGGCGGTCCCCTGGGCGCCATCCTGGGCGCCGTCGCCGGCCACGCGGTCGACAAGATGAAGGAGGCGGAGGCCCAGGCGCGCGGTGACGCCGCCTTCGACGGCTTCGACCAGGACGCCCGCCAGGTCGCCTTCACCACCGCCGTCATCGTTTTGTCGGCGAAGATGGCCAAGGCCGACGGCCGGGTCAGCGCCGACGAGATCGCGGCCTTCAAGACCATCTTCCACATTCCGCCGGAAGAGACCTCGCACGTGGCCCGCATCTGGGACGAGGCCAAGCGCGAGCCCGGCGGCTACGAGCCCTACGCCCAACAGATCGCGCAGTTGTTCCGCCACGAGCCGGCGGTGATGGAAGAGATCATCGGCGCGCTGTTCCATATCGCCAAGGCCGACGGCGTCGTGCATCCGGCGGAGATGGAACTGCTCACCCGCATCGCCATGATCTTCGGCTTCACCCCCCAGGGCTTCGAGCGCTTGAAGCATATCCACCTGGGTTCCGACGGCGCGGACGATCCCTACGAGGTGCTCGGCATCGACCGCTCGGCCACGGACGAAGAGGTCAAGCGCACCTACCGCAAGCTGATCCGCGAAAACCATCCCGATACCCTGATGGCGCAAGGCGTGCCGCAGGAATTCATCGACCTCGCCAACGAAAAGATGGCGACCATCAACGCCGCCTACGACCGCATCGAGAAGCAGCGCGGCCTCAAGTAACGTGATCGAGACTCCGTCACCCAATTTCGAGCCACGTCCCGAAGGCGCGGTGATCGACATGCTGGTGGTGCACTATACCGGCATGCGTTCGGCCGCCTCCGCGCTGGATCGGCTCCGCGATCCGGAAGCCAAGGTCAGCGCGCATTACCTGATCGACGACGACGGGACCTTGCACCGGCTTGTCGCGGAAGAAATGCGCGCCTGGCACGCCGGCGTCTCCCATTGGCGGGGCGCGACGGACATCAACAGCCGCTCCGTCGGTATCGAACTGGTCAACCCCGGCCACGAGTTCGGCTACCGCGTCTTTCCCGAGGCACAGATCGCGGCGTTTCGCGAACTGGCGCTCGAAATCCTGGCGCGCCACCCGATCCCGCCTGGCAACGTCGTCGGCCATTCCGACGTGGCGCCGACGCGCAAGACCGACCCCGGCGAGTTCTTCCCCTGGCAAGACATGGCCGCCGCCGGCATCGGGCTCTGGCCTGCCGACGCCGATCACCTGGAGATGGATACCGCCGCGCTCGGCGCGATGCTTGCCGAGATCGGCTACGACGTCAGCGATTTCCCCGCCGCGCTGAAAGCGTTCCAGCGTCACTTCCGCCCGGAACGGGTGAACGGCCGCGTCGATGCCGAAACGGCGCGCCGCGTCGCCGGGTTGCGGGAGCTCATCGCCGGGGTTTGAAGTTTTCCCGTTCGTGACTAGAATGCCGCCGCCAGACGGTCGGATGGCCGCCTTCGTGTTTTTTACGCGGGGGAGGAAAGTCCGGGCTCCATGGAAACACGGTGCCGGGTAACGCCCGGCGGGGGCGACCCCAGGGAAAGTGCCACAGAAAGCAAACCGCCCGGCTTCGGCTGGGTAAGGGTGAAAGGGTGCGGTAAGAGCGCACCGCGCCGGCGGCGACGTCGGCGGCATGGTAAACCCCACCGGGAGCAAAACCAAATAGGGGCGGCACGCCGGCTTCGGCCGGCAGGCGGGTTTCCGAGCCGCCGCCCGGGTCGGTTGCGCGAGGCGTCCGGCGACGGACGTCCCAGATGAATGGCCATCCAGCCCCGTTCGCGGGGTGGACAGAACCCGGCTTACAGACCGTCTGGCACTTTCTTTTTCAATTCCGATTTCATCGCTGATCAGGCGCCCCAGCAGACGCCCCCGAATGGTCGTTCCGCCGCCGCATTGGCGCCCCATTGGGAGGCGACCCTGCGTCCATGAACGCTGGGCGATATCCGACTGAAAAACCGGCGGTTTTCGCCGTTGCGAAACCGTTTGTTAACCCATGCTGTGCCACCTTTAACCCGTTGACGCCCATTATATACCATGCTATCCCATTAATACCCAAATTAGGCCTAAGGATATTGGGTGTCACGGGTGAGGTCGCGGATGGGCCCGGGTCGGCCATTCGCAATCCTCTCCAATTGGACGGTCGGGAAAATCCCGCCCGTCCGCTCGACCGGCAGAAGCCGGTGCAACGCGCGTTAACTGGGGGCCAGGATGACTTTGTTCGTCGGCCGGCACGTCAACAAGATCGATACCAAGGGGCGGGTTTCCGTGCCCAAGCCGTTCCGTGCCGCCTTGCAGGCGCAGGGTTCCCAGATTCTCTATGCCTATCCGCTGTTCAAGCACGCCGCCATCGAGGCCTGCGGCGAAGACTTCATGGCGCGCCTGAGCGCCAGCTTGGACGACCTCGACATGTTCTCCGACGAACAGGACGACCTGGCCGCCATCGTCCTGGAGAACGCCCACCCCCTCAACTTCGACCCGGAAGGGCGCATCATGCTGCCGCGTGAACTGGCCGATCATGCCGGCATCAAGGGCCAGGTGGCCTTCGTCGGCCGCGGTGCCCGGTTCCAGATTTGGGAACCCACGGCCTACCAGGCCAACCGTTCCATGGCCTTCGAGCGCGCCCGCGCCCGGGGCGCCACCCTGAAACTGCGGCCCGGCGAGGCCGATCCGGAAAGCGGTGCGTCATGACCCGGCGCCCGCACATCCCCGTCATGGTCAACGAAGTGGTCGCGGCGCTTTCGCCCCGCGACGGTGCCGTCTACGTCGACGCCACCTTCGGCGCCGGCGGCTATTCCCGCGCTTTGCTGGAAGCCGCCGACTGCACCGTCTGGGGTATCGACCGCGACCCGTTGGCGGTGGCGCTCGGCCGCGATCTTTCGAAGGACTACGGCGGGCGCCTGACGGTCCTGAGTGGCCGCTTCGGCGACATGCGGGAGCTGTTGGCCGAGGTCGGCGTTTCCGCCATCGACGGCGTGGCGCTGGACCTGGGCGTTTCCTCCATGCAGATCGACGACCCGGCGCGCGGCTTTTCCTTCCGCGCCGACGGTCCCCTCGACATGCGCATGAGCACCGACGACGCGGACACCCCCACCGCGGCCGACGTGGTCAACCGCATGGCCGAACAGGAGCTGGCCGACATCATCTATGCCTATGGCGAGGAACGCGCATCGCGCAAGATCGCCAAGGCCATCGTCGAACTGCGCGCGAAGGCGCCGATCCGCCGCACCGAGGAACTGGCCGGCCTGATCCGCCGCGTCGTGCGCGGCTCCAAGGACGGCATCGACCCCGCGACCCGCACCTTCCAGGCGCTCCGCATCTACGTCAACGAAGAGCTGATGGAGCTGGAGAAGGCGCTCGCCGCCGCCGAGGCGCTTCTGGTGCCGGGCGGGCGCATCGCCGTCGTCTCCTTCCATTCGCTGGAAGACCGCCGCGTGAAACTGTTCCTGCAGGACCGTGCCGGCCAGGGCCCCAGGCCGTCCAGGCACCTGCCCGACGCCGGCCCCACGCAGGTGCCGACCTTCACCCTCGCCAAGCGGGGTGCTCTGAAACCCAGCTCGCAGGAATGCGCCGCCAACCCGCGCGCCCGCTCGGCCCGGTTGCGCGCCGCCGAGCGCACCGACGCGCCGGCGCGGGCCGCGGCATAGGAGGGACGGCCATGCGATCCACAACCCTGGTCATCGTTCTCGTCGCCGTCGCCATCGGCGTCGGCCTGTTCATGGTCAAGTACCGGGTCCAGGACCTGGAAGACCAGTTGGTGCAGATCAACAGCGAAATCGCCAAGGACCGCGAGGCCATTCAGGTGCTGCGCGCCGAATGGAGCCACCTGAACGAGCCGGACCGCTTGCGCGGCCTCGCCGACAAGTACCTCGGCATGAAGCCGGTGCCGGTAGGCCATGTGGCCAGCCGCGCCGCCATGGACGACAAACTTCCGGTCCGGCCGAAAGCGCCGGACGTCGCGCTCGAAAATCCGGGCGAAACCGACTCCAGAAAGGAGCCCAGCCAATGACCCAAGTGGGACAACGGATCGTCGCCAAGCGGCGCCAGATGGAAGGCATGCGCAAGCAGGCCTTGGAAACCGGCCGTAACCGGCTTCTGGTGGCGGCGGTGATGATGACCATGGCCTTCGCCGGCATCGCCGGGCGCCTGGTCGACCTGGCGGTGATCGAAGGCGGCTACGAGCCGCGCACCGCCGATGCCGAAGGCGCCAGCCAGGCCACGTCCGGGCGGCGCAACATCGTCGACCGCAACGGCATGATCCTGGCCACCAGCCTGCCGACCGTGTCTCTATATGCCGATCCCGCCCAGGTGCTGGACCCGGCGGAAGCGGCGGTGAAGATCGCCGGCGTTCTGCCCGAGGTCGATGCCGGCGAACTGGAGAAACGGCTTTCCGGCAAGGGCCGCTTCGTCTGGCTGGCGCGCAACCTGACGCCGAAGCAGCATTATAATGTCAACCGCCTCGGCCTGCCGGGGATCGACTTCCATCACGGCGAGCGCCGTGTCTACCCGCACGGTAAACTCGCTTCGCATGTGCTCGGCCTCACCGATGTCGACGGCCGTGGCGTTGCCGGCGTCGAGAAGCAGTTCGACCGGGCGCTGCGCACCGGCGCGGGGGCGTTGCGCCTCTCGCTGGATTTGCGCGTGCAGTCGGTGCTGCATGGCGAACTGGCCGCCGCCAAGGAAGAGTTCCAGGCCATCGGCGCCGCCGGCATCGTCATGGACGTGGTCACAGGCGAAGTCCTGGCCATGGTGTCGCTGCCCGATTACGACCCCAACAACACCGAGACCATGACCGCCGACGCCGCCTTCAATCGCGCCGCCAAGGGCGTCTACGAGATGGGCTCCACCTTCAAGCTGTTCACCGCCGCCATGGCGCTGGACGCCGGCGTGGTCGACGTTACCGACGGCTACGACGCCTCGAAGCCGATCCGCGTGGCGCGCTTCACCATTTCCGACTATCACGCCAAGAACCGCTGGCTGTCGGTGCCCGAGATCATCCTGCATTCGTCCAACATCGGTGCCGCCAAGATGGCCATGGACGTGGGCACCAAGGGCCAGCAGGACTATCTGGCGAAGTTCGGCCTGACGACGCCGGCGCATCTGGAACTGCCCGAGGTCGGCCATCCGCTGCTGCCCAGTGTCTGGCGTCCCATCAACACCATGACCATTTCCTACGGCCACGGCATTTCCGTCAGCCCCGTGCATTTGGTCGCCGGCATCAGCGCCATGGTCAACGGCGGCGTGCTGCGCGCGCCGACCATCCTGAAGGCCGCCGACCACGCGCCCAAGGTCGGCCCGCGCGCCATCAGCGCCGAGACGTCTGAGAAGCTGCGCGGCCTGATGCGCCTCGTGGTTACCAATGGCACCGGCCGCAAGGCCGACGTGAAAGGGTATTTGGTCGGCGGCAAGACCGGCACCGCCGAGAAGAGCTCCAAGCGCGGCTATTCCAAGTCGGCCAAGTTGTCATCGTTCGTTGGCGCCTTTCCGCTGGACGCGCCCAAGTACGTGGTGCTGGCGGTCCTGGACGAACCGGTCGGCAACAAGAAGACCTTCAACTACGCCACCGGCGGCTGGGTCGCGGCCCCGGTGGTCGGCAACGTGATCTCGCGCATGGCGCCGATGGTCGGCATCGCACCGCAGCCGGGCATCGAGATCGACCTTCCGCCGCTGCCGGATAGCGAAAAGCAGCGCATCGCCAAGGCGAAACCGCCGGTCCAGACACGCCAGGCGGTCTACCGGCCGGATGCGGCGCCGAAGCGTGATTCCTGGGCCGACGATGTCGCCCGTGCCGTCGGCCTGGAGCCCCGGCCCGCCGCGCACCTGCACCAGACCAAGGCGGAAGCGGATCTGGTGCTGCGCGCGCGCCAGGCGCTGACCCGCGCGGTGACGGCGCGCGAGCAGCACCGGCAACTGCTGTCGACGGCGGTATCGCTGGTGGAGCGGGATGTTGCGTCTCGCTGAGATATTGAAAGGAAACGGATATTTGCTGACGGCGGCGGCTGCCACGAACGAATTGAACATCACCGGAATCACTTGTGATTCGCGCCGGGTCGAGCCCGGCTACCTTTTTGCCGCCATGCCCGGCACCCAGATCGACGGTCGGCACTTTATCCCCGACGCCATCGGGCGCGGCGCCGCCGCCATCCTGGCGCCCGCCGGCACCCAACCGGACCCGGCGCACCCCGGCGTGGCGATGATCACCGACCCCGACCCCCGCCGCCTCTATGCACTGATGGCGGCGAATTTCTACGCCCGCCAGCCGGCCACCGTGGCCGCTGTCACCGGCACCAGTGGCAAAACCTCGACGGCGCATTTCCTGCGCCAGATCTGGAACCATCTCGGCCTCAAGGCCGGTGCCATGGGGACGCTCGGCGTCGTCGCCACCGGGCCCGAAGGCGATCAACTGTTGCCGGCCGACGACAAGGCGCTCACCACCCCCGATGCCGCCGATCTGCACCGCCAATTGCGTGAGCTCGCCGACGCCGGCGTCGATCACCTGGCCATGGAGGCCTCCTCGCACGGCCTCGACCAGCGCCGCCTCGATGGGGTGCGGATTTCCGCCGCCGCCTTCACCAATCTGTCGCACGACCACCTGGATTACCACGTCACCGAAAGCGCCTACCTGGATGCCAAGGTGCGGCTGTTCCGCGAACTCCTGGTCGACGGCGGCACCGCCGTGGTCAACGGCGACCAGCTTTATGCCGACGCCGTCATCGCGGCGTGCCGGGGACGCGGCCTGCCGCTGATCCGCTATGGCCGCTCCGGCGACCGGGTGCGGCTCGTGTCGCTCGAGGCCCGTGCCGACGGCCAGGCCATGACCGTCGAGGTCGATGGCCGCGCCTTTGATGTGACGCTTTCGCTGGTCGGCGATTTCCAGGCCTCCAACGCGCTCTGCGCCCTTTCGCTGGCGCTCGCCACCGGCGCCGCGCCGGGTGCCGCCATCGCCGCGCTCACGGGGCTGACGGGTGCGCCCGGGCGCATGCAATGGATCGCCAACAGCGCCAAGGGCGGCGCCGTCTACGTCGATTACGCGCATAAGCCCGACGCCCTCGACCGCGCGCTCGCGGCGCTCCGGCCGCACGCCAAGGGCCGGCTCGGCGTCGTCTTCGGCTGCGGCGGCGACCGCGACGCCGCCAAGCGCCCGGAGATGGGTACCATCGCCAAGCACCGCGCCGACTGGACCATCGTCACCGACGACAACCCGCGATCCGAGGATCCGGCGGAAATCCGTCGCGCCATCCTCGCCGCCGCCACGGATGCGCGCGAGATCGGCGATCGCCGGGACGCCATCGCCGCCGGCATCGCCGCGCTGCAGGAGGGCGATCTGCTGGTCGTCGCCGGCAAGGGCCACGAGACCGGCCAGATCGTCGGCGACGAGGTTTTCCCCTTCAACGACGCCGACGTGATCCGGGACCTGATCGGAGCCGGCGCATGAGCAAGGTGATCTGGACCGCAACTGACGCCGCCGCCGCCACCCGTGGCGAAGCCGCCGGTGATTGGGCGGCCACGGGCGTCGTCATCGACAGCCGCCAGGTGGGCGAAGGCGATCTCTTTATCGCCATTGCCGGTCCCAACCACGATGGCCACGACTTCGCCGCTCAAGCGCTTGCGCAGGGCGCCGCCGCCGTCCTGGTGGAGAAGCAGAAGGCCCAAGGCCTCGATCCGGAAAAGGTGCTGGCCGTCGATGACACCATGGCGGCGCTGGAAGACCTGGCCCGCGCCGCGCGCGACCGCACCGAGGCCCGCATCGCCGCCGTCACCGGCAGCGTCGGCAAGACCGGCACCAAGGAGGCGCTGGGCCTGGCGTTGCGCGCCCAGACCGACGACGGTGCCGTCAGCGTCACCGAGGGCAATCTCAACAACCACTGGGGTCTGCCCTTGAGCCTGGCGCGCATGGCCGCCGACACGCGTTACGGCGTCTTCGAGATGGGCATGAACCATGCCGGTGAAATCTCGCCGCTGTCGCGCATGGCGCGCCCGCATGTGGCCTTGATCACCACCGTCGCCCATACCCACAGCGAATATTTCGACGGCCTGGAAGCCATCGCCGATGCCAAGGCGGAGATTTTCGACGGCATCACCGAAGAGGGCACCGCCGTCCTCAACCGCGACAACCCGATGTTTCCGCGCCTGGAAGCGGCGGCAAGGCGCGCCGGTGTCGGGCGTATCGTCACCTTCGGCGCCGGCGTTGAGGCCGATTGCCGGCTGCTGGCATTCACTGCCGATGCGGAAGGCAGCGAGATCGAAGCCGAGATCGCCGGGCGCAAGA
Source organism: Rhodospirillaceae bacterium (assembly GCA_038125725.1). Lineage (GTDB taxonomy): Bacteria > Pseudomonadota > Alphaproteobacteria > Rhodospirillales > Casp-alpha2 > TMED8. Next base: position 106,270 of record JAYPEK010000007.1, read on the forward strand.
TCGATTGCCGCCTGGGCCAGCCGGGCCGGCACCTGGCGCTCAATTCGCTGGGCGTGCTGGCCGCCGTAGACGCCCTCGGCGCCGACGTGGAACTGGCGGCGCAGGCGCTCCGCTACCTGGCGGGGCTGCCCGGCCGCGGCGAGCGCATGCGGGTGGCGTTGGCGCATGGCGGCTTCGACCTCATCGACGAGAGCTACAACGCCTCGCCGGTTTCCATGGCCGCCGCCATCCAGGTGCTTGCCGCCAGCCGGCCGATGCCGGGCGGGCGCCGCATCGCGGTGCTCGGCGACATGCTGGAACTGGGCGACAAGGCCGAAACCCTGCACGCCGCGCTGGTGGCGCCGCTGGCCGAGGGCGGCATCGACAAAGTCTTCACCTGCGGTGCGCATATGCAGGCGCTCTGGAACGCGCTGCCCGCCGACATGCGGGGCGGCCATGCGGCCAGCGCCGACGCGCTGGCGCCGCTGGTCACCGCCTTCGTCGATGCCGGCGACGTGGTCATGGTCAAGGGCTCCAACGGCAGCCGCACGGCGGCCATCGTTGCCGGGCTCAAGGAACTGGACGATGCGGCCGGCACCCGGCCGCGCGTGGTGAACGGGGGCTGACGGGCGATGCTTTACCATATCCTCGTTCCCCTGGCGGACCAGTTCGGCGCGCTCAACGTCTTCCGCTACCTGACCTTCCGCACCGGCGGCGCGGTCATTACCGCGCTGATCATCAGCTTCCTGTTCGGCCCGGTGCTGATCGAGATGCTGAAGTCGCGCCAGAAGGGCGGCCAGCCGATCCGCGCCGACGGGCCGGAATCGCACCTGCTCACCAAACAGGGCACGCCGACCATGGGCGGCGTGCTGATCCTGTTGGCGCTCGGCCTGGCGACGCTCTTGTGGGCCGATCTCGGCAACGGCTTCATCTGGGCGGCGCTCGGCGTCACGCTGGCGTTCGGCACCATCGGCTTCCTCGACGACTACATGAAGGTCTCGAAGCGCGACAGCCGCGGCCTGCCGGGCAAGTTGAAACTGCTGATGCAGGTCGTCATCGCCGCCATCGCCACCTTCTGGATCATGCGCCACCTGCCGGCCGAGATGGTGACGACCCTGACCATCCCGTTCTTCAAGAATATCATTCTGAACCTGGGATGGATGTTCATTGTCTTCGCCGTGTTCGTCATGGTTGGCGCGTCCAACGCCGTCAACCTGACCGACGGCCTCGACGGCCTGGCCATCGTGCCGGTGATGATCGCCGCCGGGGTGTTCGCGGCCATCGCTTACCTGTCGGGCCACAGCGTCTTCGCCAACTACCTGCAGATCCACCACATTCCGGGCGCCGGCGAATTGGCGGTGTTCTGCGGCGCGCTGGTGGGCTCGGCGCTCGGTTTCCTGTGGTTCAACGCGCCGCCGGCCAAGGTGTTCATGGGCGACACCGGTTCGTTGGCGCTGGGCGGCGCCTTGGGCGCCATCAGCGTGATCACCAAGCACGAGCTGGTGCTGGCCATCGTCGGCGGGCTGTTCGTCCTGGAGACGGTGAGCGTCGTCGTCCAGGTGGTGTCGTTCAAGCTGACCGGCAAGCGCGTCTTCGCCATGGCGCCGCTGCACCATCATTTCGAAAAGAAGGGCTGGGCCGAGAGCACCATCGTCATCCGGTTCTGGATCATCGCCATGATCCTGGCCCTGGCGGGTCTTTCGACCCTGAAGCTCAGGTGAGGGGGCGCGGATGATCGACGTATTCCCCTTCGCGGGCTATCCCGTCGCGGTTTTCGGCCTCGGCCAATCGGGGCTGGCGACCGCGCGCGCACTCGTGCGCAGCGAGGCCGAGGTCTGGGCCTGGGACGACAACGAAAACGCCCGCCAGCGCGCCGAGGACGAAGGCATTCCGCTGGTCGATCTCTACCATTGCGACTGGCGCGAGCTGACGACGCTGGTCCTGAGCCCCGGCGTGCCGCTCAACCATCCGCATCCGCACCCCATCGTCGATCTGGCCCGCGAAGCCGGCTGCGAGGTGATCGGCGACATCGAGCTCCTGGGCCGCACCCAGCGCTGGTGCAACTACATCGGCATCACCGGCACCAACGGCAAGTCGACGACCACCGCGCTTCTGGGCCACATCATGCAGGTTTCCGGCCGCGAGGCGGAAGTCGGCGGCAACCTCGGCGTGCCGGCGCTGACGTTGGAGCCGCTCGGGCCGGAAGGCACCTACGTGCTGGAGATGTCGTCCTACCAACTGGAACTGACGGTCTCTATCACCTTCGACGTGGCGGTGCTGCTGAACCTGAGCGCCGACCACCTGGACCGCCACGGCGGCATGGACGGCTACATCGCCGCCAAGAAGCTGATCTTCCATCGCCAGACCAAGCCGCGCACGGCGGTGATCGGCGTCGATGACCCGTTCTGCCAGAAGATCGCGGCGGAACTGAAGGCCGCCGACGAGCAGGAAGTGATCGAGGTCTCGGGCGAGCGCCAAGTGCCGGGCGGCGTCTACGCGATCGACGGCGTTCTCATCGACGACACCGAGGGCTCGGCGACGCCGGTCTGCAACCTGCGCGAAAACCCGAGCCTGCCGGGTTCCCACAACGCCCAGAACGCCGCCGCCGCCTACGCCGCCGCCAAGATCGCCGGCGTCGCGCCGCACGCGATCATGGCCTGCATCCAGAGCTACCCCGGCCTCGTGCACCGCCAGGAGCCGGTGGAACTGGTGGATGGCGTCGCCTTCGTCAACGATTCCAAGGCCACCAACGCCGACGCGGCGGCCCGCGCGCTGGCCAGCTACGACATCATCCATTGGATCGCCGGCGGCCGGCCCAAGGAAGGCGGCCTTGGCGTCGCCATGGATCATCTAGCCGGCGTGCGCCATGCCTACCTGATCGGCGAGGCGGCGCTGGCTTTCTCGCAGGCGCTCGACGGCAAGGTCCCGTTCACGCTTTCCGGCACCCTGGAAGATGCCGTCCAACAGGCTTTCGAGGCGGCCAGAACGGAGGCCAACCAGCGTCCGGTTGTCCTGCTGTCCCCGGCCTGCGCGTCGTTCGACCAGTTCGCCAGCTTCGAGGCGCGCGGCGATGCCTTCAAGGAAATGGTCGAGGCGCTGCCGGGTGAGCACCTGGACCCCTATGAAGAGCCCGGCCTGTTTCCGGGCACCGAGGCGCCGGGTGCGCGGGAAGGTGCCGCATGACCACCTGGGCGCGTTCCGATACCTCGCTCGTCGGCCGCTGGTGGTGGACCGTGGACCGCTGGCTGCTGGCCGCCCTGATCGGGCTCGGGCTCGCGGGCGTCATCCTCACGCTGGCGGCGTCGCCGGCGGTGGCCGAACGCATCGGCCTCGATACCTTCTACTTCGCGCGCCGCCAGATGGTGTTCATCGGCCTGGCGCTGGCGGTCATGGTGATGGTCTCGTTCCTGTCGCCCAAGGGGGTCAGGCGGCTCGCCGCGTTGACGACGCTCGGCGCCGTCGTCCTGATGATGGCGACGCTGGTCGCCGGCGTCGAGATCAAGGGTGCCACCCGCTGGCTGCAACTGGGCGGTTTCTCGCTGCAGCCGAGCGAATTCGCCAAGCCCGGTTTCGCGGTGCTGGCGGCCTGGTTCTTCTCCATGCGCAAGCTGGACGATCATTTCCCCGGTTATGCGCTGGCCACCGGGCTGTTCACCATCGTTGCCGGGTTGCTGTTGTTGCAGCCGGACGTCGGCATGACGCTGGTGATCGCCGCCATCTGGGGCGTTGAGTTCTTCGTCGCCGGGCTGCCGTTGGTGTTCGTCGCCGGCCTCGCCATGCTGATGCTGGGCGGCAGCGTCGGCGCCTATTTCACCTTCGACCACGTGCGTTCGCGGGTCGACCGCTTCCTCGATCCGGAAGCCGGCATCGGCTATCAGGTGGCGCGTTCCTTGGATGCCTTCCGCAACGGCGGCTGGGCCGGGCGCGGCCCCGGCGAAGGCCGGGTCAAGGAAGTGCTGCCGGATGCCCACGCCGATTTCATCTTCGCCGTCGCCGGCGAGGAATTCGGCCTCATCGCCTGCCTGATCGTGCTGGCGCTGTTCGTTTTCGTTGTGCTGCGCGGCTTTAGCCGGGTGCTCAAGGACCAGGACCTGTTCGTGCTGCTCGCCGTGACGGGCCTCCTGACCCAGTTCGGCCTGCAGGCGCTGATCAACATGGCGTCGACGGTCAACCTGATGCCGCCCAAGGGCATGACCCTGCCGCTGATTTCCTACGGCGGGTCGTCGACCCTGGCGCTGGGGCTCGGGCTCGGCATGGTGCTGGCGCTGACCAGGCTGCGTCCCGACCGGGAGGGCATCCGATGACCGCGCCACGCAACCCGTTGATCATCCTCGCCGCCGGCGGCACCGGCGGACACGTGTTTCCGGCCGAGGCGCTGGCCACCGAATTGGCTGGCCGTGACTGCCGCCTGGCGCTGATCACCGACCGCCGCGGCGGCGCCTATTCGGGCGTGCTCGGCAACCTGGAGGCCCATCGCATCCGTGCCGGCGGCGTTGCCGGCAAGCGCATCGTGGCGTTGCTGCAAAGCGGCCCGGAACTGGCCATCGGGCTCATTCAGGCACGCGGGCTGTTGAAGAAACTGAAGCCCGACGTGGTCGTCGGCTTCGGCGGTTATGCCTCGGTGCCGACCATGCTGGCGGCCTGCCTGGGCGGCTTCCGCACCGCCATTCACGAACAGAACGCCGTCTTGGGCCGCGCCAACCGGTTGTTGGCGCCGCGCGTCGACCGGGTCGCCACCTGCTTCGATCCGGTCGAGGGCCTGCCCGACGGCGCCGAAGGCAAGGTGACGTTGACCGGTATGCCGGTGCGCCCGTCGATCCTGGCCGTCGAGGATGCCGCCTATCCGGCCATCGCCGACGACGGCCCGTTCCGGCTGTTGGTCATCGGTGGGTCGCAGGGCGCGCGTGTGCTCAGCGACGTGGTGCCGGCGGCCGTGAAGGCCCTGCCGGAAGCGCTGCGCCAGCGCCTCGAGATCGTCCAGCAATGCCGGCCCGAGGACCTGGACCGGGTCCGCGCTGCCTATGCGGAAATCGGTGCCAAGGCGGAACTGGCCAGTTTCTTCGACGATGTGCCCCAGCGCCTCGCCGCCGCGCATCTGGTGATCGCGCGGGCGGGCGCCTCCACGGTGGCGGAAGTGACCGCCGTCGGCCGGCCGTCACTGTTGATCCCTTACCCCTATGCCACCGATGACCACCAGGCGCGCAACGCCCATGCCGTCGACGAGGCCGGCGCCGGCTGGCTGCTGCCGGAACCGGCGTTCACGCCGGATGCGCTGGCGGGCCGTATCGAATCCCTGCTCGGCATGCCGGTGGTGCTGGAGCGCACGGCGGCCAACGCCAAGCGCCTTGGGCGGCCCGGCGCCGCCAAAACCCTGGCCGAACTGGTGCTCGGCCTGGTTCCCAACGGTGAAAGGAGGGGGGCATGAGAAGCCTTCCCTTGGATCTCGGCACCCTGCATTTCGTCGGCATCGGCGGCATCGGCATGAGCGGCATCGCCGAAGTGCTGCATACGCTGGGTTATGCCGTGCAGGGCTCGGACCTCGGTGACAGCGCCAACGTGCAGCGGCTCCGGGGGCTCGGTATCCAAGTGGCCGTCGGCCATAACGCCGCCAACCTGGGGGACGCGCAGGTGGTGGTGATCTCGAGCGCCGTCAAGCGTGATAACCCGGAAGTCGCCGCCGCCCGCGACCGGCTTATCCCGGTGGTGCGCCGGGCCGAGATGCTGGGTGAGCTGATGCGCCTTAAATGGTCGATCGCGGTGGGCGGCACCCACGGCAAGACCACGACCACGTCGCTGATCGCGGCGATGCTGGATGGCGCCGGGCTCGACCCGACCGTCATCAACGGCGGCATCATCAATGCCTGGGGCACCAACGCGCGGCTCGGCAGTGGCGACTGGCTGGTGGCGGAGGCCGACGAGTCCGACGGCACGTTCCTGAAGCTGCCGGCGACAGTGGCGGTGGTCACCAACATCGACCCCGAGCACATGGAGCACTACGGCACCTTCGACGACCTGCGCCGCGCCTTCGACCATTTCGTCGAGAACATCCCGTTCTACGGCTTTGCCACGCTCTGCGTCGATCATCCGGAAGTACAGGCGATGATCCCGCGCGTTTCCGACCGGCGCATCATCACCTACGGCTTCTCGCCGCAGGCGGATGTACGCGGTGTCGACCTGCAAACCGGTCCCGGCGGCACGCGCTTCGACATCGTATTGACCGACCGCAAGACCGGCACCGAAGAGCGGTTTAAGGATTTCCTTTTGCCGATGATCGGCGAGCACAACGTGCAGAACGCGCTCGCCGCCATCGCCATCGGCTGGGAGATGCAGATCCCGGAGGCCAAGATGCGCGCGGCGCTGGCTGGGTTCGAAGGCGTCAAGCGCCGCTTCACCCGTACCGGCGAGACCGACGGCATCACCGTTATCGACGACTACGGCCACCACCCCGTCGAGATCGCCGCCGTCCTGAAGGCGGCGCGTGCCGCGACGCGGAGCCGCGTCATCGCCGTCGTGCAGCCGCACCGCTTCACTCGGCTGCGCGATCTGTTCGAGGATTTCTGCACCTGCTTCAACGATGCAGACGCGGTCGTGGTTGCGCCGGTGCATCCGGCCGGCGAGCAACCCATCGAGGGCGTCGATTCCGCTGCCCTGGCCGAGGGGCTCCGCCATCACGGTCACCGGGCGGTGCGGACCCTTGCCGGCCCGGACGACCTGCCGGGCCTGATCGACGAATTGGCGGAGGCGGGCGATCTGGTGGTCTGCCTGGGCGCGGGATCGATTTCCGCCTGGGCCAATGCGCTGCCAGACGACCTGCGCCGGCTGCGCGCGGCAAAGAAGGAGGCGGCGAATGATGCCGGCTGAGCCCATGCCGTCGCTGATCGAGCGCTTGCCCCCTGTGCGCGGGCGGCTGGAAGCCGCGGCGCCCCTGGCGCGTTATACCTGGTTCAAGACCGGCGGCCCGGCTGAGGTGCTGTTTCAGCCCGCCGACGCCGACGATCTGGCGGCATTCCTGGCCGCCGTCGATCCGGCCGTGCCGGTGACGGTGTTCGGCAATGCCTCTAACCTGCTGATCCGCGACGGCGGCATCGATGGCGTCGTTATCCGCTTGGGCCGCGCCTTTTCCGCCATCGCCGTCGACGGCCTGGAGATCACCGCCGGTGCCGGCGCTGCCGATTTGAACGTCGCCCGCGCGGCCCGCGATGCCGGCATTGCCGGGCTCGAATTTCTGGCTGGCGTGCCGGGCGCCATCGGCGGCGCGGTCCGGATGAACGCCGGTGCCTACGGCGGCGAGATTGCCGACGTTCTGGTCAGCGCCGACGTGGTCGGATCGGACGGCATCCGCGCGACCTTGACGAAAGATGCCATCGGCTTTTCCTACCGCCGTTCGGGCCTGGCCGAAGGCGCCATCGTGGTTGCGGTGCGTCTTAAGGGTGAGGCCGGCGACAAGGACGCCATCGCCGCGCGGATGGACAATATCCAGCGCCAGCGCGAGGCCTCGCAGCCGGTGCGTACCATGACCGGCGGTTCCACCTTCAAGAATCCGCAAGGCCACAAGGCCTGGGAACTGGTCGATGCGGCCGGCTGCCGGGGGCTCCGACGGGGCCAGGCCGTGGTCTCCGAGCAGCATTGCAATTTCCTCGTCAACGAGGGCGGCGCCACGGCGGCCGACCTGGAAGGGCTCGGCGAGGAAGTGCGCCGCCGGGTGATGGCGCATGCGGGCATCGAGTTGGAATGGGAAATCCGCCGCGTCGGCAAGCCGGCGGGCGCGGGCCTTTCGGAGGTGACGTCATGACCAAGCACGTTGCCATCCTGATGGGCGGCTGGTCGGCGGAGCGCGAGGTGTCGCTGGTCTCCGGCGCCGCTTGCACCAAGGCCTTGAAGGAAGCCGGTTACGACGTCACGCCGATCGACGTACAGCGCGACATGGGTGCCTTGATGACGCGGCTCTACCCGAAACCGGACGCGGTGTTCAACGCGCTGCACGGGCGCTACGGCGAGGACGGCTGCGTGCAGGGGCTGTTGGATATCCTGGGTATTCCCTACACCCATTCGGGGCTGTTGGCGTCGGCGCTCGCCATGGACAAGCCGATGGCCAAGAAGCAATTCGCCGCCGCCGGCATTCCCGTCGCCGAGCACGTCATCGTCACGCCGGACGAGATTCTGGCCGGCGACGTCATGCCGCGTCCCTATGTGATCAAGCCGGCCAACGAAGGCTCCAGCGTCGGCGTGCAGATCGTACGCGAAGGCGACAACGGCCCGGTCATGGACGACGGCATGGTCGGCAGCCGCCAGATGATGGTCGAGCGCATGATCGAGGGGCGCGAGCTGACCGTTGCGGTCATGGGCGGCGAGGCGCTGGCGGTCACGGAAGTGACGACGCACCGGGGGTTCTACGACTACGACGCCAAGTACGTGGACGGCGGTTCAATCCACCAGATTCCCGCCGATATCGACGACGGCCTGACCCAGGAGACCATGCGGTTGGCGGAGTTGGCGCACGAGGCGCTGGGATGCCGGGGCGTTTCCCGGGCGGATTTCCGTTACGACGGCGACAGTCTCTACATCCTCGAGGTCAACACCCAGCCCGGCATGACGCCGACCTCGCTGGTGCCGGAACAGGCTCTCTACAAGGGCATGTCTTTCCCCGACCTGGTGTCGTGGATGGTTGAAAACGCGGAGTACGATCAATGAGCGAAGCGAAAGGCCAGAAAGGCAAATCGAGCACGGGCAAGCGCCGCCGCCAGCGGCAATGGGGCGCGTTGCTGACCGGTAGGCGCATGGTCGTCGCCGTGACGCTGTTGCTGGTCGCGTTGGCCGGTGCCGGCGGCTGGTGGGCCTGGTCCGGCGGACACGTGGAACGGGTGGCGGGAAAACTGCACTGGCGCCTGATCGCGGCAACCTCGCAGCTAGGCTTCAAGGTCGATGAAATCCTGGTCGTCGGCCGCCGCGAGACGCGCCAGGAGGATCTGCTGGAGGCCGTGCGCCTGGCGCGCGGCGCGCCGATCCTGGCGTTCGATCTGAAGGCCGCGAAAGCGCGGGTGGAGAAGCTGCCGTGGGTGAAGACCGCCACGGTCGAGCGCATGCTGCCCAACACCATCTTGCTCAACGTCGAGGAGCGCCAGCCCATCGCCATCTGGCAGCACAAGGGCGAGTTCGCGCTGATCGATCATACCGGCGAGGTGATCATGCGCGACGGCCTGGCGCGATTCGCCGACCTCATCGTCGTGGTCGGAAAGGAAGCGCCGAAGCGGGCCTCTTCGCTATTGCAGATGCTGAGCGCCGCGCCGGAACTGATTTCCTTCGTCAAGGCGGCCCAGTGGGTCGGCGAGCGGCGCTGGAACCTGCGGCTCAAGGGCGGCATCGACGTGCGCCTGCCGGAAGCCGACGCCGCCGCCGCCTGGCAAAGGCTGGCCGACTACGAGCGCGCGCACCGGGTGCTGGAGCGCGACGTGCAGGTGCTGGACCTGCGCATCCCGGACCGGCTGATCGTGCGTAAAACGCCGCGCCCGGAGAACGAAAAGAAGAAAGGTCAGGAGACCTGAGGTGATGAAGGACGAAACCGCGTCATGAGAAACGGCGGCAAAATGCAGAAGGTGAAACCGCGCAACGGCCTGGTGGCGGCGCTCGACGTCGGCACCACCAAGGTCTGCTGCCTGATCGCGCGCACCGGCGGCGACCAGGGACCGCGCATCGTCGGTATCGGCCATCAGGTCTCCAAGGGCCTGCGCAACGGCACCATCGTCGACCTGGACCAGGCCGAGACCTCGATCCGCGCCACGGTGGAAGCGGCCGAGCAGATGGCCGGCGAGAACATCCACGAGGTGGTCGTCAACCTGAGCGGCGGCAAGCCGAAATCGAGACTGGTCGCCTACGAGGTCGCCATCGGCGGCCACGAAATCGGCGACGGCGATATCCGCCGCATCCTCGATCCCGCCAACCTGGCGCAGGAAAAACCCGAGGAACGAGAGCTTTTGCACCGCATTCCCATGGGCTACGGCGTCGACGGCAACCGCGGCATCGCCGACCCGCGCGGCATGTACGGCGAGCGCTTGAGCGTCAACATGCATGTGGTGACGGCGCTCCGGGGACCGATGCGCAACCTGGAATCGGTGATCCGCCGATGCCATCTCGGCGTCGAGCACGTCGTGGTCTCGCCCTATGCGGCGGCGCTCGGTGTGTTGAGCGAGGAAGAGAAGGCGCTCGGCGTCACCTGCATCGACATGGGCGGCGGCTCCACCTCGGTATCGGTGTTCTTCGACGGCGAACCGGTGCACACGGACGTGCTGCCGTTGGGCGGCGCGCATGTCACCAAGGACATCGCGCGCGGCCTGGTGACGCCCTTGAACCATGCGGAGCGGCTCAAAACCCTCTACGGCAACGCCATGACGTCCGCCAACGACGACCGGCAACTGATCCAGGTGCCGAGCGTCGGCGAGGAGGAAACGCCGGAAGCCCATACCGTGCCGCGCTCGGTGCTGATCGGCATCGTCAAGCCGCGCATGGAAGAGATTTTCGAACTCGTCCGCGACCGCTTGCGTGAAGCCGGCTTCGATCAGGTCGCCGGGCGCGGCCTGGTGCTCACCGGCGGCGCCAGCCAGTTGCCCGGCGTGCGCGAACTGGCGGACGCGATCCTCGACAAGCAGGCGCGGTTCGGCAGGCCCTTGGCCATGGACGGCATGGCGGAAGCCGCCGCCGGGCCGACCTTCGCCGCCTGCGCCGGCCTATTGCAATACGGACTCGGTCATAGAGCCGAGGAAACCGGGGCGGAAATGCCCCAAGCGGCAGAGCCCCAGGGAAGGTTCGGCCGTATCGGCCAATGGTTGCGGGAGAACTTCTGACATGAACCGGTCAGTCTCTCCCGTCGGTTTCAACTGCCCGCCGCAATCCTGCGTGGACCGGCGGTTACGGTTCGTTTTCAGCCCTGACTTAGGAGGTCATGATGAGTATCAACCTTAGCGTACCCGAGGGTTCCGACGCTCCGGAACTCAAGCCGCGCATCACCGTCATCGGTGTCGGCGGGGCCGGCGGCAATGCCGTCAACAACATGATCCGGCGCGAGCTGGAAGGCGTCGATTTCGTTGTCGCCAACACCGACGCGCAGGCGCTCCTGCAGTCGCGCGCCGAACGCCGCATCCAGTTGGGGGCGACCCTGACGGAAGGTCTCGGTGCTGGCTCCAAGCCGGAAATCGGCGCCGCCGCGGCGGAAGAGGCGAACGAGGAGCTGTTGCATCAGCTCTCCGGCGCCCACATGGCCTTCATCGCCGCCGGCATGGGCGGCGGCACCGGCACCGGCGCCGCGCCTGTCATCGCGCGGGCCGCCAAGGAAGCCGGCATCCTCACGGTCGCCGTGGTGACAAAGCCGTTCCAGTTCGAGGGCACGCACCGCATGCGCCTCGCCGAGGCCGGCATCGAGGAACTGGCCCAGTACGTGGACACCCTGATCATCATCCCGAACCAGAACCTGTTCCGGGTGGCGACCGAGCACACCACCTTCGCCGACGCCTTCGCGATGGCCGACGAGGTGCTCTACTCGGGCGTGCGCGGCGTCACCGACCTGATGGTCATGCCCGGCCTGATCAACCTTGATTTCGCCGACATCCGCTCGGTCATGAGCGAGATGGGCAAGGCGATGATGGGCACCGGCGAAGCCGAGGGCGAACGCCGGGCGCTGGAAGCGGCGGAAGCGGCCATTGCCAACCCGCTCCTGGACGATACCTCGATGAAGGGCGCCAAGGGGGTGTTGATCAACATCACCGGCGGTTCCGACATCACGCTGTTCGAGGTCGACGAAGCCGCCTCGCGCATCCGCGCCGAAGTGGACCAGGACGCCTACATCATCATCGGCTCCGCCTTCGACGCGGCGCTGGATGGCAAGATGCGGGTCTCCGTGGTGGCGACCGGCATTGATGCCGACGCGGCCTCGCTGCCACAGCCGACCATGATGCGGGTCACCCAGGCGGTGTCGCGCGTGCGTCCGATCGTGGAAGCGGCGCCCGAGTCCGAAGCCAAGATCGAAGCCAAGGTCGAAGCCAAGGCTGAGCCCGAAGCGACGCCGGAACCGGTGGCGGAAGCGGCACCCGAACCCAAGTTCGAGGTCGCGCCCGCGCCCGAGCCGGAAGTCGCCGAAGAGCCGGTTTCCGAGGATGCGGCGAAACTGGCCGAGATCGAGGCCCTGATCGCCCAACCGGCGCCGGAAGCGGCCGAAGAAGAAGCCGAAGCCGCCGCCGAAATGGAAGCGGAAGCCGCCGAAGCGACCGAATCGGAGACCGAATCGGCTGAAGAACAGGCCCCGGAACCGGCCATCGCGGCGTTCAAGGCCCCGGCCGCGATGCCACGTGCCGGCAGCGACGACGCCTTCGTGCCGCCGATGCCGCGTTCGGCCGAAACGGTGAAGGAAGAGGCCAAGCCCGATCCCTTCGCCGCCGCCGCCATGACCAACGGCGCGCAGGAAGCCGCCAAGGCACCGGCGGCCGAGGAAGAGAGCCGTCCGAGCCTGTTCGAGCGGGTCACCCGCACGGGCCGCGCGGCGCTCGGCCGCAAACCGCAGGCCGAAACCGGAGGCAACATGGTGGCGCCCTCGCAACTGTTTGAAAAACAAGCAGAAATGCCCACTCCGGCGGCGCCCGCGGCTTCCGCGGTGACGCCGGAACCGATTGCCGCGGGCCCAATCAAGCCGGCCCTGGCGGCGGTCGCGGAAGCGGTCATGCCGGAACCGGCGCAGCCCGAAATGGCTGACCTGGCCCCGGCGGAGCAAGCGTCGGACGAGGACGATCTCCTTGATATTCCGGCATTTCTCCGGCGTCAGGCCAACTGATCCGACGTCGTCGGGAGCTGAAAATGCAGGGTAACAAATTGCAATAAAGAGTGATTTGTGGGGTTCCGGGGTTGTTGTTACACACAATCTCGGAACCACCCTGATTTCCCGGGTTAACCGGAGGTTCATCAGTAGCCGATATTAAGGGTGGGGAGCGTCGAAAACATCTGCCGCGGGCGTGCCGAATATGCGTCCGGAAGCAATGTGAAAGTCAATCCGGGAAAACCGGAACAACAGTAAAGGGGATCATGGTGTTTTCTAAGGCCGAGCCCGACGCCCAGATCAAAGAAGCCAAGATCAAAGCAGATCATTCGAACGCTACGCAATCTGATACGCAGATCGTGCGCCAGCGCACGCTGAAGAATTCCATGTCATGCACCGGTGTCGGGCTGCATGGCGGCGACACCGTCACCCTGACGCTGCACCCCGCCGACGCCAACACCGGCATCCATTTCCGCCGCACCGACCTAGATGCCAGCCAAGACGGCGACGCCGCGATCATTCCGGCGCGCTGGGACCTGGTCGTCGATACGCGGCTCTGCACCGTTCTCGGTAACGAGGCCGGCGTCACCATCGGCACCGTCGAGCACGTCATGGCGGCGCTCGCCGGCTGCGGCATCGACAACGCGGTGATCGAGGTCGACGGCCCGGAAGTGCCGATCATGGACGGCAGCTCCGAGCCGTTCGTGTTCCTGATCGAATGCGCCGGCGTGGTCGAGCAGGATGCGCCGCGCCGCGTCATCCGCATCCACAAGGAAGTTCAGCTTTCCCAGGGCGACGCCGAGGTTTCGCTGATGCCCGGCGATTGCCTGGACCTCAACGTCCGGATCGATTTCGACAGCAAGGCCGTCGCCCGCCAGGAACTTTCCGTCGGGCTGATGAACGGTTCGTTCCGCAAGGAACTGGCCTCGGCCCGGACTTTCGGGTTCCTGCACGAAGTCGAGCAGCTTCGCGCCGCCGGCTTGGCCAAGGGCGGCTCCTTGGAGAACGCCATCGTCGTCAGCGGCGACGAGATCCTCAACGAGGAGGGGCTTCGCTACGACGACGAGTTCGTGCGTCACAAGATGCTCGATGCGGTCGGTGACCTCTACCTCGCCGGTGCGCCGATCATCGGCTGCTTCAACGGCGCGCGCTCCGGCCATGCCGTCAACAACCAGTTGCTGCGCAAGCTGTTCGCCGACGAGACCGCTTGGTCCTATGACGTGATCCGCGGCGACGAAGCCCGGAAAGCCGTCGACGGCGGGCTGCGTGCCGAAGCGCGTGGCGAGGCGCAAAGCGAATCGAAAGCGGCTCTCGGCGCCGCCTGAGCGGTCTTGCGGCCGTCATTCCGTTACATCGAGGCGCTCCCGCCCTGGAGCGCCTTTGTTTTTGGCGGATTCCCAACCATCCGCTTGTTTCGGCGGCCCGGCTTCGTAGTATAATGACCCCCGAACCGGACCACGATCCCGACCGACGGATAAACCCTGCCCGATGACCGCAACGGCGACCAAACGACCCTCAATCAGGCTGCGCCCAGCCGCGCCGGGCGGGCGTCTGTTGGCGCTTGCCATGGTGCTCGTGCTTGCCGCCTGCTCAACGCCGAAGAAGGAGTATGTGGAGCGCCCGGTGGAGGAGCTTTACAACGAGGCCCTCGACTACATGGCCGACAAGGAATACGGCCTCGCCACCGAGTCCTTCGACGAGGTCGAGCGCCAGCATCCCTATTCCGTATGGGCGACCAAGGCGCAGTTGATGGCGGCCTACACCTATTACCTGGCCAACCGCTACGATGATGCGATTTTGGCGCTGGACCGCTTCATCCAGTTGCATCCGGCCAACCGCGACGTCGCTTATGCCATGTACCTGAAGGGGCTCAGCTACTACGAGCAGATTTCCGACGTGGAACGCGACCAGAAGATCACCGAACTGGCGCTGACCTCGTTCAAGGAATTGATCTCGCGGTTTCCCGAATCCAAGTACGCGCGCGATGCCAAGGTGAAGGTCGATCTCGCCTACGATCACCTGGCCGGCAAGGAGATGGAGATCGGCCGCTACTATCACAACCAGCATCAGTACCTGGCGGCGATCAACCGCTTCCGGAAGGTTGTCGAGGACTACCAGACCACGACCCATGTGCCGGAAGCCCTGCACAGGCTGACGGAAGCCTATCTGGCGCTCGGCGTCACCGAGGAAGCCCGTAAGACCGCTTCGGTGCTGGGACACAATTTCCCGGGTTCGGAATGGTATATCGATTCCTACCAGATACTGGAGAACAAGCAGATCCGCCCGGAAGAGGACATTCCCTGGTGGAAGCTCTGGTAGGCCCGCTTTCCCGGCCCCGCCGGCAACAATGAGGGCGTTTGGCGCGCGATGCTGTCGAACCTGATTATCCGCGACGTGGTGCTGATCGACCAGCTCGACCTCGAGTTCAAATCCGGGCTTGGCGTGCTCACCGGCGAGACCGGCGCCGGCAAGTCGATCCTGTTGGATTCGCTCGGCCTCGCCACCGGTGCCCGCGCCGAGGCGCGGCTGGTGCGGCATGGCTGCGAGCAGGCCTCGGTGACGGCGGTGTTCGACCTTTCCGACGGCCACGAAGTGCTGGACGTCCTGGCCGAACAGGAAATCGTCCTCGACGGCGAGCCGTTGATCCTGCGCCGTACCCTCGGCGCCGATGGCCGCTCACGCGCCTTCGTTAACGACCAACCGGTCAGCATCGGCCTGTTGAAAAGCATCGGCGAGACGCTGGTCGAAGTGCATGGGCAGTTCGACAACCAGCGCCTGCTGAAGCCGGACGCGCATCTGGGCCTGCTCGATGCCTTCGCCGGCCATGACGGCTTGGTGGCGACGGCGCGCCAGGCCTTCGCCGATTGGCGCCGGGCGCGGGAGGAACGCGAACAGGCGGAGGCCGACGCGGAGGCCGCGCGCCGCGACGAGGAATACATCCGCCATGCCGTCGAGGAACTGAACGCACTGGCGACGGAGGCCGGCGAGGAAGAGGCCCTGGCCCAGCAGCGCACAATGATGATGATGGGCGAGCAATTGGTCGAGGCGCTCTCCGAGGCCACCGAACAGGCGGCCGGCCACAACGGCGCGGAGACCAAGCTGCAGAACGCCGTGCGTGCCTTGGAGCGCGTCGCCGAAAAGGCCGATGGGCGGCTGGATGCGGCGATCGCCGCCTTTGACCGCGCCCTCGACGGGCTCGCCGATGGGGTCGCTGAAATCAACCGGCTCAGCAATGACCTGGATTTGGATCCGTCGCGCTTGGAAGAGGTGGAGGAGCGCCTGTTCGCGCTCCGGGCATTGGCGCGCAAGCACAACGTGCCGGTGGACCAACTGGCGGCGCTGGCCGAACGCATGAACCGCCAACTCGCCTCCATCGAGGATGGGTCCGCCGTGCTGGCCAGGCTCAAGGCGGCGGAAGCGAAGGCACGCAACGCCTTCGAGACGGCGGCGAAGGCGCTCAGCGCATCGCGCCAGGCGGCTGCCGGCGAATTGGATGCCAAGGTGGCGGCGGAACTGACGGGCCTGCACCTGGACCGGGCACGTTTCGTCACCGAGGTGGCGGCGCTGGACGAAGACGACTGGCGCGCCACCGGCATGGACCGGGTGCAGTTCCTGGTTGCCACCAACCCGGGCACGCCGCCGGGGCCGCTGAACAAGATCGCGTCGGGTGGCGAAATGGCGCGCTTCATGCTGGCGCTGAAGGTGGTGCTGGCGGAGGCCGACCCGGTTTCCACTTTGGTGTTCGACGAGGTCGATGCCGGTGTCGGCGGCGCCGTCGCCGAGGCCGTGGGCGAGCGCCTGGGCCGGCTCGGTGCTGGCGGCCAAGTGCTTGTCGTAACTCATTCTCCGCAGGTGGCGGCACGCGGGCGCCACCATTGGCGGGTTTCCAAGTCCGCCACCGCCAACGACACTCTCGAGGCCCGTGTCTGGACCACGGTGGAGCCCCTGGACGCCGCGCAGCGCAAGGAAGAGATCGCGCGCATGCTGGCCGGCCGCCAGGTCACCGACGAGGCCCGCGCCGCGGCCGACAGCCTTCTCGGCGGAGGTGCCGGGTGAGCAGCGAAATGCCGGCCGACGAGCTGACGCCGATCGAGGCGGCGGCGGAACTGGAACGTCTGGCGCGGGAGATCGCGGCCCACGACAAGGCCTATCATCAGCAAGACGCGCCGACCGTCACCGACGCCGAATATGACGCGCTCCGGCGCCGCAACGACGCCATTGAGGCGGCCTTTCCCGAACTCGTCCGTGCCGACAGCCCGTCCAAACGGGTGGGCGCTCAAGTGCGCGAGGGGTTTTCAAAGATCACCCATGCCCGGCCGATGCTGTCGCTCGGCAATGCCTTCGCCGACGATGACGTGGTCGGGTTCTTCGAGCGCATCCGCCGGTTCCTCAACCTGCCCGATTCCGAAACGGTGGAGTTGGTGGCGGAACCCAAGATCGACGGGCTTTCCGTGTCGCTGCGCTATGAGGGCGGCGCTCTCGTCCATGCGGCGACGCGCGGCGACGGTACCGTCGGCGAGGACGTCACCGCAAATATCCGCACCATCGGCGACATCCCGACGTCGCTTCCCGCCGACGCACCCGCCGTGGTCGAGGTGCGCGGCGAAGTTTATATGGCGAAGGCGGATTTCCTCGCTCTCAATCGCCGCCAGGAAGAGGCCGGCGCCAAGGTTTTCGCCAATCCACGCAACGCCGCCGCCGGCAGCCTGCGCCAGATCGACAGCGGCGTCACGGCCAAGCGGCCGCTGAAGTTTTTCGGCTATGCCTGGGGCGAGGTGAGCGCGCCCTTGGGCGACACCGTGACCGCGGTTCGTGAGCGTTTCGCCGCCTGGGGCTTTCAATTGAACGAACCCTCGCGACTGTGCGGGAGCGTCGATGATATTCTCGCCTACTACCACGAGGTCATCGCGCTCAGGCCCGATCTGCCGTTCGACCTGGACGGTACCGTCTACAAGGTCAACCGGTTGGATTGGCAAGACCGACTGGGCGCCGTCAGCCGCGCGCCGCGCTGGGCCATCGCGCACAAGTTCCCGGCCGAGCAGGCGGAAACGCGGCTCAACGCCATCACCATCCAGGTCGGGCGCACCGGCACGCTGACACCAGTGGCCAACCTGGAACCGGTGAACGTCGGCGGTGTCATGGTGGCGCGCGCGACCCTGCATAACGAAGACGAGATCGCCCGCAAGGACGTGCGTGAAGGCGACTGGGTGGTGATCCAGCGCGCCGGCGATGTGATCCCGCAGGTCGTCCGGGTGATAGAGGACCGCCGCCCCGCCGACAGCCAGCCTTACGATTTTCCGACGCTCTGTCCCGAGTGCGGATCGCACGCGGTGCGAGAGGAGGGAGAGGCGGCACGGCGCTGCACCGGCGGCCTGATCTGCCCGGCGCAGGCGGTGGAACGGCTGAAGCATTTCGTCTCTCGCGATGCCTTCGACATCGAAGGCTTCGGCGGGCGCAACATCGAGGCGTTCTGGACCGATGGCCTGATCCGAACCCCGGCTGATATCTTTCGCTTGGGCGAGCACCAGGATGCCCTGGCGGAACGCGAGGGTTGGGGCGAGAAGTCGGTTGCGAATTTGTTGGATGCCCTCGATGAACGCCGCCGCATCGAGCTTCCGAGGTTCATCTATGCTCTCGGTATCCGCCAGGTGGGCCAGGCGACGGCACGCCTCCTGGCGCGCAACTACGGCGCCCTGGAGGCCGTCCTGGAGGCCATGCAAGCGGCCCAGGATTCGGAATCGGAAGCTTACCAGGCGTTGGTGGATATCGACGGTATCGGCCCCGGTGTTGCCGAGGACCTGCTCGCCTTTTTCGCCGAGCCGCATAATCTGGAAGTGATCCGTGACCTTGCCGATCTGGTCGAAGTGCTGCCGTTCGAGGCCGCCGATACCTCGTCCTCGCCGGTGGCCGGCAAGACCGTGGTGTTCACCGGCACGCTCGAAGCCATGGGCCGCAACGAAGCGAAGGCGCGGGCCGAAACCCTGGGTGCCAAGGTGTCTGGATCGGTGTCCAAGAAGACCGATATCGTCGTTGCCGGTCCCGGCGCCGGCAGCAAGTTGAAGAAAGCGGAAGAGTTTGGCGTACAGGTGATGACCGAGCAGGAATGGCTGGATTTCATCGCTTCCGCTTGAAAAATAACCGCCATCCGCGGCCTGAGTACAATTTTATGGTGGTAATCAAACCGGTATGATAACCTTTAAAGAGGAAGTCGGTTCGCGATGCGGACAGATGAGGGGTGCCGATCGGCCAGTGCGGGCGCAATCATGAGTGCCTGAGCACGGTTGTGCGTACAACTTATCCCATGCCAAGCGGATCGCCAGAGACGGAGGCCGGCCATCGCCGACAAACGTAAAATTACTTGGTTGCCGTATCGGCACGGTCCGCAGGATGGGCAGACCGGGCGTTGGTCCATCGACGATTCGGGAACCTGGGTCAGTCCGACCGAGATCATGCCGGACTTCGAGACCTGCCCGCCGGCGGCGCGCAAGCGCTATGACACGGTTTCGATGTTTTTCCTCGGCATGGTCAACGTGGGCGTCGGTGAGGCCCGCATTTCGGTCCGTTGGAGCGTCAACGATTTCGATTCGCGCTCGCTCGACGCGGTGATCGCCTTTCTCATGCGCCAGAGCGAACCGAAACCGGTGCTGATCGAATACCATTTCGGCGGCTGGGAACAGCGCATGGTGGACTCTCCGCTGGAAGCGGCGGCGATCTTGGAAAACGCCAAGCAGTTGAAGCCCACGTCGCCGATCGTCAAACCCTTCGTCCGCCAGATGGACCTGGGCGAGATCGAAGCCGCACGGCCGCTGGTGCGCCGCGGTTTCCGCGCCTGGCAGGCGTCCGATGCGCGGTTCACCATGGAACCGGAGAAGCCCTGGCGCAGTTTCCTCAAACGCACCCTGGTGTTCGACCAGGACGACCGTAACGGCCGCATGGTCTACCGCCACCTCGGGCGCGACGCGGCGCTGATCCGGGTCAAGGGACGGACCTGGGCAGAATCGGTGCTCGGCAAGTCGTGCGGCCGGGCCCTGCAGGAAACGCCCGCCGGCGGCGTGCTCAGTGACGTCTACGACGAAGTGATGCGGCGTTTCGAGCCGCGCTTCGACCATATCCGCGCCTGTATTCCACGTGCCGACGGGGAGATCGAGTGGGTTCCATACCAGCGCCTGCTGATGCCCGTCCTGACGACGGAGGGCAAGCCGGCGCTGGTATGGCTTTCGGTGACCACACCGGAGATCAGAATTTCAATCCCTGTGCAAACCGCATGAGATGCATCAGATCCTGACGGCTGAGCCAGACCAACCACTTGTTGATCGGGGCATTGGCCGTCGGGCTCTGACCCAGAATCCCACCGGGCTCCACGTGCATGTAGCCGTACTGGGCCTGGACTCCGCGGTAGGCAAGCTTGGTGGGCACGAAACCGAAAATGTAGTCCGGTGCCCATTTCACCAGCACCAACGCCAGCAACAGCCGGGGCAGGACCGCCGACAGGCCCTTGCCGCGGAGCGACTCGTCGAGCCAGATTTCTCCGTGGTAGCAGACATTGCCGGAAATCCGCTGCAGCGCCGGAGCGCTGTAACTGTCGCGTTGCACGTCGGTCTCCATGTTCAAACCGGGCAGCCGGTAGAGCCGCCTGAGTTCGTACAGGTGGTCGGCGAGGTTGACGTCGACCAGGTCGCTCCTGCGGGTCGCCTGCAGGTGCATGATCTTGCCTTCGTGATTCGTGCCTTTGATCCAGAACCCGTTGCCCGGTCCCACGTCGGTCACCGCGGGATCGAAGATCGGCGACATGGGTGAGCGGTCGGTCATGGAGTTTCGAATTTCCCGGAACTCTCGGAAATCACGGCACAGTTCGAGGCGCAGCCCTAACTCGGCGGCGTAACGATCGATTTCAGAGATGTAACGAGAGGTATGCAGGTGGTCGGTTATTGCGTTCATGGCTTCCTCCCAATAACACGTTATAATTGTTTATAATTTCCAAATTCAATCTAAAAATCAATGTAAATCTGTATTGGATTTTCAAACGACAATTTAAGGTCGAATTTGAACCTATTTTCCGCCGCTGGAGCCGAAGCGCTTCCTGCTGGTGGATTTCCGGGGACGCGCTGGTATGATCCATCGGCGTTTTTCCTCGGGGGACTTTCAGCGTGAGAAAATTGGTCATCACCGGCGCCGCCGGATTCCTCGGCCGGCGCCTGGCGGAGATGCTATCCGCCGCGCCGTCGGCACCGTCGATGGTGTTATGGGATACCCAGCCGTTTCCGGATCCGCCGGGCGGCCAAGACAGCGTCACGGTGCTGAGCGGCGATCTGATGGACGAGGATCTGGTCGCGCGTGCCTTCGAGGGCGGCGTCGATGCCGTCGTCCATCTGGCGGCGGTGGTCAGCGCCCAGGCGGAGGCCGACTTCGACCTCGGCATGCGGGTCAACGTCGATGCCACCCGGATGCTTTTGGAGCGGGCGCGCGCGCTCGGCACCCGTCCGACCTTCGTCATGACCAGCTCCGTCGCCGTGTTCGGCGGCGAGTTGCCGGAAAGTGTCCCCGATCATTGGCAGCCGACGCCGCAGTCCTCCTACGGCGCCGAAAAGGCCATCTGCGAACGCCTGGTCAGCGAATACAGCCGCCGCGGCTTCGTCGACGGCCGCGTGCTGCGCCTGCCGACCGTGGCGGTGCGGCCGGGACGGCCGAACAAGGCGGCGTCGTCCTTCGTTTCCTCGGTGATTCGCGAACCCCTGAACGGCGAGGAGGCGGTCTGTCCGGTGGCCCCGGAAACGCCGCTTTGGCTGATGTCGCCGGGCAGGGCGGTGGACGCGCTTGCCCATGCGCTGCGGGTGCCGGCGAAAGACCTGGGCGACGAACGGGTGATTTCGCTGCCCGGCATCAGCGTACGCACCGACGACTGGATCCAGGCCCTGGTGCGCCTGGCCGGCGACGAGGTGGCGGCGCGGGTGCGCTGGGAATACGACCCCGCCATTGCCGCCATCGTGCAGTCCTGGCCCGGCGCCTTCGAGGCGACGCGGGCGCGCGCGCTCGGCTTCCAGGCGGACGCCGGCGCCGACGAGATCATTGCCGCCCACATGGCGGAACAAGCCAACACGAACAGCGGAGAATAAGATGGCGAATTTCGAGACGGTCGGTTTCATCGGCCTCGGCGTCATGGGCGAGCCCATGTGCCGCAACCTCGTACAGAAGAGCGGCCTGGCAGTGATCGGCCTCGATCTCAACCCCGAACCCATGGAGCGCCTGGCGGCGCGCGGGGTGGCGCCGGGCCAGTCGGTGGCGCAGGTTTGCGAAAGCGCCGACGCGGTGCTGGTATCGCTGCCGAGCGGCGCCGAGGTGGAGAAAATCTGCACCATGGAGGGCGGCCTCTTGGCCTCCGTCAGGGCCGGACAGACGGTGGTCGATCTCGGCACCACGCCGGTGCCGCTGACCCGCGATCTGGCCGGGCGGTTCGCCGACAAGGGCGTGGCGTTTGCCGATGCGCCAGTGTCGCGCACCCGCGCCGCCGCCGAGGCCGGCACGCTGTCGATCCTGGTCGGCGGCGACGACGCCACCTTCGCGGCGATCCGGCCGCTGCTCGATTGCTTCGCCGAGGAGGTCACCCACTGCGGCCCCATCGGCGCCGGCCAGGTGGTCAAGCAGCTCAACAACATGATCCTGACGGAGACCGTCGTCGCCCTGGCGGAGGCCTTGAGCGTCGGCCGCAAGGCCGGCCTCGACCCGAAGCTTCTGTTCGAGACCCTGAGCAAATGTTCCGCCGACAGTTTCGCGCTCCGCAATCACGGCATGAAGGCGCTGTTGCCCGGCGAGTTCCCGGAACGCGCCTTTCCCACCACCTACATGCTGAAGGACGTCGCCTACGCGCTCAGCCTGGGCGAGGCCGAGGGCGTGCGCATGCCGGGTGCCGAGTTGGCCAAGAAGCTGTTGGAGGAGAGTGCGGAGGCCGGCTACGCGGAGAACTACTTCCCGGCCCTGATCAACGTACTGGCGCCCGAGGACTGAGGACTGGGGACTGACGGTGCCCTGACAAATCGGCGCACAAAAAAAATCGGGGCCTCCCAACCCCGATAATGCGTCTCTCCCGTGAGCGCGTAACTGAAATCAGTTGAGCCGGTTCGGCAATTCCTTGATTGCGTCGTCGAGCATGGCGTCGGCCTTGTCGGCGGACACCTTGGAGGCGAGGAGGTCGCGGGTCGCTTCCAGGGCGAGATCGACGGTCCGTGCCCGGACCTGCTCCAGCGCCGCGGCTTCCGCCTGGGCGATGCGGTCCATGGCCAGTTTCTCGCGCCGTTCCAGGGCAGCGACCAGGCGCTCCTCGCCGTGTTGGGCGATGCGCTTGGCTTCGTCCTCGGCGCTGGCGCGGATTTGCTTGGCCTCGTCGGCGGCGTCGCGCTGTTTCTTCTGGTAGGTCGCCAGCAGATCCTGGGCTTCCTTCAAAAGCTCTTCGGCTTCGTCCAGGTCGCTCTTGATCTTCTCGGCCCGCGAATCGAGGGCGCCGGAGATCATTTTCGGAACCTTGAAGTAGACGAGTAGCGCCACGAACCCCAAGAAGGCGATGGCGACCCAGAATGTCGGATCGTGCAGCATGTCCGGGTCTCCTAGCCTTGTGCCTTCATGGCGCCGTCGACGGCGGCCTGGGCGTCGGCCTCGGCCGGCGCTTCGCCGACCAGGCGCTCGGTGGCGCTGACGGCGACCTCGACCGCGACGTCGCGCAGGTTCTCCATTGCCGTTTCCACCGCCTTCGCGATATTGGCTTCGCTTTCGGCGATCTTCGCCGCCAGCTTGTCGCCCAGTTCCGCCTCGCGCTGGGCGATGGTGTCGGCCAGCTTGGCGTTGGCCTCGGCAATCTCCGATTGCGCCTCGGCGCGGGCCTCGGCCAATGATTGCTCATAGGCCTCGATGGCGGCTTCCGCCTCTTTCTTGATTTCGGCGGCCCGTTCCAGGTTGTCGTCGATGCGTTTCTGGCGGGCTTCCAGCGCGTCCGAGATCCGGGGCACGGCGACGCGCCACATGATCACGAACAACACCGCAAACGAGACCACGAGCCAGAAAACCTGGCTTGGGAACGTGGCGATCTGCTCAAGTTGAGGCATGGATGCACTCCCGGCCTATGCCCGGATGCCGTTCAAGGGCGTCCGGGCCCGGCCGAAGTTGGTGGTTTAGCCGAACAGGATGACGAGCGCGATAACCAGCGCGAACAGCGCGATGGCTTCCACCAGCGCGAAGCCCAGCATGGTCATCGGGAACACGGCGCCCTGGGCGGCCGGGTTGCGGCCGACGGCCTGAATGAAGGAGGCGAAGATGGTACCGATACCGATACCCGAACCGATCACGCCGATGGTGGCGAGGCCGGCACCCAGCAGTTTCGCAGCAGCCAATTCCATGGAACTTTCCTTTCCTTGAACCTGAAATTCAGTTTGAACCGTTGATTGAACCTAAGTGACGTCCTGGCCTTAGTGCAGGTGCAGGGCGTCGTTGAGATAAAGGCAGGTGAGGATCGCGAAGACGAACGCCTGCAGGAAGGCGATGACGATCTCGAGACCCGTCAGCGCGACGATGAACACCAGCGGCAGCCAGCCCGCCGCAATCCCGAGCGAAATGACGAAGCCGGCGAACACCTTCAGCAGCGTGTGCCCGGCCAGCATGTTGGCGAAAAGCCGCACGCTCAGGCTGATCGGACGCGAGAGATACGAAATGATCTCGATCGGGATCAGCAGCGGCGCCATGTACAT
>JAYPEK010000008.1:0-105140 GCA_038125725.1 Rhodospirillaceae bacterium
GCCGAGGCCAAGGCGCTTGCCGACGCCACCGAGGAAGCGGAAGCGGCGGCGCTGGCCGCGACCAAGGCCGCGACCAAGGCCGCGGAAGCGGTGGCGCTGGCGCAAGAAGCCGAGGCGGCGCGTGAGGCAGCCGAACAGGCGGAAGCCGAGAACGATGCCCAGGCGGCAGCCCAGGCGGCGAAGAAACCTGCGGCCAAGAAAGCGCCGGCCAAGTCCGCGCCGGCGAATGCACAGGCTGACGCCAGGCTGGAAATGACATCGTCGCGACAGTTCGTTTCGTGGCTGTTCGAGGCCAATGCCAGCCTCGCCTTCACCACCTACCAATCGGGCAAGGTGTTTTTCGTCGGCCTGCAGCCGAACGGCAGGCTTTCCATCTTCGAGCGCACTTTCAACCGCTGCATGGGGCTGGGCCTGACCGAGACCGGCTTTTTCATGAGCTCCCTCTATCAGCTCTGGCGTTTCGAGAACATCCTCGGCACCGGTCAGGCGCACGAGGGATACGACCGGGCCTATCTGCCGGTGAATGGTCACACCACGGGCGATCTCGATATCCACGATATCGCCGTCGACGCCAAGGGGCGCCCGGTGTTCGTCAATACGCTGTTCAGTTGCCTCGCCACCATCGGTGAGCGCGAGAGTTTCGTTCCCTTGTGGCAGCCGCCGTTCATTTCCAAACTGGCGGCGGAGGACCGTTGCCACCTGAACGGTCTCGCCATGGTCGACGGCCGTCCCAAATACGTTACCGCCGTGGCCGCGACCGACGTCGCCGACGGCTGGCGCGACAAGCGCAGGGACGGCGGTATCGTCATTGACGGGGCGAGCGGCGAGATCGTCGCGTCCGGGCTTTCCATGCCCCATTCGCCCCGCATGCACGGCGGCAAGCTGTGGCTGTTGAACTCCGGCACCGGCGAGTTCGGCTTCATCGAGCCGGACGAGGGCAGGTTCCAGGCGGTGGCATTCTGTCCGGGGTACCTGTGCGGGCTCAGTTTCCATGGCGATTTCGCGTTGCTCGGGCTCTCCAAGGCGCGCGGCGATGCGACCTTTTCGGGCCTCGAGTTGGAAGCGGCGTTGGCGTCGCGCGGCGCCGAGTCGCAATGCGGGCTTTACGTCATCGATCTCAGGAACGGCGATGCGGTGCATTGGCTCAGGATCGAAGGCGTCGTCGAAGAGCTCTACGATGTGGTATTCTTGCCGGGCGTGCGCCGGCCCATGGCCTTCGGCTTCAAATCCGATGAAATCCGGCGTACGCTCAACGTCGGCGCTTTCGGCGAGCTATAGGGACAGGGCGGAGCGAGGCAACGATGAAAGAGCTGCTGAGACGCTTTCTGGCGAATCCCGGCCTCAGTGCCGAGTTGCTGGTGTCGTCGCTATTCATCAACGTCCTGGGATTGGCGCAGTCGCTGTTCGTCATGCAGGTGTTGAACCGCTATGTCGGCAACGGCGTCGACGCGACGCTCGCGACCCTGACCATCGGCGTCCTCATCGCGCTGTTCCTCGAATTGGCCTTTCGCCAGGCGCGCCTGCATATCGCGCGGGGCTTGAGCGTGCTGCCCGACGAAAAGACCGCCATCGACGGCTATGCCGTGCTGACCATGGCGAAAACCGGCGCCGTCGAACAGATTCCGCCGGAAACCCGCCGCGAGGTGGTCAACGGTGCCCAGGCCATCGAGAACGCCTACAACGCCAACAACATCACCACCGTTCTCGACGTTCCTTTCGCCCTGGTCTTCGTGCTGGCGCTCTACATGCTGAAACCGATCCTGGCGGTGGTGGCGTTGGCGTTTCTGTTGACGGTTTTTCTGGTCGGCGTTTTCTCCAGCATGTCCATGCAGAAGATGACTGCCGAGGTGCAGCAGGCGTCCGGCATCGGCAGCGCCCTGGTCAGCACCGCCAGCCGCGAGGGCGATCTGGTCCGGGCCTTCAACGCCGGTGAGTTCCTGCGTACGGCCTGGCGCGATCACATCTATCATATCCAGCGCCTGCGCCGCATCGTCACCTCGCGCCAGGGCCTGGTGCAGAGCATCACCCAGAGCGCCAACGGTTTCATGGGCGTCGCGGTGATCGCCACCGGCGCCATTCTGGTGGTGAAGGGCGAGCTCGACGTCGGCGTGCTGATCGGCGCCAACATCATGGCGGCGCGCGCGCTGCAGCCGATCAGCAAATTCTCGCAGTTGGGCGCCAGCTTCGCCAAGGCACGCCAATCGCTGGAGATGTTCCAGAAACTCATGCAAGCGCCGTTGGAGCCCGCCAGCGGTTCGGCGCTGCGTGAATACTCCGGCGCCGTGGAGCTCCGTGACGTTGCATTTTCCTTCCCCGGCGCGGCGATGCCGATGTTCGAATCGGTCAACCTCAACTTGGCGCCGGGCTCGGTGCTGGTGGTGAGCGGCGCCAACGGTTCCGGAAAGACCACCTTCGCGCGCCTGGTCATGGGGCTATTGGACCCGTCCCGCGGCCAGGTGCTGGTGGACGGGCTCGACTTGAAGCAGGTCGCGCCTGAATGGTGGCGCCGCCAGGTCATCTATCTGCCGCAGGAACCGTCGCTGTTGAACGGTACCATTGCCGACAACCTGCGCGTCAACAATCCGGAGCTCAGCGAGGCGGACCTCAACCAGATTGTCGATCAGTGCGGCCTGCGGCGGTTCCTGGACGAGAGCGCCGAGGGCTACGATACGCCGGTGGTCGAGAACGGCTGGCGCCTGTCGGAGGGTATTCGCCGGCGCATCGCACTGGCCCGGGCGCTGACCACCAAGGGCATGTTGGTGCTCATCGACGAACCGACCGAGAGCCTCGACGCCGAGGGCGCTAGGGCGGTGCACCAGATTCTCGCCAACTTGGCCAAGGCGGGCCGGACCATCATCATCATGTCGCACGATCCGAACATCGTGAAGGGGCGTCACGGCGTGCTCGACCTCAACGAAAAGCCGACACCGACCCTGCACTTCGGCGGCGATCCGGCCGAGCAACAGGCTGCACCGGCGGCGCCTGAACCCGTTGAAACCTCTGCCGAACCGGCGCCCGAGGAAGCGGCGAACGACTCGGCCACGGTCGAGAAATCGGAGGCCGGCGGTGCTGACGACGATGCCATGACGGTCGACAAGGTTACCGAGCGCTATGCCGTGGTCAAGGGCAAGGCGGGTGCGGATTGACTGCCATGCCGGCCACGGTGACGGCGCCGTCCGAGCAAGTGCCACGCTCGGCGCATCTTACGTTCGGGCTGTGCACGGCAGCGGTGATCGCGTTCCTGGCTTGGGCGGCATTGGCGCCCCTGGACATCGTTTCCATGGCCACCGGCGAGGTCATCCCGTCGACCCAGGTGAAAACGGTGCAGCACTTGGAAGGCGGCATTATCCGCGAGATCAGGGTGCGGGAAGGCGAGGCGGTCTCCAAAGGTCAGGTCCTAGTGGTCCTTGAACCGACGGCCAGCGGCGCCGACGTGGGCGAGTTGCGGGTGCGGCTGATGTCGCTCAAGATCGACGAGGTTCGTCTCGAGGCCCTGATCAGGGGATTGGCGCTGCCGGAATTTCCTCAGGAACTCAGCGCCGACGCACCGGAACTGGTCGAGCAGGCGGTGCAGCAGTACAAGACCCAGATGGCCCGTCATAAGAGCGAACTGGCGCGCCAGCAGGCCGCCATCGTGCAGCGCGAGCAGGAAATCACCGAGATTTCGTCGCGTATCGGCAATCAGCGCAAGAGCCTGAAACTGGTCAAGGAGCAGATCGGCATCAGCGAGGACCTGCTGCGCGATAACCTGACCAATCGCTTTCGCCATCTCGATCTTCTGAAGGAATTGCGGCAACTGGAAGGCGGCGTCGAGGCCGATACCGCCGCTCTGGCGCGCGCCCGCTCCGCGCTCAGGGAGGCCAACGCCGATCTCCTCAACATCAAGAGCGTCTTCGCCGACGAGAACCAGAAGGCGCTGAACGAGGTGCGGGTGACGTTGGGCGAGTTGAGAGAGCGGGTGAAGAAGTTCGAGGACAGCCTGGCGCGGACCACCGTGCGCTCGCCGGTGGATGGCATCGTCAAAACGCTGAACGTGGTCACCGTCGGCGGGGTCATCCGGCCGGGCGATCCGATCGCCGAGTTGGTCCCGGCCGGTGACAAGTTGATCATCGAAGCGAAGCTGCCGACCAGCGATATCGGCTATGTGGCGCCGGGCCAGCACGCAGTGGTGAAACTGGCGTCCGCCGATGCGGCCAGGTTCCAGGGGCTCGACGGCACGGTGGTCAGCATCAGTCCCGATACCCTGATGACGCCGGACGGCATGCCGTTTTACCGGGTCCGCATCGTCACCGACAAAGGCTACTTCGAACGCGGCTCACAGCGTTACAACCTGTTTCCCGGCATGCAGATGGCGGTCAGTATCATCACCGGCGACCGGACGGTGCTGGAATACGTGCTTGGGCCGACCTGGAGTTCGCTCAGCGACGCCAACCGCGAACGCTGAGGTTTTCAGCTATTTATCTTCGCCTTCGCCGGCCGCGGGCTCGCCCATGGCGTCGCCGCCTTCCGCGCCTTCCGCGCCTGCCGCTGCTTGCGCCTGTTGCATCTTGTCGCGGATCTCGTTGGCGGCGTTGACGATACCCTGCATGACGTTCTGCATCTGATTGGCCGGGATCAAGAGCCGCACGGTATCGTGCACGTTATTCTCGGCCTCCTGTTCGGCGAAGGTGATCCGGAACACGCCATTGGCGTGCGAAACGTTGCTGATCAGATCGACGAAATATTCCGGTGCCCGTTGGTCGCTCACTGGAGGCCTCCTTCCTGCTTGAACCCGTGCTCATGATAAGGAACACGGCGGCGAAAAACAAAGGCTACGGGGCCCTCGCATCCGCCGTCCGTAGGGCTATAATTGCGCCCATGATCATTGCGCAGCTCACCGATACCCACATTCGCGCGCCCGGCCAGTTGGCCTATGGCAAGGTCGATACATCGGCCTATCTGGCGGCGGCGGTCGATCATCTCAACGCCCTCAAGGACAGGCCCGACGTGGCGGTGGTGAGCGGCGATATCTGCGATTTCGGCCAGCCCGAGGAATACCGTTCGGCGCGGGCGATGCTGGACGAATTGCGGATGCCTTATTTCGTGATCCCCGGCAACCACGACCGCCCGGACGCCATGCGCGAGGTATTCGACGACCATGCCTATCTGCCGGCATCCGGGTTCCTGTGCTACGCCATCGAGGATTTTCCGGTGCGCCTGATCGGCCTCGACACCACAATGCCCGGCGAGCCGGGCGGCGCCGTCTGCGGGGCGCGGCGCCAATGGCTGGCGGAAGCGCTGGCGGGCGACCGTGATCGACCGACCCTGATCTTCATGCATCATCCGCCATTCCTGACCGGCATCCGCCACATGGACGTGCAGAACTGCGCCGGCGGCAATGAACTGGGCGAACTGCTGGAAGGCCATCCACAGGTGCAGATGCTGCTTTGCGGGCACGTGCACCGGGACATTTCGGTCGCCTGGCACGGCCGGATCGCAGCCATTGCGCCGAGCCCGGCACATGCCGTTAGCCTCGATCTCGATCCCGCCGGCGAGCCCGCCTACCATCTGGAGCCGCCGGCCTGCCGGCTGGTGCATTTGACGGGCGAGGGGCGGCTGGTGGCGCACCTCTCGTATATCGGTGATTTCGACGGCCCGAACCCGTTTTTCGACGATTCCGGCGGCTTTCTGACCTGATTTCGCCATTGCACGTCAGGCAAAACTGAATTTCCTTGAAGAAACCGGCGCCTTCCATCACTTTCCCGCCCGAAGCGTAGATTCCACCAGCGGAGAGTGTGAAACCGATGTCCGACATGGTTCAAAAGGGCAATCTTCAGGTTGCCGGCGAGCTGCTCGATTTCGTCAACAACGAGGCCCTGAGCGGGACCGGGATTTCCCCCGATGCCTTCTGGTCGGCGATGGACGCCGTAGTGCATGACCTGGCGCCGAAGAACCGCGCGCTGTTGGCCAAGCGCGACGCGATCCAGGCGCAGATCGATCAGCGGTACAAGGACCGCAAGGGCCAGGAACCTGACCTCGAAGCCGACAAGGCGTTTTTGAAGGAGATCGGCTACCTGGTCGAGGAAGGCCCGGACTTCTCCGTCGAAACCGAATTCGTGGACGAGGAAATCGCTCACATTCCGGGACCGCAGTTGGTGGTTCCGGTGACCATCGCGCGCTATGCGCTGAACGCCGCCAATGCGCGCTGGGGCAGCCTCTACGATGCGCTTTACGGCACCGATGCCATCTCCGAAGAGGGGGGCGCCGAACGTGCCGGCGGTTATAACCCGAAACGCGGCGAGAAGGTCATCGCCTGGGGCCGCAAGCTGCTCGACGATGCCGCACCGTTGGCCCAAGGCTCGCACGCCGACGCAACGGGTTATGCGGTCAACGACGGCCATCTAGCGGTCACGCTCGCCGACGGAAGCGTCACCAAGCTTGCCGATGACGCGCAGTTCGTCGGCTTCCAGGGCGATGCGGTCCAGCCGTCGTCGATCCTGCTCATCAATCACGGCCTCCACATCGATATCCGCGTCGACCGCGATCATCCCATCGGTTCCGGCGATGCGGCCGGCATCGCCGACATCGTGCTGGAATCGGCGGTGACGACGATCATCGATCTGGAAGACTCGGTTGCCTGTGTCGATGCCGCCGACAAGGTGCTGGCCTACCGCAACTGGCTCGGCCTGATGAACGGCGATCTCAAGGATAGCTTCGAGAAGGGCGGCCAGACGGTCGAGCGCACCCTCAATCCCGACCGGGTCTATACAGCGCCCTTCGGCGGCCAGCTGACGCTGCATGGCCGCAGCCTGATGCTGGTGAGAAACGTCGGCGCGGTGATCACCACCAACGCCATTCTCGACAAGGATGGCGCCGAGGTGTCGGAGGAAATCATGGACGCCATGATCTCCAACCTGATCGCCATGCACGACCTGAAGAAGCTCGGCTCCGTTTCCAACAGCCGCGCCGGTTCGGTCTATATCGTCAAGCCGAAGATGCACGGGCCGGAAGAAGTGGCTTTCGCCAACGAACTGTTCGGCCGCGTCGAGGCGGCGCTGGGCCTGGATGCCAATACCATCAAGATGGGCATCATGGACGAAGAACGTCGCACCACCGTCAACCTCAAGGAATGTATCCGTGCCGCCAAGGGCCGGGTGGTGTTCATCAACACCGGCTTCCTCGACCGCACCGGCGACGAAATCCATACCGCCATGGAAGCGGGCCCCGTGGTGCGCAAGAACGACGTCAAGTCAACGCCCTGGATTCTCGCCTACGAAGACTGGAACGTCGATGTGGGCCTGCATTGCGGGCTCGAGGGCCGCGCCCAGATCGGCAAGGGCATGTGGGCCATGCCGGACATGATGGCGGCGATGCTGGATGCCAAGATCGCGCACCCGGAAGCCGGCGCCAACACCGCCTGGGTGCCGTCGCCGACGGCCGCCACCCTGCACGCCACCCATTACCACCGGGTCGACGTGCTGGCCCGCCAGGACGCCATCAAGACCCGCGCGCGGGCCAGTCTGGATGCCATCCTGACCATTCCCATGGCCGACCGCCCGAACTGGTCGGAAGAGGAAATCCAGCAGGAACTGGACAACAATGCGCAAGGCATCCTGGGCTACGTGGTGCGCTGGATCGACAGCGGCGTCGGCTGCTCCAAGGTGCCGGACATCAACGACATCGGCTTGATGGAAGACCGTGCGACGCTGCGCATCTCCAGCCAGCATATCGCCAACTGGCTGCTGCACGGGGTCTGCACCGAAGAACAGGTGATGGCCACCATGAAGCGCATGGCCGAGGTGGTCGACCGCCAGAATGCTGGCGATCCCAGCTACCGCGACATGGCGCCGAATTTCGACGATAGCGTCGCCTTCCATGCCGCCTGCGATTTGGTGTTCAAGGGCCGCGAGCAGCCGAACGGTTACACCGAACCGGTGCTGCACGCACGCCGGCGCGAAGCCAAGGCCAAATACGGGGCTTAAATAACTACGGCGCCTAAAGCAGGCCGAAATCCTCGAGGCGGCGCGCCAGCGCCGCCTCGTCCGTATACTGATGGGTGAACAGGCCAGCCTCGGCCGCGCCCGCGAGATACCCCGCGTCATCATCGATGAAGAGCGCGCTTTGGGGCGCGCCGCCAACGCGCTCCAGCACCTTAAGGAAGGCGCGCGGGTCCGGTTTGGCGAAGCCGAGATTGCTCGAAAAGAACAGCCGCTCGCCGAACAGCGCCAGGGCTTCCGGAAAGATGTCGGCCATGCGTTCGTGCATCAACGGGCCGTTGTTGGTGAGTGCCGCCAGGGTGGCGTTCTCGCCGGCGCGCCTGGCCATCTCCAGGACGGCTGGGCGCGGCGTCATGCCGGCCCTGCGCGCGGCGGCCCATTCGGCGGCGCCGAGCGTGCTGCCGAGCCTGCGGTTGGTTTCCGCCAGGTAGCTCTGGGCATCGAATTCGCCGGCGTCGGCGCGGTCATCGAAGCCCGAATCGAAAATGGCGGCGACGATGGCGTCCGGTTCCAGGCCGGTCGATTGCGCCATGTGGGCGATGCGTGCGCCGCGGTCGTAATCGCAGAGCACGTCGTCGACATCGAAAATGACGGTGGTTATGCGGACGCTTGGCATTCGTCGATCCACTCGGCCAGGATATCCGGGTGCTCCAGCGGCGTCATGTGACCGCCGTCCTCAATGATGCGGAACCGCGCGCCCGGGATTCCTTCCGCCAGCGCGCGCGATTCATCCAGGCTGCGCAGCCGGTCGTGGCGGGCGAACAGCACCAGCGTCCGGCAGGCGATGTCGGCCAGTTCCAGGTGTCCGTCATCGCGGACCAGGGCCAATTGGCGCAAGAACACTTCCTTGCCGAGATCCTTCGCCATCTCCTGGATGCGGTCCAGCAGCGCCGTGTCATCGGCGCGATCCTCATGCACGGAGCGTGTCAGGTTGCTTCTGGTGATGCCGTTGTAGGGCCGGTCCGCCAGCATCCGGATCATGTCCTGGCGGCGGTTAATGTCGGAAGGCGTGGTGCCGCGCGCCGAGGTGTTGATCAAAACCAGGGAGCGGACGCGATCAGGGTGGGTGAGCGCGATCTCGCGCGCCACGAAGCCGCCCATGGAGAAGCCGCAGAGATGAAAACTGGGCGGTGCTTTGGCCAGCACTCCCGCCGCCATCTCGGGAATGGTGGCGCCCTTGGATAGATCGCCGAAGACAGGTTCCGTCTGCTCACGCAGCTTCGGTAACACTAGGTCCCAAAGCCGGTGATCACACATCATCCCCGGCAGCAAAAGGAGATGCGGTTTTTCGGGTGTGGCCTCAGCCAAGGTGCTCCTGCAGGCGTGGCATCATTTCGACGAAGTTGCAGGGCTTGTGGCGGATATCGAGCTGGTCCTGGAGAATCTCGTCCCAACCGTCCTTGCAGGCGCCCGGAGAGCCCGGCAGCGCGAACAGGTAGGTGCCGCCGGCGACCCCTGCGCAGGCGCGCGACTGGATGGTCGAGGTCTTGATCTTCTGAAAACTGACCCAGCGGAACAGCTCGCCGAAACCCGGGATTTCCTTTTCCCAGACGGCGGCGAAGGCTTCCGGGGTGACGTCGCGGCCGGTGACGCCGGTGCCGCCGGTGGCGATCACCACGTCGACGTTGGGATCGGCGATCCAGGTATGCAGTTGTTCGGATATCGCCGCCACCTCATCCTTGACGATGGCGCGGGCCGCCAATTTGTGGCCGGCGCCTTCGAGGCGTTCGACCAAGGTGTCGCCGGAACGGTCGTCTTCCAACGTGCGGCTGTCGGAAACCGTCAGGATGGCGATGTTGACGGGCAGGAACTCGGATTTACTGGCGTGACCCATTGGATTGCGCGACCTCCTCGGAATCGGGACCAAGCGCGGTATACACCGGGCGCTGGCCTGCCGCAATGGCGTCGAGGGACGGCATCTCCTGGCCCAGGCGGTCGCGGTAGATCCAAAGATTGGCGAGCACGCGCTCGATGAACTGGCGGGTTTCGCGGCTCGGCAAGCTTTCGATCAGGAACAAAGGATCACCGAGATCGTCGGTGCGCTTGCGCCATTTGTTCAGGTTGCCGGGGCCGCCGTTCCAGGCCGCCGCCATCAAGAACAGGTCGCCCTGGATCTTGCCGTCGGTGAGCAGCATTTCGATGTAGCGCTGGCCGAGCGTCAGGTTGATGTCGGGCTGATAGAGCTTCGAACGCGAGCGGTACTTGATGCCCTTGGAGCGTGCCACGAAGCGCGCGGTTCCGGGCATCAGCTGCATCAGGCCGCGCGCACCAGCCCAGCTCTTGGCCTTGGGGTTGAAGCGTGATTCCTGGCGGATCAGGGCGTAGATCAGCGCCCGGTCGACGCGGAAGCCCTCCGCCGGCACGTAGGCCGGGATCGGATAGGCGGCGCCGTCGTAGCCGCCGCCATTGGGATAGAGCTTGGCGTCCAGGCGCACCGCCAGACTGGCCATGTTGCCCTGCGCGGCGAGGGCCAGGATGCCGTTGGCGAGGTGCTCATCGGCGCCGCGGGCCAGTTCCTTCAGTTCGCGTTCCGCCGTGTCGATCTCGCCGATTTGCAGCAGCGCCACGGCGCGCTTGCCGCGCGGCCGCGTGATGAGCGCGTCCTCGGTGCCGCCTTGCAGTGGCGGCGGCGTCCATTGGAAGGCCATGGGCTTGCCGAGGATGCGTCCGGCGAGAAGGCCGTAAAAGGTGCGCGGATAGGCGGCGGCGCGTTCGAGCCAGGGGTTGACCTGATCGGGATGGCGGTTGACCAGATGCGCGCGTGCCGCCCAGAACGCGGCGCCGGCATGGAACCAGTCGGCGCCGGTGGAATTCCTGGCGGCCTCTTCGAAGTGGTGCGCCGCCAAATCCTTGCGCCCGAGCCGCCAGGACGCCAGACCGGCGGTCCAGTGCGCCTCGGGGATCAGGCGGCCGGAGCGGTCGGCGGCCTTGCCGGCCCAATCCAGCGCCCACTTGTCGTGACCGTCGGTGAAATAGGCGAAACCGAGACGTGCCGCGAGCTTGTCGTACTCAGCCGCGCTCAGAAGCCGTGTGGCGTCCTTGGTTTGAAGCGCGCGCTTGGCGCTAAGGGTATGGCCGCGGCGCAGCACTCGGCGCACGTGGGCCTGCAGGTGCCGTGCCTTGGAGCGGTCGGTCCGGCTCAGGTCCTTGGAGGGGATCCGGCGCATCGAGGTGCTTTTGGCACGGCTCTCCGCCGGCACCTTGATGCGCTGCGGGGCGGCCGGCATGCGCCAGTTACCGGGTTTGCGCCGGAGCGCCAGCTTGTAGAGACGGCCCGCTTGCGGGTGATCGGCATATTCGGCCAGCCAGTCGCGCAGTTCCTTGTAGCGTGAGCGGTACTTGGTCGGATGCAGAAAACGCTGTGCCTTGACGTGCCCGAGCAACAGCGGATCGGAGAGGCGTCCGATGAGTTTGTCGGCGCGTTTCCAATTGCCGTCTTCCTGAATACGGAAAATCTCGCGGTAGAGCTCGGCGTCGGCTTCGCTCAGGATGTTGGGCGTTTCGGCGCGAACGCCGGGAGCGGCGAAAGCCGTGCCGGCGACAAGCAACGCGACGGCGGCCAGAATCCGCCCATGGGAGACCAGGCAACGAAACAAACGAATCAACCCCTCAAAAGCTATCGCCCTGTATACTGGATCACTCCGACTCGGGCAATATATCTGACCCTTTCAACGGCATTTATACCATATTTCGTGATTTTGGTGAAAAAATCACCACTAGATGTCGCTTAATGCCGGGCCTCATTTAATTTCTTGCGGATCAGCCGGAGATCATTCCAGGCGGCGCGCTTCTGGATCGGCGTGCGCAGCAGGTAGGCCGGATGGAACATCGGCGTTGCCGGGATCGGGTGCGACATGCGCGGTGTCTCGAAGCTGAACCATTTTCCCCGCAACCGCCCGATGCCCTGGGTCTCTCCGAGCAGCGATTTGGCGGCCGGTCCGCCGAGCGGCACCAAAACGTCGGGATCGACCAGTTCGATCAGCCGTTCGATGAAGGGCATGCAGGTGGCGGTCTCCTGCGGTGTCGGGGTGCGGTTGCCGGGCGGGCGCCAGAACACGGTGTTGGAGATCAGCACGTCTGGGCGCTGCAAGCCGATGGAGACCAGCATCTTGTCCAGAAGCCGGCCGCTGGGGCCGACGAAGGGCAGGCCCTGGCGGTCCTCCTCGGCGCCCGGGCCTTCGCCGATGAACAAAAGCCGTGCGTCCGCGTTACCGTCGACGAACACCAGGTTGGTGGCAGTCTTCTTCAGCCCACAGCCGTCGAAATCCTCCAGCGCGGCGCGCAGGTCCTCGATGCTGTTCGCGGCGGCGGCCAGTTCGACGGCGGTCTTCACTGACTGATCGTTGCTGGGCGGCATCGGTGCCGGTGCGCTCGGCAGTCGCGGCGGCGGTTGCGGCCTGGATGGCGGTGCCGGCTCGGCGGCGGTGGGGAGCGCGGCCGGCGCTGGCATGGCGGGCGCGGCTTCCTCGGCGAAGCGGTCCACCGCGTCGATGGCGATGGTCTCATCGACCCCGACGAGTTGATGCCATTCCAGGATGGCGCGGACCTCTGTCGAGGAAATCGGGGAAGCGGCGTTCATGATGTCAGGGTAGCAACCGGCCGGCCCGCCGGTCCAGCCCCAAGAAGGGCGAGATTTCCACATGAACCGTCGGATGGCCTATGTTACAAAACGCGGTCGAAATCGGACGCACAGCAAGAGGATCGAAGACAATGACGGATCAGGCGGTCGAACGGGAATCGATGGAATTCGACGTGGTCATCGTCGGCGGAGGGCCGTCCGGGCTCAGCGCCGCCATTCGCCTCATGCAGCTTGCCGCCGAGAACGAGCGCGAGATCGGCGTCTGCGTGGTCGAGAAAGGTTCCGAGATCGGCGCTCATATCCTGTCCGGCGCTGTCATCGACCCCATTGCCTTGAATGAACTGATTCCCGATTGGATAGAGCAGGGCGCGCCCATCGGCGTTCCGGTAACCAGCAACCAGCACTGGGTGCTGACCGAGACCGGCAAGCGCGAGATGCCGCATTTCGCCATGCCGCCGATGCTCTCCAACGACGGCTGCTATACGCTGTCGCTCGGCAATTTCACCCGCTGGCTGGGCGAGCAGGCGGAGGGAATGGGCGTCGAGGTCTATCCCGGCTTCGCCGCCGCCGAGGTGCTGTTCAACGAGGACGGCTCGGTCAAGGGCATCGCCACCGGCGACATGGGCCGCGGCCGTGACGGCGAGCCCGGCCCCAATTTCGAGCCCGGCGTCGAACTGCACGCCAAATACACCTTCTTCGCCGAGGGCGTGCGCGGCAGCCTGTCGAAGCAGCTGATCGACCAATTCAACCTGCGCGAAGGCCGCCAGCCGCAGACCTACGGCATCGGCATCAAGGAGCTGTGGGACGTGGACCCGGAAAAGCACCAGGAGGGGACAGTCATCCACACCCAGGGCTGGCCGCTCGGCGACGTGGTCGGGGGCGGCTTCATCTATCACCAAGAGAACAACCAGATCGCCATCGGGTTTGTCACCACGCTGGACTACGAGAACCCGTATCTCTCGCCCTACGACGAGATGCAGCGCTTCAAGACCCATCCGGCAATCCGCCCGATGCTGGAAGGCGGCCGCCGCGTCGCCTACGGCGCGCGCGCCATCAACGAGGGCGGTCTGCAGTCGGTGCCGAAGCTGGCCATTCCCGGCGCCTGCCTGATCGGCTGCTCGGCCGGGTTCGTCAACGTGCCACGCATCAAGGGCAGCCATAACGCCATGAAAACCGGCATGCTGGCCGCCGAACAGGCTTTTGCGGCACTCGGCGAGGGCCGCGCCAACGATGAACTCACAGGCTACGAACCGGCGTTTCGTGCATCCTGGGTCTACAAGGATCTTCACAGGGTGCGCAACGCCCGCCCGGCGCTGACCAAATTCGGCGTCAAGCTGGGGACGCTCTATGCCGGCCTTGACATGTGGCTCAACAATTTGGGGCTCGGTTTCCTGCTGCCCTGGACGCTCGGCCATCACGAGGACCACAAGCAACTGAAGCCCGCCGCCGAGATGCCGAAGATCGATTATCCCAAGCCCGACGGCGAGATTACCTTCGACAAGCTAACCAACGTCTCGTTCTCGGCCACCAACCACGAGGAAGACCAGCCGATCCACCTGCAGCTCAAGGACGCGAGCGTGCCGGTGGCCACCAATTTGGGGATTTACGACGGGCCGGAAAACCGCTTCTGCCCGGCCGGCGTCTACGAATACGTCGACGACGAGGAGCAGGGCGCCGGCGCCAAGCGGCTGCAAATCAACGCCCAGAACTGCGTGCACTGTAAAACCTGCGATATCAAGGACCCGACCCAGAACATCAACTGGGTGGTGCCGGAAGGCGGCGGCGGCCCCAACTATCCGAACATGTAGGCCGCCGATGCCGGAGACCTGTACCTTCGAGCACGTCTGGAACGTGGTCATCCAGGTGCCGCCGGCGGCGGTCTATGACTATGTCACCAATCCGCACTCCTGGCCCGAATGGCTGGCGGCGTCACACCATATCGACAGTCCCGACCGGCCGCTCGTCAAGGGTGAGCGCTTTCGTGAAAAGTGGCACACCCGCAAGGGCGAGGCGGTGCTGGATTGGATCATCACCGCGAGCGATCGGCCGCGGTTGTGGATCGGCGAGACCGGGACCGAATTTCTAGGGCCTATTATCGTCCGCTACGATTTCGAAGCGGTGGCGGAGGGCACGCGCTATGTGCGCACGGTGATCAATCCGGCGCGGCCGAAACCGGCGACGGCGGCGATGGCCGCGCGCATGGACGAAGAGGCGGCGCTTGGGCTCGCCAACATTAAACGGATCGTCGAGGAGCGGCTTTCGGCCGGCTCCGGTTAGGCGACGGCGGCGATCCGGACCAGGGTGTCCAGAACTTCGCTCGCCTGGGCCGCCGGGATATGCGCCTCGGCGGCGACGGCCTTCAGCAATTCCTGCTTATCCATCATCACGTCGATGGTGCCGTTTTCGGCAGTCAGGCCGCAATTGCCTTTCTGCGCCGCGGCGGCGAGGGCCTTGGAAACGACATCGACGACTTCCGCCGCCGTTTCCTGCGGCACGTTGGTCTCGATGGCCAGGGTTTCAGTCAATGCTTGCAGTTTCATCGTCACGGTTTCTTGTTGTTACGGGTGTTGATGTGTCCGGTTCTTCGTCCCGCCGGGCGCCATCGTCGCGCCGATCAGCGTGGAAACGGCCGGCAATCTATCAGACTTTTATGATATGAACATGACCGAATATGTTCCGGCCATGAACGGCAATGACATTTCCGCGAGTCACAAAGAACCGTTAGAACCGGCGGTCAGGCTCGGCTAAACTTGCGGCTGCCATGAGACACAGATTTCAAGTCATTGCCATGATTTCATCGCTTCGCCGCACCGCCGTTAAACACGCACGGGGGCTCGCACGGGGGCTCGCACTGGGGCTCGCACTGGGGCTCGGGATATTGTTCGGGCATAGCCTGCCCGCGGCCGCCAAGGACGCGGCGGGTGCCGCCGCCGGGTCGTCGGCGATCGGCAACTACCTGGCCGGCCGCCATGCGCAATCGAGCCACGATATCCCGTCGGCGCTGGTGTTCCTGAACGCTGCTTTGGCGGTCATGCCCGACGCGCCGGATCTGCGCCGGCGCACCTTCATCCTGCTGGTGATCGAAGGCCGCATCGCCGAATCGTTGGCCTTGGCGCAGGAACTGTTGGACGAAAACCCGAAATCACCCATCGCCAATCTCACCCTGGCGGTGGCGGCACTCGCCAAGGGCGACCACGACGGCGTGACCAAGCGTTTCACCGATGCCGCCGATCGGGGGCTCAACAGTTTCACCGGCCCCATGCTGGAAGCCTGGAGCCTGGCCGGCGAGGGCAAGGCGGAAGAAGCCTTGAAGGCGCTGGGCAAGCTCGACGGCAGCGATAGCACGCAGGGCCTGCATGACGTTCATCACGCCTTGATGCTCGATTATCTCGGCGATGACCGCGCCGGCGCGGCCTACCAGAACCTGACGGATAAGGAACTGATCGGCAGCTTTCGAATCGTTCAGCACATGGGGCGTTTCTACGAACGCACCGGTGAAATGGAAAAGGCGCGCGCCGTCTATGACAAGTTCCGTGCCGATCTGCCGGGGACGTCTTTGCTGGATATCGCCGACGCGCGGCTGAAAGCCGGCAAGAAGCCCGGCAAGCTTCTTCGAAACGCCAGCGATGGCGCCGCCGAGGCGCTGTTCTCCATCGCCAATTCGCTGCGCCGTCAGCGCGCGCGGGAGACGGCGCTGGTATTGGCGCGTCTGGCGCTGCACCTGCGCCCGGACTTTCCCATTGCCCAGATCCTGGTCGCCGACATCCTCGAGGATGACGAGCGTTTCGCCGATTCCAATGCTATCTATGCCGCTGTCGACAAAGACTCACCCTATCGCGTGTCGGCCGACATGAGCCGCGCCCAGAACCTGGATTCGCTCGGCCAGACCGACGCGGCTGTCGAACTCTACCGACAGGTGGCAGAACGCCGTACCCATGATCCGCAGCCCCTGACCCAGCTCGGCAACTTGCTGCGTCAGCACGAGCGTTGGGAAGACGCAATCCAGGCTTATACCGACGCCATCAGCCGCGTCGGCATCCTTGAAAAACGCCATTGGCGCATGCTTTACGCGCGCGGCATCGCGCTGGAACGCGCCAAGCGCTGGCCCGACGCCGAGAAGGATTTCCAGAAGGCGCTCGAATTCGAGCCAGAACAGCCGTTCGTGCTCAACTATCTGGGCTATTCCTGGATCGATCGCGGCCTGCACCTGGAAAAGGCGCAGGAGATGATCCGCCGCGCCGTCGAACTGCGCCCCAACGATGGCTACATCATCGACAGCCTGGGCTGGGGCTACTATCGGCTCGGCAAATACAAAGACGCCGTCAAGGAACTGGAGCGCGCCATCC
Organism: Rhodospirillaceae bacterium; assembly: GCA_038125725.1. GTDB lineage: Bacteria > Pseudomonadota > Alphaproteobacteria > Rhodospirillales > Casp-alpha2 > TMED8. Next base: position 16,902 of record JAYPEK010000008.1, read on the forward strand.
AGATCCGGCCCGAGGACCCGGTCATTAACGACCACCTGGGTGACGCTTACTGGCGGGTCGGCCGCAAGCTGGAAGCCCACTTCCAGTGGCAGCGCTCGCTGTCGCTGAAGCCGGAAGCGGCCGATGCCGCCGAGACCCGGACCAAGCTGGAAAAGGGCCTGGGCCCGGCGAAAACGGTCACGCCGACGACGACCGAGCCGCCTGCACCGGAAAACGGCAAAACCTCACCGGCGCTGAAAAAGATCTGAGCGTCGGCCATGGACGACGCGCCGCTTGCCGTCTTCGCGCCGGCCAAGGTCAATCTCTATCTGCACGTCACCGGCCGCCGCGACGACGGCTACCATGAACTGGAAAGCCTGGTGGTGTTCGCCGATGTCGGTGACTGCGTTACCGCCGAGGCCGCGAGCGATCTGAGCCTTCGCGTCACCGGGCCGCAGGCTGCGGGGCTGAGCGCCGGCGACGACAACCTGGTGATGCGTGCGGCGGATGCGCTCTGTGCGCGCACCGGGGTCCCGGCCGGCGCGGCACTGACGCTGGAAAAAGTATTGCCGGTGGCGTCGGGGATCGGCGGCGGTTCGGCCGATGCGGCGGCCGCCTTGAAGGCATTGGTGCGGCTTTGGGGTATCCATCCCGGCGAGCACGACCTGAGCGGCCTGGCCCTTGATCTCGGTGCCGACGTGCCGGTCTGCCTGGCCGGGCGCGCGGCGGTGATGTCCGGCATCGGCGAGCGGCTGGAGTTCGTCGAGTTGCTGGCGCCGCTCGCCGCCGTCCTGGTCAATCCGGGCGTGGCGGTGTCGACGCCGGCCGTGTTTAAGGCCCGGCAGGGTCCATTTTCGGAACCGATGGCGGACCCATTGCCCGCCGACCCCGAGGCCATGCTTGGCTATCTAGAAGCGCGGCGGAACGATTTGGAATCCCCCGCCTTGCAACTCGCGCCGGTTATCGGCGAGGTGCTGGAAGCATTGCGTGCGACGCAAGGATGTGGGCTGGCGCGCATGTCTGGCAGCGGCGCCACTTGCTTCGGCCTGTTTACTGACCGCGCCGCCGCCGAAGCGGCGGCGGCCGCGCTTTCCGGGGCGCGCCCCGATTGGTGGGTCACGTCTACCATGCTCGGTTGAACGGGCATGCTTGGAGGGCTGTGAGGGCCGGCAAGGGCGGCCTTGCGATGGCTGGAAATTCCTCTTATGTTGCGCGCGCTGATCGCGTTTTTCGGCGAATGGGGCGTGGCCAAGTGGTTAAGGCACCGGTTTTTGGTATCGGCATTCGGAGGTTCGAATCCTCCCGCCCCAGCCACCGCGCAGACGGTTTCCGTAATCCCTGATTTGTGTAGGAAACGGCACTGTTTTTTAAAAACGGGTGTCAGAATCCCGTATAGATGATCAGGGTCCGCTTTACTTGATCAATATCCCATTTTAAATGATCGAGGAATACAGCAACCAATTGATATAATGTAAGTTTCTCGAATTTCGATTCTCGCGATTCGCGTTAGGGTTCATTTAAGCCTTAGGTTCCGTCGCTATTGCCACGAAGGAACAAACCTAAATGAAGTTCATGAGAGAATTTAGAGAATCTAAATTTGGCTAAATTCACGTAATGCCTTCACAAAGGCTTGATCCGCACCCGCCTTTGCTCCAGTCAATGAACTACGAGTAGCGGAAATTATTTTCAGCGAATTGACGACGATCAGTGCGGCGTAGACGCTAAGGCGTAAAATCTCACCCGTTTGTTTCGGGGAGATGCGGCATTTTCGTAGCGGAAAGCCGTCAATTCGAACGTGTATCAACAATCTATCAGGAAGGATCTATGGCCAATCCGCCCTCAGCCAATGGCGGACGAGACCTTCGGTTCGTGGTTTGCACGGGTCGCTTGGGCGAACAGAGTCACTGCAACAGAACTTCACGCTATTTCGTTGCCTGGGGCACGTATGCATCGACGTGACTTGGATCGGCTCGCCGAGGCCGAGTTAGTCGAAAGCGTCGCCAAACACACTGGGGTCTCGGTCGACGATCTCATAAACCGCACCTTCCAATACTGGAGTGGCCGGCTTTTTGAAACCGATGATCATCGGGCCAAATTGATATGGTTGACGCCGGCGGGGCAGGTCGAGACGAAACGATGTTTCGGACAGCAGCTTTGCCCGAAATGTCTGTCTGCACACCGTGAACCGTATTTGGTTCAGCATTGGCGTTTGGGGTTCGTAACATCATGTGACGTTCATGGGGTTCTACTAGTCGACCGCTGTCCGCAATGTCACTCGCCTATTCAGCCACTTTATCATGCCGCCCCTTATGGTGTGACCGTCGCAGATTGCTGGAATTGCGGTTTCGATCTTCGGGATGCGCCAGTTGAGCAGGCGTTGGAGTTTCCTCGCCAAAATGACTTGGTTCAAATTGCTGAGCGAGGTTGGGCCGTTCTAGGTGACGAGAGGATCTTATATTCAATCTCGTTTTTTCGACTTCTGTGGACGATCTACAGGTTGTTGGCGACTGGGCGGTTCGCTTTTTCGCTGCGGCAAAATGCGGACAAGAGAATACCTCCCTCTTCAATTCCGACCATCAAGGAAGTCGAGCGCTTGAACCCACGATGCCGTCGCGCGCTCTTGGGAATGGCAATGACGTTTCTCGATGACTGGCCGAATCGATTTGTCGATGCATGCAGGGAGATTGGAATTTCGAGCCGTGTTCTGATCAAGGACCGGGCTCAAGTCCCTCACGTACTCTGGGAAGTTGCCCGCACGCATCTCTCGGAACCGAACGTCCAGGTGTCCCAGGCGGAGATTTTGGCGGCAAAGCGATTTCTCAAGAAGCGAGGAGTGGTTGCCACAGGGCGAAACCTTTCAGAGGTTCTTGGAGCCAAGTTCGAATCCCATCGGCAGCTTGCGTTGCCGGCAAAGGTTTCATGCGCCTGGGGTGAGCACCGGTACTGGAAACTGGATGGTGTTTCCGCCGCCGTACGGGCAAATGCACGGAAAGCGGCGCATCGTGAAAGAGAGAGAGTTGGTCCGTGGGTTGAAAAAATCCTACAGGATGCCTTAAGGCGAAAAGGCTTCCTATAATCAATATATGGTAGTAAAGTCAGAATTCGGCCGAATATTTAGTACTCCATGGGAAGGTCTGGTGCCTGTTCGCAAAATCCCAATCAGTTATTCATCCGTGACGGGACGATATGTCTTGCCTGACGGGTCGACTGTTGGCTTCGAGTCCACGTTGGAGCGGGATTTTATCACCCTAATGAAGCTATGCAACTCGACTGTCCGTCGCCAGCTGACGAATATGATTTCGTTGATGAGATGCACCGGCTATCAGGCGGGCTTACGGGAGTGACGAAACGGCTGATCGCTGAAGCGGCTTGTGCATTCGTGGAGGGAGCGGAAACAAAGTTCGACAAAACGATTCTTAGGCCGATTGCCAAAGCAATGTAGCAAGTCAGTTCGAGGGAAAGTACTTTCCTCGCACCGTGGAGCAATCAAACCTGAGCCACTAGCGCAATACATTGTTCTTAAACAATATATGTCAGCTGGCTCACGAAAAACATTAAAGCACAGAAGCAGTTTATTGCGAGTTTCTAAAAATTAGAACGCCGAACTTTAAAAAGAGAAAACCGCAAATACCCCTGAAATTGGCCGAGCTAGTAAAAACTAGTGTCGTTTCCTACAATTTGACCTAGCGCGGGCGCTTGAACGCTTTTCTGGCGCGCTCCACCTCGTTGCGGGTGACGCATTCATGGATATGGTCGTTGAACAGGCCCATGGCCTGCATGAAGGCGTAGACGGTGGTCGGGCCGACGAACTTCCAGCCGCGTTTCTTCAAGTCCTTCGAAATCGCCACCGAGATATCCGAGGTCGAGGCCGTCTGCGGCGCGCCCAGGTCTTCCGGTTTCGGCTCATGGCGCCAGAAATAGGCGGCGAGGGAACCTTCGTCCCGGATCATTTCCTGGGCGCGCTTGGCGTTGTTGATGGTGGCCTCGATCTTGCCCCGATGGCGGATGATGCCTTCGTTCTTGAGCAGGCGCTTGACATCACGGGCGGTGAACTTGGCCACCTTGTCGAAATCGAAGTCCTTAAAAGCGGCGCGGAAGTTTTCTCGCTTGGCCAAAATGGTGCGCCAACTGAGGCCGGACTGGAATCCCTCCAGGCAGATCTTTTCGAACAGCCGCCTGTCGTCGCCGACGGGAAAGCCCCATTCGTTGTCGTGATAGGCGACATAGTCGGGCGTCGCGGCGCACCAGTGGCAGCGCGGCTTGCCGTCGGGTCCGGTGAAGGTCTTGGCCATACGTGTCGTTCCTTTTGGCTGTTGCGGGTCGGCGTCAGGTGCCGAGAAATTCGAGCCGGGGGTCGGTCATGGAAGTGTCGAGCTGCAGAATTTCCGGCGCCACCACCCCTTCGGCGACGAAGGGATCCGCATCGACCCGGACCTGCAGGTCGGCGAGCGTTCCCCCATGCGCCAGGATGCCGCCGCCGAGACCCGGCTGCAACGACCCGGCGGCCAGGAACACGCCGTCGTCGAAACCCTGCTTGAGCCAGGCTTTGTGTCCTTCCAAAAAGGTGCCGGCCCGGTCGCGATTGTCCGAGAATTTGAGAAGTACGATGAACATGACGGTCTCCCTCCCGTGGTTATTCATGCCCGGCAGTCGGGGCATGTTTCGCCGTGCGTGTAGTCGTCCAGCCAGGCGCAGGCGGCCGCCACCTCGCGGCGGATGAAGGTCTCGTCGGGGAAGGCGTTCATTACCGTCGCGACGCCTTGGCTGCGGACCAGCAGGTGCATGGCGAGGGCATCTGCCTCCGTTTCGTGGCCGAGCGCCCGGAACTGTGCCGCCAGCCAGTCCCGGAACAGCGTGAACAGCGCCCGCGCATCGCGCCTGGACGCATGGTTCAGCTTCGCCAGTTCCGTCGTCAGGGTGCCGACCGGACAGCCGTAGCGCTTAATCTTGGATTTGTTGGCAATCAGGATGTGAATGAAACTGCGTATGCGGGCTGCCGGCGTCGCGCCGTCGGCCTCCCAGGCGGCGAGCATGGCGCGGGTATCGGCGAGGCGCGCCTCGATGACGGCATCCAGGATCTCGTCCTTGGCCTTGAAGTAGTAATAAAAATTGCCGCGCGAGATGTTGACCGCATCGGCGATGTCGGTAAACGAGGTGGCGTCGAAACCATGCTGATAGAACAGCATGTTTGCAGTCTCGATGATGCGCCTGCGCGTGCTGTTGGGTTGCATGGAATCCGAGTGTTCTCAGGAAATTTGGATGATTGTCCAAATTTATAGGACAAATGTCCAAATCAGTCAAGATGGGCGGTTCAGTCGGTGCTGGCCAGCTCGATCTGCTTCAACAGGTCGTTGATTGCATCATCGTTTGGCGGTTCCGAGGGTTCGGGATCGGTGACGTCCGCGCCAGGGGATGCACCGCCGCCGCTTCCAGGTGCGGCCGGGACGTGAACAGCTTCGCCCAGCACTTCGTTGATGGCGAGCAGAAGTTCACGCTGGTCGATGGGCTTGGTGACGCAGCCGTCCATGCCGGCGGCGCGGTACTCGGCCACGTGGTCCTTTAGCGCATCGGCGGTTACCGCCAGGACCGGGATGCGGGCTTTCGGCCCGTCCATGCGGCGGATTGGCTGGGTCGCCTCGGGGCCGCTCATTTCCGGCATGCGCACGTCCATTAAGATCAGGTCGAAAACGCCGTTTTCCAGCGCCGTTACCGCCTGGGCGCCGTTGCCGACGAGTAGCGTCCGGTGGCCGAAGGCGCCGACGCTGGCCTGCAGGATCATCTGGTTGATACGGTTGTCCTCGGCGATGAGAATATTGAGCGCCCGGGTGGCGGTGAAATCGTTGACGTCGTCGCCGAATTCTTCCTCCGCCACCTCGCCCTCGGCGGGTCGGTAGGGCAGGGTGAACCAGAACCGGCTGCCCTTGCCGGGTTCGCTCTCCACGCCGATTTCGCCGCCCATCAGCTCTACCAACCGGCGGCTGATGGCGAGGCCTAGCCCGGTGCCTTCGAACCGGCGCGAGATCGATGCGTCCGCCTGCTGGAAGCGCTGGAATAGATTTCCCTGGACGTCGGGATCGATGCCGATGCCGGTGTCCTCGACGACGAACCGGAGACATGGTGCCGAGTTGGCGTCGTCGGTCAGGCGCGCTTCCAGGCGGACGTGCCCGCGTTCCGTGAACTTGAAGGCGTTGCCGACGATGTTGAACAGTACCTGGCGGATACGCGTGGGGTCGGCGTGAACGCCTTCGGGAAGATCGTCGGCGATATCGAGAATGGCCGCCACCGGTTGGTCGCCTTCGCGGGTTTTCTCGAACATGGAGAAGGCTTCATTGATCAGGCGCGGCAGGTGGAAATCGACGTTCTCGATCGCCATGCGGCCGGCTTCCAGCTTCGACATGTCGAGAATATCGTTGATGACGCGCAGCAAGGCATGGGTGGAGCTTTTGATCCGCAGAACCTTGTCGCGGCTATCGGCGGAAAGCCTATCCTTGAGCAGCAGATCGGCGAAGCCGATGACACCGGTCATGGGGGTGCGGATTTCGTGGCCCATGGCGGCCAGGAACTCGGACTTAGCTTTGTTGCCGGCTTCCGCCTGGTCTTTGGCTTGCGTCAGATCGTCGAAGGCCTGCTGCAATTGTGCCTCGAACGGCCGGAACAGGGAGATCAGCACCAGGACCAGGGTGAAGATGGTCACCAGCCAAATCGCCAGCGCCACGGTTTCGATTCGGTCGATGGCCGTCGCGGCGATCCGCTCGTATTCGTCGACGGCGGACCCGAACAAGGGTTCCAGCACGTTCGGTCCATAAGTGGTAAGGAACAGGAATGCCGCATCGTTCGGATGCAACGTGCCGAACGCCCTGCCGTGCAGGACATTGGCATGCTCTAGATAGCTATTGACCGCCGCGTTGAGACCGAAGGCCTGATCGAAATAAACCTCGCGCAGTGCCGGCGTCATCACCATGGGCAGGTCGCCGTCGCTGTCATCGGTGCCGACCAATGCCGCGTGGGTACGGGTCATGGCGTTGATGGCGCGGTTCAGTTCGCTGCGCGCGGTGGCAAACTCCGTCTCGTCATCGGTGGTTGTCATCACCGTGGCGAAATAGGCGATCCGGTTGGTAAGCCCCAACTGCTGGCTTGCGAAACCGATCAGCCGCGAGTGGTCGGCTTGCGCGACGACCACGTATTTCATCACTAGCCAAGAAGCCGTGACAAGGAGCGCAATGGCGCCGAGACAAATCAGATATCGGGATCGCAACCCCCAGCGGGCGTCGAATTTGGATTTGGGCATTGCGTCGCTTTCCGCGCCATGCGCGGTTCCTAGGTAACCTGAACCTATAATTTTAGCGGCCGGTCCTTTGAACTTTTATGACGACGCGGAATTTTGCCGGAGCCAGAAAAAACGGTTGCGCGCCAAATGAGTCCGTCCTAGTCTATAATTGTTATGTGGTATACCAGATAACCGATGCTGTAGCGGAAGCGGCGGAAAGCCGCGATACAGCCGGATGAAACAGGGACGGCGGTGGCTTGGCCACCACAGATATCAATGATGGCGCATTCGCTGAAACTCCAGCCCGTTGCGGTGAACTTCACGCTGAAGGATCACATTCACGACGTGTTGCGCGACGCCATCATGAAAATGAACATTTACGACGAAGACACCGATACCCGCCTGGACGAGCGCAAGATCGCCGAGCAACTCGGCATCTCGCGCACGCCGGTACGCGAGGCCCTAGCACGGCTGGAGCAGGACGGGTTTGTCGAAATCCAGCCGCGCAAGGGCGTCTTCGTGCGCCGCAAGACCCTGGACGAGGTGCTGGAAATGATCGTCGTCTGGGCGGCACTGGAAAGCATGGCCGCGCGCCTGGCGACGCAGTTCGCGGGCGACGACGAACTGGCCAGCCTGCGTCAGCTCGGCACCGGCGGCGGGGTGGACCCGAACCCGGCCCGCGCCGACATCGCCGAATATTCCGAGGCCAACATCCGTTTTCACCAGCGCATCCTGGAGCTTTCCAAGTGCAAGCTGCTGAAGGAGACGGCGGACGGCCTGTTCATGCATATGTACGCCGTGCGCCGCCGCGCCATGACCGAAAACGACCGCGCCGCCAATTCGGTGGTCGATCACATGGGCATCATTGAGGCGCTGGAGCGCCGCGACGCCGATGAGGCCTCGAAACTCGTGCGCGAGCACACCATGCGCCTGCACGATCACGTCAATTGGACCTGGCGGGAGTTGGAGGAAAGCCGAAGCCGCGCCAGCGCCTGAGCCGGTAACCGGAATGCCGGCGGGCGAAAAGGGGATAACAGGGAGAGCCCAGGGAGATTAGCTGCATGTCGAATGCAACCGAAGCCGCCCAGCAACAGGGCGCGTTGACCGATGGATTTCATCTGATCATCGACGCACTGAAGCTGAACGACATCAACACCATCTACAACGTGCCGGGGATTCCGATCACCGACCTCGGCCGTTACATGCAGGCCGCGGGCATGCGCGTCCTGTCGTTCCGCCATGAGCAGCATGCCGGCTATGCCGCCGCCATCGCCGGTTTCCTGACCAAGAAGCCGGGCGTGTGCATGACCGTCTCGGCGCCCGGGTTCCTGAACGGCCTGACGGCGCTGGCGCATGCCACCACCAACTGTTTCCCAATGATCCTGATGTCGGGATCGTCGGAGCGCGAGATCGTCGATTTGATGCAGGGCGACTACGAGGAGATGGACCAACTGGCCATCGCCAAGCCGCTCTGCAAGGCCGCCTACCGTATCCTGCACGCCGAGGACATCGGCATCGGCATCGCGCGCGCCATCCGTGCGGCGGTCTCTGGCCGTCCGGGCGGTGTCTATCTGGATGTCCCCGCCGCGCTCCTCGGTCAGACCATGGATGCCGCCGCCGGCGCAGCCTCGCTGGTCAAGGTCATCGACGCGGCGCCGGCGCAGATCCCCGCACCCGACGCGGTGGCCCGCGCACTCGACGTGCTAAAGAGCGCCGAGCGGCCGCTGATCATCCTCGGCAAGGGGGCCGCCTACGCCCAGGCCGACGAAGAAATCCGCGCGTTGGTGGAGAAGAGCGGCATTCCGTACCTGCCCATGAGCATGGCCAAGGGTCTTCTGCCGGATAACCATCCGCAGTCCGCCGGCCCGGCCCGTTCGCTGGTGCTGAAGGAAGCGGACGTGGTGATGATGATCGGCGCGCGCCTCAACTGGCTTCTGTCGCACGGCAAAGGCAAGACCTGGGGCGAGGCGCCGAAGAAATTCGTGCAGATCGACATCGAGCCCAAGGAAATGGATTCCAACGTCGAGATCGCTGCGCCGTTGGTCGGTGATATCGGATCCTGCGTGCGGGCACTTCTGGACGGCATGGGCGCCGACTGGTCGGCGCCGCCCGCCGAATGGACCGGCAAGGTCGCCGACAAGAAGAACGCCAACATCGAACGCATGGCGCCGAAGCTGCAGAACAACAACGTGCCGATGGACTACCACGGCGCGCTGGGCGCGCTGCGCGGCGTGATCAACGACAACCCCGATGTGATCTTGGTGAACGAGGGCGCCAACACGCTGGATTTCGCGCGCTCCATCATCGACATGCACAAGCCCAGGAAGCGCCTCGATGTCGGCACCTGGGGCGTCATGGGGATCGGCATGGGTCAAGCCATCGCCGCCGCCGTCGAGACCGGCCATCCGGTGCTCGCCGTCGAGGGCGACAGCGCGTTTGGGTTTTCCGGCATGGAGGTGGAAACCATCTGCCGCTACAACCTGCCGATCTGCGTGGTGGTGTTCAACAACGGCGGCATCTACCGCGGCACCGACGTCAATCCCACCGGCGGGCCCGACGTGGCGCCGACGGTGTTCGTCAAGGGCGCGCGCTACGACAAGATGATGGAAGCCTTCGGCGGCGTCGGCGTCAACGCCACCTCGCCGGACGAACTGAAGCGCGCCGTCACCGATGCCATCGCGTCGGGCAAGCCGACCCTGGTCAATGCTGTCATCGACGAGACCGCGGGCACGGAAAGCGGCCGCATCGGCAACCTCAATCCGCAAAGCGTCGTGGCCAAGCCGTGAGCGGGCGGAAACGGATCAACTAGAGACTTAAAGAACAGGAGCAACGAAGAATGAAAGCTCTCGAAGGCGTCAAAATCCTGGATTTCACCCACGTGCAGTCGGGTCCGACCTGTACGCAGCTTCTGGCGTGGTTCGGCGCCGACGTGATCAAGGTGGAACGCCCCGGTGTCGGCGACGCGACGCGCAAGCAATTGGTCGATAAGCCAGGCGCCGACAGCCTCTATTTCACCATGCTCAACCACAACAAGCGCAGCGTCACAATCAACTCCAAGATCGACAAGGGCAAGGAGATCCTGACCAAGCTGATCGAGGAATGCGACGTCATGGTCGAGAACTTCGCGCCGGGCGCGCTCGACCGCATGGGCTTTTCCTGGGAGCGCATCCAGGAGATCAACCCGCGCATGATCTATGCCTCGGTCAAGGGGTTTGGCCCCGGTCCCTACGCGGACTGCAAGGTCTATGAGAACGTCGCGCAGTGCGCCGGCGGCTCGGCGTCCACCACCGGTGAGATCGGCGGCATACCGATGGTCACCGGCGCTCAGATCGGCGACAGCGGCACCGGGCTGCACCTGGCGCTCGGCATCGTCACGGCGCTGTTCCAGCGCACCCATTCCGGCAAGGGTCAGCGCGTCGAATGCGCCATGCAGGACAGCGTCCTCAACCTTTGCCGCGTGAAACTGCGCGACCAGCAGCGTCTCGATGCCGGGCCGCTCAAGGAATACACGCACTTCTCGCGCGGCCTCGATTTCGGCGAGGCGACGCCGCGCGCCGGCAACGATTCCGGCGGCGGCCAGCCGGGCCGCATCCTCAAGTGCAAGGGCTGGGCAACGGACCCCGATGCCTACACCTACTTCATCACCCAGGCGGCCGTGTGGAAGAATATCTGTGACGTCATCGACCGGCCGCATTGGAAGGAAGACCCGGAATACGCCACCCCGGAAGCGCGGTTGCCGAACCTCGATGTCATCTTCGAGGCGATCGAAGCCTGGACCATGACCAAGACCAAGTTCGAGGTGATGGAGATCTGCAACCCCCTCAATATCCCGGTCGGGCCGATCCTCAGCATGCGCGAAATCGCCGAGGAGCCGAGCCTGCGCGAAACCGGCACCGTGGTCGAGGTCGACCACCCCGAGCGCGGGCCGTACCTGACCGTCGGTTGCCCGATCAAGCTCTCTGACTGCCCGGCCGACGTGAAGCGCTCGCCGCTGCTGGGTGAGCACACGGACGAGATTCTCAAGGACGTGGTCGGCCTGAGCGACGAGGAAATCGCTCAAGCCAAGGAAGACGGCGCCGTTTGAGCGCCGGCCAGGAGGGAGAAGCAAGATGCGTTTGATCGTCATGGGCCAACAGGCGTTCGGCAAGTCCGCCCTGGAAACCATTCTCGACGCCGGCAAGGACGAGGTGGTGGCCGTCTACTGCGCCCCCGACAAGGACGGCCGCATGGACCCGATCAAGGAGTTCGCGCTGGAGAAGGGGCTGACCATCATGCAGCCCGACAACTTCGAGGACGAGGCGGTGCTGGACGAGATGCGCGCCTTCGAGGCCGACCTCTGCGTCATGGCCTACGTTATCATCTTCGTGCCGGAAACGGCGCGCGACATCCCGACGCACGGCTCGATCTGTTTCCATCCCAGCCTGCTGCCGCTGCACCGCGGACCCAGTTCCCTCAATTGGCCGATCATGTGGGGCGCGACCAAGACCGGGCTCACCTATTTCTGGCCCGATGACGGCCTCGATGAAGGCGAAATCCTGTTGCAGAAAGAAATCGAGATCGGTCCCGACGACACGCTCGGCACGGTCTACTTCGACAAGGTGTTTCCGCTCGGACTGGAAGCGACGCTGGAGGCCATCGACCTGGTGCGCGCCGGCAACCCGCCGAAGATCCCGCAGGACGAATCCAAAGCCACCTACGAAGGCTGGTGCAACAAGAAGGTTTCGGAGATCGACTGGAACCGCTCCGTCGGCGAGGTCTACAACCTGATCCGCGCCTGTAACCCGCAGCCCGGCGCCTGGACGACACTGAACGGCGAAATCCTGCAAATCTTCGATTGCGAAAAGACCGATCATGCCTTCGGTCGCACCGGCCGGGTGAGCGCCATTTCCGAAGACGGCATCACCATCACCGCCGGGCGCGGCTCGATCATCGCCAAGCGCCTGCGTTTGGGTGGCGGCAAGAAATTGGCGGCGGCGGAGTTTGCCGCCGAACATGGACTGGAAGTGGGGACCAAACTGGCGACATAAGGCAGGAATGCCCCCATGCACGAAACGGCAACGGTGACGATTGCTGGAAAACCGGGTGAAGACTAGGTTCCGAAATCGTCATTAACGGAAATCAGGGAGTTACCAAATGCCGAAATCAGATATCGAGATCGCCCGCGAGGCCATTATGCAGCCGATCGCCGACATCGGCGCCAAGCTGGACATTCCGGCCGATGCGCTGCTGCAGTACGGCCCGACCAAGGCGAAGATCTCCTACGACTATATCAAGAAGCTCAACCGCAAGCCGGACGGCAAGCTGATCCTGGTCACCGCCGTGACCCCGACGCCCGCCGGCGAGGGCAAGACCACCACCACGGTGGGCCTGGGTGACGGGCTCAATGCCATCGGCAAGAAGGCGACCATCTGCATCCGCGAGCCTTCGCTCGGCCCCTGCTTCGGCATGAAGGGCGGTGCCGCCGGCGGCGGTTACGCCCAGGTGGTGCCCATGGAAGACATCAACCTGCACTTCACTGGCGACTTCCATGCCATCGGCACGGCGCACAACCTGCTGTCGGCGATGGTCGACAACCACATCTACTGGGGCCACAAGCCGGAGATCGATTCCCGCCGCGTCGCCTGGCGCCGGGTCGTCGACATGAACGACCGCGCGTTGCGCGATATCACCTGTTCCTTGGGCGGCGTGCCGAACGGCTTCCCGCGCGAAAGCGGCTTCGACATCACGGTGGCGTCCGAGATCATGGCCATCTTCTGCCTGGCCACCGACCTGAAGGATCTGCAGCGCCGCATCGACAACATCGTTGTGGGCTACACCCGCGACCGCCAGCTGGTGCGGGCCAAGGACATCAAGGCGTCGGGCGCCATGACGGTGCTGTTGAAGGACGCGCTGATGCCCAACCTGGTGCAGACGCTGGAAAACAACCCGGCCTTCATCCACGGCGGTCCGTTCGCCAACATCGCGCACGGCTGCAACTCGGTGATGGCCACCAAGACGGCGCTGAAACTGGCCGATTACGTGGTCACCGAAGCCGGCTTCGGCGCCGACCTGGGCGCCGAGAAGTTCTTCGACGTGAAATGCCGCAAGGCGGGGCTCAGCCCGTCGGCGGTGGTGCTGGTGGCGACCGTGCGCGCGCTGAAGATGCACGGCGGCGTTGCCAAGAACGACCTCGGCAAGGAGAACGTGGCGGCGGTAAAGAAGGGCTGCGCCAACCTGGAGCGGCACCTGAAGAACCTGAAAAAGTTCGGCGTGCCGGCGGTGGTCGCCATCAACCGCTTCATCACCGACACCGACAAGGAAGTGAACGCGGTCAAGGCGACGGCCAAGTCGCTGGGCGCCGAGGCAATCCGCTGCAACCACTGGGCCGACGGCTCCAAGGGCACGGAAGAACTGGCCAAGCACGTGGTCAAGCTGGCCGATTCGGGTCGCGCCCGGTTCAAGCCGCTCTATCCCGACGAAATGCCGCTGTTCGAGAAGATCGAAACCGTGGCCAAGAAGATCTACGGTGCCAAGGAACTGACCGCCGACGCCAAGGTGCGCCAGCAACTGAAGGATTGGGAAAAGGCCGGCTACGGTAAGTTCCCGATCTGTATTGCCAAGACGCAGTACAGTTTCTCCACCGATCCGAACCTGAAAGGCGCGCCCAGCGGCCATACCGTCAATCTTCGCGAGGTGCGTCTTTCCGCCGGCGCGGAATTCATCGTCGCCATCACCGGTGAAATCATGACCATGCCGGGGCTGCCGAGGGTGCCTTCCGCCAATGCCATCCACCTGAACAAGGCGGGTGATATCGAAGGACTGTTCTAGGAGGAGATCGAAGCGTGATCCGCAAAATCCTGGTGCCCGTGCGGGGCGACGGCAAAGGCGAGAACGTGCTCGCGCACGCGACGCTTCTGGCCAACCGTTTCGAAGCGCACATCGAGGTCACTCATTGCCGGCCGAAACCGTCGGACATGCTGCCCTTCGGCGTGCCGGTGCCGGGCTTCCTGCAGGAGCAAATCCTACAGCAGGCCGGCTCCGTCGCCGATGCGGTGGAAAAGGACCTGCGTGCGGCCTTCGACCGCTACGCCCAGGAACACGCGCTCAAGATCGTCGACAGGCAGGACGGTCCCGGTCCCTCCGCCTCATGGGTCGAGGAAGAGGGCAAGCAGATCGACATCATCAAGCATCACGGCCGTCTGGCCGACCTGATCGTGGTCGCCAAGCCGGACCGCGACCGCAATCTCGGGACCAATACCCTGAAAGCGGCGCTGTTCGGTACCGGGCGGCCGGTGATGATGTGTCCGCTGCGCGACACGGAACCGGGTGTTCTGGGTGATCGCGTGGCGATCGCCTGGAACGGTTCGGTCGAGGCCGTGCGCGCGATTTCCTTGACCCAAGACCTGCTGGCAAGGGCCTCGGCGGTGACCATCCTGACCGCCGACCGAAGCGAACTGCACAGCGCCGGCGCCGACGATCTGGCGCACTACCTCGCCCAACGCGGCATCGAGGCCAGCGTCGATCAGTTCAAGTCGCATGGCAAAATCGGTGTCGAACTGCTCGAGCGGGTTGACGCCGCGGGCGCCGATATCCTGGTCATGGGCGCTTACGGCGACAGTCACGAACACGAAACTCTATTTGGCGGCAACACGCAGGTTATCGTCGACAAGGCCACCATCCCCGTGGTGATGGTGCACTGACGGCTGGAGGAGGGTATCCACCGCCAACCGGAGGAACAGCAAGGAGAGAGACCGAAGACAACCACGCCATCAAGAGATTGGCTTCAAGCCAACGGGAAATGCCGCAATCAGAACGGCGCAACAACTTAGAAACCGTAATTCATGGGATTGGCTTAAACATAGGAGGAGAGCATGAATCTCAAAAAGCGCATTACGCTCGGCATTTTCGGTGCCGCGGCGATGGCAACCATGGTCGGCGTCGGTACGGCGCAGGCCTGGGAACCGAACAAACCCGTCGACTTCGTGATCATGGCCGGCAAGGGCGGCGGCGCCGACAAGATGGCGCGGCTGATGCAGTCGATCATCGAAAAGGAAAAGCTGTCGCCTCGGCCGCTGGTTCCGGTCAACAAGCCGGGCGGTTCCGGCGCGGAAGCGCTGGTGGCCATGAAGGGCGCGCGTGACCCGAACCACACCATCATGGTTACGCTCAACTCGTTCTTCACCACGCCCCTGCGTCAGCCGGGCCTGGGTGTCGACATCATGACCTTCGCCCCGGTCGGCCGCATGGCCGAGGACACCTTCCTGCTCTGGGTGCACAAGGATGAAGGCATCAAGGACTTCGACGGGTTCCTGAAGGAAGCCAAGGCCCGCGGCAACAAGTGGGTCATGGGCGGTACCGGCAAGAACTCGGAAGACAACATCATCACCGACTTCCTGAACAACAACTACGGTCTGAAGATGAAGTACATCCCCTACAAGGGCGGTGGCACCGTGGCCAAGCAGGTGGCCGGCAAGCAGATCACGTCTTCCGTGAACAACCCGTCGGAAGCGCTGGGCTTCTATGAGTCCGGCGACATGGTTCCGTTGGTGGCGTTCACCAACGAGCGTCTGCCGATGTTCCCGAATGTGCCGACGTTGAAAGAAGTTGGCGGCGACTTCGCCTACTTCATGCAGCGCGCGGTGGTGGGTGCGCCTGGCATGTCCGACGAGGCCCTGGCCTTCTACACGGACCTGTTCACCAAGGCCTACAAGAGCGCCGCCTGGCAGAAGTACAAGAAGGATAAGTCCCTGATGGGCGACTTCATGGCCGGTGGCGAGCTGAAAGCCTACTGGAAGACCCAGCGTGACCGTCACATGGGAATCCTGAAGGCTTCCGGCGCGATCAAGTAAGACATCGCGTCAAACATAGAGATGATATTGGGAGGGGACCGGCGAAATGCGTAGAGCAGAAATCATTGGTGCGTTATTTCTCGGACTCCTCTCAATATATCTCATGTGGAAGAGCGGTGAGCCGCCGGCCTGGGACCCGGACGTTCCCAGGTACGCCAACATCGGCCTGATCAAGGGCGAAGGCCCGGGTAGCGGTTTCTGGCCGTTCTGGCTGTCGGCGATCATGCTGATCTGCTGCGTGTGGATCGGAATCAACTGGTTCCGCCGTACCTCGCCACCGTCGCAATCGGATGAGCCGTTCCTGGATTCCTACGCTAAGCGCATGCTGCTCCTGGTGGGCGGCGGGTTGCTGGGTTTCCTGGTGTTGATCGAGGTCATCGGTTTCTACGGCGCGATGTTCGCGTTCCTGGCCTACTACCTGGGCTTCCTGGGACGCCATTCGCTGGTGCAGACCGTTACCATCTCGCTCGCCGTGCCCATCGTCAGTTTCTTCTTCTTCGACGTGGCCATGCGGATCGTTCTGCCGAAAGGCTATCTCGAGCCGCTGTTCCTGCCGCTGTACGACATCTTTCTTTGACCGCAAGCCCCATTCCGGAGCCCTGAGACATGGAAATCATCGCCTCTCTCGCTCATGGCGTTCTCGTCGCCCTGGAGCCCATCAACCTAGGCCTTGCGGTCATCGGCGTGATCGTCGGTCTGTTCGTCGGTGCCATGCCGGGCTTGGGCTCAGTCAACGGCGTGGCGATCCTGCTGCCGTTCACCTTCGTCATCCAGGACATGACCGGCAGCGCGACCTCGCCGATGATCTTCCTTGCCGCGATCTACTACGGCGCCATGTACGGCGGCGCCATTTCGTCGATCACATTGGGAATCCCTGGCGCCTCGACGGCCGTGGCAACGACCTTCGATGGCCGGCCCATGGCGCTCAAGGGCGAGGCCGACCGCGCTCTGGTGACCGCCGCCGTGGCATCGTTCGTCGGTGGCACCGTTTCCAACCTGCTGTTCACCGGTTTCGCGCCGCCCTTGGCCTCGGTGGCCTTGAAGTTCGGCGATCCGGAAATCTTCGCGCTGATGCTGCTCGCCTTTGCGACCTTCGTCGGGCTCGGCGGTGACGACATTCCGAAGACCATCTTTTCCATTTGCTTCGGCCTGGTGCTGGCGGCGGTCGGTTTCGACGTCGTTTCCGGCGAGCCGCGCCTGATCTTCTTCGACATGACCGGCTTCACCCACGGCATCCGCTTCCTGGTGCTGGCCATCGGCGTTTACGGCATCGGCGAGATGATCTGGACGATCAACGCGTCGCGCTACAAGGACACCATGACCGAGGTCAACATCACCTTCGAGCGCATCATGAGGTCGGTTCGCACTTTCGGTGATGCCTGGAAGGGCACCGCCATCGGCTCGGCGCTCGGCTTCTTCGTCGGCATCTTGCCGGCCGCCGGCGCGACGCCCGGATCGTTGATGGCCTACGGCGTCGCCAAGATGACGTCCAAGGACCCGAGCAAGTACGGCAAGGGCGAAGTGGATGGCGTCGCCGCGCCGGAAGCCGCCAACAACTCGGCCTCCACCGGCGCCATGTTGCCGATGATGACGCTCGGCATTCCCGGCTCGCCGACCACCGCCGTGCTGCTTGCCGGCATGGTCATCTGGGGGCTGCAGCCGGGACCGTTGCTGTTCACCAACCAGCCCGATTTCGTCTGGCCGCTGATCGGATCTTTCTACATCTCCAACGTCATCGCGCTTTTGATCAATCTGGCCGCGATCCCGATGTTCCTGTGGATGCTGCGCATGCCGTTCACCATTCTGGCGCCGTTGATCTTCGTGCTGTCGCTGGTTGGCACCTTCGCCGCCTACCAGGACATGTTCGATGTCTGGCTGATGGTGATCTTCGGCGCCGGCGCGTTCTTCATGCGGGTGCTCGATTATCCGGTGGCGCCGGCGGTGCTGGCCATCGTGCTCGGTCCCATTGCCGAGCCGAAGCTGCGCCAGTCGCTGTTGCTGTCGGACGGTGATTTCTCGATCTTCTTCACCCGCCCGATTGCCGGGCCGATCACGGTGATTGCCATCATTCTGATCCTGCTGCCGTTGATCAAGCTGATCCGCGACAAGCTGCGGGGCAAGAAGCCGAGCGCCGCCTGACCTAAGGAAACCGCCCCGGCGCCGCAGGGCGCGTCTCGGAGAACGAAAGGGCCCCAGTGACGGATTCGTTGAAGCTCAGCCCGATCGCCACGAACTTCACGCTGAAGGATCATATCCTGGGCGTGCTCCGCGATGCCATTCTGGACATGAACATCTACGATCCCGCGACCGACCTGCGCCTGGACGAGCGCCGGATGGCCGAGCAATTGGGCATTTCGCGCACCCCCATCCGTGAGGCCCTGGTGCGCCTGGAACGCGACGGTTTTGTCGAGATCGTGCCGCGCAAGGGGGTGTTCGTTTGCCGTAAGTCGTTGGATGAAATCCTCGAGATCGTCGTCGTCTGGGCGGCGTTGGAAAGCATGGCGGCCAGGCTCGCCACCGAGAACGCCTCCAACCAGGACCTGGCCGAACTGCGCACTATGGCGACCCGATACAGCACCAATGCGGCGCGCGCCGACATTGCCGAATATTCAGAAGCCAATATCGAGTTCCACCAGCGCATCCTGGATCTCTCCAAGTGCTCGATGATCCGCGAGATGGCCGACGGCCTGTTTTTGCACATGCACGCCGTCCGTCGCCGGGCCATGGGCGAAAGCGACCGCGCCGTGCATTCGGTGGTCGATCACATGGAGATCATCCAGGCCCTGGAAAGCCGCGACGGCGACTTGGCCGCGCGCCGGGTGCGCGACCACACCATGCGCCTGCACGAGCACATCCGCGCCGTGTGGCCGGAACTGGACCCGGCCTAGCGCCTATTCGGCGGCAATGGGGCTGGTGGCGTCGGCTTTCTCCACCGTGCAGGCGGAGAATTTGAACTCCGGAATCTTGCCGTAGGGATCGAGCACCGGGTTGGTCAGGATATTGGCCGCCGCCTCCACGTAGGCGAAGGGCACGAACACCATGTCCTCGGCGACCGCCCGGTCGGCGCGGGCCATGATGTTGATATGGCCGCGGCGGGTGGCGATACGGATCATGTCGCCGGGCTGAATGCCGAGCTTCCTCAGTGTCTTCGGATGCAGTGACGCGTTGGCTTCCGGTTCGGCCCAATCGAGGATGGTGGCGCGCCGGGTCATGGAGCCCGTGTGCCAGTGCTCCAACTGCCGGCCGGTGGTCAGGATCATGGGATAGTCCGCATCCGGTGTCTCCGCCGGCGCGATGATCGAGGCCGGCGTGAACTTGGCGCGCCCCTCGGGCCTCGGGAAGCCGTCGCCGAAGACGATGGGTTGACCCGGGTCGGTCTCGCTCAAGGACGGATAAGTGACGACGTTCTCGCGCTCCAGCCGCTCCCAGGTGATGTTGTCCAGCGACTTCATGGAACGCTTCATTTCGTTGAAGACATCGCGCGGATGTTCGTAGGTCCATCCGAGGCCGAGCCGCTTGGCCAGGTCGGTGACGATGAACCAGTCCTCGCGCGCCTCGCCGGGCGCCGGCACGGCGGGGCGGCCCATCTGCACCTGGCGGTTGGTGTTGGTGACGGTGCCGGTCTTCTCCGCCCAGGCGGTCGCCGGCAGGATCACGTCGGCATAGTTGGCGGTCTCGGTCAGGAAAATGTCCTGCACCACCAGATGGTCGAGCTTGGCCAGCGCGTCGCGGGCGTGGCTGACGTCCGGGTCCGACATGGCCGGGTTCTCACCCAGCACGTAGAGCCCCTTGATCTGGCGGTCGTAGATGGCGTTGACGATCTCAACCACGGTCAGGCCTGGGGTTTCCAGCACGTCGAAGCCGTCCCAGATATCCTTGAACAGCTCGCGTACCCCGGCGTCGGCGACGGATTGGTAATCGGGCAACACCATCGGAATGAGCCCTGCGTCCGAAGCACCCTGCACGTTGTTCTGGCCGCGCAGTGGATGCAGGCCGCTGCCGGGGCGCCCGACCTGGCCGCTCATCAGCGCCAGCGAAATCAGGCAGCGCGCGTTGTCGGTGCCGTGGATGTGCTGCGACACGCCCATGCCCCAGAAGATCATGCCCGCCTTGGCGCGCGCGAAGGTTCGCGCCACGTCGCGCAGCAAGGTGGCGTCGATGCCGCAGACCGCTTCCATGGCTTCGGGGGTGAAATCGGCCAGATGCGACTTGATCGCCTCGAAGCCCTCGGTCATCGATTCGATGTACTGCCGGTCGTAGAGCTCCTCGGTGACGATCACGTTCATGATCGCGTTCAGCATGGCGACGTCGGTGCCGGGCCGGAACTGCAGCATATGGGTGGCGTGACGCTTCAGGCCCTGGCCGCGCGGATCCATGACGATCAGCTTGCCGCCGCGTTTGGCGAACTGCTTGAAGTAGGTGGCGGCGACGGGGTGGTTCTCGATCGGATTGCAGCCGATGACAATGGCCACGTCGGCGTTCTCGATTTCATTGAAAGTGGCGGTGACGGCGCCGGAGCCGACATTCTCCATCAGCGCCGCCACGGAGGAGGCATGGCAGAGGCGCGTGCAGTGGTCGACGTTGTTGTGGCCGAAGGCCGTGCGAATCAGCTTCTGGAACAGATAAGCTTCCTCGTTCGAGCATTTGGCCGATCCGAATCCGGCAACGGCGCCGCCACCGTCGGAATCGCGCAGTTTCAGGAACCCTTCGGCCGCCTTCTGCATGGCCTCTTCCCAGGTGGCCTCGCGGAAGAACGGCGTGGGGTCGGCCGGATCGACGTTCAGGCCCTTGGCGGGCGCGTCGTCGCGGCGGATCAGCGGTTTGGTCAGGCGGTGGCGATGCGCCACGTAGTCGAAGCCGAAGCGGCCCTTGACGCAAAGCCGGTTCTCGTTCGCCGGCCCGCCGGCGCCCTCGACCCATTTGATCTTGTCGTCCTTGATGTTGAAGGTGAGCTGGCAGCCGACACCGCAATAAGGACAGACGGAATTGACCTGGCGGTCGACATCGGCGCGGTCGCCGGCCTCGTTTTCGTCGACCACCGTCGCCGGCATCAGGGCGCCGGTGGGGCAGGCCTGCACGCATTCGCCGCAGGCGACACAGGTCGACGCGCCCATGGGATCGGCGAGATCGAAGGTGATGCGCGCGTCATGGCCGCGCCCGGACATGCCGATGACGTCGTTGACCTGCACTTCGCGGCAGGCACGCACGCAGAGACTGCAATGGATGCAGGCATCCAAATTCACCCGCATGGCGGCGTGGGAACCGTCCAGCAACGGCACGCGAGCGTTTTCCAGCGCCGGGAAACGGCTCTCCGAGACGCCTTGCAAATCGGCCATTTGCCAGAGATGCGACGATTTGTCGTGCGCAGCGGGGCGCTCGGGCTGGTCGGCGAGCAGCAACTCCATCACCATCCTGCGCGCGGTCTCGGCGCGGTCGGATGCAGTCTTTACCACCATGCCGTCGGCGGCCGGGCGGATGCAGGACGCGGCCAGCGTGCGCTCGCCCTCGATCTCCACCATGCAGGCGCGGCAGTTACCGTCGGCGCGGTAGCCGACGGCCGGCTTGTGGCAAAGGTGCGGGATGGTCGTGCCCTGGCCCTTGGCGGCTTCCCAGATGGTTTGGCCTTCGGGGACGGTCACTTGGTTGCCGTCGAGGGTAAAGGTGACGGTCTTGGTGTCGCTGGTATCACTCATGATCAGATCTCGTCAGCAAAATGTTTGATGGTCAGGCGGATGGGATTGGGCGCCGCTTGCCCGAGGCCGCAGATGGACGCGTCGGCCATGGCTTGGCAGAGCTCTTCCAGCAGCGGCTGGTCCCATTGGTCGGCCTGCATCAATTTCACCGCCTTCTCGCAGCCGACCCGGCAGGGCGTGCACTGGCCGCAGCTCTCGTCCTCGAAGAAGCGCAGCATGTTGAGCGCCGCGCCGCGCGCGCTGTCGGCGTCCGACAGCACCACCACGGCGGCGGAACCGATGAAGGTGCCCAAGGGCTGCAGGGTGTCGAAGTCCAAGGGCACGTCGTCGATGGAGGCCGGCAACAATCCCGAAGACGGCCCGCCCGGCTGATAGGCCTTGAACTGGTGGCCCGGCGCCATGCCGCCGGCGGCTTCGATGATGTCGGTGATGGTGGAGCCTGCCGGCAACAGATAGCCCCCCGGCTTGGCGACCCGGCCCGAGACCGAATAGCTGCGCAAGCCCTTGCGGCCGTTCTTTTCAGTGCCGGCGAGCACGTCAGAACCTTCGCGCAGAACCTTGGCGACCCAGTAGAGGGTTTCCACGTTGTTGACCAGCGTCGGCCGGCCGAAGATGCCGACCTGGGCGACGAAGGGCGGACGGTGGCGCGGCAGCCCGCGTTTGCCCTCGATGCTTTCGATCATCGCCGATTCCTCGCCGCAGATGTAGGCGCCGGCGCCGCGGCGGAGGTCGATATAGCCTTGCTCGACGATGCCGGCCTTTTCGAGGGCAGCGATTTCGCGCCTGAGGATCTCCAGCACCGCCGGATATTCGTCGCGCATGTAGATGAATGTGGTTTCCGCCTCCACCGCCCAGGCGGCGATCAGCATGCCTTCCAGGAACAGGTGCGGCGTGCGCTCCAGGTAGTAGCGGTCCTTGAAGGTGCCGGGTTCGCCCTCGTCGCCGTTGACGGCGAGGTAACGCGGCCCTGCCTCGGCACGGACGAAAGACCACTTGCGCCCGGTCGGGAAACCCGCACCGCCGAGCCCGCGAAGACCGGCTTCGAGCAGTGTTTCCTCGATGGCTTCCGGCGCGGTGCCGCCAGCGCGGATTTCCTTGAGCTTTTCGTAACCGCCGGCGGCGGTGTAGGCGGCGAAGTCCTCGTAATCGGGCAAATGCGCGTGGGTGTCGCCCGCGGCGATGGCGGCGTCGACCTTCTCGGGTGTCGCCTGGTCGATGTGGTTGTGGCCGATTTCCAGAACAGGCGCGGTGTCGCAGCGGCCCATGCAGGGTGCCCGCAGTACCCGCACTTGCGATCCGTCGAGGCCACTTTCCAGTGCCCGGATCAATTCCTGGGCGCCGGCCAGTTCGCACGATAGCGAGTCGCAGACCCGGATGGTCAGCGCCGGCGGCGGCGTTTCGCCCTCGCGCACCACGTCAAAATGGGCATAGAAGGTGGCGACTTCGTAGATTTCCGCCTGCGACAGCCGCATTTCATCGGCCAGCGCCAGCAAATGCGCCGCCGAGAGATGCCCGAAGCGGTCCTGGATCAGGTGCAGGAATTCGATCAGCAGGTCGCGCCGGCGTGGGCGCTCGCCCAGCAGTTCGCGAACCTCGGTGTGCGCCGCGTCGTCAAGCTGGCGTCCCTTGGGGCTGGCGCGCCCCTTGCCGCGTCCGGATTTCCAGACGCCGTCCAAATCGTCCAACGGTGGTGCCATGATCGTTCTCCCCGCTCCGGCATGGTTACCAATGAACCCGGAGCGGGTGAAAACAGCAAATCGTATTTCGTTAAGGCGCCATTCGCCCAGGTTATGGCGCCGGATCAGGCCTTTTGCGAGCGCAGCACTTCGGTCAACGCGATCACCGCCGGCGGCGCCGGCTTGCGGTCGGCGACGGCCAGGCAGATCGGCTTGGCGACCTCCGGTTCGACCAGCGGCAGTTGCGCCAGCTCGGAGGCAAAGGGCAGGCTTTTCGCCAAGGATTGCGGTGCGATGGTCGCCGCCGCGCCCAGTTCCACCTGGGTCAGCGCGGCGGTGAAGGCGTCGGTTTCCATCACCAGGTTCGGCGTGGCGCCGACCTCGGCGAAGGTCTCGTCCAGGATGCGGCGGTTTCTCATGTTGCGGGTCAGCAGGCAAAGCGGCAGCGCCGCCGCTTCCTTCCAGGTCACGCTTCCTTTCTTGCGCGGCGCCAGATCCTTGGGCACCAGCAGCACGTAGCGCTCCTCGTACAGCACCTCGGTTTCCAGGGATTTCGGCAGCCCGGTCTCGAAATAGGTGATGCCGGCATCTAGGGTGAATTCCTCGAGCCCGCGCCAGACCTCGGACGAGGTGGCTGAATAGAGCTCCACCACCAGTTCCGGATGGCGCGCGCGCAACTGCTGGGCACTGGTCGCGGCGAAGGTGATGGCGGTCGGCACGGCGCCGATCACCAGCCTGCCGGAAAGCGCCCCCTTGGCCGCTTGGATGTCCTGGCTAAGCCCTTCCGCGTCGGAGAGCAACTGCCGCGCCCATTTCAGCACGATCTCTCCCTCGGCGGTGAAGCCGATAAAACGGTTGCCGCGCTTGACGATGGGGACCTCGAAGCGCGCCTCCATGTTGCGGATGCGGGCCGAGAAGGCCGGCTGCGAGATGCCGCATTCCTCCGCGGCGCGGGCGAAATGCCGGTGGCGCGCCAGCGCGGCCAGGAGTTGCATGTCTCTCAGGTCGGTCATGGCTGCAATTTGTCCGTCCTACCCGGCCGCCGGCGCCCATTGCCCCAGCGTGAAGGCCTTCTCTTTCACCAGGTCCAATGATAGCGGGTTTTCCGCCTTAATTTCAGGGGTTTCGTCCCAGCCGATGGCGGCGAGGCCGTCGCGTGTCGGATCGCCTTTCGGCAGGCTCTGGACGTATGCCGGATCGCGCCAGGTCCAGCGGCCGTTTTCCATGACGCCGTAGACTTGACCTGTCGCGTAGTCGGCGAAACGCAGCGTCGGGATCAACTTGGCACAGCGTTCCAGGAAGGCGGTGTGGCGGGCCGGGTCTGGGTCGGTGCCGCCGAGCACGTCTTCGGGGGTCGTCGCCTTCAGGTTCACTTTGCGGTAGCGGTCGACCTCCAGAAGCATGCCGACGTCGAGGATGGTCATCACCCCGTCGGCGCCAAAGGCGACGGTGCGCGGACGTTCTCTCTCGGTGACGTTGTTGTCGAGGAACTCGAAATGAATCTGCTTGTTCTCGGACAAGGCCCAGGAAAAAAACAGGTCCGGCATGCCGGTATAGGCCTCGACGTTGTGGTGCAACAGGTCGTCGACGGCCTTGTAGCGCCCGGTCTTGATGCCGCGCTGCCAGGCCCGTTCGATGGTCGCCTCCGGTGCTGTGATCATGAAGAACATGAACACCCGGTCGCCGAAGCGGGTCAGAAGCCGCGTATCGGCGGCGCGTTCGTGCTCAAGGAGAAAGCTGTCGAAGCGGAAGCGGTCGATCAAAAGATGCGAGATGCTTTTCCGCGCCGCCTTTTCTGCCATGTAGCGGTCGAGTTTCTTGTCGATGATCTCCAGTTCCTGACCGGTGAGCATGGCGGCGTATTTGTAGTCTGGCCCGAGCGAGTCGTAATCGAGCAGGAACTTGCGCCAGTAGTCGGGGCTGATGACGGCGAAATCCGACCAGGGCACGGCGATCTTTTCCGCCAACCGCATCTGGTCCGGGCGGATGGTGCTCTTGCCGGCCGCCGATGCCCCCTTGACGTTCATGATGACCGGCTTTTCCTGCACCGGCAGGCGGCGAAATCCCTCGGTTTCGGCGGCGCGCGCCAGGTCCGGCTCGATGGCCGCGCCGATGCGCTCGGAGCCCAGTTCGTTGCCGACCATGCGCACCGCCAGGTCGCGGATCAGGCCCGTGTCGCCGACCAGCCGGCCGCGCTTGCCGATGATCGTGCCGACCACCTTGACCAGCGCCTCCAGCGAGGTGCGTTCCAGCGGCTTATCGCTCGCGGCGGCGCGCCGACGCCAATCGTCGACGACCTGCAGCGGGTCTTTCGGCGCGGGCGGAGGGGCAGCCGGCTTTCCACCGCCGAATAGGCGCCGCAGCAGCGACGGCGATGGCGCCGCCTCGGGCGCCGGGCGGCTCATCTCGCTGAGTGCCGCCTCGATGACCGACGCGGCCTCCGACGTAACCGTATCGAAGAGCGCCCGGACCTCGTCCATGCGAGGTGTCACGTAGCGCTCCAGCGTCGTCGCCACCATACCGCGCAGATTGATGCCCAGGTCTTCGTAGTTGGGACCGTCGGGGACGGTGAAATCGGCGGTGATGCGGATCAGGAGTTCTTGCACGACCAGCCGTTCGGGCTTGAAGGCGGCCACGTCGGCGGTGTCGAGGCCGCAGAAGGCGGCGATTTCCTTCGCCTGGGAATAGTCGATGAACGCGGTTTCCGGGCGGTACAGCGTGACCTGGGGCATCAAGCGGGCGGGAATGGTGGAGTCGAGGCCGGGATGCCAGGCGTCGAAAGCCCCGGCGTTTTCGGCCGCGTTCGGTGGCTGCGCGTCGGTCACGGAGCGTCCCTCCCCCTGAGGTAGTATGTGGTATACCTTATACTCAAGCCTTGCCCGGTCAACCGGAAGCAGGCCAGGTCCGGTTCGTCCCCTTTCGAACGGGCCGTCTTCGGCCTATGATAATGGCTCCGCCGGATGTCGGAGAACCCTTTTGGCCCTTGAAATCAGCGCCGTATCGAACGTTTCCTTCGCGGCCGCCGCCAGCCGCGCGGTGACGGCGCTCAACGCAAGCCCTTCGATCCCGGGAATCACGGCAGCGGCCGACGCCGTCTTCGCCCCCGATGGTGCCTCCTTCGGGCGGTTCGTCGAGGTGCGCGCCGTGCTGAACCGCGCCAACAGCCGCACCGCGCTGCAACTTGCCGTTACCGCCGGCAACGGCATCGTCGGCGCGCTCAAGGATTTGCGTTCCGGTTTCGAATTGGCGGCGTCTTCGTTGGTCAACCCCAGCGCCAATCTTCTGGACGGCAATGGCTCGCGCGTCTCGGTTCTCAATATCCAGGCGCAGACGGACATCCTGCTGAAAGCCATCGACAGCCTGGTGGAAAACGCCGAAGTCTCGGGCGCCAACCTGATTTCTTCGCGCAGCGCCACGGTTCGTTTGCAAACGACGGCGTTCGGCGGCGCCATCGACCTGCCGGCGCAGCCGCTGGACAGCGCCGGGCTCGGCCTGGATGGGGTCAACCTTTTGGCCAATGGCGGCGTTGATGCCGGATTGGCGGCCATCAACAAGGCGATCACCCTGGCCGAACAGCGCCTGGAACGGCTCGAGAGCCTGCAGCGCGCCACCGGCGACAGCACCACCAACCGCCAGTTTCTGGCCCGTGCGCTCAGCGGCTTCGGCTCCGCGACCCTGCAGCGCGGCGCCCTGGTCGATCTAATCGGCTGAGGGGCCGTTGTCACACCAACGTCGCAAATCCGTGCTAACCCATCTGAAAACAATGGGGGAAACATGACCAGAACCGGACGGGCGGCGGTTTACGACGCGCCCAACGCGCCTTTTCAGGTGCGGGAGTATCCATTGCGCGACGTGTGTCCCGACGAAGCCCTGGTGCGGATCACCATGGCGACCATCTGCCGCTCCGATATCCATTCCTACCAGGGCCATCGGCCAAATCCCTGTCCCGGTATCTTGGGCCACGAAATCATCGGCACCATCGATCAACTGGGCGATAAGGTGCGGACCGACCTGCGTGGCGATGCGCTTTCGGTCGGCGATCGTGTTACCTGGACGGAGTTTTTCGCCCACGGCCCGTCCTACTACCGCGACGTCCACGACATGCCGCAGAAGGCACCGGGCGTGCGCAAGTACGGCCACGACCATGTCGACGAGGATCCGCATTTTCTGGGCGGCTTTGCCGAGTACTGCTACATCCTGCCCGGCACCGGCATCCTGAAACTGCCCGAAAACCTCCCCGACGTGGAGGCGGCACCGCTGAATTGCGGCGTCGCCACCATGATCGCCGTCACCGAGGCCGCCGAGATCGGTCCCGGCGACAGTGTCGTGGTGCAGGGGCTGGGATTGCTCGGGCTTTACGGATGTGCCATCGCCAAGGCGCGCGGCGCGGCGCGGGTCATCGCGCTCGATACCGTTGAGGACCGGCTCGCCATGGGGCGGCGGTTCGGAGCCGATGAAACGATCGACATCGCAACGCTCTCCGAGGCCGACCTGATTGCCGCGGTGCGCTCGGCGGCACGGCCCGACGGCGCCGACGCGGCGATCGAGGTCTGCGGCCATCCCGCCGCGGTGCCGGCCGGCCTGCAGATGCTCAGGACCGGCGGACGCTACGTCATCGCCGGGCTGGTCAACCCAGACGCCCACATGACCCTCGACGGCAACCAGATCCTGCGCCGTTGGCTGACCATCCGGGGCGTGCATAACTATCATCCGCGGCACCTGGTGCAGGCGCTCGACTTCGTCACCGCCAACCGTGGGCGGTTCCCGTTCTCTGATCTGGTGGATGCCAAGTTCTCGCTCGACGAGTTGGATACCGCCTTCGCCCGCGCCGCCGAACGTTCGGTGCTCAGGGCGGCCATTGTCCCGTAACCATCGTGCCGTAACTATCTGGCCGTAACCAAAGCATCACGCCAATGTAACGGTGCGGCCCTAAATCTGTCGGGGATATGCTTCATCCTCGATCCGACGCGCCACCCGCCACGAGTACCGCCGCCTCCCGACGCGCCCGGCGCGAGGTTACCTATTGCGATCCCGACGATCCGTTCGCGCGGCGACTCCTGATCGGCGCCATCGAACGCCTCACGGGCCAGCCCAGATTGCAGCGCATCTACGACGACTACATGCAGAGCCGCAACACAGAGGACAATTTCTGGCAGTCGGCGGTCGAATATCTGCGCCTCTCCATCCGTTACGATGTCGACACCCTGGCGGCGGTGCCCAAGTCGGGGCCGTTGATCATGATCGCCAACCACCCCTTCGGGGTGCTCGACGGGATCGCCGCGGGATATCTGACGACGCGTGTGCGTTCCGACATGAAGCTCTTGGCGCATGCGGCGCTCGGCCGGGCAACGGCGCTCCGGCCCTACCTGATCCCGATCGAATTCGACGGCGCCTCTTCGGCGTTGCGCTCCAACGTGACAGCGAAGCGCGCGGCGCTGGACCATTTGCGGGACGGCGGTTCGCTGGTGATCTTTCCGGCCGGGCGGGTATCGACGGCCCGCAACGTGTTGGGCACCGCCGTCGACGATCCGTGGAAACTGTTCGCCGGCAAGCTGATCGAAATGTCCGGCGCGACCGTGGTGCCGGTCTTCTTCGCCGGCCAGAACGGCATGATGTTCCATCTGGTCAGCAAGTTCAGCGAGGCCATGCGAGAAGCGCTTTTGCTGCGCGAGGTGGCGAGGCGCATGGGCGACGAAATCATCGCCTGCATCGGCGCGCCGCTGTCGCCGGAGAGCCTACAGGGGTTTGACAGCCGTCAAGCGCTTCTGGATTATCTGCGTGACGAGGTTTACGCTATGGGACGTGTCATGCTGAGTGGCCCCGGGCGGGCCCGATCCTTGGGAGGTTAAGAGATGAGTTACAGCTTGGAACAATTCGCCGCCGATTGCCGGGAAGTCCTGAAGGACGACGACGGCCCCAGCGGCCGTGAGAAAGTCCGCCAATACGTGGAAAAGGCGCTCAAGGACGAGGAATTTGTCGCCCAGTACCTGGATGGCGACGGCCACCCGGAACGCGAGGTCATCTACGAAGACCCCGATCTTGGTTTCTGCATTTGTGCGCACGTCTACGAGGGCGCCAAGCAGGGCCAGCCGCACGATCATGGCCCGACATGGGCGATTTACGGCCAGGCCCGTGGCGAGACCGAAATGACCGACTGGAAGGTGATCCAGCAGCCGGACGGCGACAAGCCGGGCAAGGTCGAGTTCGTCAAGAGCTACAAGCTGACCCCCGGCGTCGCGCACGCCTACGAGCCCGGCGCCGTTCACGCGCCGCTCCGCGACGGCCCGACGCGGCTGATCCGCGTCGAGGGCAAGAACTGCGATCACTTGCAGCGGACGCCGCTGGAAGCCGCCTGAGCTTTCAAACCTTTGCGAGACGAGGCCCGGCAATCCGCCGGGCCTTTTCTTTTTCTAGAGCTCGACCACCATGTGGTCGTAGGCCGTTTCTTCCGGCACGGCGTCGGCCTGGGCCAGCATTTCCGGTCCCATGTGGGTGAGGATCACCCGCTTGGCGCCGAACTCGTCCCAATGCTCCTTGATGTCGGGGTAGTTGAGGTGGAAGCGCACCGGCTTGGAATAGAAATAGCTCTCCAGGATCAATAGATCGGCATCCTGGCCGAGCGCCGGCATATGCTTGTTCCAGGCACTGTCGCCGGTATACGAAATCACCTTGTCGGCGATCTCGCACCGGACCGAGGTGGGATTGGTCTCGCCCGTGTGCAGCGCCGGATAGGGCGTCACCGTGGCGCCGCCGACGGCATGCGGTTTCATCACGTCCATTTCCAGATACGTCAAATCGAACTTCGGCTGCATCACGTGCATGCCCGGGAACAGGACCTCGTTGACCTCGGCCAGGCGCGCCTGGGTGTCGCGCGGACCGGCGATAATCAGGGGCTTCGAGCGCCGGGCGCCGAGCATGGCGTCAACCAGCATGAACGGCACGCCGCCGCAGTGATCGCCGTGGATATGGGTCAGCACGATGGCGTCGATTTCGTTGTGGCTGATGCCCAACTGGTTGAGCGAGATCAGCGACGAGGCGCCGAAATCGATGACGAAATTGAACCCCGGCGAGCGGACCAGAAAACAGGTCTGGAAGCGGCCCCCCGACGCGAAGGCATCGCCGCAGCCGACGAAGGTGACGCTGACACTCACGGGGCGGCTTTCGGCATCATTCGGTTTCCTGCAACCGCTCGGCGATCCGTTGCAGTTCCTTGGCCGCGCGCTTGCGGCGTTTCGGGTCCATGCGCTCGAGATCGAAGAAATAGCGCATGCCCTCGGCCTCCTTGCGGATGAAGCGCTTGGTCCGGCCGGTGTCGTCGAAGATGTTCTTGATGGCGACGGGGTGCACGTCGCGGGCTATTCCCTTCACCCGGATCGGGTCCAGCGCCTCGGCCGAGACGTGATCGCGTACCAGCATGTAGGTTTCGTTCGAAATCGTTATGCCGTCCGGTTCGCAAACGCCTTCCAGCCTGGCGGCCAGGTTCACCTCGCCGCCGATGATGGTGTAGTCCATGCGGTCGGCGCTGCCGAAATTGCCGACGTTGCAGTAGCCGGTGTTGATGCCGACCCGGATGTGAAACGGGCGTTCGTATCCCAGGTCCACCCATTTGGCGCGCAGGTCGACCATGCGGCGCTGCATGTCGATGGCCATCTTGACGCAGGCGAGCGCGTCGTCCTGGATGCCGCGGCTGACCGGGTCGCCGAAAAACACCACCACGGCGTCGCCGATGTACTTGTCGATGGTGCCGCCGTGCTTGAGCGCGATTTCCGACATCTTGGTCAGATAGTCGTTGAGCACGAAGGTCAGGTCTTCCGGCTGCATGTTCTCGGTGGTCGAAGTGAAGTCCTTGATGTCGGAAAAGAACACCGTCAACTTCTTGCGCTCGGTGACCAGCGCGGCGTCGCGCTCGCCCGAGAAGATCATTTCATAGACCTGCGGCGACAGATACTTGGATAGCTTTCCCGATAGCGCTTCCAGGACGTGGGTCTTTTCGTCCAGGTTCTTGGCGGTTTCGTTCAATTGCGCTTCGTTGCGGTCGCTCAACCGCACCAACCGCTTCGACGTCCGCATCAATTTTTGGTAACCCTTGAGCAACAGCGCGAACTCGTCACGCAGTTCCTCCTTGGTCAGTTTCAGATCTTCGAACTTGGCCTGGGCCGCCTCGAGGATTTCGGCTTCCGACTGAAAGAGGTCATAGCTCATGTCGTTCGCCGCGGCGCCGGGCGCGCCGTCCTGTTATCCGCTTTTCTTCATGTTGAAGGTCGCGTGTTCGAGGTCCTCCGCGAATTCCTCGCCCAGTTCCTCCATGGTGTCGTCTTCCTCGTCATAGTACCAGTTGACGACCACGTCGACCGCGCCCTCGGCGGTTTCTTCCAGGGTGTCGAACAGCCCCATCAGCACCTTGGCGGTCGAGGAGTTGAAGTAGATGAGCTCGAAGTTGAATTCTACGGTGCCGCCTTCGAGGCCTTCCAGGTGACTCTCCAGGTTGTCGATGATCTCGCCATAGAACGCGGTGACGTCTTCGGGGTAGGATTCACCCCGGATGGTGAAGACGTTGGCGTCGAAATTGAAGTCGATTTCCGGCGAACGGTCCGTCGCTTCGATCTTGATGTGTTCCATTTCGCTTCAGCCTGTCCCTGTCTTCGGTCCCTGCCGGCTTTCGCCTAAGAATATGCCTTGAGCGCAAAAAACGCGTGCTCGTCGTCGATGTCCATGAAATCGAAAACGATCGTATCGGACGAACGCCTGGCGATTTCGATGAATCCGACGCCGGCCCCCTTGCTGGTGGCTTCCGTGGGCGCGCGCAGCTTCTCTTTGTAGAGGGTCTTCAACTCTTCGTCGTTCATGTCGCGGATTTCACCCAAACGGGCGTTCAGCCGGTCGACGTCCTCGCTCAGGATCTTGTTGCCGCAGGAAACGAAAAACCGGTGGTCGTCGATGCCGATATTGATGATGCCGTAACGCAATTCGCCATCCGCGTCGGTGTCGTCCTCGGGTTCGCGCTCGGCCGAATAGCGGATGACGTTCTGCATCTGCTCGACAAAGATGGCGAAGATGTTGCGCATCGTCGTCTTGTCAGCGGCTTCCAGCACCAGTTTCTGCTTGAGCGCCTCACCGATGCCGGTGAGAACGGATTCCGTGATGTAGCCGCTGTAGCAGAACACGATGCCCTGCTGACGCAACACATTGCGGAATTCATACATCTCGCGAGCCAACATCGGCCGGTCTCTTCCCCTTTGTCGCGCCGGGCCCGTCACGGGAACGGGCCTGTCATCACGGCAGTCCTAACGGCGCTGCGCTTGTGGCGCAGGAGTGACAATACCGGCTTTTCTCCAAGGCTTCCAACACCTTTTGCCCCGTTTGCGCCGTGCCGGGGCGGGCGGATCAGTCTTCCGGCGGCAGCAGTTTCAGCGACGCGGAGTTCATGCAGTAGCGCAGACCCGTCGGCTGCGGGCCGTCCGGGAACACATGGCCGAGATGCGAATCACAGCGCGCGCACAGCACTTCCGTGCGGCGCATGAAGAAGCTCACATCCTCTTCCTCGGCGACGGCATCAGACGCCACCGGTGCAAAGAAGCTGGGCCAGCCGGTGCCGGAATCGAATTTGGTGTCGGCGTCGAACAACGGATTTCCACAGCAGACACAGACGTAGGTTCCCGGGTCCTTGCAGGCGTTGTAGGTGCCGGTGAACGCACGCTCGGTGCCTTTGCGGCGGCAGATCTTGTACTGCTCCGGCGTCAATTCGGCTTTCCACTCTTCGTCGGTCTTGCTGATCTTGTCCATGGCTCGGGCTCGGTCCGGTTTTCGATGATCGGGTGTTGATATGGGGCGTTACACACTCTTGCACAAGATCGCGGCTTGCCGCTACCCTGATTGCCGGCGTCGCCGTATGGTCGGCGGGCAAACGGGGAAACGGCCGTGTCGGACCCGCAAAAACAGGCGTTGGAACGCGAGATCGTCGGTCTCTTCAAGAATATCCAGCGCATCAAACAGGAACTGGCCTCGATCAAGCATCCCAACGCGGAGCAGGACCTGCTTGGCAGCGCCGCCGACCAGTTGAACGCCATCGCTGGCGAAACGGCGGAGGCCACGCATACCATCATGGAAGCGGCAGAGGCCATCGACGCGGTCAATCAGGACCTGCTGCAACAGATCAAGTTCGGCGGCGCCAGGCCCTATTTCCACACCATCGCCGAGAACGTCTCGCGCATCTACGAGGCCTGCATCTTTCACAACATCACCGGCCAGCGGTTGGCCAAGATCGTGCATACCATCAATGCCATCGAAGGAACGCTGAATTCGCTGGTGGTCATCGTTGGCGAGGACTCGATTGCCGCGCTGCCCGCCGACACGCGGACCCTCAGTAACGCCACGGACGGTCCGGCGCTGGCCGGGGAAGGCCTTTCCCAGGACGCCGTCGACAAACTGCTGGACGGCGAAGAGGACGAAACCTAGAAACGCCCGTTGTAGGGCTGGCGTCCGATGGGGCAGGCAATCAGCGTGAAGGTATCGGCTTTCAGTGCCGCTTGTACTGCCTCAGTCACGCTATCGCGGTCGTGCGCGGTGACACCCTTGCCGCCCAGCGCTTCGGCCACGGCGGCGAAATCGGTACCCTGGAAATCGACGCCCAGGTTGGGCAATTGATCGTAGCGCTGCTTCAACTCGATCAGCGCCAACTGCTCATCGACGAAGACCACCACCGGCACGCCGAGTTTCAGATCGCGCGCCGTCGCCAGTTCGCCCAGGATCATTTCGATCCCGGCGTCGCCGGTGAAGGCGACCACCGGCACGTCCGGTTGGGCGAGTTTGTGCCCCATTGCGAGCGGCAGCGCCACGCCCATGGTGCAAAGCCCGTTCGACTGCAGCACCTGGCGCGGCCGGTAGGCACGCCATTGCTGGTTGATCAGGATCCGGTGCGCGCCGGTATCGACGGTGACGACGGCGTTCCGTGGCAGCGCGGCGCGGACCGCGTCGATCACCGCCGCCGGGCCCCAGGCCTCGTCGGTGGGGAAGGCGTCTGCCAATTGTGCCTGGGTCTTCCGTGGTTCGCCATCGGGCCAGACAGCCGGCGCGGTGACGCCTTCGGTCAGAGCCGCCAGCGTCGCGCCAACGTCGCCGACAAAGGCGTGCGTCGCCTGGTGCACATAGTGGGTGTTGACCTCGGCGCTGACATCAATGACCTGGGGGCCATCGTTGCCGATGGCCCAGGGCTCGATCCAGTCGTTGCGCATCTCGATGGGATCGTAGCCGGCAAGCACCAGCACGTCGGCGGAGTCGATCAAAGGCTTCAGGATGCCGAAGCCCTTGGGCGAGAGCCCGTGCCCGCCCAGCGACAGCGGATCGTCTTCGGGGAAAATGCCCTTGGTCTTGTAGGTGGTGATCACCGGCATGGAGAAATGATGCGCCATGCGCGCCAGTTCCGCGTCGGCGCCGTGGTGCTGTACGTCCAGGCCGGCGATGATCAGCGGCCGCTCGGCGCCGGCCAGTAGCGCGCGCGCCGCGTCCAGGTCGGGACCGGACGCCGGCGCCATGCGGGCCGGCACCGCCGCCGGCGTCATCGCCGGGCGGTCGACCGCCGTCTGGGCGACGGTAATCGGGATGTCCAGGTGCACCCGGCCCGGCCGGCCGGTGGTGGCGATGGTGATGGCCTTGTCGATGATGACGTCGACGGTCTCTGCCTGCACCACCATGGAGGCCTTGGTGCAGGGCGCGAGGATCGCGGTGTGATCGAACA
This sequence comes from Rhodospirillaceae bacterium, assembly GCA_038125725.1. Lineage (GTDB taxonomy): Bacteria > Pseudomonadota > Alphaproteobacteria > Rhodospirillales > Casp-alpha2 > TMED8. The sequence goes on from JAYPEK010000008.1 coordinate 52,079, forward strand.
CCTGATGGGTGAAATGGTGTGCCTCGGCGGCGTCGACGCAGCCGGTCAGGAAGATCAGCGGCACCTGGTCCTGCCAGGCGTTGACGACGGTGTTGACGGCGTTGACCACGCCGGGACCGACGGTGGCCAGCAGGATACCCGGCGCGCCATCGGCGTGGTGGGTGCCCTCGGCCATGAAGCCGCCGTTGTTCTCGTGCTTGACCAGGTGGAAGTCGATGCCCGCGTCCTTCAGCGCGTTCATCATGGCCAGCACTTCGCCGCCCGGGATGCCGAACGCATGGCGGCAGCCCGCCGTATAGAGGCGTTGCGCAATAATGTCGGCGGCAATGGTCATTTGGACGTCCTGCCCATCATGTAGAACTCATCGTTGGGGCGCATGGAGGACATGTTGGCCAAGCGGTTGCTCAGGCCGAAGAAGGCGGAAATGGCGCCGATATCCCAGATCTCGTCGTCGTCGAAACCGTGCGCGCGCAAGGCCTCGAAATCGGCGTCCTCGATCTCGTGGGCGTTGTGGGAAACCTTCATGGCGTAATCCAGCATCGCCTTCTGCCTGGGCGTGATATCGGCCTTGCGGTAATTGACCGCGACCTGGTCGGCGATCAGCGGGTTCTTGGCGCGGATGCGCAGGATAGCGCCGTGGGCGACGACGCAGTACTGGCAGAAATTGGCGTTCGAGGTGGCGACGACGATCATCTCGCGCTCGGCCTCGGTCAGGCCTTCGTTCTTCTCCATCAGGGCGTCGTGGTAGGCGAAGAAGGCGCGGCATTCGTCCGGGCGGTGGGCGAGGGCCAGGAACACATTGGGCACGAACCCGGCCTTTTCCTGCACGGCGAGGATTTTCTCGCGGATGTCTTCGGGAATGTCGTTGATGTCCGGTACGGGGAACCGGCTGATCGGTTGCTCGCTCATCTTGCCACCTCGGGTCTCTATTCGCTGGGTGCGGCCGGGTCGACGACCATGGGCCCACCTTCCGCGATGCGGCCCGGTTGCGCAATACCCAAGGCCCCCTCTTGACCCGATGAATCCGGCCTCTCAAGATGGCGGCGCATGAATTCGGGAGGGGACGCCCATGGCAAAAGCGGTCGCAAACAAGAAAGCCGGCGTGAAACCGCCTAGCGAGCTGAAGGCAAGTGAGGTAGGGTTCCCCGAATTCGCCGTCGGTCGCGACCCTGACGCGTTCTCGGTCTTCGATCTCTCCAGCCATACCCGCGCGCGCGAGGCGCTGGAATTCGCGCTCGACATCAACGGTCACGGCTTCAACACGTTCGTGCTGGGCGAATCGCGTGCCGGGCGCCTAACCGAGACGCTCACCTTCCTCGACGCCTTCGTCGCCAAGCGGCCGGCGCCGGACGATTGGGTCTATCTCAACAATTTCCGCCGCCCGAACGAGCCCAAGCCCTACCGCCTGCCGCCGGGCCATGCGGTGCGCCTGGCCAAGGACATGGAAAAGCTGGTGCAGAAGGTGCGCGACGCGCTTTCCAAGGCCTTCACCAGCGACGACTACAAGGCGCAGATCAAGGCGCACGGCGAGGAGATCAACCAGCAGGTCAACAACCTGTTCCAGGCGCTGCGGCGCGAGGCGGAGGCCTACGGCCTCAATCTCATCAGCCTGCCCGATGGCCGGCTCACGGTGGCGCCCGTGAAAGCCACCGCAATTGGCGATCTGAGCGGCGAGATCAACACCGGCGCCGGCGCCATGGCGGCCAGTCCCGCCGTTGACGCCGCGCAGACGAAAATCCGCCAGCACCTGAATGACCGGCTGGTGGAGGTCTCCACCGTTGCCGGCCAGAAACAGGCGGAGTTCGAGGCCTGGGTCTCCGAGATCGACCGTTCCATCGCCGATACCGCCATCGCCGGCCTGGTCCAGAACGTGGCCCGCACCTACGACGGCGTCGACGGCATCGGCGAGTGGTTCGAGGCCATGCACGAAGATGTCCTCGACAACCTGCTTTTGTTCCGCGCCGAACAGGTGGAGGGCGAGATGAGCATCGGCGGCGCCTCGCAGCGCTATGATGTCAACGTCATCGCCGACCACTCGGAATCGGCCCATCCCCAAGTGGTGCTGGAATCCAACCCGTCCTATGAGAACCTGTTTGGGCGCATCGAATACCGGCGCTTCCAGGGCGGGCTTTTCACCGACTTCACCCTGGTCCGCGCCGGTGCGCTGCACCGGGCCAACGGCGGCATCCTGGTGCTGCGCGCCGAGGAGCTGGCCATGAACCCGCTCAGTTGGGCGTTCCTCAAGGGCGCGCTCAGGGACGAGGCGATCCGTATCGAGGAACTGGGCCGCGAGGGCGCCGTGGCGGTGGCCGGCGCGCCCAAGCCGGAACCGATCCCGCTCGATCTCAATGTCGTGCTGATCGGCTCGCCGGAAGCTTATTACGCGTTCTTCTCCATCGATTCCGAATACCGCACGCACTTCAAGGTGAAGGCCGACATCGATCCCGACATGGCGTCCAACGCCGCCAACCGGCGCATTTACGCCGGCCTGATCCGGCGCATGGCCGAGCGCGCCACGCCGGGCGGCATCGAGGACGACGCCATCGCCTGCCTGCTCGGCTATGCCAGCCGTCTGGCCGAGGACCGCCGGCGCCTGACGGCGCGCTACGAGCTGCTGGACGACGTTATCCGCGAAGCGGTGGCGCTGGAGGGCCGGCGCCAGGGCGACACGATCTCGCGCGCCTGCCTGATGGGGGCGCTGGAATCGCGCACGCACCGGAACGCACGCATCGAAGACCGCATGCACGAGGCCATCGCCGACGACACCATCATGATCACCACGAAGGGCAAGGCGGTCGGGCAGATCAATGCGCTGGTGGTGCGCGACCTGGGAGACCACGTGTTTGGTGCGCCGGTGCGGGTAACGGCAAGGGCGTCGGTCGGCCATTTGGGCGCCATCAACATCGAGCGCCAGGTGGCGCTGGGCGGACCGATCCAGCAGAAGGGGATGCTGGTGTTGCAAGGTTATCTCGCCGGCACCTTCGCGCGCACCATGCCGATCTCCTTCGATTGCTCGGTCACCTTCGAGCAGAGCTACGGCGGCGTCGAGGGCGATTCGGCCTCATTGGCGGAACTGGTGGCCATCCTATCGGCCCTGGCCGGCGTGCCGCTGCGCCAGGACCTGGCGATCACCGGATCGGTCAACCAGCACGGCGAGGCGCAGGCCATCGGCGGCGTGCTCTACAAGGCGGAGGGGTTCCATCGCGCCTGCCGCGATGCCGGCAAGCTGACCGGGACCCAGGGCGTGGTGCTGCCCCGCATCAACGTCCGCAATCTCATCCTCGAGGCCGACGTGGCGGCGGATGTGGACGCCGGGCGCTTCCATCTCTATCCCATCGATACGGTGGAGCAGGCGGTGGAATTGTTCACCGGCGTGCCCGCCGGCAAGCCCGACCGCAAGGGGCACTTCCCGGCCGACAGCGTCTTCGGCCGCGCCATGGCGACCCTGAGCGAGTTCGACGCCATCATCACCCAGCGCAAACGCGACGGCGATTGATACGGCCTTAGGTGTTGGCGCCGATTTGGCTGAGGAAGTCATCCACCGCGGCGACGGCTTCGGCGCTCGGTTCGGGGGCTTCCACGAGTTCCGCCATTCCATCGGCGGTGCTCTCGTCGATGCTGTGGATTTCCTCGTCCATGGCCCGGTTGATCGCCGTCATCAGGGCGACCAGATTGATCGGTTTGGTGACGACCTCGTTCATACCCACTTCGAAGTAGTGCTTGATACGCTCGTCGATGGCGTCGGCGGTGACCGCGACAATTGGAATTGCGCCCTTTGCGCCGTCCATGGCGCGGATACGAAAGGTCGCTTCCGTGCCGCTCATTTCCGGCATGCGGATGTCGCAGAGGATGATGTCGTAGTCCCCGCGTTCGTGCATCTCGATCGCTTCGCGGCCGTTGTTGGCGAACTCATGGGTATGCCCGAGCGAAGAGACGAAGTTGCCGATGATCTGCTGGTTCGACGGGTTGTCTTCGGCGACGAGGACATGCAGTGGGCGTGACGAAGCGGCGGCCTTGACGGCGCGATCGGTTTCCAGTTCTTGCTCCCGCACCTCGCCGGTGGCTTCCATAGAGGGGACGGAGAACCAGAAAGTGCTGCCGACCCCGTGTTCGCTCTCGACCCCGATCTCGCCGCCCATCGAATTGACCAGCCGCCGGCAAATCGCCAGGCCCAGGCCGGTGCCCTCGAAACGGCGTGAAATGCTCGCATCGGCCTGGGTGAAATCGGAAAACAGCCGCTCGATGACGTTGGGCTCGATGCCGATGCCGGTATCGCCCACCGCGACCTTGAACATCGGCTGCTCGGCGTTCCCGCAGCGGCTGCACTCGATGGTGACCGATCCGCTTTCGGTGAACTTCATGGCGTTGCCGACCAGATTGGTGAGGACCTGGCGGATGCGGGTCGGGTCGCCATTGACGGCGGTCGGAAAATCGTCGCTGAAGGAAATGCCGAGTTCGATGTCCTTGGCGCGGTCGTCGTCGCGTTTTTCCTTGAGCATGGCGACGGCATTCTGCAACAGCGACGGCAGGTGGAAGTCGATACGTTCGACCTCCATCTTTCCGGCCTCCAGCTTGGAGATGTCGAGGATATCGTTGATCAGCCGCAACAGGTTGCGCGTGGCCTCCTTGATCCGGAACACCTTATCGCGGCTTTCCGGCGCCAGCTCGTCGGTGAGCAGAAAATCGGAGAATCCCATGATCGCCGTCATCGGCGTGCGAATCTCATGGCTCATGGAGGCGAGGAACTCGGACTTGGCCTGGTTGGCGGCCTCGGCCGCGACCAGGGCTTCGGCCAGTTCGTCGGATTGCTGGCGCAGCTCCCGTTCGGCGGCATTTCGGCTTTCGGAATGTTCGCGCACGGAATCGAGGAAGGCGTTACCCGCGCCGGCGAGTTCCTCGATGACGGAATCGGTGTTCGTGATGCCCGACGTCAGGCGTTCGCTTCCCGGGTCCTTCGGGTCGATTCGGCGGGAACCCTCGACCAGCCGGCGCAGCGGGCGCAGCAACTGGAACTGCGTAAACCAGATCGTAAACAGGGTCAGCCCGGCGAGCAGCACCGTGAACAGCAATCCGGACGTCTTCGACAGCGATATGATCTCGTCGACGGTGGAGCTCACCACATCGGCATTGGCGCGGTGTGCCTTGGTGACGATTTCATCCAATGTTGCCAGCGCTTCGCGGGTCGGCTGGGAATCGATCTTCAGCGCCCTGTCGATTTCGGTGGCGCCCTGGCCGGCGTCGGCCATGGTCTCCGCTTCGGCGATCAATCCCTGGTATCGCCGGGCGGTGTCGACCAGGGTGCGGAAGCTCGCGTCCTCCCGTGCCGTCAGCCCGAGCGACCGGTAGGCGGTCAGGGCGATCGATAACTGCAGCAAATTCTCGTTGACGGAAACCGCGGACAGGCGGTCGCGCCGCAATACGAAATTATTGAAGTCGTGGATCACGCCGCCGAAACCCATCAGCCCCCTGATCTGGCTCAGCAGCAATGCCTTTTGCGCGGCGACCCTTTCGAATTCCGTCCAGGTCGTGCGGACGCTCTGCACGTTGCGCACGGCGATGACGGAAAAGCCGGCCGCCGTCAGCAGCGCCAGGATCAGGCCGAGCGAGACCAGCCAGCCGAAGGCGGAGATGCGGCGCGCCGGCAGCAGTTTCACCCGTTTCCTCCCGCCGGCTTCGCACGCAAGCCGGTCTTAATAAGGTCGAGGCGACGCTGCGCCAAATCGACCATGCCGAAGACGTCACTGGGCACCTTGCCCGACAGCGCATGGTCGACATAGAAGCCGCTGATTGGAAGCCGTCCGCCGGTGGCCGTGACGTAGTCCTTGACCATAGCGTTGAGAATTTTCGACGACAGCAGGAAGACCTGGCTCGGCGTGGTGCCGCTGGTGGTCTCGGTGCCGGTTTCGATGAGTTGCGCGTAGGCATCGATCCAACTCGGCGTCGGCGGCAAGGCCACAAGATCGATCGCCGCCGACAGGTCGACCCAGAACGCCGATGCCTTGTTGAACACGTCGCCGGGCCGCATGCCGTTGAATTGCCGTGGCGGCAGTGTCGAGAGCTGCCGAAGGGTCTCCGGGTTGCGGAGGTCGCGCTCGGCACGTGCCAGCAGCGCCTTGTTGATGTTGATCCACAATCCGTAGACGTTTTTCGGCGTCAGGCCCAATTCGATCGCCGACGATTTGGCGGGCGCAAGCAGGATGCTGCCGCACAGAACGACGATCAACGCCCACGAAAAGCGCTTCGAAATGGGTCGCAAAGGCTTGACCTCCGTCAATCGGGTGTCGAACCGGCCAACCATCCCACACCTGGTGGGGGCGGACAACTCCGCCTTGGCTGCGGGCAGTGGGCAGCGGGCAGGGCGTCGCCGAAGCCTCGCCTACAGGCGGAGTTCCTTCCACAGATCGTCGCCGATGTTGTGATCGTTGAGGATCTGACCGACCAGCGAGCGCATCAGGTCGCGTACGGATATGATGCCGACCACGTCCGAGCCGTCCTTCACCAGGAGATGGCGCGTGTTGTTGTCGCGCATGGCGAACAGCGCATCCAGCGCCGTATCGTCGATGCCGATGGCGAGTGGGTCGGGCGTCATGATGTGGAGCAGCATGGTCTCCGCCGGCGACATGCCGAGCGCCACGACCCGTTCGACGATGTCGTGGTCGGTGACGATGCCGTAAGTCTCCCCGCCGTCGCTGACCAACGCTGCGCCGACGCGGCGCTCGGCCATGGCCCTCGCGGCATCGACGACGCTGTCTTCGCCATGCAGCCTGAGCAGTTCCTGCTCGCCGATGATGTTTCTGATGGTGCGTTCCAACATGGCTTGGCCCTCCTTTCCGGAGTGATCGCTTCGTCGATATCTTCACCCTAGACCAAGGCCCCCGGCCGGGCGTTGATGGAGGTCAAGTCCGGCCCCCTGTGCTTTTGCCTTTTTCATGGCCAGATGTCATAAACTGGTGCGGAATGGATCGTTCGGAGGACACCTTTTTGGACTACCGCATCACGCCCCTAACGCCCGCCTTCGGCGCCGAGATTTACGGCCTCGACCTGACCGATCCGGCCGGTGCCAACCTGGCGGCCGACTTGGTCGGCGTGTGGCGCGATGCCGGCGGCATGCTGGTGATCCACGGCCAGGACCTGAACACCGAACAGCACATCGCCTTTTCCAAGCATTTCGGCCCGCTGTTCGGCGATCCGGCCGAAGAGCCTTTGCAAGATACCGTCAGCCGCTACATTCACCCGGACCATCCCGAGATCTACCGCGTCTCCAACCAGGTCGACGCCGAGGGTCAGCCGCTCGGACGCAAGGGAGCAGGGACCTATTGGCATTCCGACGTGAGTTTCCGCGAGCGCCCGGCCGGTGCGTCGATCCTGCACGGCAAGCAGGTCCCGCCGATTGGCGGCGACACTATATTCGCCAACCAGGCCGCCGCCTATGAGGCGCTCAGTGACGGCATGAAAACCCTGCTTCGGCCGCTCAGCGCTTGGCACGATTTCGAGATGGCGGCGCGCACCCAGTACGCCAAGCCCATCGTCGTCGAGGACGACATGTCGGGTGGCAACCGCGCGCTGCATCCGTTGGTGCGCACGCATGCGGAAACGGGTCGCAAAAGCCTGTTCGTCAATCCGGGCTTCACATCGCACATCGACGGGTTCACGGCGGGCGAAAGCGCGGCGCTCTTGGGCTTCCTCTACGAGCACTGTACCCGGCCGGAATTCCTCTACCGCCACCGCTGGCAGGAGAAGGACCTGGTGATCTGGGACAACCGGGTGCTGATGCATTTTGCCGTGATGGATTATCCCGACGATCAGCCGCGCTACATGGAGCGCTGCACGATCATCGGCGAGCGGCCGGTGTAGGAGGGCGTCCGATGAATGCGAGTGCGGAACCCCTGATCCGGGTGAGCGGCGTCGAGAAACGCTTCGGCGCCAATCATGCGCTTAGGGGCATTGACCTCTCCATCGCCAAGGGCGACGCGCTGGTGCTGATCGGCGGCTCGGGTGCCGGCAAGACGCTGCTCTTGAAGTGCATCATGGGCCTGATCCCGCCCGACAGCGGCACCATCAGCTTCGAGGGCGCCGACGTGGCCGGCTTCTCGAGCGCCGAGCGCCGCCGCTTCCTCGACCATTTCGGCATGACCTTCCAAAAGTCTGGGCTCTTCGACAGCATGCTGGTCTGGCAGAACGTTGCCTTCCGGCTGTTGAAGGACCATGCCATGAGCCAGGCCCAAGCGAAAGAACGCGCCATCGACAAACTCGCCGCCGTCGGGCTCGACGCGCCGACGGCGGACCTCTATCCGGCGGAGCTCTCGGGCGGCATGCAGAAGCGCGTCGGCCTGGCCCGCGCCATCGCCAATGACCCGGATATCCTGTTCCTGGACGAACCCACCGCCGGCCTCGATCCGATCATGACCAACGTCATCAACGAACTGATCCTCGATATCGTCGAGCGCCTGGGCGCGACGGTGGTGTCGATCACGTCGGACATGTCGAGCCTTGCGGTGATCTCCAGGCGCGTCGCCATGCTGCACGAGGGGCGCATCATCTGGGAGGGCGCGACGGCCGAGGTGGAGAATTGCGATAACGCTTACGTCGACCAGTTCGTCCACAGCCGCGCCGAAGGCCCCATCGAAATGGCGGTGGCGGCGCTTTAGGGGGGGGTCGCACGTTCGCCGTCAATCGGGCAACGGCTTACTCAGAGCGCGCTTGAGCACATCATCAGGACGTTTGGCAGTCATTTCATCGGTGAGTTTGTCTTGATCTTATTTGGTGTCTGACATGGTTAATGATCGCATTCCAGAAGACGTTATCAAATCCTTATACTCAGCCATCGGGTCGTTCATGATGAGCTGGAATTTTCTGGACTCGGTTTTGGACTGTTGGATTTCCGTCATCTACCAAACAGCTGGCGGGAAACACGTTGAAGCCGAAATTCCCTGGACGTTTAGCCAAAAAACAAAGTTTGTGCGGAGGTGCCTAAAAACTATCGACCCGCTGCACGGCTTCAAAGAAGAAGGGCTGGAAATTCTTGGAACGGTCACTCGGATCGGAAAGGGTACCCGCCATCCCCTGGCACATGGCGCGCTTGCCTCATACAATCCTGATGGAGATATTTTCTCTTTCACCCGCACAATCCTAATTGATAACAAGAAAATGCAGAAGATTACGATCTCAGAAATCCCGGGAAGCCAAATCCTCGACGACGCTAGCGAATGTCTCCGCCTCGCCCCCGCTATGACGGCATTTACGTACCGCCTCATGGAAGCCTTCGTTCCTGACTACGAACCGGAATAGTACCTTTGCCAATTCAGCAGGAAGGGCATCACTTTCTCCAAATAGAAAATTGCGATAAAATCCTATATAATAGGAAAATATTGACCTTTCAGATTTGTTCATTATGCTAGGCGCCGGTATCGCTTGCCACTGGCGAAGGCCCGCTATTGGACATCGTGAATCTGATTTGGATCGGCGCTGATCGTTCGATTGGGGCCGTATTGAAGGGTTGCCGGGAGCCTGCGGCGGAAAATTGGGTTCGTTCCTGAGGTTTTTTTAAGAATCGAAAGAAATCAATGGCTTCCAGCCAGTGAAATTTCGACCTGCCAACTCGTCATTCCCGCGTAGGCGGGAATCCAGTGGGCGTTTCCATGGGGCACGCTGCCGGGCGGAATGATGCCTCCGGCATCAAGTGGATTCCCGCTTTCGCGGGAATGACGGCTGGTTTCGGCGGGTAATGCGGCGGAGGCAGCGTGGCCGGGCGCTAGGACGCGCTTCTCTCCAGCATCACCTTGTGGCGCAACTCCATGATGCGGTCGTGTTCGGCCTGGGCGGCGGCGTCGAAGTCGGCGACGGGCGAGGTCTCGGACATGAAATGGCCGTGGCGGTCCTGGCCGCGCACCAGCAGCGCGCTGTCGGCGCCGTTCATGGGACGCACGTGTGCCGCCATGTATCGAATGGCGATGCCGATGCGCCGGTCGTCCGAGGTGTTGGGGTCGGAGGCATGCGCGGTGTTGCCGTGATGCAGCGAAATCTCGCCCGGTTCCAGCACCAGGTGGCGGGCCAAACTTTCGTCGATGCCGGCGGTGATGGTCTGGCCGCGGCTGAGCAAGTTCTTGTCGTCTTCGGTGTCCTGGTGCTCAAGGTCGTCCCATTCGTGCGAGCCCGCCAGCATCTGCATGCAGCCCGATTGCACCGTCGCCGGCGAGACCGCCAGCCAGGCGGAGACCACGTCGCCCGGCTCCAGCCCCCAGTACTGCAGGTCCTGGTGCCACGAGACATGGGTGCCGTCGCCGGGTTCCTTGATCAGGATGGCGGTGCTCCAGCAAAGAATGTCGGGGCCGATCAGCGATTCGATCGGATCGAGGATTTCCGGCCGCCGCACCAGGGCGTCGAGCCAGGTGATCAGCAAATGCGTCTTCAGGCTGCGGAACTTGCCGGTCAGGGAGCCGCGCTCGGCCTCCACCGCTTCCAAGCGCTGGCGCATCCCCGCGGCTTCCTCGGTCGGCATGACGCGGATCGGAAACAGGAAGCCGTCGCGGCGGAACTGAGAAATCTGGTCTTGGGTGAGCGCTGGCATGGCCGGATGATAGACCTCCAGCCCTCACGCGGCAATGCGCCCGGGGGGGTGGAAATCTTCCAGGATTTGTCTAGCGCCTGCCGACGGCTCGCGCTATGCATGCGGCCCTTGAAGCCCCCCGTTTCGAACAACTGAACGCGAGCCCCATGACGACAATCAACAATCCTTCGTTGCCCAAGGAAAAAATCAAGGTGCTCCTGCTGGAAGGCATCTCGGAAACCGCCGTCGCCAGCCTGAACGCGGCCGGTTATTCCAACGTCGAGCGCCTGACCACGGCGCTGGAAGGCGACGAGTTGATCGCCAAGCTGGAAGGCGTGCGGATGCTGGGCATCCGGTCCCGCACCCAGGTGACGGAAGAGATCATCGAGGCCACCAATAGCCTGATCGCCGTTGGCTGTTTTTCAGTCGGCACCAATCAGATCAACCTGGATGCCGCGCGCCTCAAGGGTATCCCGGTGTTCAACGCGCCCTTTTCCAATACCCGTTCGGTGGCGGAACTGACCATCGCCGAGATCATCATGCTGTACCGCCGCACCTTCCCGCGGTCGGTCGGCGCGCACGAAGGCCGCTGGGAGAAATCCGCCGCCGGCTCCAACGAAATTCGCGGCAAGACCCTGGGCATCGTCGGCTACGGCAACATCGGCAGCCAGCTGGCCGTCTTGGCGGAAGCCATGGGGCTGCGCGTCATCTATTACGACCGCACCGACAAGCTGCGCCACGGCAACGTCGAGCCGACCGCCAGCCTGGAGGAGTTGCTTGCCAACTCGGATGTGGTCACCCTGCACGTGCCGCAGACCGCCGAGACCGCCGGCATGATCGGCGAGCGCGAGATTGGCCAGATGAAAGAGGGCGCCTTCCTGATCAACAACTCGCGCGGCAACGTCGTCGATCTCGACGCCGCCGCCGCCGCCCTCAAGGATGGCCGATTGGGCGGCGCCGCCATCGATGTTTTCCCGAAGGAGCCGTCGTCCAACGCCGAAGTGTTCTCGTCGCCGCTGCAAGGCCTCGACAACGTCATCCTGACGCCGCACGTGGGCGGCTCGACGCTGGAAGCGCAGGAACGCATCGGCGAGGAAGTGGCCAAGAAACTGGTCGAATATTCGGACGTCGGCTCGACCATCGGCTCGGTGAACTTCCCGGAAGTGCAGTTGTCGCGCGGCCACGTGGGCACGCGCTTCATCCAGGTGCAGAAGAACCTGCCGGGCGAGTTGGGCCGCTTGAACGACGTTTTCGCGAAGCACGGCGTCAACATCGCCGCCCAGCACTACGAGACCGACGCCGACATCGGCTATGCGGTCCTGGATGCCGACGTCAATGTCGCCGGTGCCGACAAGGTGGTTGCCGATATCCGCGCGCTGGACGGCACCATCCGCGCCCGGCGGCTCACTGGTCTTGGGTGACGGAGCTCGGTTAACGGCCCTTCCAGACGGGCTTGCGTTTCTCCGCGAAGGCGCGCCGGGCCTCCCGGCTGTCTTCCGAGCCGAAGGCCTCGGAGACGACCTTGAGCGATGCCTCGGGGACTTCAGAGAACGGCAGGTCTTCGACCTCGTACATGAAGCGCCGCGTGATCTTCAGGGTATAGGGTGACATCGCCGCCACTTGCGCCGCCAGTTGCATGGTCTCGTCACGCAGGCCCGCCGCCGGCACCGCGCGGGTGATCAAACCCAGCCGCTCGGCCTCGGTGGCGGTGATGGATTTCCCGGTATAGATCAACTCGGCCGCCTTCATCCGCCCGACGATCTTCTGCAGGAACCAGACGTGCATGCCGGGCGGGATGCCGGCGTTGGGCACGCCCGGATAACCGAACTTGGCGTCATCGGCGGCAATCACCATGTCGCAGCCATAAGCCATCGTGCAGCCGCCCTCCTGGGCGAAGCCGTGCACCATGGCGATCATCGGCTTGGTCATGGCGCGCGCCCGGCGCATCTGCTCGACGTAGAAAAGCTCCAGGAAGGCCTTCATGGCGTCTTCGCCGTACTCCAGCGCGTGCCGCAGGTCCATGCCGCCCGACAGCCCCTTGCCAGCGCCCGACAGCACCACGACGCGCACCTCAGTGTCCGCGTCGGCGGCGGCGAGCGCGTCGAAATACTCCCGCGTCATGGCTTCGTGCACGAGGTTCAAGGGCGGCCGGTCGAGGACGATCTCGGCGATGCCGTCGGCGGTGGAATAGCGGATGAACTGGTAAGGAGCGGCCATGGTCAGAGGATCTGGTTATAGAGCTCGGTCTCCCCGCGCCACAGCCTATCCAGGTTGTCGAGCAGGATGTCGACGACGTTTTCTTCGTACATCTGGGTCTCGCCGGCGGAGTGCGGGGTGAGGATGATGTTGTCCATGTCCCAGAGCGGCGATTCCGGTTCCAGCGGCTCCTTCACCGTGGTGTCGATGCCGGCGCCGGCGATAACGCCGGAACGAAGCGCGGCGATCAGCGCGTTCTGGTCGACGCAGCCGCCGCGCGCCACGTTGATCAGGTGCGCGTCGGGGCGCATGGCGGCGAAGGTCTCGGCGTTCATCAGGTTGGCGGTCTCGTCGGTCAAGGGGCAGGTCAGCGCGACAAAGTCGGCACGGCCCAGCAGTTCCGGAAAGGCGCCCGGCGCGTGCGCTTCGTCGACCAGGCCCTTGATCGCATCGACGTTGCGGCGCACGCCGATGACGGTCATGTCGAAGGCCTTCGCGAGCTTGGCCAGGCGCGAGCCGATGGCGCCCATGCCGTAGATCACCAGGGTCTTTCCGGCCAGTTCGTCCTCGCGGCTCGGGATATGGGGGATCATGCCGCGCCAGTGCTTGGCGCGCTGGTTGTCGCGGGCCAGGTGGATCTTGCGTTTGAGCCCGAGGATCAGCGCCATGGCGTGGTCGCTGACGGCGTTGACGTTGACGCCGGAGGCGTTGCTGAAACGCACGCCCCTGGCGGCCAGGCCATCCAGGTCGAACTGGTTGTAGCCGGCGCCGCAAACCTGGATGAAGCGCAGGTTTTTGGCGGCCTCGACGTAGTCGTTGTTCCAGAACCCGGTGGCGACGATCACATGGCCTTCGCCGATGCGCTTGGCGGTGTCTTCGCGGGTCCAGGTCTGGAAGGTGTTGAGCTCGACGCCTCGCCCCGCGAGGCAGGCCTCGAACTGGTAGGCGGGATGGGCGAAATGGATGACGAGGTCGGTCTTGGCGGGAAAGGCTGTCACGCTGAGGCTCCTTGGTTTCGCCGCAACATTAGCCTTGCGCCGTGGGCGCCTCAAGGTAACGCTGGCATCGGAGCTCTTGGAGGAGACGGCGATGAGCGACGATTTACGCAAGGCGGCGCGCGAGCACCTGGTGCGGTTCGGCGGTGACGCCTTTCCCAACCTATTCGTATCGGCCAAGGGCGCCGTCGTTACCGACGACGAGGGGTGCGAGATCCTGGATTTCACGTCGGGGCAGATGTGCGCCACCATCGGCCACAACCACCCGGCCATTCTGGCCGCCATCGAGGACGCGGGCAAAAAGGCTGTGCACCTGTTCAGCGGCATGATCCCAGAGGTGGTGGCGGAACTAGGCCAGAAGATGGCCGAGTGGATGCCGGCGCCGTTGAAGAAGTCGCTGTTCCTCAGTACCGGCGGCGAAAGCAACGAGGCCGCCTTGCGCATGGCCAAGATGCACACCGGCGGGCACGAAGTGATCGCGCTCGGCGGCTCATGGCATGGCACCGGCGCCGGCGCGGCATCGGTTTCCTATGCTTCCGACAGGAAGGGCTACGGCCCCGCCATCCCCGGCACCTACGTGATCCCGGAACCGAATGCCTACCGCTGCCCGGTGGAACACTGCCGCGATGCCTGCGACGGGGCCTGCATGCGCGTCGGGCTCAATATGTTCGACATGGCGACCCGCGGCGAGGGTGCGGCGATCATCGCCGAGCCGATCCTCAGTGCCGGCGGCGTCATCGTGCCGCCCGATGATTATTTCAAGACGCTCAAGGCCGAAGCCGAAAAGCGCGGCATGGTGCTGATCCTGGACGAGGCGCAGACCGCCTTCGGCCGCATCGGTCGGAAAACGGCGTCGGAACGGTTCGGCGTGGTGCCGGATATCATGGTGGTCTCCAAGACCCTCGGCGGCGGCCTGCCGCTGGCGGCGACGATCACCAGCGACGCCATCGAAGAGGACGTGCACGAAAAGGGCTTCACCTTCTACACCAGCCACGTTGCCGATCCGTTGCCGGCGGCCGTGGGCCTGGCGGTGCTGGCGACGTTGGAAGCCGAAGACCTGCTTGCGGCGGCTCAGAAGAAGGGCGCCTATCTGCGCGCGCGTCTCGACGGTCTGCAGCAGAAGTACGAGGCCATCGGCGACATTCGCGGCGAGGGGCTGCTGATCGGCGTCGAGTTGGTGAAGGACCGCGAAAGCCGCCAGCCCGACCACCAGCTTGGCGCCGTCACCACGGAGCGCTGTTTCGAGCTCGGGCTGTCCATGAACATTCGCCGCCGCCCGGAGCGCGGCGCGGTATGGCGGGTGGCGCCGCCGCTGACGGTGTCGGAAGCGGAATTGGACCGGGGCGTCGACATCCTGGACCGCGCACTTGGCGACAGCCTGGACAGCCTGGCACGTCGATAGGGAGGGGAGGGAAACATGGATTTCACCGGCAAAACGGCACTGATCACCGGCGCCGGATCGGGCATCGGCCGCGCCGCGGCAATGGCGCTGGGCGCTGCCGGGGCGCGGGTCGTCGCCTGCGGCAGGCGCTCGGGGCCGCTAGAGGCGCTGGCCGACGAATCGCCGGGTGACGTGCATCCCCATGTGCTCGACGTTACCGACGATGCCGGCGTCGACGAACTGCCCGATTGCCTGCCGGCGGGCTGGCGCGAGATCGATATCCTGATCAACAATGCCGGCCACGAGGTCGGCGGCCGGCGCCGTTTCGATGAAGGCAGCGCGGATGAATGGGCGGCAATCCTGGAGACCAATCTGCTCGGTATGTTCCGCGTCACTCGCGCCGTCATCCCCGGCATGGTGGCGCGCGGGCGCGGCCATGTCGTCAATATCGGCTCCACGTCGGGTCTGATCGCCAACGCCACGCGCGCCGCCTATGCGGCCTCGAAACACGCGGTACACGGTTTTTCCAAATCGCTCAGGCTCGACTATGCCGGCAGCGGGATTCGCGTCAGCGAAATCATGCCGGGCATCGTACGCACCGACTTCGCGGAGGCCCGTGCCGGCGACGCGGAACAGGCCGAAGCCTTTTACAATTCTTTCGACGATTTCATGGAAGCCGATGACATTGCGGCGGCGATTGTTTATGCGCTCAGCCAGCCAGATCGCGTAAATGTTGCACAAATCGTTTTAATGCAATCATCTATGCGTTGAAAGCTTCCCACGCCATCACAAAATGTGATAGCGTCATGTCACAAAAAACAAATAATCGAGGACTTGGTTTCCGTGCTTTGGAGGGCTTTGAATCGAAGAAAGCCCGCAGAGGGCTTTGAATCTGGGAGAGCCCATGGAAAGCTATAACGTAAGCCAGCTCAGCGTGTTGGTGGTGGAGGACAACCGCCACATGCGTTTCGTCATCAGGACAATCCTGCAAGGCATGGGTATCCGCTCGGTCAAGGAAGCCGAGGACGGATCCGACGCCTTGAAGCTGTTGAAGACCGAAGACGCTGACGTGATGGTCACCGATTGGTTGATGGAACCGCTGGACGGGCTCGAGCTGACGCGCATGATCCGCACCGCCAGCGACAGCGCCAATCCCTACCTGCCGATTATCATGCTCACCGGTTACACGGAAATCGCACGGGTCACCGAGGCGCGGGACGCCGGCGTGACCGAGTTCCTGGCCAAGCCGATGTCGGCCAAGAACCTCTATCACCGGCTGGTGGAAATCATCGAGCGGCCGCGAGGGTTCATTAAGACACATCGATTCACCGGTCCGGATCGCCGCCGCATTGATCGCCAATTCGAGGGCAAGGACCGCCGGGCGCCGGTGGAAGTGCTGTGAACGACGGGCCGGAGGACGACATGGACGGAGCAGACAAGCCGCCATCGGTGGTGTTCGAGCGTCCACCCAATCCCATTGCCGGCAAGGTTACGAAGGGTGGTCCCGACGCCGTCACCGAGGAGCGCTTTGCGGCCCTGGAAGAGGACATCGTCGCCAAGTTCAGCGACCAGTACCTGGAGTGGGTGGAAAACGACCTGGTCCGCCTACGCAAGGCGCTGGAAGTGCTCGAGGCCGGCGCCCACGTGGATGCCCCCTCGGCGCAGGCGTTTCGCGCCATAATCCACGACATGCGCGGCATGGGCGGCACCTTTGAATACGACCTGGTTACAACCATCGCCGACCAGGTGCACCGCCTGGTGCATGCGGTGGGCACGCTCGGCGCCGAACACCTGATGGCGCTCCGCGTGCATGTGGACGCGCTCAAGGTGGTGGTGGCCGAAAGGCTCACTGGCGACGGCGGCGAACGCGGCCGCGAGGTCCTGCAGGGCCTGCAGAAGGTCTACCAGAAATACGTCTGAGCCGCCGCCGGCCAGTTGCCGGCCAGTTGCCGGTCAACTGCCGGTGAAGTTGGGCTTGCGCTTCTCCACCCGCGCCCGCACGCCCTCGCGCGCATCGTGGCTGTCCCAGATGGCGTCGGCGATGGCGGCTTCCGGCTGGCGTTCGGGCATGTCGTAGACGCTCATCTGTTTCACCATGATCGCCTTCATGGCCTTCAGCGACATCGGCGCGTTGGCGGCCAGGCGGTCGGTTATGGCGGAAACAGCGGTGTCCAGTTCGTCTTCCGGCACGCACCGGGCGATGATGCCGAGATCCCTGAGCCGGGGCGCCCCCAGCGGGTCGCCGAGCAGCAGGAACTCGCGCCCCATGACCGGGCCGGCGGCCTCCATGATCTTTTTGGTCAGGAACCAGGTGGTGGCGACGCCGATCTGCGCCAGCGGCATGGCGAAGCGCGCCGTCTCGGCGGCGACGGTGAAGTCGCAGTGCAGTGCCAGTTCGCAGCCCCCCGCAATGGCCGCGCCCTGCACCCGGGCGACAACCGGCAGCGGGTAGCGCTGCACGGCGTCGAACATGGTTTCGATCAGTTGCGCCGCTTCCGGCTCGACGCCGCTGGTCGCCAGTTCCAGCCCGGCGCAGAACGACGGCCCTTCGCCCCGGATCACCGTGACGCGCTCATCCGGCGCCGGCTCGTCCAGGAACAGTTGGCGGACTTCGGTCATCATCTCTTCGGTCAGCGCGTTGCGTTTGTCGGCGCGGTCGAGGATGACCCAGCGTACGGGACCGTCGCGTTCGACGCGGATCATAGACATGTCAGGCTCCTTGGATATCGGTTGTCTTGGAAGAATTCACTGTTGCGGATCGGGCAGTTCGCCGTTGGCGCTGCCGAGTGCCGGCGGCGTCGTGCGCATGGCCGGGCGCTCGCCATCGACCGAGATCGGCAGGCCGACCAGGGTCAGGGGCGTGCCGGCGACCGGCTGCAGGATGCCGAGATCCAGCGTCTGCTGCGTCTCCAACACTTCGGGAATGGTCTGCACCGGCGCCGACGGCACGCCGACATCGCGCAGCCGCGCCACCCAGGTCTCGCGCGGCTCGGTGGCGACGATCGCGGAAATGGTGGAAATCAACTCGTCGCGGTGCTGGACCCGGCCCGGGTTGGTCTTGAAGCGCTCGTCCTCGGCCCATTCGGGTTTGCCCAGCGCCGGTGCCAGTTTGGCGAACAGCCGGTCGTTGCCGGCCAGGATCATGAACGGCCCGTCGGCGGCCTCGAAAGCCTGATAGGGCATAACGGCGGGATGGCCCGACGCCTGCCGCGCCGGGACCTTGCCGGTGGCGCGGTATTCGGCCATGTGGTAGTTGCCCCAGGCCAACGCCGTTTCGTAGAGCGACGTGTTGATGGTGCAGCCCTGGCCGGTCTGGTTGCGCTTGTGCAGCGCGGCCAGCGCGCCGATCGCCGTCCACATGCCGGTGCCGAGATCGATCAGCGACACTGCAATGCGCGCCGGCGGCCCGTCCGGGTGGCCGTTGATCGAGATCAGGCCACCGTAAGCCTGCATCAGCGGCTCGTAGCCGGGCTGATCCTTGAGCTGGCCGATATGGCCAAAGGCGCCGACGTCGCAGTAGATCAATTTCGGGAAGCGTGCACGCAGGTCTTCGGGGCCGAGCCCGATCTTCGTCGGCGTGCCCGGGCGCAGGTTGTGCAGGAAGATGTCGGCATCCGCCAACAGCGCCATCATCCGCGCCATGTCGGTTTCGGACTTTAGATCCAGGGTGACGGACTTCTTGTTGCGGTTCAGGGTCTGGAACATGGTGGTGGTGTCGTCGGTGACCTTTGCGCCCCACGACCGCGCGTCGTCGCCGGCGGGGCGCTCGACCTTGATCACCTCGGCGCCCAGGTCGGCGAGGATCTGGGTGCCGTAGGGACCGGCCAGATTCTGGCCGAGTTCGACCACCTTTAAACCATCGAGCAGCATAAAACCTCTCCGGGATTGCGATGTTGCTGGACCGACCTCATACCCCCAGCCGCTGGATCAGGCAACCCAAGCCGGCACCCGGTTTCATCGAGCGAAATTCGGGGGAGCGAAACCTGGTGTGGCGTTTTTGGCATAGCCGGTGACGGATCGGGGAAAACACGCTTCGGCGCCAGCGTCTAGGTTGACGGTGAACCACGGCGGCCGTGGTGGGCTTTCGAAACCAAGGGAAGCGCGCCATGCGCCATACCATCCTTTCCGTCTCATCCCTGCTCTTCGGCATGGCTTTCCTGATGCTCGGCAACGGCTCGTTGACGACGCTGCTATCGGTGCGCTTGGCGGAAACCGGCGCGCCGACCTGGCTGATTGGCATGGTCATGGCGCAGTACTTCCTGGGCATCGTGCTCGGCACGCTCTACGGCCATTCGCTGATCCAGGCGGTCGGCCATATCCGCGCCTTCGCCGCCTTCGGGTCGATCATGTCGGCGGTGACCCTGGCGCATGCCTTTCTGGCCGATGCCTGGGCCTGGGCGCTGTTCCGGTTCCTGGTCGGGGTTTGTTCGGTGGGTATGTACATGTGCGTCGAGAGCTGGCTCAACCAACGCGCCGACAACGACAATCGCGGCCAGGTGTTCTCGCTCTATATCATCACCGTTTACCTGTTCCAGGGCATCGGCCAATTCCTGATCCAGTTGCCCGACGAATCCGGTTTCGCCATCTTCGCGGTGATGTCGGTGCTGATGTCATTGGCCATCGTGCCCGTGGCGGTGACGCGGATGCCGGCGCCGGACCTGCCGCCGGCGTCGCGCTTCGATTTCGTCAAGCTGTGGCGGACCTCGCCGACGGGCATGGTGGTGTCGCTGTTTTCGGGCCTGATCCTGGGCGCCTTCTACGGCCTCGGCCCGGCCTTCGCGCAATATATCGGCTTCGACGACGGCGGCATCGCGCTGTTCATGAGCGCGGTGATCGTCGGCGGGCTGATCCTGCAATGGCCGGTGGGCAAGTTCTCCGACGGGCGCGACCGTCGCAGCTTCATGTTCGGCGTCAATATCGTGTTGGTGGCGGTCTGCGCGGTAATGGGCTTCGCCGGATTGTCCGGCCATTGGCTGATCGGCCTGGCGATGCTGTTCGGGGGGCTTTCCGGCGTGCTCTATCCGCTGGCTGTCGCCTATACCAACGACTACCTGGAGCCCGACGATCTCGTGCCGGCGGCCGGCGGGCTGGTCATGGCTTACGGCATCGGCGCCGTCGCCGGGCCGCCGGCGGCATCGCTGAGCATGGAGATGTTCGGTCCCGCTGGCATGTTCGTATTCTGTGGCCTGGTCGCCGCCGGCGCGGCGGCGGTCATTGCCTGGCGCATGCGCCAGCGCCAGGCGCCGCCGATGGAGGACCAGGTCGATTTCCAGGCCATGGCCCGCACGTCTCCGGTGATCGGCGAGTTGGATCCGCGCGGCGAACCGACAACGGATTGATCCGGCCAGCCAAGGCGAATAGGCTTGTACCTACCGGCGGTTCCAGGGGGCAGGACCGGCCCGCCGGCAAACGAAGGAGCGGATACTCATGCGCGGCCCCCTGCAGCGTATCCTATGCATCGACGACGAACCGGAAATGCGCTCGGCCATCCGCCTGGCGCTGGAACGTATCGGCCAGTTCGACGTCCTGATCGGCGCCAGCGGCGCCGAGGCACTGGACCTCGGCCCGGCGTTCCGTCCGGACCTGATGATTTTCGACGTGGTGATGCCGGTTATGGACGGCCCGACGGTCCTGGCCGAGGCCCGGCGGCTGCCGACGCTGGCGACGGTGCCGGCGGTGTTTCTGACCGGCAAGGAGCGCCGCCACGAAATCGCGGCGTTCGAGGCGATGGGCGTCATCGGCGTCATCACCAAGCCCTTTGACATCAAGGGGCTCGCCGGCGAGGTGCGCAGCCTGTGGGAGAAGGCGGGAAGCTGAGTTCAGAGAGTTGGAGCGGGTGAAGGGAATCGAACCCTCGACACCGAGCTTGGGAAGCTCGTGCTCTACCACTGAGCTACACCCGCTTAATATGTTGTTATTACCTAATATATCATCCGATGATTTGTGGCCAATTATAATGATTGATGCAAAAACGATACAATTCTTAGCTCATAGTGAGAAATAACTAACGACATGGCGAAAAGCAAGCAACAGGCTGATCGCGAAGTGTTTCCAGATCAGGCTTGACTGCATCCCAATGGCCTCTCTGCGCCTTCTCAGGCTTCACCGAACTCAACCACCATCGCAAAACATGCCCGTCTATGCCCCTGTATCAGGCAGGTGGGGGAGCAAGGGGGCAGGGGTGGTTGTGGAGTATTCTTCTCAGGCGGTGAGATTATCTTGGAGAAAATAGGACTGTGGAAATATGGCACGAAAAGCCACCGACCTAGCTGGCGAGAAATGCAAGGATCAGTGTCGCCACAAACAATATGACCACAATTACTATACTAAGAATAAATGCTTTTTCTTCCTCTGGAGAGATTTGCCGTTCTTGTGGCTTTCGCTCGTTCAAGCTTTAACCCGGTTTATCAAATATGTTTCCACTTTCCCCTCGAGCACTCTCAAGAGCGTCCTTAAATAAATTACCAAAGCTGCTATCACCTGGAATAGGTAGCTGCATTATAATCTCATCCTTGGCATAGAGAGTTATTGTCAGGTCCTTTCCCGACGAGAAGAGACCGGCGCAAGTACCAAGAACCTCACGCATTTTGTCAGGGTCGTCCCCTGGTTCCGGGCCAAAAAGTGTGGCTCGCCCATCCTCAGTTTCTGATGCACGGACTACAAAGAAACCAGTGCTGTTATCCGCTGAATTCATTGAGGCTGCCAGATAGCCATCGCCCGAAATCAAGCTATGGCCAAGCATGAAATGCAAATGTTGATGTGGCATTACCAACCCAGGACTCACTTTGTAATAAATCTGCAATTGACGGGAGCTATCGTCGCCTGGATCATCATATTGGATGACACGCCTTATCTGCCCGTCACACCACTCCCAGTTGTTTGAGGATACTTCAACGCCCATATTTCCTGAAGTCTCTGAGGGAGGCTCATATGTATCTTCGAGTTCATCTTCCTCTAGATTTTGCGCAGCCAATGTGCGTTCAAAGTCTTTCATCGACTGATCAGGATCAGCACTATTCATTGCTTGAAAGCCCGCGATAAGCATCTGTAAATCATCGTCTCCCTCAACAAGGGCAGTGACAACCTCTCTCGCTTTGTCAATTGACGGCTGATGACCAAACGACCGCTCTAAGACATCCAGTCCCGCAGCGAAATACGGGATCATATTCTTCCGAATTTCATTGAGGCTGTGACCGTCGTCATGCATTGAGGCAATTACGGGTAGATGATAGGGCAGCCCCCCTTTTACCACCGCACTGTGAAACAGCCGTCGCGGAACAAGCATCGAATCAGCAATCTCATTGCCAATTCTCTTGCCTTTTCGATTATACAGAAATGCTGAAAACCAACTCATCGTTCACCTAACGTCGTGGGCTATAAGAATAGGATCGAGACTACACAATTTTATACCTGTTAGAGAGATCAAGCATTTCGCGGGAGGCTGCTCCGTGGTCAATTAAGATGCGGGTGACTATCTCATTTCGGTTCCGCAGGGCTAGTTTGTTTTCAGAAAAGGCACTTCCAACAATAAAATCCAAAACCGCCTCAGAGTAGTCCGACCAGTTACCTCTTGATATCGATGCCTCTTGGCTTTTTGCTAAGTGAGACACATCAGTTCTCGCCTCCTCCGGATTGCCTTTGAAAGATGCATTCTCTAAAATTCCGCTTGTAGCTCGATAATACGAACCAGCGGCCCGAGTGGAGACTTCCGTATTTAAGACATGGCGGAATAGCTCCCCTAAGGATAGGAGCCACAGGCCAAAAAAGGTCCTGGTTTCTGCGTCAGTATACGTATCGCAGAGGTCAGACATTTTATTCAGCGCAGTGTTGCAATGCCTTGAGAACGGTTCGATTACGAGTTCCCCAAATACTTCTGCCTCGACCTTTTTCTTAAACAACATCATTACCTCTCAATTACCCCAATCCTGCCACACACTCGCCATACGGCAAACCATAATACCCCCATCCATTTCAAGGGAATTGGGGTTATCAATCGTGGCAACGGCTCAAGAGAAACTCAACGCTGGCCTCGTCTATGTGCTCGCCAGAGCACTTCAAAGGCGATGTCCAGATCACATCGCAATTGAACAGGCATCCCATTGGCTCCGCTCTTCAGGTTATGCAAGAGAGGCTGATGACCTATCCGTGAATGCTGATTCAATGCCATTGCAGATGCGGAGTTAACGGCTATGGCAAACAGTGGCATTCTCTGGGTCGACATGATCTTCAATTGGGCCGTCCATGCGTTAGTTTGGTTGGCCCGTCTCCTCGGTATAACGTACGAAGAGATCAACGTCTGGCTCTTCTGCGTTGCTTGGCCCTTGTTGACCCTAGCCTTGATGTATTGGTGCCTCTCTCTTTGGCGTCAGAATAAGAACCTGCGGAGGCAATTCGATGCCGTCTCGTAAGAAGTGGAAATATCTCGGCATTGGTCTGTTAGGAGGCGTTGTAACTTCAATTGGCATTGCGATTCTCAGTGTATTTGGCCTGATTTACCTAGCTGATAGACCTTCCTCCAGCGGCATAATCCTGTCCGACATTGGCTGTCCATCTGGGATGGTGGAGAACCTATCCAAAGGTAGATGCGAGGTTTCGGATAAGACGATGTCCGAAATCACCAGCTCATTCCGCAAGCACGACAATCACAAACTGCTGAACCCTTTGCCATCAAGCAAACGTCTAAGGGAACTCGCCGTCAAGACCGCTGATCGCAAAGGAACCTTCTCCGACTATCGGATTGCAGCCCTGCTGGGTGACGCTGAAAGCCAATACCATGTGGGTAAACTGCTTAGCCAAGGTCGAGGTGTTGAAGAAGACGATCTCGAAGCTCTGCGCTGGTTACACGTTGCTGCTCACAACAACTATTTAGATGCTCAGACAAAGCTGGCGGAGATGCTCGCCTCGGGATTGTTCGTAAAGAAGGATGAGCAACTAGCCCAGGTCTGGCTGAAGAGGGCCGAAGCAAACAAGAACCAAAGGACGAAACAGGTCGCTGGGCTGAAGGCCTGAGATGGATACGTTCAAGGAATGGTACATGGCCAGATACTGGGAATTCGACAACCTGTTTCTCGAAGGTGCCAAGCTCCTGGGCATCACCTATCACGAGTTTGTGCTGATCACCTTGGTCATCGTTTGGCCCGCCATAACGTTGGGGCTGTTGATGGCGGTGGTGAAGCTGTGGCGAGATCGAAGGTGTCTACAGCAAAGGGGCAAGCCTTCATAAGGGCAATTGGCACGCTTCCTGCTCCGTAGTGTCTATGAACGGAAGGAGGTTCGTCATGAAACGCTTGGCAAGAGTATCTGCCCCTAAAACGTTTGATCGTCGTTATACACGTACGCCATTCAGAAATGGCGGATTCCCAGTCGTTCGCACTATCTCCAACCTTAGAGTCTCTCCCTAAATCCCCAAAAACTAGCGGGCGCATCATCAAATGGTGCCCCGCACTCTTCTTTTCTGGGAGTTTCAAATTGAGAGAATTATCAGAATGAGAGGTGTATAGAATGTCGTATCTCGCAAATGAATGCACAGATTGGCTTAAGACGGCTTCCATCTCAGACCTCGTGGCGACATGTGTTGGCATGTGCCTGACCTCCGTCGCGATCCATTTGTTTATCTTTACAGCTGCCGTTTTCGGTACGCCTGTTTAGTGCCGAATCGGTCAAATAATAGGCTGGTCGTTGGAAATGTTTGAGCATTGCCAAGGATGTCGTGGTGATCAAGGAATGAAGATAAAGGGGTAATTGCTTGGGTGTTATCTGGCTGACCGTTGGCCTTGTCCCATCAGCCAAAACTGACCAGACATCAAATGACTACGGGATTGCGGAAGAGGGAAATCGCCGTCACGGATAAGAACAAGCGCAACGTATCTTAGATGCTTCCCTGCTCTGCGAGGGTAGACAGAAAGGAAAATGGAAAAAGGCTATAACTCAGTAATCTTGTTCGGCGCACCCCATAGAGCCGCTTTGAACATCCCAGCCTTTTAGTCGCACCAAGCAGGTTGCCGACGGAGATAGCGTCAGAATGAAATAAGCGGGTTTCTGATTATTATTTCTCTTATAGGGAATACCCTCTTATCTACATACGTTGCGCTCGTAGTTATTCTTCAACTCCAATTCTGACGATACTGCGGTCCTGTTTCTTCCACTCGAAAGCCAGAACATCGTCAAGCAACTCATTCAGGCCGGCCCTCATCGTATCTTGGCTAATTTCAGGCACTAAAGCGTACAGCTCCCGTGCAGATTCCTTGTCCTTTTCAGTTGATGAAAGGTGAATCAGAATCGCCTCCTTAGCCAGCTCCCTTTTTGAGGCTTTGGTCTTCAGATGTTTGGATGTGTAGTTCCTGAACTGAACGCCAGACATCGCAGTCTTCAATGCTTCCCTGATCGCCAGATAATCATGGCTGAAGACATAGGCATCCATTTTGCGGGCTTTCCCGTTTTTCATGACCCTGCAACTGCCTCGACTGAGGGCTTGATAAAGACTGTGAACTTTCTCGGATTGAACCACTTCATTTAATTCTTCCGGTGTCATGTCTTGGTTGATGTCTCGGGCATGGGCACAGATACGTCCAGCAACAGCAGAATGGGGCAAGGTCAGAAGTCCTGCGAAGATCACAACATCGCAATGGCTGTACCTGTTGAGTGCCGTCTCATACCCCCAAGTCAGGAAGTTGAGGCTACCTCCAGTTGAGACCATATCGGGAGGAACGCCATCGAGATATTGCGTCGTCAACTCACGAAGGCGGCTAACTGGTTTCCATGCTCCATTGTCTTTGAAGGTGAAGACCAAGACATTGTGACCAGCACGTACCTTCTTCGCTGACAGCTCCGCTACCTCATGGAACAGCTTGTCGTCGCCTCCATTCTGCAATTCCTTGAAGACACTTTTGCGTCCTGCCTTCGCTTTGGCCAGGTGAATGGTAACGTCGGAGTGATCTTTGATGTCGGAGAACATTCGGACGTCAGAGATGGTTTTGTCGTAAGTCATCAACCTACGTATGTTGTAGGAAGCATCGAGGATTGCGAGGCTGTTTAGGTGGTCGGGAATGGTCTGCTGGATGGTGATAACGCTTCCACCCTGGCTTTGTTCCTTTATCAACCTCACTTCCTGCTGATCATTAACCCATCCCATGAATACCCTGAGAGTATCATCAGCGCCATGGATCGGTTTGTCGGCTGCTCTGGCTTCCTTAATGCCTATTGGCAAAGGCGACCAGGTCAAAAGATTATTGTCAGAGGCATCACGTAGTTGCATCTGCGCGTCTTTCATCCATTCACAAAGCTTCTTTTGGTCTGGAGTTGCCAAATGCTCCATAGCTTCAACCCGACCAATGAACTTAGCAATCTCACCACACAGTTCTTCAAAGCCTATCGTTGATGCCTGCCCCAGAACCAACGACTCGTCGTAAATCAATAGGTCGTAGGGCATCTTGTTGTAGCCCTGGTGGAGCTTGGAGTGGGACAACAGCACAAACTGCCGAAGGTCGCTTAAATCATCTGAATCAGCAGGTTCTGAAGCCGTTCGATCCTTTGGGCTTTCAAAGTCAAATGCCGGGTCGTGTTCATAGGAATGCAGCAAAGATATCTTGCCTCTTGGAACGCCGTCCAAATCCCTTAAGTCCCGTAGTAATTCACATAACGCCTCGACCTTCTCTGCACATACGACGATCTTGTAACCTCGACCAAGCTCGTGAATGGCTCTGATGATTCCCCTGACGGCGGTCGTCTTGCCGGCACCACAAGGTAGCGGAAAAGCCTGTCTTCGTTTCGATTCTGGCTTGGCTATGGTGTAGACGAAACAGCCCAACGTCTTATGGAGCTCAGTAGTCTGCTCGCTTGAGACTATGTTGCCGAACTGCTCAAGTGTTTCGATGGTGTATTCGTAGGCGCATTCCTGAACTTCCCAGTCAACGCCTTCAGATGAGAATCTAGGTCGTGTACTCATTAGGCTGGTTGCCATTTATCGAGATTGTCCAGCCATGTCTGAAACTCATCGGACCTGTAACGTGGTCTATTTCCAACGATTACGGGATCGATAGACAAAATGTGGTCGTCACCTCGTCTGCGTAACCAGCGTTGTTTACGTACCCAAGACGGTTTGAGGGAAAGGATGTCTGCGATGTCGGCGTCCGAAAGAAGGTCAGTTAAGTTGTGCATGTTGTACCTATTTATGTACGCATTAAGATTTCCTATTATCCATTATTCTTACCTATATTATAGCATATTATCCTATAAAAGTCAAGCGGCTCCAATAATTGTCATAAAAAGTACATATAACCACACTGATAATCGTGCGGCCATGTTGTGCAGTTACCCTGGAGTGGGGCAACCCTATGGCTATCAACCTTAGTGTTGAGGGGCAAACCACGACAAAGTGGTCATGATGCGCGATGCGTGCTTCTTTTCGGAGGTTCGAAATGCACCTTGTCAGTGTCGCCATATAGCAGGTTCAGTAGATTAGTCTCCGAACCGACGGGCTTTTCATAAAAGATTCCGTTTATCTCCACTGGTAATGAAAGAGAGAGCCTTGCTGAGACCTTTTCGTATTGTTCTCTTAACCGGCTTATTGAGATTTGAGTGTAATCCGCTGTGACGCTGGAGGCATGGTTAAGCATGCGAGCTTGGCTCAGAACGCCAATATCTAACTCCTCGACCAGCGTTGCGAACGTCCGTCGCAGATCGTGGACCATGATCCGCTCAATCTCAGCGAACTCGCAAATAGCCCCCAATGTCTTGCGTACATCGGTGATTGGCCCAGTGCCATTTCGATTAGGGAAAACGTAGGTTAAAGCTGCGTCGCCGGTCAGATTTTTATTGAGTTTGCTGATGTTGGCCTTTCGGGTCTTTAGCATCGCCTTCAGGAGTTCGGTCAATGGGACGGTATGATTGCGACGGTTCTTTGTGTCCTTGATCGTGAATGCCTTCTGCCTCAGATCGACATCATCCCACTTCAAATTCATGGCCTCTTGTTTGCGAAGGCCTGTTGCCATTAGAAGAACGATTACATCCCTGGCAGTTTCATAGTTCTTCTTCGATTGCTTTGGTTGGTGGGCGATAAGGGACCAGACAAATTGTCCTAGGTCGATGCCCTCCGTCGAAATCGATCCTGTCCGTTTCCGCTTCTTGAATCTGCCTGTCCGGTTTACGAGGTCGCAGGGGTTCGCGTCCACCAGTTCTAGGGCGATGGCATACTCGAACAGACGATGAAGGGTGCGGAAAGCTGTATCGGTGCCGGCAGGGGTGTTCGATCCCTTGTTGTACCACGTCCTGATCTCATGCCGATCGATCTCGGCTGGCGTCTTGGACATGAACCTCTTGAGCCGTCCTTTCCGAAGCCGCTCAAGCAAATTCTTGTAGCCGTCTTTGAAATCTAACCCTTTAGGAGAAGCAAGCAAGTCGTCCAGCACATCCGACATGGTTTGGGAGGGGGCTTTTGCTTGGGCCAAGGACTTTCCGCCGATCAGGTCAATGGCAATTCGTTCTGCCTCGCTGAGCGGCATGACATCGATCCGTCCGATAGCTTTATTGATGAGCCGGCCATTGACCATGCGGCGAAGGTGCCATGAGCCACTGCGGGTCTTGAGGCCCTTCACAGATGGCGATGGGGCGGAGGCGTTCTGGGGCATGGAAAACCTGGTTCAAATCTGATGCATAACCACGCCCGAAGTAGAGCATGTATTCAAATCTGATACAATCAATAACCGCAGAATACCAACAAGTGTAGGAGAAAACTTGAGCTTGGGAAGCTCGTGCTCTACCACTGAGCTACACCCGCTTGAAGCCGACATATAGGCCATGCCCGCCCGCCGCGCAAGAAGCCCCGGATGCCCGCCGGAATTCGGACAACACAGTCCAATAACCGATATTTGATTGGCCGCCGCCGGGCCCGCCGGGTTAAATGGGGCCAATTCGATTCTTCCCGAACGCCGCGACAGAACAGGATAAGACGCGACAATGCTCGACCCCCAAACGACAGAACCGGCGCCGCTCGATGCGGACAAGTTCACCAATCCCCTGGTCACCGCCAAGGGGGAGGAACGAGCCGTTGTGGCGCTGACGCACTTGCGCACGCTGTGGTTCAATACCGGCAGTCTCTGCAATATCACCTGCGTCAACTGTTACATGGACTCGAGCCCCACCAACGACGATCTTGCCTACCTAACGCTGGACGAAGTGCGGGGTTACCTGGACGAGGCCGAGGCGGGTGCCTATGGGCTCGAAGAGGTGGCCTTCACCGGCGGCGAGCCGTTCATGAATAAGGCGCTCCCCGACATGCTGGAGGACGCGCTTGGGCGCGGCTACCGGGCGCTGGTGCTGACCAATGCCATGAAGCCGCTGCACCACAGGAAGGAGCGTCTGTTGTCGCTGCGGCGCCAGTACGGCGACGCATTGACGCTGCGCGTGTCGCTCGATCATTTCACCCGCGAGCATCACGAAGCCGTCCGCGGCGAGCGCACCTGGGAGCCAACCATGGAAGGGCTCAAGTGGCTGGCGGAGAACGGTTTCAACCTGGCCATCGCCGGACGCACCTGCTGGAACGAGACCGAAGAACAGGCGCGCGCCGGCTACGCCGCGCTGTTCGCCGGACAGGGGATTCCCGTCGATGCGGCTGATCCCGCCCGCCTGGTGCTGTTTCCGGAAATGGATACCGCCGTCGACGTGCCCGAGATCACCGTGCATTGCTGGGATATCCTGGGTATCAAGCCGGAATCGATCATGTGCGCCACCTCGCGCATGGTGGTGCGCAAGCGGGGCGCGGAAAAGCCCGTGGTGGTTCCCTGCACGCTGCTTCCCTATGAGACGGAGTTTGAACTGGGCGAAGCGCTGGCGGAATCGGCGGGTTCCGTGCATCTCAATCATCCCCATTGCGCCAAATTCTGCGTGCTGGGCGGCGCGTCCTGCAGCCCCGATTGAGCCGGGGGGGGCATAGGTTCCCGTGCATGGGATTGGCCTTTTCGGCGAATTCCAGTAGTGTCTCCCGACCGTTGGCCAACGATTGCCGGGAACCATGAGCCAAAGCGAAATCTATCAAGAATCGACGCACGACGTGGTCGTCGCCGTCTCGCCCGAGTACCTGCCGGATCATTCCGACCCGGAGGAGGGCCGCTACGTCTGGGCCTATCACGTGCGGATCGAAAACCACGGCACGTCGGCGGTGCAGTTGCTGTACCGCCATTGGCGCATCGCCGACGGTATCGGCGGCGCCCATGACGTGGTCGGGGACGGCGTCGTTGGCGAGCAGCCAGTGCTGGAGCCCGGCGATTCCTATACCTATTCCAGCGGTACGCCGCTGGCGACGGCGTCGGGCTTCATGTCCGGGCGCTTCAACATGATCCGCGCCGACGGGCTCAGGTTCGATGTCGAGGTGCCGGCCTTTTCGCTGGACGATTTCGACCGTCCCTCGGCATTGCATTGATATCCCGGGGTTGACGCTGGGGGGCATGGTTCCCATTTCTGAACCCTTGGCGAAAGCTGGAACGAAGAAAGTCAGGTGAGTGGCATGGCCGGAAAAGAGAATTTGAGCGTGATTGCCGATGAAGGGCGCCCGACGCGCGATGAAGCCGAGGAGGCGATCCGCACGCTGATCCGCTGGGCCGGCGACGATCCGACGCGCGAGGGGCTGCTGGATACGCCGGCGCGCGTGGCGCGGGCCTACGAGGAGTTCTTCAACGGCTATACCGCCAACGCCAAGGAACTGCTGGAACGGACCTTCGAGGAAGTCGAGGGCTATGACGAAATCGTGCTGCTGCGCGACATCCGTTTCGAATCCCATTGCGAACACCACATGGCACCGATCATCGGCAAGGCGCACGTGGCCTACCTGCCGCATCGCCGCGTGGTCGGCATCAGCAAGCTCGCCCGCGTCGTCGAGGCCTTCGCCAAGCGGCTGCAGATTCAGGAGAAGATGACCGCACAGGTGGCCAACCTGATCGACGAGGTTTTGCAGCCGAAAGGCACCGCTGTTGTCATCGAGGCGGCGCACCAGTGCATGACCACTCGTGGTGTTCACAAGTCCGGCGTCACCATGGTGACCAGCCGCATGCTCGGCGCTTTCCGCGACGATGTCGCCACCCGCCGCGAGTTCCTGGTGATGATCGGAAATCCGTCTTCCGGCGAAACCGCCTTCGTCTGATTTCTTCTCGCGTTTACGCCCGACCGCTTTAACGGTTGACCGCGAGCGAGCCACGCGGTTGATTGGGCGTTGGCCCGGTCCGCCGGGCGGCTTGGCGGCGCAACAGAACCCAGGGACCCCATGGATTTCCGGCCTGTCTTCCTGGTGATCGGTATCCTGCTTTCGACACTGGCGGTGATGATGATCGTGCCGGCGGTGTTCGACCTGTTGGCCGGCCATCCCGATTGGGAAGTGTTCATGGTGTCCGCCGGCGTGACGCTGTTCGTCGGCGTCGCCACGGCGCTGACCTGCCGCACCGGAGGCGCCCGGCTGACCGTGCGCCAGGCCTTCGTCATGACCACGCTGAGCTGGATCGTGCTGACCGTGTTCGCGGCGCTGCCGCTGCATTTCTCCGAGCTCGGCATGAGCTTCACCGACGCCTTCTTCGAATCCATGTCCGGCCTGACCACGACCGGCTCGACGGTGATCACCGGGCTCGACCAGGCGCCGCCGGGCATCCTGCTGTGGCGCGCGATCCTGCAGTGGCTGGGCGGCATCGGTATCATCGTCATGGCCATCGCCATTCTGCCGCTGCTCCGGGTCGGCGGCATGCAGCTGTTCCGAATGGAAAGTTCCGACCAGTCTGACAAGGCGCTGCCCCGCGCCGCGCAGATCGCCACCGCCATCGGCATCATCTATGTGGCGCTGACGGGGCTATGGGCGCTCGGCTACTGGCTTGCCGGTATGACTGGCCTGGAGGCCTGGGCGCATGCCATGACCACCATTGCCACCGGCGGCTTCTCCACCTCGGATGCGTCGCTCGGGCATTTCGACAGTGCCGTCATCGATTATCTGGCGGCCGCCGGCATGATCGTCGGGGCGCTGCCGTTCCTGCTCTATCTGAAGACCCTGCAAGGCAACTGGACCTCGCTGGTCAGCGACAGCCAGGTGCAATGGTTTTTGTCCATCGTGGCGATGTTGATCCTCGCCATCACCGGTTGGCTGTGGCTGGAAAACAACGTGCCGCTGGAGGAATCGCTGCGCCTCGCCACGGTGAACCTGATCTCGGTCATCACCGGAACCGGCTACGCCACCGACGATTTCGGCATGTGGGGCGGGTTCGCGCTGCCGGTCTTCTTCTTCATCATGTTCATCGGCGGCTGCGCCGGATCGACCACCTGCGGCATCAAGATTTTCCGCTTCCAGGTGCTCTACGCTTCGGCCCGGACCCAGGTGCACCACCTGTTGCAGCCGCACGGGGTTTTTATCCCCTACTATAACAACCGGCCTATTGCGGACGAGGTTATTACTTCCGTCCTGAGTTTCTTCTTCATGTGGTTCCTGGCGTTCAGCGTTCTGGCCCTGGGGCTCGGGTTCCTGGGGCTGGATTTCCTGACGGCCTTTTCCAGTGCCGCCACGGCGATCGCCAACGTCGGGCCGGCGCTCGGCCCTGTAACCGGGCCGGCGGCCACTTTCCAGGACCTGCCCGACGCCGCCAAGTGGCTGTTGAGCTTCGGCATGTTGCTCGGGCGGTTGGAACTGTTTACCGTCATCGTGCTGTTCACGCGTAGCTTCTGGCGCGGCTAGGCGGCGTTGTCAGCCCAATATTCACCTATTTTTCCGACAATTTTCCAAACGACGCCTTGATCCCCCTTTGGAATACCCCCTAAAATGCATATGGCTGACATAATGGCGGACCAGCGCGTCTGGCAAACCGTCAAGGAGCCAACAATTGCGCCTTCTGTCTTGGCGCGGTGAGGGGAAGCGGTCGGATCGATGTTCGGCCGGGGCCAATGAGTAAATTCACAAGGGTTAAAGTCAAAGAGGATGCCCCCAATGAAACAGTTGAAGTTTTTTGTGCTGGCCGGGCTTGCTGCCGTTTTGATGACGGGTTGCGGTTCGGTGCAGTTGATCGATGAAGTCTCCGGCATGACGCCGAAAGGCAATGCGTTCACGCAGGCTGCCTATAAGGAATACCTGGCGCTTGCCAAAGCCGAGCAGGACGAAAGCGATATCGAAGATGCGGTCTTCTTCGCCAACAAGGCGAAAGCGGCCGCCAATGGCGATCCCGTCGCGCCGCAGGCGATGGCCGAGCGCAATATTCCCAAGTTCGCCAAGGCGACCATGGTGAAAGAGCGCACCGCCCTTGTGGATAAGCTCTGGAACGGTGCCGAGGAACTGTCGCCCGGACCGGCTGCCCGTTCGGTGGCCATGTTCGATTGCTGGATGCAGGAGCAGGAAGAGAACAACCAGCCCGACGATATTGCCGCCTGCCGCAAGGCCTTCAATATCGCCAAGCTGAGCCTGAAGACCAATCCGAAGCCGGCGATGGCCAAGCCGATGATGAAGAAGGAAGCGCCGCCGGCTCCGATGCCCGCGCCGTATGTTATCTACTTCGGCTTCGACAGCGCCGAGATCTCCGACGCCGAAATGGTCAAGATCAAGCAGGCCTACGCCGACTACCGTCTGCGTAATCCGGGCAAGATCCTGGTCGCCGGTCACACCGATACGTCGGGCAACAAGGAGTACAACCTGGGTCTGTCGCGTTACCGCGCCGCCGAGGTCTCCAACCGCCTGATGGAAATGGGCGTGCCGCGCGCGATCGTGCAGCGCTCCCGTCACGGCGAAGTCGCGCCGGTGGTGGAAACCGGTGACGGCAACCGCGAGTCGAAGAACCGCCGCGTGACCATCACCTTCATCCGCTAAGCCTTTAGCGGCCTGGACAGAAACGAAGCCGGGGGCGCGAAAGCGCCCCCGGTTTTGTGTTTTTTAGGCGGCCCGAAAGCGCCCTCGGATAGGCTCTGTCCGGGCGGGTTCAGCGAATCCAGTCGGCCAGGTGGCGGCGGATGTTGGATTCCATTTCCGTGTTGAAGTCGGTCAGCAGGTGATCCGTGGTCTCGAACAGGGTCTTTTCCCAGTCGTTCAGGCTCAAATCCTCGCGCACCGTGATCGAACGGCTGGAACGGGCCTCCGAAACGCCGCGCTCGACGCCGGCACCATCGAGCATCACCAGACTGGTGCGCACCGCCAGGTCATAGCGGTGCGATTGCTGTTTGGTGAATGTGCCCTTCAGGCTTTCATCGCGCGCGAGCTTGGTCTCGGTGACACTGGCGTCCTCGATGATCAGCTTGGCGGTTCCCACTCCGCCCACCGGTTTGATCCGGTCCTTGGCCCATTGGCTCAGCGCCTTTGCCGGCGCCACGGGGACGCGGTGTTCCACGTGCGGCAGTGAAAGCGGCGGATGGAACCGGTTCTCCACCTGCACCGAGGCGACGTTCATCGCAATCGGTGCCAGGTGCGCGAAGGTGATGTCCGGCAGGTTCTGCACGTTGACCGGCGTCTCGCAGCCGGCCACCGCGAGCAGCGCGCAGGCGGCGGTCATGGACAGCAGCCGGCGCCGCGCCGGATCGGGATTGCGCTCAGTGGTTTGCATATTCAGCCTCCGAAAACAGATCATCAAGGGCGGATTGGTCGAAAGAGTACTCGGTGCCGCAGTACTCGCATGTGACGGCGACCGCATCATCGATGCACATATCGTCGATCTCGGCACGCGGGAACGACGCCAGCGTGCGCGACACACGCCCGCGGCTGCAGCGGCAGGCATGGCGCAGCGGTTGCGCCGGAAACGCCCTGACGCCGCGCTCGTGATAGAGCTTGAACAGCAGATCGTTGGCCTCAAGGCCGGCATCGAGCAGTTCCGCCGTGGTCAGCGTTCCCGCCAGCAGCGCCGCCTCGCGCCAGGCTTCCGTCGCTTCCTCGTCGGCCAATGGCGAAGACGGCAGCCGCTGCACCATCAATGCCGCGGCAGTGATGCCGGTTGCATCCGCTTCCGGTGCATTGGCACTGACGATGATGGTTTCCAGCTGCTCGGACTGGCGGAAATAGTTGGCAGTGCATTCGGCCAATGTCGTGCCCGCAAGTTCGGTAATACCCTGGTAGCGCTCCGTATCCGGGCCCTGATCGACGGTAAAAGCCATGTGCCCGGCGCCCAGCAGATGCGGCACCAACCCGTCGGTGGTCGCCACCGCATGCTCCAGCGCCTCGGCATCGAACTTGGCGTAGGCGCGCAGGTCGCCCTCCGACGTGGCGTCGGCGACCAATAGGCTGATCGGGCCGTCGCCTTGAATCTGCAAGGTGAAGATGCCCTCGTATTTGAGCGCGCTGGCCAACAGCGCGGTCAGTGCCTGCACCTCCAGCAACAACGCCGCCACCGGTTCCGGGTAGCGTCCGGCGCGGGTCACCGGTTCGGTCGAGCCGCCGAGCCGGACCAGCCGGCCGCGGACGCCCAAGGCCTCGACCTGAAAGGGCGTGGCGGCGTCTGCCGTGGGGGCGATATCGGTCATGCGGGTGCTCCAGGACGGTCCGGCCAGAGGGTCCGGTAATGATAGCCATGAACGGTGCCGAACCCCAGCTTGGCATAAAAAGCTAGGGCGGCGGGGTTGTCGCGCTCCACCTGTAGATAGGTGTGTTGGCCGGGTTGTGCCAGTGTCCATGCCGCCAGCGCCGCCAGAACCGCCTGGCCGTGGCCCCGCCGGCGCGCATCCGCCAGGGTGAACATGCCGAAAATCCCGGTCCAGCCGTCCTCGAAGATGCCGAGCCCAGCCGACACCGGCCGGCCGCCATCGTAGGCGAGGGCGAAAGCGTGGGTGCGCTCGATCCGTTCCAGCATGCGGCCCTTGCGATCCCGGGTCTCGGCATCTGCGGCTTCCGCCATGTGCACGCCGAGCCATTCCGGCGTGATCTCGGCACTGAGTTCGACGCGCGCGCTGGAGCCCCGCACCTGGGCCAGGGGCTCGGCGTCGCCGGTCATGATGTCGACGCCCGATTCGACGACGTAGCCGCGCCCCGCCAGGATGGCGTCCAGGTCCGGCGGCTGGCTGGCGGTGGTGATTTGGAAGCGCGGCGGCAGCCCGTGTGCGCGGTAGTAGGCCTCTGCCCCGGCGATCTTGTCGTCCAGCGCTTCGGAACCGGCGTATTCGGGGAATACGGAGTTGACCCGCCGGTGCAGCCCTTCGTTGTAACGCAGCCACCAGCCGTCGCGCACGTCGGTCTCGAGCGCTGGCCAGGCCCGCGCCGCCAGCCGGTCGAGCGTGGCGTCGAGGTCGCTCATCGGGGGTTTAGTCGAGGCACCAGGCGAGGATTCCCTTCTGCGCGTGCAGGCGGTTTTCGGCCTCGTCCCAGATCACCGATTGCGGCCCGTCCATGACGGAATCCGTGACCTCGTCGCCGCGGTGCGCCGGCAGGCAGTGCATGAACAGCGCGTCCGGCCCGGCGGCGGCCATCAATTCGTCGTTGACCTGGAACGGCAGCAGGATCTGGCGGCGGCGGTCGCCGTCCTTGTCGCCCATGGACACCCAGGTGTCGGTGATCACCAGGTCGGTGCCGGCGACGGCGTCCTCTGGCGTTTCGGCGATGACGATGTCGGCGCCTTCGGCGCGCGCGGCGCTGAGAACGTCGTCGCTCGGCTGCAGCGACGCCGGACAGGCCAGGCGCAGCGTGAAGCCGAACTTGGCGGCGGCGTGGATCCAGCTATGCGAAACGTTGTTGCCGTCGCCAACCCAGGAAACCGTGCGCCCGGTGATCGGGCCTTTGTGCTCCTCGAAGGTCATGATGTCGGCCATGATCTGGCAAGGATGGGAATTGTCGGTGAGGCCGTTGATCACCGGCACGGTGGCGTATTCCGCCAGGTCCAGCAGCTTCTGATGGTCGTCGGTGCGGATCATGATGATGTCGGCGTAACGCGACAGCACGCGCGCCGTGTCGGCGACGGTTTCGCCGCGGCCGAGTTGCGAATCGGCTTCGCTCATGACCACGACCGAACCGCCCATCTGCTGCATGCCGACCTGGAACGACACCCGCGTGCGGGTCGAGGGTTTCTCGAAGATCATCACCAGCGTGCGGCCGGCCATTAGTTGCGACGGCGCGGCGCCGCCTGCCTTCAGGCTGCCGCCGCGCTCCAGAATGGCGCGCAGCTCCGCCGCGTCGATGCCGTCGATATCAAGGAAGTCGCGTCCGGTGTCCATATCACCCTGCCTTGCCAGAAATCGCAGTGGCGGCGGCGTCCAGCATGCCCATGGCCTCATCCACGTTGGCCTTGGTGATGATCAGCGGCGGCACCATGCGCAGCACGTTATCGCCGGCGGGCACCGTCAGCAGGCCCTGTTCGATGCAGGCTTTCACCAGATCGCCGTTCTGGCCGTCCTCTTTGCACTTCAGCCCGACCAGCATGCCCTGGCCGCGGATTTCGGTGATCAGGTCTTTGTGCTTCTCGTAAATGCCTTCCAGCCCGGCGCGCAGGTAGGCGGCGACCTCGGCGACGCCTTCCAGGAAGCCGTCGGCCAGCACAACGTCGAGCACCGCGTTGCCGACGGCCATCGCCAGCGGGTTGCCGCCGAAGGTGGATCCGTGGCTGCCCGCCGTCATCGCCGCCGCGACCCGTTCCGTGGCCAGCGTGGCGCCGACCGGAAAGCCGCCGCCCAGGCCCTTGGCCGAGGCCAGGATGTCCGGCGCAACGCCGGAAAGCTGATAGGCATAGAGTTTGCCGGTGCGGCCGATACCGGTCTGCACCTCGTCGAACATCAACAGGATGCCGAACTCATCGGCAATCTCGCGCAGCGCCTTGAGGTAGGCGGCGTCGACCGGGCGGATGCCGCCTTCGCCCTGCACCGGTTCGATGACGATGCCGGCGGTCTCGGGCGTGATGGCGCTGCGCATCTCGTTCAGGTTGCCGAAGGCGACCTGGTCGAAGCCGTCGACAATGGGGCCGAAGCCGGCCAGGTGCTTTTCCTGGCGGCCGGCGGCAATGCCGGCGAGCGAGCGGCCGTGGAAGGCGCCCTCGACGCTGATGACGCGGAACTTCTCCGGATGGCCGTTGGTGGCGTGGTACTTGCGCATCATCTTGAAGCCCAGTTCCACCGCCTCGCCGCCGGAGTTATTGAAGAACACCGCGTCGGCGAAGGTGTTGGCCACCAGCCGTTCGGCCAGGCGCTCCTGTCCCGGGATGTGGTAGAGGTTGGAGACGTGCCAAAGGGTTTCCGCCTGTTTCTTCAGCGCCTCGACCAGGTGCGGATGGCAGTGGCCCAGCGAATCCACGGCGATGCCGGCGGCGAAGTCGAGATAACGTCGACCATCGGTCCCGTAAGCGTAAACGCCTTCGCCGCGTTCCAGCGAAAGCTCGTACCTGGCATAGGTCGGCATAACGGGTGTAATCATGGTCGGCTCCAATCCCGATTCCGGCCCGGAAATCCGGGCCTTAAGTTGGAAAGCCGAGGAGTATGTTGAGGCCGCCCAAGCTTGTCAACGACTAGCCGCCGGATATAGGCGCGCCCCGGCCGGAAGGCTGAATTTACAGCATCGCGGCGATTTGATAGCTGTTTTCCAGTGGGGGTCGGGGCGTGGTTAGACTGGGTTACGAAAACTACGAAATCCAGGTCATGAAGGATGGCCGATGGGTGACGGAATCGTCCCGCGACAGGCGGGCCGAAGCCGATGCCTTGGCGCAGAAGTTCCTGGCGCGGCGCGATTGCGCCGGGGTCCGGATCGTCGCCAACAAGGAAAACCGCGACGGCTCCATCGACGAGGAGGTGCTGTTCGAAAAGACCCAGTCGGTCGGCGCCAAGAAGCTGCAGATCGCCACTGTCGAGGCAGCACCCAATCTGTGCCACCAGCCGCGCGACTTTTTCAGCCTGGAAAGCCGCGTGCTGATGAACCGGGTGCTGCGCAGCTACCTCGAAGAGGTGTCGCTGACGCCGACGGAACTGCTGCACAGCCACCGCGACCTGAAGCGCTTCCAGGATTACGAAAATATCTACCCGGCCGCCGTCAGCCATATCGCCACGCTGCAGGTTGCCGGCACCGGCCAGAAGCCGATCCAGCGCCGCGACGAGATCTACGGCATCGTCGAGCAGATCGTCGAACAGGCCAGGCAGGCGGAGCGCATGGACCTGCCGAAGCTGAAGCCGCCGTTCTCCAGGACCCTGGCGGCGGTCGCCGGCCGATCGGAATCGGCGGAGTACCTGGGCATGGTGGTGCTGGTCCGCGCGCTGGCGTCGAAACGCGAATGGATCGGCAAGCTCGACATGCTCTGCCGCCTGGCGCTTGCGGAAAGCGACCAGAAGGCGGTGCTGTTGCTCGATACCGTGATTGCCGACGTGCTCGGCGCCAATGTCATCCAGGAGGTGCTGGGCTGGAAGCGGTCGTTCGGCGCGGCGATCATCGCCATGCTCGATCTCGCCGACGGCACCTTCGAGGCGGAAGAGAGCGATGCCGTCGATACGGTCTCCATGCTCAACCAGTTGTTCGAGGCGGGTGCCCTGCCGGCCAGCCGCCACGTCATGATCCAGCGCGCCATGGCGCAGCTCAAGTCATCGCAGCCGCTCTACCGGGCCGATCCGAGCCAGGAGATGGAGGAATACCAGCGCGTGCTGGCGCGGCTGATGGTGCCCGGCGGCATTCTGTCCGGCGCCGACGCCGCCGAGGCGCTGACCATGCGCGGTGCGCGCTTCGTCGAACAGGGCGGCGCATCCGGCCGGCGCGCCGCCATCGGCGCCACGGTGAAGGCGTTGCCCGATCCGGCGCGCGGCGTCATGTACCTGTCGGAACTGACCAACACCAATTTCGCCGATGAGCATCTGGAAGACATCGTCGAGCAGTTGGACATGGTGTTCGGCGCGCGGGTGATCAACGAGCTCTGCCGCCGCGCCTCATCGCCGAAGGACCGCATGGTGACGGCCACCGGCGCCTTCCACGCGGCGGTAGCCTCGGCGTTGCCGCCCGGCATCAAGGGCCAGGTGACGGAGCATATCGACGGCGTGCTCGAACGCTACCTGGTGGACGAGAACATCATCGACAAGCTCGACAGCCCCGGTTCCCACATTCGCGACCGCGCCGTGCGCCTGGTGAAATTCGCCGGCGCCGGGGTGCTGCCCGAGGGCAAGGCCTTGAACATGGCGCGCAAGCGCATCGTCGAGCTGTTGCGCCAGCCCAACTTCGATGCTCATTTCCTGGAAGGCATTACGGAACCCGCCGCCGCCGAAAGGGCGCTGCGCGGGTTCCATAAGCTGTTGCGCGAGCCGGGCCTCGCCTGAGCGCCGCCGTCAGGCGGCGAGCGGCGCGCCCGAACCGCGCCGGCGGTTGCGCGCACGTTTGCGTTTGCGCTCGGGGTTGCCGCCCGGTTTGCCGTGCGGCTTGTTCTTGCCGGCAGATTTCTTGCGCGGAAATTCGTGCTTGGGCTCTTCGCCGATGACGGTGAGCCGGCTGCCGATCAGGCGCTCGATGTCACGCAGGTAGCCGCGTTCCTCGGCATCGCAGAACGACACCGCCATGCCGCTGGCACCGGCGCGCGCCGTGCGGCCGATGCGATGCACGTAGCTATCGGGGATGTTCGGCAGCTCGAAGTTGACGACGTGCGAAATGCCGTCCACGTCGATGCCGCGCGCGGCGATATCGGTGGCGACCAGCACGCGGGCCTCGCCGCTGCGGAAGCGTTTCAGCGCGCGCTGCCGCGCCCCTTGCGATTTGTTGCCGTGAATGGCGTCGGCGTCGATGCCACGGTTTTCCAATTGCTGCGCGACCTTGTTGGCGCGGTGCTTGGTGCGGGTGAAGACGATCACCCGGTCCATCGAGGCATCGCCAAGGATCTCCGCCAGCAGCGGAATTTTGTCGTTGGTGGCGACATGGTGCACCTGCTGCACGATGCGTTCCACCGGCGTCGCCTGCGGCGCCACTTCGACGCGCGCGGGATCGGAGAGGATTTCGCCCGCCAACTTGGCGATGTCGGCCGGCATGGTGGCCGAGAACAGCAGCGATTGGCGATGCGCCGGCACGGCGGCGGCGATCTTGCGCACGTCGCGCACGAAGCCCATGTCGAGCATCCGGTCGGCTTCGTCGAGGACCAGGAATTCGATGCCGCCCAGCTTGACGTGGCGCTGGTTCATCAGGTCCAGGAGCCGGCCTGGCGTGGCGATCAGGATATCGACGCCGCGCGCCAGCTTGTTGACCTGGGCATGTTGGCTGACGCCGCCGAAGATCACCGCTTGACGCAGGTGCAGGTGCTTGGCGAAGCTCTGCATTTCGTCGCCGATCTGGATCGCCAGTTCGCGCGTCGGCGCCAGGATCAGGGCGCGGGGGCCGCGCTGGCGGCCGGCGATTTCATCGCGGAACAGCTTGTCCAGGATCGGCAGCCCGAAGGCGGCCGTCTTGCCGGTGCCGGTCTGGGCGATGCCGAGCGCGTCCTTGCCGGCGAGCAGTTCGGGAATGGCCCGGGCCTGGATCGGCGTCGGGGTTTCATAGTTCTTGGCGCGCAAGGCGCGCTGGATCGGTTCGGCGAGGCCGAGATCCGAGAAAGTCTTATCAGTCACGTAAATGGTCTTTCATTGTGCGCCGCGCGATTCTCGCGCTGGCGTCGTACCGGGATCCGGGCGCGGCCGGATTGGCAGGTTCTTGATTATTGTTCCCGGGAAATCACACCGCCTTTGAGCGGTGGTTCGCGCA
Source organism: Rhodospirillaceae bacterium (assembly GCA_038125725.1). Classification (GTDB taxonomy): domain Bacteria; phylum Pseudomonadota; class Alphaproteobacteria; order Rhodospirillales; family Casp-alpha2; genus TMED8. The sequence continues at coordinate 93,799 of JAYPEK010000008.1, forward strand.
ATCGCGAGACAATCAATGACGGAGAGATGCGCCCGATCGGCGAAGAAGTCAAGCGAACCAAAATATTAAGTTCACGGCTTGAGCTTATAGCCCGTCGCGAACAGCCGCGCACACAGCAGCCAGAGCGCCGCATTGACGCCCGCCATGACAACGATGCCGGCGCCGAGATTGCCGTCCGCGTGGCCGATGAAGCCGTAGCGGAAACCGTCGATCATATAGAAGAAGGGGTTGAAGTGAGCGGCGGTCTGCGCCGCTTCCGGCAGGCGCTGGATGGAATAGAAGGTGCCGGACAGGAACGACAGCGGCGTGATGACGAAATTGGTCACCGCAGAAATCTGGTCGTATTTCTCCGCCCACATGGCGCCGAGCACGCCCAACTGCGCCAGCATCATCGACGCCATGATGCCGTGGAACAGGATGTGGCCGGGGCTGTGCAGGCTGACGCCGACCGCCAAGTGCATGGCGATGGAGACGGCAAAACCGACGACGATGCCGCGCGTTACGCCGCCCATGGTCAGGCCGAAATGGATTTCCACCGGCGTCAGCGGCGGCATCAGGGTATCGACGATATTGCCCTGCATCTTTGAGATCATCAGCGACGAAGACGTGTTGGCGAAGGCGTTCTGGGCGATGGCCATGACGATCAGGCCCGGCGCCAGGAACTGGGTGAACGGAATGCCGGCGACCGAGCGCGCGGCGCCGCCGAGCGCCAGCGCGAACACCGCCAGGAACAAGAGCGTCGTCACCACCGGCGCCAGCATGGTCTGGGTATAGACCTTCATGAACCGGCGCACTTCGCGCATGTAGAGGGTCCAAAGCCCGATCCAGTTGGCGGCGGCGGGGTCGTGCATTAAGAAATCCTCCTCGCAACGTCGCCCTTATATAGTGCTCTGGCCCTTGGCTGGCCATAGGAACGTAGCCGACCAGCCCTTGGCTGGCCGGGGGGTGCATGTCAGACTCGCGCCCATGAACGACGAAGACCGCGACGAGCCGGAACTGCTGGACGCCGATGCGCGCCCGAAGCGCAAGAAACGCGGCCCGGCGAAGGTCAATGCGAAGAAACTCGAAAACGCCGCGCTGCATTACCTGCAACGGTTTTCCACATCGTCCGAAAACTTGCGCCGGGTGCTGATGCGCCGGGTCTACCGTTCCGCCCATCACCATGACACCGATGTCGACGAAGGCGCCGAATGGGTCGATGCGGTGGTGCAGAAGATGCTGCGCCAGGGCTTCGTCAACGATCGCCTGTTCGCCGAAGGGCGCGTCCGCTCCTTGCTGGCGCGCGGCACGCCGCTCCGGGGGATCAGGATGCAACTGCGCGAAAAGGGCGTGGCGCCCGAGATCGTCGACGAGGTGCTGGCGCTGGTCCAGGACGACGATGGCGACGTCGATTTCGCCGCCGCCGTGGCGCTGGCCAAGCGCCGCCGGCTGGGGCCGTTCTCGACCCGCGCCGATCGGGCCGAACGGCGCGAGAAGGACATGGCGGCGCTCGCCCGCGCTGGATTCGGCTACGAGATCGCGGTCCGGGTCATCGACGCCGAGACGCCGGACGATCTGGAGGAAATGAAGCACGATCCCAAGGGCGGCGGGCTTGGCTATTTTCCCGATGAGTTCTAAATTCCCACATCCGTCGATCAGGCATCAATCAGGGAGCCAAGCTCATGAGCGTCACCATCTACCACAATCCGAAATGCTCCAAGTCGCGCCAGACGCTGGCGCTCCTGCAGGAGAACGGCGTCGAGCCGAAAATCGTCGAATACCTTTCCACCCCGCCGAGCGCCGCGGAACTGAAGAAGATCCTGAAGAAAATGGGCAAGGGGCCGCGCGACGTGCTGCGGTCCAAGGAAGCCAAGGAAGAGGGTATCGACAAGTCGCTCGACGGCGACGACCTGATTGCCGCCATCGCCGCCCATCCGCGCGCCCTGGAGCGCCCGATCGTGGTCAAGGGCGACAAGGCGGCGCTCGGCCGGCCGCCGGAAAGCGTGCTCGAAATCATCTGAGGCCCGGAGATACCTGGCCCAGGCAGCGTCGTTTAAGGCCAAACCCTTGCGCTTGTTGATACATTCCCCTTGCCGTCGGCTGCGCAAGGATTCACACTGCGAATTGGGAGTTCCCTGTTTGGGTTGAAACGGGACGCCGTTTGCGCGTCCCCAGTGGATGTAGGGTGCCATGGCAGCGAAAAGCGCCGGCAAGTCCAAGACGGCAGCGCCGAAGCCAAGCCGAAGGGCAAGGCCGCGGCCAAGCCGCGTCGCCAGGCGAGTGCCGTGCTGAAGCCTGCCAAGGAAGCCAAAGCCGCGGCAACCCAGAAACCCGATCCGAAGCCCCAATCGGCGCCTGAACCCGTTGCACCTGTCGGCCCGACGCCGGAACAGGTTGCTGCCTGGCGGGCCCTCTCGCAGGAAGAGCGCCGGGCGCTGCGCGAACGCGAGGCGGCGCGGATTTTCTCCGAAGCCGCCGAGGCGCACCAGCGCGGCGATCTCGATGCCGCCATCGAGGGCTACAACCGCTCCCTCTTTCTCAATGCCAAGGTCGCCGACGTCTACAACAACCTGGGCGTGGCGCTCAGGGTCAAGGGCAAGCTCGAGGCCGCCGTGGCCTGCTATCGCCGCTCCCTGGTGCTGCGGCCGGGCAGCGCGTCGGTCTATTCCAACATGGGCAACGCGCTTCGCGAAATGGGCCGCCTGCAGACCTCCGTCGCGGCACACCAGCAAGCCATCAAGCACGCGCCGGCCAACCCGGAAGCGTACTATAACCTTGGCCTTACGCTGCGTGATCTCGGCCAGGTGGACCAGGCTCTGGCCTGCTTCGGCAAGACGCTATCGTTGCGCGCCGACCATGTGGATTGCCACTGGGACCGGGCGCTGACGCTCCTGACCAAGGGCGACTACAAGCCCGGATTCGCCGAATACGAATGGCGCTGGCGCCTGGATCGCAGCCCGCCGCGCGGCTATTCGCAGCCCGAATGGGACGGCGCGGCGATGAAGGGCAAGACCCTTCTGATCCACCAGGAGCAGGGCTTCGGCGACATGCTGCAGTTCGCGCGCTACCTGCCGATGGTCAAGGAACGCTCCGGCGCCACCTTGGTGGTCGAAGTGTAGCCCGAACTGGCGCGGCTGTTTTCCGGCATCCCCGGTGTCGATAAGGTAATCGACCGGGGGGCGGCGCTGCCCAAGTTCGACGCCTATGTGCCGATGATGTCGCTGGCACGAATTTTCGGCACCACGTTGGAGACCATTCCGGCCAACGTGCCGTACCTGAAGGCGCCGGAGATGGAGACCCTGAAACTGCCGCCGTCCATGGACAAGCAGTTCCGCGTCGGCATCGCCTGGGCCGGTCGGCCGACCCACAAGAACGACGCCAACCGGTCCTGCGAATTCCGCCAGTTCGTCGAACTGCTGGGCATCCCCGGGATCACCGTCTACAGCCTGCAGAAGGGCCCGAACGAGGCCGACGTCAAGGAATACGGCTGCGAGGGCCTGGTCATGAACCTCGCACCCCGGCTCCGGGATTTCGCCGACACCGCGGCGGTATTGCAGCAGCTCGATCTGGTGATTACCGTCGACACGGCTCTCGGCCATCTGGCAGGCGCGCTCGGCGTGCCGACCTGGGTGGCGGTGCCGTTCGCGCCCGATTGGCGCTGGATGCTGGAATCTGAGACCTCGCCCTGGTATCCCCAGCACCGCCTGTTCCGGCAGGCCGAGCCGGGCGGCTGGGACGGCGTTTTCTCGAATATCCGCAAGGCCTTGCGCGAAAAGCTGGGGCTCAAGCCGGTATCGCCGGTGGTGATCTGACCGGCATTTTTACGATCCGCTGAAAGGCCCGGCGTTAACCGAAAATTTGTCTATTCATGCTGCAATTGGCAGAGGGCGGTAAACCCGTTTTGCGGGCTTGCCGCGCCAATGGATGGATAAATCGCCGGAAACCGCCGTGCCCGCACGCAAACAGAGGTTCACCAACGGCCAGGTCATCTACCGCGAGGGAGATGACAGCGACCGCGCGTTCGAGGTGCTTTCGGGCGCCGTCGAACTGCTGGCCGATCGGCCGGAGGGCGAAACGCGCGTCGGCGTGGCGCGCGCCGGCGACATGTTCGGCGAGCAGGGCCTGATCGCCGGCGGGGTGCGCGACCAGACGGCGCGTGCCGTCGGCCAGGTGATGGTGCGCCCGATTCTGCGTGAAAACGGCGCCGCTTCTGGCGCCGGACGCGGCGGCGGGCTGATGGGCCGTCTGTTCGAGCGTTTCGGTGGCCGGCGTCAGAAAGGCCAGGCGCCCCCCGAGGTGCCGCCGCCGGCGTCGCCCGGCCTGATTCAACGGATGATGCAGTCGGTGCACCCCCTGGAGGGGCGCATCGAAGTGCGTCTGGTGCAGTTGGCCGGCGACGACGGCCGCGCCCAGGCGCGCCATATCGCCGCGTCGCTGGAGCGTTTCCGCGATATCCGGGTCAAGCTGATCGACGCCGGGTTCGAAATCGACGTCAACAAGGGCCTGGCGCGCGAACTGCTGCGTATTGGCCGTGCCGGCCGCCGGCTGCTGCGCCAGCACGAAGGCGATCTCTTGGTTTGGGGCCATGTGCCGTCCGGCGGCATGGCCGTGCACCTGCATTTCGTCGCTCGCGGCGACTGGGATGAACGGCTGCCGGGCGCCTTCTCGACCGCCACCGACCTGCCGTTGCCGCTGAATTTCGATGCGTCCATGGCCGATCTTCTGCATGCTGTGCTGCTGGCCGCGACCCGGCCGAAGCGGGGCGAGCAGGAGGAATTGCGCGGCGCCATGCTGCCCGCCGCCGCCGAGGCCGCCGACAAGGCCATGGCTGGTCCGCCGTCGGGCCTGGGGGCGCGCGAACGCGCCGGCATGTCACTCTGTCATGGCAACGTGCACGCGGCGCTTTGGGCGCAGACCCGCGATCTGGTGCATCTGGACCGCGCGCATGCGGTTTATCATGCGGCGCTCGGCCATCTCGCCAACGACGAGGCCGCCATCGACTGGGCGGTGGCCAACAAGCACCTCGCCTCCATCGCCTTCATCCGGGCCGAGGAGGGCGGCGGCTCGCAGCATTACGAAGAGGCCGCGGCGGCGGCGCTGGCGGCGCTCGATACCCTGACCGCCGAGACCTATCCTTTGGATTGGGCGGCGCTGCAGTACAAGCTGGGCTCCATTCATTACCGGCTCGGCTTCGAAAGTGGCGACACCGACGTGCTGCGGCGTTCGCTCCGCTACCACCGATATGCGCTCAAGACCTATTCGCGCAAACACACGCCCGAGCGCTGGGCCGAGGTAATGTCCGCCTTCGGCCAGGCGGCACAGGTGTTCGGCGAACACATGAAGAGCCTGGAAGCGTTGGCCACCGCGGTCAACGCCTGCAAGGCCGTGGCCGAGGTGAGCGACCGGCGCAAGAAGCCGCTGGCCTGGGCGGCGGCGCAGAACAACCTGGGCTCGGCGCTGTTCCTGCTCGGCAAGAAGGCACGCAATCCCGAACGCCTGGAAGCGGCGATACATGCCTTTGAAAATGCCCTCGAGGTCTATACACAGCGCCAGCTTTATCGCCTGGCGGCGGTCACCGAAAAGAATTTGGAGCGCGCCCAGGACATGATCGACTGGTACGCGCCGGATGGCATTCCGATCATTGATCTGGCAGGTACGCCGGTTGCCGAGTTGACCGCCCGCGCCAGCGCCATCAACAGCGCCGAGCCCGGCCGGGTGCGTTCAGGCCAGGCTATTGAAGTCATCGAGTAGGGTCGAGATCCGCCCCGAGTCCGTCTGATCCATGATCAAGGCGGCGCGCGCCGCCGCCGCCACCGCGTCCATCTTGCGGATGCGTTGTTTCACGTGCGGGATGCTGGCCGGCGTCATCGACAATTCGTGCAGCCCGAGCCCGGCCAACAGCGCGGTGAACCGCGGATCGCCGGCGATCTCTCCGCAAATGGAAATCGGAATGCGCGCGCGAAGTGCCGCGCTGGTGGTGAATTGGATAAGCCGTAGCACCGCCGGGTGCAGCGGGTCGAAAAGATGCGCCACGTGCTCGTTGGCGCGGTCGGCGGCGAGCGTGTACATGGTCAGGTCGTTGGAGCCGATGGCGAAGAAATCGCTCACCTGCGCCAGCGCATCGGCGGCCAGCGCCGCGCCCGGCACCTCGATCATCACGCCCAATGGCGGCAGCGGGTCCGGCACCGGCACCTTGCGGCGTTTGAGCTTTCGCGCCGCGTCCGCGAGAATCTTGCGTGCCTGTATCACCTCCTTGGTGGTCGAAACCATCGGCAACAGCAGCCGCAGCGGACCGTGGTTGGCGGCCCTCAGCGCGGCGCGGAACTGGGTCTCCAGCAGCTTGCCGTCCATTAGGGCGAGGCGGATACCGCGCAGGCCCAGCGCCGTCGCGGCGCTGTCGTCGAGCGCGCCCATGCCCGCCTGGGCCGGCTTGTCGGCGCCGATGTCGAGGGAGCGGAAGGTCACCGGGCGGCCGTCCATGGCGTCGACCAATTTGCGGAGCACGTCGTATTGTTCGTCCTCGTCGGGCGGCGTTTCGCGGTTCATGAACATGAACTCGGAGCGCAGCAGACCGATGCCCTCGGCGCCGGCCTGCGCCACCATCGGCATTTCCATCGGCAGTTCGACATTCGCCTGCAGCGAAAAACGCGTGCCGTCGCGGCTGTTGGCCGGCGTCCGGCGGAGCCGGTCGAGCTGGCGGTTCTTGCGCGCCAGTTCCTCGCGCCGCTGGCGGTAGCGTTCCAGCGTCTCGTCATCCGGATTGACAACGACATGGCCGCGGCTGCCGTCGACGATGACCATGTCGCCGGTGGCGACGTTGGCGAGCAGGTCTTCGATGCCGAGGATGGCCGGCAGGCCCAACGCGCGAGCCATGATCGCCGCATGGCCCTCGGCGCCGCCCAGCACCGTGGCGGCGCCGGCGATGCGTTCCGGATCGATCTGTGCCATGTCGGCGGGGCTCAGGATATCGGCGATGACGATGCTGCCCTTGGCGGCGCTGGAAAACGGCCTCAGCGTCTTGCGCGTCAGGTTGCGGATGACCCGGTTGCCGACCTCGCGGATGTCGTCCAGGCGTGCCGCGATGTAGGCGTCGTCCATGGCCTGGAAGGTGGCGGCGATGTCGGCGATTTCGTGCTGAAGGGCGGCTTCGGCGTTGATGCGCAGGCTTTCGACGCGGGCGTCGGCGCCGCGCACCAGGCGCGAATCGTCGAGCATCTGCTGGTAGGCGTCGAGCAGGAACCAGAGCTCTTCCGCCGCCGCGCCTTCCATCGACTTGGCCCGGTTCTGCAGCCGCCGCACCTGGCGCTGCGCCAGTTTCACGGCATGCGCCAGGCGCTCACGCTCGGCTTTGACCTTGGATTTCGCAATGGCGTATTCGGGGATTTCCAGCGATCCCGCTTCGCGCAGGTGCGCCGGCCCAATGGCAATGCCGCCGGAAACGCCCAGGCCCCGGAACTTGCGCATGGCCGCAACCATGGTCAATCCTCCTGGAAGCGCTCGGCGATCAACTCGCTGATGGCATCCAGCGCTTCTTCCGCTTCGGGACCGGTGGCATTCAGGCGAACGTCGGAATCGAGCCCCGCCGCCAGCATCATCAAGCCCATGATGGAGCGCGCCGAGACCGTTTGGCCGCCCTTGGAGACGGTGACGTCGGCTTCGAACTCGCCGGCCAGTTGCGCGAGCTTCGCCGCGGCGCGGGCATGCAGGCCCCGCTGGTTGGCGATCCTTGCGGTGCGGCCGGCGTCGTTCACGGTTTCTCTTGGGCCAGCAATTGCGATGCAATGTTGATGTACTTGCGGCCGGCTTCCTGGGCGCTGCCGACGGCTTCCGCCAGCGGCTGGGTCTCGCGCACCGAGGCGAGCTTGATCAGCATCGGCAGGTTGACGCCGGCGATGACCTCGACGTTGACCCGGTCCATGACGGAAATCGCCAGGTTCGACGGCGTGCCGCCGAACATGTCGGTCAACAGCACGACACCGTCGCCGCTGTCCATCTCGCGGGTGCTGTCCATGATCTCGTGCCGACGCTGTTCCATGTCGTCGTCGGGACCGATGCAGACGGCAGCCACGTTTTCCTGCGGGCCGACGACATGTTCGAGGGCGGCGATGAGTTCTTCGGCCAGGCGGCCATGGGTCACCAGTACCATGCCAATCATCGAATGCGGCTCTCCCCTGAGCGATGCCTCTGTAACCGGGCTAACGGCGTGCCGTGTTCCCGGCAGCGCATGGGAAGTGATTGTGGAATTATTTTCCGGTGATTTCCAGGTCTCTGTGCCGCAATTGCACGGAATGTCCCTGGTCGGCGAGCCAGCCCGCCAGCCGTCCGGCTGTATAGACCGATCGGTGCCGCCCGCCGGTGCATCCGACGGCGATGGTCAGGTAGCTCTTGCCCTCACGGCCGTAGGCCGGGATCAGGGGGCCGAGCAACTGCGTCAGGTTGGCAAAGAAGCCTTCCAGCGCCGGGTCCTTTTCGATGAAGGCGGCGACAGGCGCGTCACGGCCCGTCTGCGGGCGCAGCTCGGGCTCGTAATGCGGGTTGGAGAGGAAGCGCACGTCGAACACCAGGTCGGCGTCGCGCGGCAGGCCGTTCTTGAACCCGAACGAGGTCAGGCAGATGGTCAGCTCCGGGCGATCGCCCAGCGCATAGCGTTCCTGCAGGAGAAGCTTCAACTGCCGCGCGTTCATTTCGGTGGTGTCGACGCGCATGTCGGCGCGCTGGATCAACGGCGCCAAGAGATCGCGTTCCTGCTTCAGCCCGTCGCTGATCGGCCGGTCGGCGGCCAGCGGGTGACGGCGTCGGGTTTCGTTGAAGCGTTCGATCAAAACGTCGTCGCTGCAATCGATGAACAGCATGCGGACATCCAGGTCCGGCCGCTTGCCGAGTTGCTTGACCTTGCGCAGGAAGGCGTCTGCGTCGAAGTCGCGGGTGCGGATGTCGACGCCGATGGCGATGGCGCGCGCGTCGCCGTCGGTGGCGACGAGGCGCGGGATCAGCGAGATCGGCACGTTGTCGATGGCTTCGTAGCCCAGGTCTTCCAGCGCGCGCAGCGCCGAGCTTTTGCCGGCGCCGGAGACGCCGGTGACCAGGACGACCTGTGTTTCTGTCTGTGCGGGCTGTTCAGGGCTCATCTGCGCGCATTATAGAGCCGCTGGCCAAGGCCAGCGCAAGTTGCACTTTTTTGACACTGCTGGCCTGGAACGGCGCCAGCGCCACGACCGGCACGTCGCGGCCGAGGAAGCCGATGTGGCGCTCGTCCGGCAGGCGCGGCACGGCATCCGGCGCGACCAGTTCGACCGCGAGAGCGACCATGGCGCGTTCGATTGCGGGAAGGCGGAGAATGCCGAGCCCGCGCACCTCCAGCAGGCCGGCGAGCGGGGAGGGCGCCGACGCGGTGAGCCCATCGGCGCTTGCCGTCAGATCGACCCTGTCGTCGGCGACCAGGTCCCAGCCGGCGTCGATCAGCCGGAGCGCCAGGTCCGATTTGCCGGCCCCGGGCGCGCCCAGCAGCAAAACGCCCAGGCCTTCCAGGGCAACGCAGGTGGCGTGGATCTGTTCGGTCGCGCTCATGTTACTTCGCCAGCGGCAGTTCGACGCGGAAGCGTGCGCCGATGACGGCGCCGTCGGGGCCGAGACGGTTTTCGGCGGTGATGGATCCTTCATGGGCGTCGACGATCTGCTTCGAGATGCTGAGCCCGAGCCCCGAATGGGTGCCGAATTTTTCGGTTTCGGGGCGCTGCGAATAGAAGCGATCGAAGATGGCGGCTTCCTTGCCGGCGGGGATGCCGGGGCCCTGGTCGTCGACGTCAATGCGCGCGCGGCCGGCTTCCTTCGCCAGCGTCACGGTGATGGCGCCGCCTTCGGGGCTGAACGAAGCGGCGTTGGCGATCAGGTTGCGGAACACCTGGGCGAGCCGGCTTTCCATGCCGTCGACCGTGATCGGGCGGTTGTGCAGCCCCTCGATGTGGACGGCATGGTCCGAGGCGCCGGTGGAATTGTGGATGTCGGCCAGGGTCTCCAGCATGCCGGCCAGGTCGATGCGGCCGGTCTCGGCACGCGACAGTTCCGCATCCAGACGGGACGCGTCCGAGATATCGCTGATCAGCCGGTCGAGGCGGGTGACGTCTTCCTCGATGATGGTCATCAGCTTGCGTTGCTGTTCGGGGTCCTTGAGCCGGGCCGTGGTCTCGACGGCGCTCCGGAGCGACGTCAGCGGGTTCTTGATCTCGTGCGCCACGTCGGCGGCGAAGGCCTCGATGGCGTCCATGCGCAGCCATAGCGCCTCGGTCATGTCCTTCAGCGTCGCCGCCAGTTCGCCGATCTCGTCGTCGCGGCCGCCCATTTCTGGGATCTTGTGGCGCCGGCTGTGGTCCCGGCGCACGCGCTCGGCCGCCGCCGCCAATTGACGGAGCGGCCGCGCGATGGTGCCCGCCAGATAGACGGAAAGCATGATGGTGACCGCCAGCGCCACCAGGAAGACTTGCAGAATCTGCCGCCGGGTTTCGAACACGGCGGCGTCGATGTCGGCGGAATCCTTGGTCAGCAACAGACCGCCCAGCACCTGCTTGTAGCGCTGCACCGGCACCGCCACGCCGAGCATCAGCCGGTCGCGGTCCAGTGCCCGGACCACCTTGACGTAGTTGCCGTTCAAGGACGCGACGACTTCGGGGTAGTCGCGGCCGTGCTGGTTGGCGCGTTCACGGTAGATCGGGTAGTTGGGGGCGCCGAAAAGCTCTGCCGCGACCCGGTCGAACAGCTCGAACCCGCGCTCCAAAAGGCTCTCCGCTTCTTCTGGAGGCGGCAATTCCTGGATGACGATGGCGGAACCGGCGCCGTTGAGGCGTCTCGAATCGGCCAATAATCGTCCCGCCCCGTCAAACAGCCTGGCCCGGGTGCCGGTGGTCTTGACCAGGCGCAGCACCATCTGGTTGGAAAGCTCCGACACCCGGTACTGACCGGTCGCCAGTTCCGTCACCGGCGCCTCGCTCAGCGCCACGGCGAACATTTCCGCCTGGGTCGCCAGCGCGGTCAGTTCCGCGTCGATCAGGTTGTCCTTGTATTCGTCGAGATAGAGAATGCCGGCCACCAGCAGCGCCAGCGCGACGACGTTGATGGCCAGAATGCGGCGCGTGATCGGCGAGACCCACCGGTCCCGCCGCCGAGAGGGCGGTTTGTCGGATTTCTTTCGCCCCACCCTAGTCGGCTCGGTAGCGGTAGCCGACGCCGTACAGGGTTTCGATCTCCTGGAAGTCTTCGTCCACGGCCTTGAACTTACGGCGCAGGCGTTTGACGTGGCTGTCGATGGTGCGGTCGTCGACGTAGATGTGCTCGCCGTAGGCGGCGTCGATCAGCTGGTCGCGGTTCTT